>NZ_BAABHC010000016.1:0-849907 GCF_039541895.1 Pontibacter saemangeumensis
CAGGATGCAGCTGGACCTGAAGTGAAGACGGACAAAAGGGAAATGATGACACAGTTAGAATTACACTCCCGAACCTTATCATAGTTTATTGTGTGTTGTAGGTGCTAAGGACGGATTTCGATGGGTGTGCCAACCGGAACAGCACGTTACAACTCATCAATTTCATCATTTGTCACAGCAATACAGCCTGCAGTCCAGTCTATGAACCGGTGCCATTTTCCAATGAATGGCATTTTGTTAGGCAAACCATGTATCCTGATATTGCTTCCAACTGGCTGACCCAAGAGGGCTGCTTCACGACGATCAGAAGCGTTGGGATATGAGATACATAAATTCTTATGATACCCGCTATAGGGGTTCTTATCGTTAATCGTGTAAAAACCCTCAGGCGTTTTGTTGTCGCCTTGAAACTGCTTGTCGCCCTCCGGCTGCTTACCCAACGCAATTGTGTAGTTCTTTACCAGTTCGCCTTTAGCATAAGCTTCTAATCTACGCTCTGATTTACGCACTACCAATCGGTCTATTTTAGTGCTGCCAGGTAGACCGTTATCAGTGACGAAGTGATAGCCGAAGTATAAACCTGTACCCAGTAGGAGTAAGAACAGCATGTTTTTCATGAACAGTCAGACTAAGGAGAAATAGGATACACGTAGTTTAGGAATTAGTTTCTGAGCCTATACGAAAAGCATCAAGCAAAAACATCTACACCTTTATAGCCTAAAAACACTTCGCCATAGCACCAGTTGCCTATAAGCTGCATGTGATAAACGGCAGGCTTCATCAGCAGCTTTAATTTTTTAAATACTTTCTGCATCGGTAAGTAATAACTTAAAATATACAAAAGTACCACCACCTGAAAAAGCACGAGGATTAGAAGTAAAAGAGTTGTAGCGAGAGAAAAGCCGGTAAAGGAGAACGTGCACCACATAAACTCTTCGCAAAGCCCTCTCTGTTGCACTACGCCCTCAAGGAAGCAGTCGAAAGAAAGTTTGAGTGCCTTAACACAAAAGGAGCTAGTGGAATATGGTAGCACCAAACAAGTAATGCCGCTGTTTTCTATATAGTATCACCAAGCTAGAAGACCCATGGCAGAAGTAGTTTGTCCTGCATTTGCATCCACTAATATAAAGCTAAACGGCCATATACATAACGGAAAGCAGAACCACCTGTGCAAAGACTGCGGCAGGCAGTTTGTGGCAGACAGGGAAAAGAGACTGATAAGCGACTCTGATAAGGCCATGATTGACAAGCTGCTGCTGGAGAAGATATCCTTGGCGGGTATTGCCCGTGTGGCCGAGGTGAGCCAGGTGTGGCTTCAGGGTTATGTGAGCGAGCTTTACGCCGCCCAGCCCGATGACCTCCATGTACTCATTCCGAGCAAAGAAGCGATGGAGGCTCACCGAGAGGACAGGTTTGATGAGCACGTCTACAAGATAGAGGCTTTAAAAAAAACGCTGCGCCAGTTGAGTCTGCGCTATCATGGGAGGATATTGCGGCATTTAACCCTTTCCTGAGCCAAGAGCCCACTTTTGAAGCGCTCCACGACCCGCTGCTGGAGAGCCTTTATGAGCAGAAGGAAGGGGTGCTCTGCGAGCTTTACCGCTGTGAGGCAGATGAGATGTGGAGCTTTGTGGGCAGGAAGGGCAACAAGCAGTGGCTCTGGCTGGTGATGAACACGGCCAACCGGCAGATCGTCGCTTTCCATGTAGGAGGAAGGGGGCAGGAAGAGGCAAAACTGCTATTTGAAAAAGTGCCGGAGGTTTTCCGCCGGAACGCCACCTTTTTTACTGACTTCTGGAGCGGTTACCATATCCTGGAGGAGGGGCGGCATGTGGCGGCGGGCAAGGAAAAGGGCTATACCAACCACATCGAAAGGTTCAACAACACCATGAGGCAAAGGTGCAGCAGACTGGTGAGAAAGACGCTGGCTTTCTCGAAAAAGCTAGAAAACCATGTCGGTGCCATAAAGTACTTTATTTGCCACTACAATAGATGCTTAGCATTACATATTTAACACTACCTGGAATATATCGTGAAGGAGCACGGGGTGAGTTTTTATCACGTGGGAGGCAGTTCAAAGTGTAGAAGTTCTTGTCCGGGTGCTGTAATAGTAATATGTGGGAAGTAAAAGGGAAGATTGCCACCCGATAAAAAGAGTATTGAAGGTGTTCGAACGACTTGGGCTGATAGTATCTGTTAGTGAATGTAGTTATGCGCATTGCTTCTTCAGAAGGAGCACCTGCTGCTTAAGAGGTGTACTTGAAGGTATTTGACTGAATCACCTTAACTCTTACCTTTTTCCTGATGACTCGCCATTTGATTTCTTTTAGGAGTTACGCAACCTACTTCTTTGACGTAGAATCATATAAAAGTCATGGAATCTGCTCAATACATCGCCTATTTGTTGAGTGAGCCACGCAAGGTGAGCTGCGTGAAGGCAAGCGAGGTGTTGGAGGTGTCACATGACGAGATAAACCGCTTTCTGCTCAGCAACGACTTTACAGGGAAAGAACTCTTTGAGGCCGTAAAAGCGGGTTTGCGCCTGGAGGGCGGCACTTCGTCGGCCGATGACTCGGTGCTCGACAAGCCTTTCACCGACTTGCAGTCAACAGAGCTGGTGGGCTTTTTCTGGTCAGGCAGGCATCACAGGACGGTGAAGGGCATCAGCCTCATCGCCCTTTTCTACACCGACCCATCGGGTCTGAGGTTTCCGGTCAACTTCGGTTGTACCGGCACCGGGAGGGGAAAAGCAAGCATGACTATTTCCAGCAGATGGTGAAGGAATGCCTTGAATGGGGCCTGCGCCCGGCCTGGGTGAGCGCCGACAGCTGGTACGCCTCCCTGGAGAACCTGAAGTTCCTTAGAGACAAGGAAGTGGGTTTTCTCATCGGGCTCGAGGCCAACCGCATCGTCTCCTCCCTGCCCGGCAGCCATGAGCAGGTGGGGCAAATAGAGGCTTTCCCGGAGCAAGGGCTCTTGACGCATCTAAAGGGTTTTGATTTCGTGAAAGTGTTTCGGAGGAGTGGGCAAAGAAGGCCGCGTGAGACACTATGCCATGTACCTGCCCGACAGGGTAGAAGTGCAGGCAACTAAGCAGGGAGGTCTTTGAGCAGGTGAAGGCGCAGCACTGGCATGTGGAGGAGTTCTTCCGGACTCTAAAGCAGGAATGCCACGCACAGGACTTCTTTGTCAGGGACACACAGGCCATCAAGAACCACATCTTCTGCGTGCTCAGGGCATTTCAGAGGCTGGTGTGGATGAGCCAGGATCAAATCATTGTAAACGTTTACGCCCTGCAGAGAAAGCTATTCCTCCAGGTGCAGAGAGAGTTCATTCAAAACTATGCGTAACTCCTATCTTTGGTCAATTTCCCGATGTTTACAGTGGCCTCTGAACAGATATTTATATATGGAAAATCTCGTCTTATTCCTTCAGAATACAATGCCTGTTAACCCCAATATAGCAAGAGATATTGCCGCGCATTTCAATGAGAGATCATTTGGAAAGGGGGAGCTGTTTCTGAAGGAAGGACAAGTAAGCAATGAATACCTCTTCCTTGAGTCGGGTTGCATGCGTTCCTTTTTATATGACACAGAAGGTAATGAGGTGACGATGAACTTTTTCACAGCTCAGCAGCCTGTCTTTGAGGTAGCCTCCTTTTTTCAACAGATTCCCGCCGAAGAATACCTTGAGGCCGTCACTCAGTCTAACGGCAGCGTGATAAGCTACGACAAGCTCAATTATCTTTTTCACGCTATTCCTGAGTTTAGGGAAATCGGAAGAGCCCTGCTGGTGAAGGGATTTATACAGTTTAAGAAACGGACGCTGTCGCTGATAAATAAGACGGCTGATGAGCGCTATAAAGAGCTGATGCGCACAAACCCTGAAGTCTTTCAGTATGCATCACTCAAGCACATTGCCTCCTACCTGGGCGTGACAGACACATCCTTGAGCAGAATACGGAGAGAGTTTCTAAATAAGTAATTCTTGTCATTTGGCAAGAATTATGTGCCGTACTACTCCTTCCTTTGCATTGTAATCATAGCCACAATGCCATGGAAAAGGTATCGGTTTTAACGCACATCCTTTTTGTGCTCTCAACAACCTTCGTAGTTTACCAGTTATATAAAGCCTCGCAGCGTTCAGGAATGCTCCTCGCAGCGCTTGTACTATGGGCTCTTATCACAGCCGCCTTAGGTGCAGCAGGTTTTTATCGTCAAGGCGACCAAATGCCCCCGCGCTTCCTGTTTTTGGTTGGTCCAGGTATTGCAGTTGTCCTCATTGCGCTTTTTACCCAAAGAGGGAGGGCATTTTCAGACTCGCTTGATATCGCTGACCTCACTTTGCTGCACTCTGTGAGGCTCCCTATTGAAATCGTGCTCTACCAACTCTATGCGGCAGCACTGGTTCCCCAAATCATGACTTTTGAGGGCATCAACTTTGACATCTTCACAGGCTTTTCAGCGCCGATAATTTATTACTTTACCTTCATGCGGAGAACAATGCACTTGAGATGGTTGCTCGTATGGAATTTCGATTGCCTGATACTGCTGTTCACCATTATGGCCTTAGCCATAATGTCCTCCCCTACACCTTTTCAACAATTTGGTTTCGAGCAACCAAACACAGGGGTAACTTACTTTCCGTATGTGTGGCTGCCAAGCATCATTGTCCCAGCCGCCTTGCTTTCACATCTTGTGAGCATTAGAAAACTTCGGTTGCGCTTTAGAAAGTATGATGGTTAAAATAGCTGACGGTTATGTTCATAGCATACATATGGTTTTCTTCTTTCTTTGAAAAGCGAGTTGCTTTCCGGTTTATTCTTCTATTTCTGAGCCTTGGTGCCGTGTTCACCCCTTCAATGGCCTTGGTGAATTTTTTTCCGATCAGGTGTTTTCGTAAGGCAGCACCTTTTGGAAGGCCTTCCACTTGTCGGTGCAGAACCAGTCGACCTCCACGCCCCCGAGCTTGCGGGAGAGCTTCCGCACGGTTGCAGCTCTCCTCGAGCCACAGACCATGGCCACTATTTCCTTGCTTTCCGGGCAGTAAGCGTACAGAAACCAGCGCTTGCGCTTCTTGCTGCCCACATAGCTCCACAGCTCGTCTAGCTGCAGCCGCTCGTAGTGCCGCTTTTCGGCCACCGGACCAGCCCGCTCGGCCAGCCGCTGCAAATGTCGCAGCACACACACCTGGCTCACGCCCAGCACCTGGGCGATGTCACTTACGCCCGAGCCCCGCACCAGCATGCGACTCATAAGACGCTTGTTGGCTGGGTCGGCTCAGTACAGATACCCGTGCAGAAACTGCTTTGCGCAGTCTTTGCATTTAAAGTTCTGCTGCCCCGTAACTTTTTTGCCGTTTTTGACGACCTTACTACAGTAGCAGTGGGGACAATAGATATGGACTTCTAACACACACATCCATATCTAACAGCTCCACTGCTATTTCTCTTCAGGAAGCATCATACTTTGTAAAGCATTACCCGATTTTTTACTCGTTAATTTCCCTGATGTTTACAGCATAGGCCATCTGTGGATTCTTAATTAGCAATAAGTCGACATCCTCCTGACTAAACCCATTTTCCTTTAAGGCAGGAATCAGATGTTCGAAAATATCGGTATAACCGCGATAGTTCCCACCGTTTTCCTGTCCCGGCTCATACCACCCCGCATCATGGGATATCAATACTTTATGAAGCACTTTTTCTTTTTTTAATTTTGCCAGAAGGGCTACATACCAATCAATTCCACCAGGTTTATTTAAATTGTTTTTATTCACATTATCCAGCGAAATCCATGCGCCTTGTTTTGCAGCTTTGACATACCCTTCAATCGTGCCATCCTGGGCGTGCGTCCACACGAAGGCTTCAGGGGATACCCCTTCGTTTTTCAAAATCTCTAATTGCGCAAATGCCGGGTCATCTGCGCCCGTATGCGAGACAATGGTCAATCCTGTTGCTTTATGCGTAATTGCTGCGGCTTTAACAATTTTTGCATGCAATGGCGACAAGGCGCCTTTCCATTCTACTGATATCTTAATGAAACCCGGAAATACACCGGAGGCTTCAATTCCATTGTTGAATTCACCGATCCACACTTTGGCAATGTCCTCGGGAGTTGCACCAAAAGCGTGATTCGGCATATATTTATTGTCTACTGCCCCATAATAGCCTGTATTGGTAACAATGTTAATTCCGGTTTTTTCGGAAAGCTCCCTCAGTAATATAGGATCGCGGCCTAAATAGGCAGGGGTGCACTCAAATAATGTATTTACACCTTTATGTTTAGCTTCCATTAAAAAAGGAAGCGCCCTTTCAATCACATCACGCTTTTCCCATCGATGGTATCCGGTGCTGTCAGCTCCAATAAAATCGACCAGTATATGCTCATGTATTAAACTGACCCCCATTTCTTCGACAGGTATTTTGCCCTTGACAGTAATAAGATTGCCTTGCTTTAAATTTTGGGAGCAACTTGTCACAAAAAAAATTGCAACCAGACTTATAATGAATTTGCTCATCAACATAAAGAGTCTCTTTAGAAATAAGGATTCATATATACTCAAACATTTCCTGAATCTATAACCAGCAGAACGAAAGCTTCCGTGGTAGTGAGAAGCCTCTTGTAGTCCTTTGCTTAAGCGTCCGCCTTAGTCTATTCAGGCTCCGGTCCGCGACCAGTTTCTACAATTTAGGATACTCCGTATCTAACTGCCGCATCTAATATAATTCACTCACTTCTAAACCTCCTTATTTTATCTTCCCGTTGTAAATGGGGCCTCAAAGATGCGTAACTTGCAGTATTCCATTACAACCGGAACACCGATTTCATTCTGCCTGATGGCAACTGCATCTGTGCTCCTGTGAACCTCGTCTTATTCATGGCAATCCGATTTATAGCCAATTTAAAATTGCGCAGTACCTCTTCTTATATATAACGTCTGGATCATAAGAGTTAGCAATCTATTACTTCTGTGGAGGCTTATCATATATAGGATAGCGTATACCCAATCAATTTTTATCACACATCATAGCAGCAATTTGTTATGATTACATTGTACATTTTTCACTCCTGAACGTATATATCTTACAATACGCTTATAACAAAAGTGCTGGTTTTGTGAACTAAACTGGCGAAACAACAGGTAAATCCCGCAGGGCACCACCACCCACTGCCCGAATGCGCCCTCTACTTGAATAGACCATTTCCTGATGCAAAGTAGGAAAATGCCAGCATCGAAAGCGGTCTTTCCAGGGTTATATACTTTTCTGATTAGACTGACAGGAGATAATGTAGATGTTTCCATGTGTGCAGCTAGAAATTCTTTGAATGTGTCACTTACCTTGGACCATGTCCATTGTATTGACGAAGGGGATGGCCCCGGCAACGCTGAACCTTACTTATGGACGTTGTTTTTTAAAATTGACGGCAGTACTTGTCGCCTGACGGCGAATCTGAAGTTATCGGGGTCCATTACAATAGTTCGAACAAATGGGGGGCATGGCAACCTCGGCACCACCAATGTGGAAGCGGGCGATCATATCCCAATTCCTCCTCCTTTGGGAAAATGGGAAACAACTCTCCTTCCTGTTCCGCTGGAAAACCCAATCACGCTCCGGGAACCACCCGGAGAGACTATAGTCGACATTCCCGGCACGATCGGCATCGTTTGTATCCTGATGGAAGAGGACAGTCTGCCTGACAGTGCCGCAAGGGATGGCTATGATGCTTTCTGTTCCACATTCGAAACTAAAATGAATGAGGTCATCAACACCCTGGGGTTGACACAGAAGGAGTTGACGGAGGAAAATGAATCCCAAATCCAGCTATCTGTTCGCCAAGCCATTGAAGGGGCCATGGCGGGAAACCTGAACATTCTGGAAAGTCTATGGAATTGGGCAACTGGCCCGGATCAGAACCTGGGCAGCGCCACCTTTAAATTTGACCACGACCAACTGGCACAGCGAAGGGAAATAGCTTTTACGGATCGGTGGAAGCAAGGGGTAAGTGTCTTTGACCCGCTGGACGACAATTGGAAAAACAAGGTGGTAAGAGGGCCCGGACGGTTTATCGAAAGCGGGGGCGAATGGGAGATCTTCGGCAAAATAAACGCCAAGCCTGTTGAACAGTTCATAGGTCCTTTTGGCCCAATTACTCCCTTCAGTCAGGAGGAAGTGGTGATGCACACTTTCCGGCACAGGGCTGGGGTCGCCTCAGAACAAGGGTTTGTAGGTGCCTTTCCTACCTTTTACTTCAGACGGGAAGGCATCCGGGAATATGGCGGCACGGTTTTCATCAGACCGGGTTTCGCTGAGTGGCGGGATATTCCATTAAGCGAGCTGGGGAATCCCGCTTTGACTGATTTCGGGGCCAGGTTCCGGGCCACCCAAGTTTATGCAGTTCAGCATGGCTTTATCGGGGGATTCCCCAATTTCTTTCATGCCGATCGCCTGATACTCGCTCCGATCCACGGAAGCATGGAAGCCTCTGCCAGGCTGGATAACCCAAGGTACCCTACTGAACAACAGCCAACGCTGGAGGGATTCTATACCGAAACGGATGTCACACGGAGCGCCCGGGTAGGGGTGCCGAACGCAGGGATGGTGCTGGCGACTGTTTGCGGGACTGTGCTGGTGAAACATGATCAGGCAGTGTTCCGCGATGTCCTGCTGGCGGATTTAGGTAACCCCGATCTTTCTGACATTGAAGCAAGGTTCAGATTAAGCCATAATTACGCTGTGCAACAAGGATTTATAGGGGGCTTCCCGACATTCTTTCATGCCGGTCAGGGCAATTCCATTGTATGCGGCACCATTCTGCTGCGACCACAGGCAGCTGAGTTTCGTGACGTGCTTGTATGGACCGGGCCGAGCTAGCACAGCGTATGCTCAAAATGATTTATATATAATCAATCACCCGGGATGGCCAGCTAATACCCTATCTGTTCCCTTCCCGCCCTTCTGTTGTTCCTATATGTCAATCATAGTCAGGATCGAAAACTTCCCTCACACAACCTTTCAATCCAAAGCCTTACTGCGATGCCGCTCTTACCTCCCCAACTTTTCGGTCCGCTGTCAGAGTGCAGCCGATCCATGATCTATGAAAACGCCAGCTTCGGCGCAAAAGTAGTCCTTGTTCGTATTCGAAACGGAGTGAAGCAGGAAGTAGGCGCAACACAGGCCGTCCAAAGCCGGGGAATCATCTCTTTGGAAGCGGGTGAGGAATTGATGGCCCTGGATAAAATCACCATCTACCAGAAAACAGATACAGATTCCAGCCACGAGCAACCCGATGCGGTGGAAGTACAGAGTAGCGGGAAGGATATAAATCCCCCCCAGGTGCTGACTCACCTATACCATTGCTCGCGCGGGTTTACTTTAGGGGGCATGCGACCTGGAACCAAAGTGGAAGCCCTGGAGGACAACACCGCCATCGGGCAGGGGGAGGCAATTGACGGCACGGCCTTTATCCAGATAAATGAGTTTGGCTTACCCTTGCCCGGGGCTGTTCTCACTGCCAGGCAGCATGTTTGCCCAAAGCCTCCCCCACCCAATAATGCCCCCGAATGGATAGTGGACACCTCCCTCCCTGCTGTTGAGGCCTTGCCGACCCAGGTTCCGACAGGAGGGCAACTACCGGCCCCGAACATTACAAAGGGCGTGACTGCCTGTTCCCGTGCCGTGGAAGTCACGGATGTGATTCCCGGCGCAGAAGTATTCATTGAGGATGCCAATGCTGCTTGGTGGGCCTGGGTGGGACCTTCTGAACAGACGACTGTCACCGTCAGGTTGCCTGTCCCGTTAGAGGAGGGGCGCCAGGTAAAGGTGCGGCAGGAAGTCGGGATGCGCTGTGAATACCATCCTGAGGTTCGCCAACTGACGGTAGGCCCACCGGAGAGCCTTGAGAAGCCTAGGCTATGGCAGATCGACTGTCATTCATTAGCGTTTGTCCACGTCGCTGAACTGAAGCCGGAAGCAGATCTGGAATTCGAGGTAACTTTTCAGGGGGTGACAACTATTTACCGAGGCCAGGCAACAAATAAAATCGGCTATGTGCCGGCACCCATCATGCCGGAAGGAGCTACCGTGCGTGTTCGGCAAGGGGAATGCGGCCACTGGAGCGACTGGTCAGAGCCCCGTACAACCGCTGTGTTCGCAGGGCCCGTGCAAAAACCGCGTATTACCTCCGAGCTGTTCCACTGCCAGCGAAGCGTGCCTGTAGAGAACGTCTTTCCGCTCGCTGGCATAGTCCGGGTGGTCTCAAATGCCTTGGGGACAATTGCCCAGAGCACAGTCAGCAGCGATATCATGTCTATACAGGTTGCCCCTAGTTTGATCGCCGGACATGAGATTCGGGTGGAGCACGAGCTTTGCGGTATGTTGGAAACCTCTGACATGAAGCGCGTCAACCCACTGGCGCATATCAGTCCGGGCAAGGTGGAAGGCCCCCTCTTTGATGGGGATACTTCCGTCAGGGTGAAGGATGTTACGGCCAACGCCTATGTGGAGCTTTGGGACCAATCCCACAGGATCCACAGTGGCTATGCTCCATTTAGCAGCGACGGTAAGGCCACCGTCACGTTCAGTGATTTCGGCAAGTTGCATGCCGGGCAGCACATCTACATGAAGTTCTGGTACTGCGGGCACTATGGCCGAAACGAGGGGCTACCCGTCGCGTTTCATGCTCCTGTTCTGAGCCAGATCATACCTGATTCGGCTTTGGTTGGGAGCAGCGCAATAACTTTAACCGCGAAAGGTTCCTATTTCCGGCAAGGAGCCGTATTACGCTGGGGAGGGCAGAACCGTACCACCACCTTTGTCTCTGGCAGCGAGGTAACGGCCCAAATCGGCGCCAGCGATCTGGCTTCCGCTCGGAGCTTGCCAGTGTTGGTCGTTAACACGGACGGGAAGATGACAGGTTCCCTGCAATTCAAGGTTGAGGCGCCGCCGCCCCCTCCTCCTCCCCCAGCCTCCCTCAAGTTGGACATGTCAGTATCCCTAGGCGCAATGGGTACGATCAGAATAAACAGGGCTACTTTTCAGGTGACTCCGTCTCATACCAACGTGATGGAAACATACGCCGGCGTGGTGGCAGCGAATGGAGTAAGTGCGAAAGCCCTGTTTGAAAAATCCAATTACCCCAACGGCACTTATTACGTCGCCGTTCAGGAGGTTGAGTTCACGTACACTGACCCTGGCACAGCCACACCGGTTAAAACCACGACACTCTCAGGACCATGGGATCAGCCGTCGCAAGGCAGGGCGTTTTCGTTGGTGGCCGGAGTGCCAATTGCCGCTAATTTCTCAGTAATGTTAGATAACCTGAACCCAACCCGCTTCCTAATTGCATAAGGACGAAGAAAACACAATATACAAACCTATGTGGTAAATATTTTTTCGATGCGGCAGCTACACTTAACCTCATATACAGGGAGAACCCTACCCCATCTTTTGTTTTAAATTCTGCTACATCAGGTTTATAGGCTTTACGTTCCAAATCATATCACTGTAATCTTTAATAGACCGGTCGGATGAAAACTTTCCCATACGGGCAACATTTAATATAGACTTCCGGGTCCATTCTCCTGGATCAAGCCAAAGTTTATATACTCGCTCCTGACAATCAACATAATCCTGGAAATCAGCCAATAACATATATGGGTCCTGATAGAGAAGGTTCTCATAAAGTGGTTTGAACAACTGAGTGTCTTCTGGTGCTAAAGCTCCTGAAATCAGAAAGTCCAGTACTTCCTTTAAGAGCTGATTCTGCTGATAAATGTCAAATGGATGATACCCTGAAGATTTAGCCGCCTGCGCTTGCTCTACGCTGTGGCCAAAAACGAAAAAGTTTTCTTCGCCTACTTCTTGCCTGATCTCCACATTGGCCCCATCCAAGGTACCGATGGTAAGCGCCCCATTGAGGGCAAACTTCATATTACCGGTACCGGATGCCTCCATACCAGCCAATGAAATCTGCTCTGACAGGTCTGCTGCAGGATATAGACTTTGTGCTTTTTTGACATTAAAATCCGGCAGGAAAATTACTTTCATCTGATCCTGTACTTCGGCGTCCCGGTTAATCAGTTCTGCAACACAATTGATTAGTTTGATGATTAGTTTAGCCATCACATACCCGGGGGCGGCTTTTCCTGCAAAAATAAATGTGCAGGGGGAGAAATTCGCAAGCTCTCCTTTTTTGAGTCGGAGGTATAAACTGATAATATGTAAAACTTTGAGGTGTTGCCGCTTGTATTCATGGATCCGCTTGGCCTGGATATCGAAAAGCATGGCCGGGTCTAGCTCAATTCCTGTTTGTCTCAGAATTTGAGAAGATAAGTTCTGCTTGTTTTTGTACTTTATATCCATCCATTCCTTTTGAAAGGAGGTGTCGTCTGCAAAATCCTCGAGTTTTTTTAGCCGTTCCAGGTTTGTTGGCCAGTCTATCCCAACGTGTTTATCAATAAGAGCAGCCAGGAGAGGGTTACAGATACACAGGAACCTCCGGGGGGTGATGCCGTTGGTTATATTGCAGAACTTTTCAGGGGAAAGCACGGCAAAATCATGGAGAACCTCCTTCTTTAGCAGCTCAGAGTGCATGGCGGATACCCCGTTCACTTTGTGGCTCCCTATGGTAGCCAGGTGTGCCATCCGGATATAACGCCCGCCACTCTCTTCGATAATAGACATACGCGCTATCTGCGCATCATCGCAGGCATACCGTGTGCGCAATTCCTCCAGAAAGCGATGGTTGATTTCATATATAATTTCCAGATGCCTTGGCAACACTTTTTCAAATAACTGTACCGGCCACTTTTCCAGTGCCTCCGGCAATAGGGTATGGTTGGTATAGGCGAAACAATTTTGAGTAACGTGCCATGCCTTCTCCCATTCCACCTGGTGCACGTCAACCAATAGCCGCATGAGCTCTGCCACGGCGATAGCGGGATGGGTATCATTTAGCTGGATGGCGAATTTTTCATGCAATTGCTCAATCCTTCGCCCCTGCGTCAGGTGTAGATGCATGATGTCCTGCAGAGAGCAGGTAACAAAGAAATACTGCTGCTTCAGCCTTAGCTCTTTCCCACCAAGCGCCTGGTCGTTCGGATACAGCACTTTGGTGATGTTCTCAGAAATCATTTTCGCCTCAACCGCACGGTAATAGTCGCCCAAGTTAAAAGCAGCGAAATCGAATGACTCAATGGCTTCCGCTCTCCAAAGCCTTAGTACCGCGCCATTCCCCTGGTAACCCAGAATGGGGGTATCATATGCGGTACCTTTCACTTCTGAACCAGGTATCCAGGTAACTGACAATTTACCATCGGGACCTTTGCTGTACTCTGTCCTGCCGCCAAATTTTACTTCATACGCGGTTTCAGGCCGCACCACCTCCCAGGGGTTTCCATAATGAAGCCATTTGTCCGTAAGCTCTACCTGCCACCCATCCTTTATCATCTGGTCGAAAATACCGAATTCGTACCGGATACCATAAGCGATGGCCGGTATGCCCAGGGTTGCCAGAGAATCAAGGTAGCACGAAGCCAGCCTTCCCAAGCCCCCATTGCCCAAGCCAGGCTCTTCCTCTATATCGAACAGTTCATCTAAATCTATGTCCAGTTCTTCCATGGCCTCACGGGTTTGCGGGGTGATTCCAAGGTTTAGCAAGTTGTTGGCAAGGTGCGGGCCTGGCAGGTATTCCGCTGAAAGGTAGGCAACTCCCCGGGCATCCTGTCTCGAGATGGTCTCCGTTGTCAGTACAAATTTCTGGAAGATCCGGTCCCGTACGGTCATGGCCAGCGCAGTATACAAATCATGTGGCGTCGTCAGGACTGGGATGCGGCCAATGCCAAAGAACAGATTCTCCAGAAAGGAGGCTTTGATGTCTTCTTTGGAGTTGCCGACCCGCCTGGATCCTGCCGGGGATAATACACTTAATTTCTCATTTAATCTTTTCTCATCTTTCATACTCCTTGCTTTTCAATACAGGAATTATTTGCCGCTCTGCTCGTTTGGATTCAACCAGATATGATTTAATCCTATATAGCGAGGAGGCTCTCTTAATTGGCATCATCTAATCAGTCATGCCCTTCCTATAACTTGATCCATAGGATCAAGGTTAAGATCTAGGGTCAGTTTCGAATTATGCAGTTCCCATTTTCTGAAAAACTTTCGATAGCCAGTGTGAAATTGGAGAGGGTCGGGTTTATCAGGACGCTAATCTTGAGATATAATTCCACCAGCACCCGCATACTTCACTCGAAGCTGCTCGACAGAGCCCACCCCTGCCCCGCCAGGAAAATGAATCTCCACACAGGTTTAATGCAGGGCGCATGAACCAATTGATGTTGGCTTAAGTGCCGTATTCATGTTAAACAGGAAAAGCAGGATGCGTGATATATTCTTTACGCCAACTCTTCCAGCTTTTCCTGTTTGTCAATTTCACGACCCATCTAAACTAGCTTGGTTGATCCTTCCTGCCTGCCAGGTCAGCAGATACAACGGCATCATGTGCCGTATGGATTTTTGCTCACACCCTATATAACCTAAGCGTTGAAAGCGGTCTGTCCCGCCACGTGTCAGGTGTTTTCTTGTATAATAAGTATGAAATAAACCGATGTATATAGCTCATATATGCGATGGCTGAAGCTTATATAGGACTATATAGATCACCCAAAAGTCGGCATCTGTTTTCCAAAAAGGCTTGGCGATAAACAGGGCAAGAGCACTCAAAATAATTTAACTCTTTTAAAAAATAGACTTTCTGAACTTCCTTTTTTGCTTAATACCAGTACATCAAGAATGGCTGGAAGGCATATAATCGTTCTCCGGCTCCGTAAAGGAAACAGGATATAGGGTAGGCTCCAGAACGGGACGGCAGGCGCGCTCTATATGTTGCTGTGTTATCTTTATCTGATCAGGGTTTAAGGAAGGCCTACACCCCAGTTATATATGAAAAACGATATCAAATATTTAAAGCTGCTATCTGACCGCTTTCCAAATTCGGCGCAGGCAGGGAAAGAAATCATTCTCCTGGAGGCTTTGCTGTCACTCCCCAAAAGCCCTGAGCTTTTCATTAGTGATATACATGGGGAGCACGAGACCTTTCAGCACATGCTCCGGAACGGCTCCGGGCTGATCCGTCAGAAGATCGAGGCCTTGTTCAGCGCCACCTTAAGCCAGCAGGAGCTCCGCAGGCTGGCTGCCCTGATCTATTATCCCCAGGAAAAAATCCAGATCATCAAAAAGGAAAGCCCAGACCTTGCCCTTTTTTATACCAGCACCATCCAAAGACTGGTTTGCATCGCCTACGAGTTCACCACCATCTACACGAAAAGGAAAATCGACCGCCTCCTGTCGAAGGAGTACGGGCCCATTATTTCCGAATTACTGCAGGGGGAGGCGCTGGGTGAAAGGAAGCGCGCATACAATGAGAGGCTACTGAAGGCAGTAGCGGAAATAGGCGCCAGTGAGCAGCTGATCGTTGCCCTGGCCGAGTTTATCCGGCGCATCGCCATTGCCAAAATCCACGTGATCGGCGACATCTATGACAGGGGCACCGGTGCGGAAGCCGTCGTGGACAGCCTGATTGATTACCATTCCGTCGACATCCAGTGGGGGAACCATGACATTGTCTGGATGGGGGCTGCTTCGGGCTCCCTGGCCTGCATGGCCAATGTCATCCGGCTCTCGCTCCGCTACGGCAACACCGATACGCTGGAGAAGGGTTATGGGATCAACCTCATCCCGCTGGCGTCTTTTGCCCTGGAGCATTACAAGGAGGATAAAAGCCTTGTGTTCAACCCTAAAATCAACCCTGAGGAACTGCTGAATGAAAGCGAGCACTGGCTTAACCGCATCATGCACAAGGCCATCAGCCTTATTCAATTCAAGCTGGAGGATCAGCTGATCGCCCGCAGGCCGGACTTCCGGATCGGACACCGGAAAATGCTCTCCAACATCAATTTCAAGACGGGCGAGATCCAGATCGAGGGCAAGGTTTACCAATTGAAAGACACGTATTTCCCCACGATTGACCCGGAACAGCCTGAAAGGCTTTCAAAGGAGGAAGAGGACCTGGTCGAGAAGCTCTCTGACTCATTTCAGCACAGCAGCAGGCTGAAGAAGCACGTGCAGTTCCTTTTTGAGAAGGGCTCGATGTACCATATCTCCAATAATTGCCTGCTGTTTCACGGGTCTATCCCCCTTGATGAAAAAGGGAACCTCGCCCAGGTGGATCTATTGGGTAAGAAACTCAAAGGCAGGGAATATATGGATTTCCTGGACAAGCTCACCCGGGAGGCTTTTTCCGGGGTCGTGGGCACGCCGGAGAACGAACTGGCCGTGGATATGATGTGGTACCTGTGGGCAGGCCCACAGTCGCCATTGTTCGGGAAAAATAAGATGACAACCTTTGAGCGGTACTTTATCAGCGACCCCGCCGCCCACAAGGAGGTGAAGGGGTATTATTACCAGTACAGGGATGATCCCGCAACCTGCGATACCATACTAAAAGAATTCGGACTGGAGCCCCAGAACTCCCTGATCATAAACGGACACGTTCCCGTGGTGGTCAGGGAGGGGGAAAACCCGATCAAGGCGAATGGAAAGCTCATTGTGATTGATGGGGGCTTTGCCAAAGCGTACCAGGAACAGACAGGGATAGCGGGGTACACGTTAATCTTCGATGAGCAGGGAAAGCAACTCATTGCGCATCTCCCCTTCGAGTCCACGGAGAAAGCGATAGCGGATGAAGTTGATATCTTATCGAGCGAAACGCTCTACTCCTACTCCGGGAAACCCCTGAAAGTTGCAGACATCAGGGACGGGGACAGGATCAAGGAGTTGGTAGAGGATCTGAAGGAATTACTCAGCTGCTACCGCGCAGGACGCTTAACGGAGCGGTTCCAACCAACAGGTAACTAAATTAAAGCGTGTCATTTGCGCCTGTCTCAACCGTAAGGTGTTTATCTTTTTTTATTACTGGTGGTGCGGGGTCTTTTTATATCCCCTTTTTTGTGCGCGTTGCTTTATCTAATCAACATGACTGTTTTGCTGCGTGCAGAGCAAAAAAACTCTCTGTTTCTATAGAGGCTTATATATCAACAGTCAGGTTGCCTCTATTTGATCAACCTCCGGTAGTCGCTTCTACAATTTTTTTTCTCTATGAAAAGGAACCTGCGAACAACCTTTCCTCTCCTGATGCAAAGGAGCATATCGTAGCTTCGGGACACTGTAGTCGCAAACACTCCTCTTCCATATATAATAACTATCACATAATAACTATCACAAACCGGCAGGTAACCGCCCCTGCATAGGGAAGAACTTATTCTTTTGTTTAAAGTATAAAATACTGGTAACCAGAACACTATTAACTATCAATGCTATTCCTGGTGTATGACCTTTTTATATAAGATAATGATCTGACCTTATGTTAAATCCAATCTCTGCCCTTCTTCTGTTCATGCTTATCTCCTTTCCTGTTCAGCAGGATATATATAAGGAAAGGAGGGAGACAATGGTAGAGCGAAATATCAAGGGAAGGGGAATTGATGATAAAGCCGTGTTAGCAGCCATGCGCAGCGTAGAACGGCACAAGTTTGTTCCTCCCGAATTCGCCGATCAGGCTTATGCGGACCACCCCTTGCCGATTGGGTACGACCAAACCATTTCTCAGCCCTACATCGTTGCCTATATGACGCAGGTGATCAGGCCAAACCCGCAGATGAAGGTGCTGGAAATTGGGACGGGCTCGGGATACCAGGCGGCAGTGCTGGCCGAAATCGTAAAGCAAGTATACACCATCGAGATTGTTGCGGAACACGGCAAAGCGGCTGCGGAGCGATTAAAAAAACTGGGTTACGACAACGTGCAGGTAAAAGTGGGCGACGGCTACCTTGGTTGGGAGGAGCACGCCCCCTATGATGCCATCGTCGTGACGGCCGGTGCTGCAACTGTGCCTCCTCCCCTGCTGGAGCAGCTGAAAGAGGGCGGCAGAATGGTCATTCCCGTAGGTCCTCCTCATAAGACGCAAACACTGATGCTGCTGGAAAAGAAGAAAGGCAAGACTGTCTCCAAAAAGCTGATACCCGTAGTGTTTGTTCCCTTCACGGGCAAAGGTCAAGAGTGAGGTTTCACAAACCCACGGTTCGTTAAATGTGCGAGTGATTGTGCTAAACCTGATACAGTAATTTCTCTTCTATGCAATTATAAAATTGAAGGTACTGCCATATAGGTCGCGGCGGCAGTATAGAAAAGCCATGTGCTTTGATGAGAGCTGGTCCGACTAAAGCCAACTCCTACAGGACCTCAGAATTACAGAAATCCCAAGTTCGCTGATAAATTGCGTTATATAGATTGAGAATGCCTTTTGCAACAGCGTACAGAAACGAGGATGAATCCTGTTTGTGCGTGTCTAAGTTAATTGGTAAATTCGGAAACAAGCTTTCAGCGCGAGGCCGGTGAACTGACTGTGCGA
Source organism: Pontibacter saemangeumensis (assembly GCF_039541895.1). Lineage (NCBI taxonomy): Bacteria > Pseudomonadati > Bacteroidota > Cytophagia > Cytophagales > Hymenobacteraceae > Pontibacter > Pontibacter saemangeumensis. The sequence continues at coordinate 18,471 of NZ_BAABHC010000016.1, forward strand.
CCGTAAAATGGGATGTGAAGTTCCTGCAATGGAGATGAAATATCAACTAAACCCATTGGATAACCTAATGAATACACGCGCACTGACAATCGGAACAGGATAATCGGATTAAGTTGGAAGCCTGCTGTGCAGCTCATGCTGTAGTAATTAAGTCAGACAAAACCTATATACCAATGGCAAAGAAAGTAGGCGTAGGCCTGATCGGATCGCAGTTTATTTCTACCATTCATGCAGAAGCATTGAAAAGAGTGGCAAATGCTGAAATACTGGCCGTGATGTCACCTACAGAAGGACACGCGAAAAATTTTGCGGAGAAGTTCCACATCCCCCACCACTTCACTAATCTGGATGACATGCTGGCCATGCCGGAACTGGATATGATTGTGGTTGGGGCACCTAATTACCTACACTGCCAAATCACCTTGAAAATAGCCGAAGCAGGCAAGCATGTAGTAGTCGAAAAACCGCTCTGCATGAACCTGGAAGAAGCTGACCGCATGATTGCAGCCTGCCAAAAGGCCAACGTGAAGCTGATGTACGCAGAAGAGCTTTGCTTCACCCCGAAATATGTGCGTCTAAAGGGCTTGCTGGAGGAAGGCGCGCTGGGCAAACCTGTCTTGTTCAAGCAATCTGAAAAACACGATGGCCCGCACGCCGATCATTTCTGGGACGTTGAAAGATCAGGCGGCGGTGTCACGATGGATATGGGATGCCATGGCATTCAGTTCTTCCGGTGGCTTCATCCCGGTGTGCCCATCAAGTCTGTTTACGCGCAGATGAGCACAACGGTGCACCAGGCCAAAACCAAGGGAGACGATAACGCAATCGTCATCCTGGAGTTCGAAGACGGTGTGGTGGCCATGATGGAAGAAAGCTGGACAAAGCCTGGCGGCATGGACGACCGGGCTGAAATACATGGCACTGAAGGCGTGGCCTATGCCGATGTGCTCCAGGGAAACTCCATACTCACCTACAGCAACAAGGGGATAGGCTATGCAGTAGAAAAAGCGGGAAACACGGTAGGCTGGAGTTTTACCATGTACGAAGAAATCTGGAATTATGGCTTCCCTCAGGAGTTTGAGCACTTTGTGGATTGTGTGCAGCATGACAAGCAACCGCTGGTAACCGGTGAAGATGGCCGAGCCGTTCTGGAAGTGATATTCGCAGCCTATGCCTCAGCCGGAACCGGCAGAAAAGTGGAACTGCCTTTTAAAACAGATGCCGAAAAGCCGATCCGGCTCTGGAAAAAGTAAGCGGAAATGTGATGAAGAATCGCTCTGGCTTGCGCTACACCGAATTTTATATAGGTCACATAATGAAAATACTTTTCCCCAATCCCCCTGCCGGAGCCTGATGAACTTACAGTATTACAGTGATTATACCTCGATGAGCCTGAATGCGGCTCAAACAGTTTATGCTGCCATTCAAGCCAGGCCAAATTTAGTGCTTTGTGCGGCAACGGGTAACTCTCCTACCGGCCTATACCTGCAACTGCAAAGGTATTATGCAGCCAAAAGCGAAGACTTCGATCAATTGCGCGTGCTGAAACTCGATGAGTGGGGCGGGCTATATGCAGCACACCCTGCCACGTGTGAATATTATTTACAGCATCACTTGATTCAGCCGCTAAGGATCAGCGAGGAGCGCTATTTCGGGTTTGACGCCAACACCCAATACCCCGAAAAAGAATGCAGCAGGATGCAGCAGGTACTGGCCGAAAATCCCATCGATCTTTGCGTTTTGGGGATGGGTGTGAACGGTCATTTAGGACTTAATGAACCCGCCGAAGAACTAGCTGACCATTGCCACGTTGCTAAACTGGCGCCCACAACCTTAAATCATACGATGGTAGCTGCTCTGGAAACAAAGCCAGTTTTTGGCCTTACGTTGGGCATCCAGGATATTCTGGCTGCCAGCCATATCATCCTATTGATAGCAGGTTCGGGCAAGGAAAAGGCAACACAGCAACTGCTTGCAGGAAAAGTCACGAACGAATACCCCGCCACGTACCTTTGCACCCATCCCAAAGTAGATTGTCTGGTGCTGGAGTAGCTTGTATAAGTCCCTGTTAAATACTATAAAGCAGATTGAAATGAGAAATATTTGGGTGAGCAAAATCCATATAGATTGAAACAAGCTCAGTGGTGATATAAAGAACATAAGTGAAGCTTCTGAGACATCTCCCCTATCTTATATATAGATTCAGAGCATTTGAAAAAACGTAGCTATAAGTCTCCAACCAGGCTAACTTATGGCTTCACTGGCAGCTCTAACACATACTCTTGGCCCGCTGGGACAGTAAGTGTATAGCTTTTGATCCAGGGGTTGTAAAGCCGCAAGGTCTTATAGTTTGTGCCTTGCTCCAAGGCAAAAGCAGGCAGGTCAGCAATTGTTGCAGCTACCTCCATCGGTCGGGTCGTCAGGGGTTGATAGGCTTGCGCCTCCGGTAGTTCAAACCCGTATTTCTGGGGGTTTCCCATCACTTCTTTCAGCGCCAGTATCCGGAACATGTAACGTGAAGTCTCATCGTTCAGGTACAGGTCATAGTATGAGCGCACGCCCTGCCGCTCCAGGGCACTATCGAGGCCGCCCATCCCGCGGTTATAAGAGGCGGCTGCATTGGTCCAGGAGCCAAAGCGTTTCCGGGCGGTGGTCAGGTACCGGATGGCGGCACGCGTTGCCTTCTGTACATGGAAGCGCTCGTCCACCTCACCGTTCACGACCAGGCCATATCCCCGCGCAGTGTCAGGCATCAACTGCCAGAAACCCGCGGCGCCGGCAGGAGAGGTAACATGGCCGAAGAGGCTCTCCGCCAAAGCCAGATAGATGAAATCCTCAGGAACGTTATTTTCGATAAGCATGGCCCTGATCTCGGGCACGTACCGCTGCATCCGTTTCATCCCGAGCAGTGTGGTGGCATGTAAATAGGAGTTGACGAGCAACTCCCGGTCGAGCCGCTCAGCCACGTCCGGAACGTGGAGCGGCACCGGCTCGCCCGCAAAACTGAGTGATGCGGGCAAAGGAGGCGGACTGAGCACCAGCTTCTCCCCTCGCCTTTCTTCATTCGCAACATCTGTCAGGTTTTCCAACCGTGCCTGCTGCTGAGTGCATAACTGCAGTGCAATAACTATTATCAAAGTTACCCAAACGTACTTCCAAACCTGCTGTGCCATTCTGTGCCCCTTTCTTCTTGTTTGCTCTCTTTCATAACATGCGCTATGCTATCTTATTCCATAAGATAAAAAAAATATAGCAAGGCTTAAGGATTATACGCATTTCGTTCGCCTCTTTACCGTTTTTTCTTCAATTGAAGTAATGAAAAGGACAGACGCTGACTGATTTAAGCGGATAAATGCCCGAAGGCACAACTGGAGGTCGTGCGGACGAAGCCAATCTTTTCTCAGCTTATAAAAACGGATAGAACGAGAATGAAGATAAAGGCCGATATCGAAATGATGGTTTCCATCACGGTCCAGGACTGCAGCGTTTCTTTTTCGGTTAAGCCCAGGTACTTTTTCACAAGCCAGAAACCACTGTCATTCACGTGGGACAAGATCGTGGCCCCCGCCGCTATGGCCAGGCATATGAGCGCTTTCATAGGGTCGGAGATCTGCAGTTCCACCATAATCGGGGCCATCATTCCTGCGGACGTGATCATGGCCACCGTGGCCGACCCCTGTATAACCCGGATAATAACCGCCAGCACATAGGCCATCAGGAGGGGCGCTACATTATAGGTGATGAATAGCTGCGCCAAGGCTTCGCCGGCACCGCTGTCAACCAATATCTGCTTATACATTCCCCCAGCCCCCGTTATCAGGATGATGAGGCCGGCAGGTGCCAGGGCTTTGTCCGAAAACTCCAGTAATTGCTTCGCTTTATATCCTTTTCTGATGCCCAAAAAGTAGGCTGCCACCAGCGTGGCAATAGTCAGGGCGGCAAACGGGTGGCCCAAGAACTGGAACAGCGTTATCCAATAGTTATCGCCCGACAGCTCCCCCATACCTACCACCATGTCAAGCGAGGTGGCGATCAGAATCAGAAATAACGGAAGGACAATAATGAACAGAATGGTCCAGAAATCCTGGCGGCTCGCTAAAACCTTGTCAGTATTGTAGGTAACAAAGTCGGGTGGACCAACCTTGATTCTTTTACTGATGTACTTCCCGAAAACAGGACCCGCTAAGACGGCAGCCGGCAAGCCCACCACAATGCCAAACCCAATTACCCAGCCCAGGGGCGCATTAAGAATTTCCGCCACGGCCACCGGGCCGGGAGTCGGGGGAATAAAGGAGTGGGTTACAGCCATTCCGGCAAGCAGGGGAATCGCGAACGTCAAAAGCGACAGACCCGATCTCTTCGACAGCGCATATACGATGGGTACGAGGATGATAAAACCCACATCCAGGAAAACCGGGATAGAAACAATGAACCCTGTCAGCATGAGGGCCCAGGTGGTTCTGCTCTCGCCAAAGGCTTTTATGATGTAGTGCGCCAGGGTTTCAGCGCCGCCGGATACTTCCAGCAGTTTCCCCAGAATGGCGCCCAGCCCCACAACGATCGCAATGAAGCCCAGGATGTTGCCCATCCCCGCCTGAAGGCTGCTGATAAGCTCCATAAACGGCATGCCGGCTGCCAGCCCCACAAAAGCACTTGCTAAAAGCAGGGAGATGAAAGCGTGTATCTTCAGGCGCATGACCAGCACCAGCAGCAGCAGAATAGAAAGGATCGTAATGGATAAGAGGTAGGTCGTTTCGCTCATCATGTTACCATTCTGCTATGCTACCATCCTGATGTCTCCACACCGGGTTCCTCCAGTTGTGGCCGGTTTGCGCCATCTTCCTGACATGCGCCTCATTCACTTCTATGCCAAGGCCTGGGCCGTCCGGGATCTGGACATAGCCGTCCTTGTAGGCGAAAACTTTCTGGTCAACGATATAATCCAGCAGATCGCTGCCCTGGTTATAGTGGATTCCCAAACTCTGCTCCTGGATAAACGCATTGTGGCAGGTGGCATCCACCTGCAGGCAGGCCGCCAGGGCAATAGGGCCCAAGGGGCAATGGGGCGCCACGGCCACATCAAACGCCTCCGCCATGGAAAATATCTTTTTGCATTCCGTAATGCCGCCTGCATGCGACAGGTCGGGCTGTATGATGTCGGCGTAGCCTTCCTTCAGCAACGTTTTGAACTGCCACTTTGAGAACATCCTTTCGCCTGTGGCAATCGGAATGGCGACGTGGTTGGCGATCTCCCGAAGTGCTTCGTTGTTTTCAGGCAACACCGGCTCCTCGATAAACATGGGGCGGTACGGCTCGAGGGCCTTGGCCAGAATTTTGGCCATCGGCTTATGCACCCGCCCATGGAAATCGATTCCTATCCCTATATGCGGGCCTACAGCTTCTCTCACGGCTGCGATCCGCTCGATGGCGTGGTCAATCTTGTCATAGGTATCCACATACTGCAGTTCTTCGGTGGCATTCATTTTAAGGGCTGTAAAACCCTGCGCCACCATGCCCTTCGCTGCATTTCCTACATCTGCCGGTCGGTCGCCGCCGATCCAGGAGTAGACCTTTATGGACTCCCGGGCCTTGCCTCCGAGCAGCTGGTACACAGGGGCGTTATAATATTTGCCCTTTATATCCCACAGCGCCTGATCTATCCCGGCAATCGCACTCATCAGGATCGGCCCTCCCCGGTAAAACCCCGCCCGGTACATCACATTCCAATGGTCCTCGATGCGCATCGGGTCCTTCCCAACCAGGTACTCCATCAGCTCATCCACAGCCGCCTTCACGGTTGCCGCTTTCCCCTCGATCACAGGTTCACCCCACCCGATTATCCCTTCATCCGTCTCAATTTTCAGGAACAACCAGCGTGGCGGCACCTGGAATAATTCGTAGTTCTTTATTCTCATCTCAGATTATTAGTTCACATATAAAATGGGCTTTACAGCGGCAAGCCGCTTCAGGCCAGTCAACAGGGGCTGTGGTTGCTTCTCCTGAAGCGCCTGGCGTATGCCCGCATCATACAGGCTTTTGCCTGAAGCGTTGAAACTTGTCTACAAAAACGTCCAAGTGTGCCCGCAACTCGTCCCACTGTTCCTTTTCCACCATCAACCTGGGCACCAGGTGGCTTCCCATGCCAAGGCCACTGGCGCCGGCCCCGAGGAATTCTGTAAAGTTGTGCTGATCGATGCCGCCGGTGGGCAGTAGCTTGATATGATCCAGGGGAGCCAGAACTTCTTTGATATAGCTTGAACCAAGCTGGCCTGCCGGAAACACTTTTACCATGCTGGCGCCCAACTCCCAGGCTTTGTAAATTTCTGTAGGCGTATAGGCCCCCGGAAATACCGGCACTTTTTTCTTCACACAGGCTTTGATGATGGATTTCTTAAGAACAGGTGTCACAATGAACTGCGCCCCGGCGTCTAGTGCCTGGTCCAGGTCCTGCAGCGTACAGACGGTGCCTGCGCCGATGTTCAGCCGGTCTCCAAAGGTTTTCACCAGCGAGGATATGGTTTCTGTGGCGCCCGCCGAATTCATGGTGATTTCCAGGGTGGATAAACCGGCATCCAGGAACACAGCCGCTAAATGGTGCAGATGCTGCGGCGGCATGTTCCTTAAAATGCCTACCACCGGGATTTTCTCAAAGGCTTCCCAGGAAAAAGATGCGCTCATGTGCTATGGGTAAATTGTTTGTATATTTTTACCTGCCCCCTTACAACGGCCTCATCCGCCCAATCGGCGGGAAAGGTTTGGGCTTTGTCCTTAATGCCCAAGACGCCGAGGGCTGCCGCATACCTCCCTTTCAGGTTAGAACCGCAACACAGGTATACGTGAGGGGTTTCTGCAGGCGTTATCTCACCTAACTCCGCCCCAATCAGCAATCCGCTCAGGTAGTTGAAGTTCTCCTGTTTCGAGCGTTTCCCGAACAGGCTATTGGTTCTGACCCGGAACACGCTGTGCAGCAGGTTCGTACCCTGAGCATCGCGGACGCCGTCTTCAAAATGTTGCAGGTAGTTGGTATTGTGCAGGTTGTCATTTTCTTCCACACCCTCCCGCAGAATGCTCTCCTCAGACAGTAGCTTGAATAACTCCCCGGTCATATAGGTTTTGAAGGCAGTCACCTGTCCGTTTTTCACCCATATATGCTTGGAGTGAGTGCCCGGGAAGATATAGATTCCATCTGCGGCGGTGGCATTGTCCGGAACGCTCCCGATCAGTTGTGTCTCCTCGCCCCGCATCACGTCCGTTTCGCTTCGCACGCCGGAAACCAGCAACACCGGATGCGCAAAACCCGGGCTTGCGTCATAATAAGCGGCTCCTATATCTCTTCCGTCGACGCTGAACGGAAGGTCCCGGTAAGGCAGGTTCGCCATGCCGATAGAAGAGGAAGCCATCCCTGATATAATTACCGGTACCCCAGCCAGGCCTGTGTTTTTCTCCTGCTCTATTCCGGAGATATACTTCTTTATAAGGAGCAGGTAAGACCGCAGTCTCTCTTCCGGGTTCTCTCTCGTTCTTAGATCCAGTCGGTTGAAAGTAGCGGCAATGCCTTCCTGCGACTCCTGTACTGCCAGTACCCGGAAGCTTTGGGCCTCCACAAGCCGTAGCCTGAAAGAGGATGTTCCCCAATCACAACTCAAAAAATTTACCATAGAGAAAACTTCTGAGCCTAATATATAAAATATCTAATCACGAACCCAAGCGCCTTCACTTAAGAACTACCGGGGAGTTGCCAATTTTAGCCGGGGCAGCTGCTAAAGTTGCAGCCTGTGTAGCGGTTGCGTTAGATTCTATAGTATTGCCTGTATATGGTCATGCAATTTATTTTGATCAGGTGCCAGCTGTTGCTTATATATAAAGCCTGCTGCGGCAGCTTTACAAAAAAACATCAATTTTATATGGTTTTCTCATTATTTTTTTTAACTTCACTTCGTTAAGCTTCCCCTAGCTTTAAATCACCCTTTCCTCCTTCAGCGTCCCTGTGGCTGATATTTTTATGCTTTCTCTGAAAAGCAGGCACGAAATGATTTCGTAGGTCCCCGGTATTTGGTTTACATGCTACCCGCCATGTCAGTTTCCTGTAACCATGCTGAAAAATATAGCCCGTGCTGAGCTCTGGCTCAGCCACTTTTGCCGAAATTTATCAGAGCTAACGGATGTAATCTACACGCTGGAGAAGGCTGAAGTAGACGTTCAGATACTTCACCAGCAGGACCAGCCAACAGGCCCTGGAGTCGTTTTTTTCGATCATCCCTCCGCGTTAGAAGCCGTTGCCGCTTATGTTAACGCCATTGCGCCGCTGTGCGGGCAGCAGATCATCGCTGTCTCCCTGAGCGCTTTACCGAAAGGCACCGCGTGGAAACTACTGAATGCCGGGGCATCTGATGTTTTTGTCTGGAATGCCGCTGAGAAACCAGTCGAGTCCATCACGGCCCGGCTGAGGTATTGGGAAAAAGCGAAGCAGCAACTTCAGCACCTGCACCAGGTATTGATCGGCAAAAGCAAAATCTGGCATGCCACCCTGCGGCAAATAGCGGAGATGGCATCTGCCAGCTGCCCGGTTCTCCTCCTCGGTGAAAGCGGGACCGGAAAAGAGCTCATCACCAGGGAAATACACGCGCTGGACCCACGCCCGCACAAGCAAGACCTCGTGGTGGTGGATTGTACGACTATTGTACCCGGCCTTTCCGGGAGCGAACTTTTCGGGCACGAAAAGGGGGCTTTCACCAACGCCATCAGCACCCGGGACGGGGCCTTTGCGCTTGCCAACGGAGGAACCCTCTTTTTAGACGAGTTGGGAGAGCTGCCAGCGCCCCTGCAGGCGGAGTTGCTGCGCGTGCTGCAGGAAGGTACATACAAGCGGGTGGGCAGCAATACCTGGCGCAAGACTGATTTCCGCCTCATTAGCGCTACAAACCGCAACCTGACAGAGGACGTTAAAAGCGGTCACTTCCGGCAAGACCTGTTCTACCGGGTTTCAGGGTATTTGTGCCGCCTCCCGCCCCTGCGGGAAAGGAGAGAAGACATCCCGCTGCTTGTAGACCATTTCCTGCAGCATGACCATCACAAACACCAGCACGTTGATCCGGAGGTATATGAGTACCTGTCCGTCCGTGACTTTCCGGGCAATGTGCGTGAGTTGCAGCAACTGGTGAGCCGGATCGCGAATAAGCATATGGGTGATGGTCCTTTCACGCTTGGTGATATACCGGAAGCCGACAGGCCTGTGTTTGGAGATGCCGAGCACCTACCAGGGAAAGGAGAGTTGGAGCAGGCCGTGAAAAGACTGTTCTACGCCGGTGTCGGCCTGAAAGACTTAAAAGACATGGTGACGGCTTTCGCCAAGGAAATAGCTATTGAAGATAAGAACGGAAACATCAAAGAGGCGGCCCAGCAGCTTGGTTGCAGCGAGCGGATACTTCAGATGCATAAAAAGACAGATGCTCCGAATCCCTACCTGAGGGGGATATAACTTTGTTATCTGCATCGTCCTGCCCAATGCTATTCCTAAATTAAAGGGAATCGAACCACATACAGCTTTGCCTCTTCGTCCTTTTAAGTTAGTCCGAACACTTCCTGGCCTGCTAACCAGGGGTCGCGGTACCTGGAAGGAGGAAGCCCGGCAGGTATAGCTCCGGCTTTGCCTGAAACGCGTGAGGCCTTCGCCCCCGCTTTTGAAAGCAGGCGAAGAAGGTTTGCTGCCAGCACCATTCGTTCCTCTTTCACAGATAAATGCAGCGCCCGTATTTTAGCGAGCTCTACCCCCGGGTGCAGCCAGGGCCCGTCAGAACCAAAAAGAAACTTGTGCGCGCCGACCCGTTCAAACGCCTTCTTCAGGATATCAAAGCGACGCACGCCAGAGGTGTCCGTGTAGATATTCGGATGCCGGACAAGATGGTCAATCAAGGCCAGTTGGGCTTTCCAGTCATCTGCGAAACTGCCCAGGTGCGGGATAATGAAATTCACCTCCGGGTACTGCGTTGCCAGGAGCTCCACCACCGCTACCTCTCCCATCACATCGTACAGGATGGGCAGGCGAAAGCTGCGGGCGGCCTCGCAAATCTCGCGGGTAATCCGGGCATCGTAACGGTGGACTTTGATGCCGCAGAACTTATAAGCCTGCACGGCGGTTTTTACCATCTCATATACCCTTCCCCTGTCCCGCTCCGGGTGAATGAAGGCGAACCCGTAAAACCGGTTCGGGTATTTGCGCACGATGCTGGCTACCTCTCTGTTGGCTACCCGGTAATCGGAGTGGAAAGCGGCAAAAATGACGGTTTTCTGAATCCCCGCCTCCTTCGCCCACTCCAGGTAGTCTGTCAGGGGAGCATCCGTGTCCCAAGGCCCTGTGAGCCCATCCCCTTTTCCGGCATGGCAATGGCAGTCTATGATCATGGCATATGGGTTAATTTATTCGTGCTGGTGCTGCAGCTTTACGGCTCGCTTACTACCGCGGCTTTTCCAGTTTTTTTAGCAGACAACTTGTATTTACTTAAAGCTGCCATAAACCAGATGCAGGTATGAATACCTTTCAGGAAATTGGGCAGATAAAAACGCTCGTTAGGCGCGTGAATGCGATCATCGGGTAACCCGAAGCCTAGTAAGACGGAAGGGATGTTCAGTTCTTCCTCGAACAGGCTCAGCACCGGGATGGTCCCCCCGATGCGGGTAAGAACAGGGGCCACCCCGAACCCCCTGGCGTAAGCTAACTTTCCGGCCTGCAGCACCGGATGCCTCACGCCGATCTCATAAGACCTGGCGTGCAGGTTCGCATGAACATGGGTGGTGACAGTAGCAGGGGTTAGCTTTTTTATATACTGCCTGAACAGTTTCTCCACCACGTAAGGGTCCTGGTTCGGGACGATCCGGAAGTTGAGTTTTGCGCTCGCCTTCGAGGGGATAACTGATTTCACACCCTGCCCCTGGTATCCGCCCACGATGCCGTTAATGCTCAGCGATGGCCGGATGGTGGTACGCTCATATGCGGTAAATTCTTCTTCTCCCCACCCCTTTGCAGCGCGAGCATTTTGCAGGATTTCTTTGTCCGTTGGGCCATAGCGTGCCATATAGGCCCTTTCCTGCTGCTCATAATCTTTGACAGAGGCATAAAACCCGGGGATAGCGATTTTACCCGAGGCATCATGCAGCTTCGCGAGCAGCTCGCACAGGACTTGCAACGGATTGTGTACCGCACCGCCGAAATTACCGGAATGCAGGTCTACGCCTTGCCCCCTTACCTCCAGCTCAACGCTCAGGCTGCCCCGCAGCGCGTAGGTCAAAGACGGTTTATCCTTCGCCATAATAGCCATATCTGACAATACAGCTACATCTGCTTTCAGGAGGTCTCTGTGCGTGTGCAGAAAATTTTGCAGGTTGGGGCTGCCCATCTCCTCTTCGCCCTCAAAAACGCATTTCACGTTGACTGGCAACTGTCGCTGCGTTTTCAAGAACGCTTCAAGCGCTTTAACGTGCGCCAGTAACTGCCCCTTGTCGTCTGATGCCCCCCTGCCATATATATAATTACCTGACACAATAGGCTTGAAAGGTGCCCTTACCCACTCCTGAATCGGTTCTACCGGCTGCACATCATAATGGCCGTAGAGGATCAAAGTTGGTTTTGACGGATACCGGATCCAGTCGGCGTACACAACAGGATGGTTTTTGGTTGCAAAAACCTGTACATGCTCCAACCCAATCTGCTTTAAATGTTTGGCCAGCCAACCGGCACAGGCGGCTGTCTGGCGCTTGTACTTTGTGTCCGTGCCTATGCTCTCAAAACGTATGAAGCTGGCTAAATCCTGTACGGATTCTGCAAAGTTGGCCGAAGCATAAGATAAAGCAGATTTTACCGAAGCCATATATGCAATTAAATTAGTGCGTAGCTCAGGGTACTGGGTAATAATGCCAGCTTCCCTTTTTGTCCAAAATCATCTTTAAACGCTTAACCGGCCTGCCGTACGACCACCCCGTGGTGTGTTTAAAGGGAATGACGGCCTCATATCCCCCACCCACCCGCTTTGTAAAGTTGCCCTGGTCGATGGCCCGCTGGAAAAGGCGTTTTACCCGGGCTCGGTTATGGGGGCTGGCGAAAACCCGCGACAGCAGGCTGGCCGGCTTCCCTGCCGGGGACTTGAACAGCCGCTCCAGTCTTCTGTTAACTGCTTGGGGTTTCGGGGAGTGCACCCTTTTGTCCAGCATATAGGTGTGCGCCTGTTGCTTTTCCACCTTGATGTTTCGGAGCCGGGGACCGTTTTCTGATTGTAGTTCCTGATCGGACAAAACCTGGATGCCGCACTGTTTCATTTTTTGCACATCCATAATGCCACAGGTGCCCTTCGTATAGGTTTTAGCCCAGGTGATGTGCACCTTACCTCCTAAACCGTGTTTCCTCACAAAGCTGCAGAGGTCTTCCGTGCATCCCCCACACGGGCTTTTGTTTATATAGAGGTGAATGCGTTTGACGCGGCTGACAAAACCGGGATACCGCTTGGCGTGGCCGTTAAACCAGTTCAGGAACTGCGTTTCAGCGTGGCTCTGGTTGCTGCAGTTTCGGGACAGGCTCAACCGCTCGACGTTCCAGGCAAACAGCCGGACGGTGTTGGTTCCTGGCCGCGGCAGGAACAGGACGCCTCCGTTACCCCGCACCCCCGTGCTTGGCAACGAGACAAACTCACGCCCGCCTTTGCTTTGAACCGGTACCAGCGCATGTCCTAAACCCCCTATTCCGCTTACGATGTGTTTCGTTATATAGGGCTTGATTGTTTTGATGGTAAAAGCAGGCAGCCGGTCATGCAGCGTGATGACAGCCCGCAGCCGCGTAACCGGAACGCCCCCCTTGTTGGTAGCCACATACGGTGCGATATCTTTCCGGAGAGGCACTTCCCTTTCGGCACCTGGCTGATAGAAGCCATGTTGTGGTTGCGATTTTATATAGGCATTATCCATAAAGCTATACCGTTTGGAGGACAGAATTCTTCGTGTGAAAAAGGCACTCAGCCACACGCTTTAGCTGGGCAGTGGTATGAGCGGCAGAGAGACAAAAGCCAACCAGTGCCTCCTGAGACGAATGCGGCTCCAGCAGCAAAGCCCTTATGCCATTCTCGGAAAGCAGCTGATACAGTGCCTGTCCGGAAATGGCACGGTTGCGGGATAACGTTTGCACCGGGAAAAAGCTGCCGCGGGACGTAAACCCCGCCCGTGACACCGCTGCCTTGAAAAACAGCACGTGCTGCAGCAGCTTTTGCCGAAGCATGGCACCTGCTCTCCTGTTCTCCGCCAGCGCATATTGCGCCGCATGCACATGGGCCGCCGACACAGGGCTGCAGTGCAACCTCGTTTCGCTCTGCCGCAAGAACCCTTTCAGCCACGTGGCGCTCCCGCTCAGCACTGCAAGCGGGACACCAAACCCTTTTGCCAGCGAACAGATGGTGATGATGTCCGGTCCGCTTAATCCGAACCACTGCAGCAGCCCGCCCCCGCCTTCTCCGTAGGGCATGCTTCCGGAGGGGGCTTTGCCCAGCACGCCGAAAGCCTGCGTGTCATCAAGCAGCAGGAGGCCCTTGTGCTTCCGCACCGCGGCAAGATAGGCAGGCAAAGGGGCCGCTTTGCCACAGTGCGGGCACCACCCGTCCGACACCACCAGAACAGATGAACTGCGACTGGGCTGATGCCGCTGCAACTGCAGCTGCAGACTCTTCGCATCGTGGTGTTTGAAGTAGATCACCTTCGCCCCGTGGCAGGCGGCCCTTTCCAGCCCCCACCGCGCGATCTGGTACACCTTGTCGTCAGCTAACACCAGGTCTTTTGCCCCCAGCATGCTCATCACATCCCAGAACAGGTGCAGGGAAGACGGGGCGATCACCCCCTTTTCCAGGCCCTGCATGCGGGCCACTTCCTTTGCGAGCCACCGGTCAGCGGCCCGCTCCCGCAAGGCCGCCGGCACACCTGTGGTCAGCTGCCGCCACGGCTGTACCTTGTCCGCAGGGTTATGGAGGCCCAGGTAAAGCGCTGATGTGAAATCATCCATTCAGCTTTTTTTGGACAGGTACAGGAATGGCAGCGCCCTGCTTTAGGGTTGTTTGCATACTCATGGGCAGCGCAGCCTGCGACCTGCTGCTCGGCAAGGTCTGGCGTTGTCTGCTTTTCTGCAAGGCTGCCTGCTTCTGGATCAGATAAGCGGGCTGCACATACCGTTCTTCCTGCGAGGTGATCTGCACCCGGGCGTCGGCCACGTCGGCATTCAGGTCCACGCCGGTTACGGCGTTGTACGCGTGCACGTACCGCTGCACCTCATTACGCCAGTAGTGCGCCCAGTTGCCTGCGTTAGTGCCCCCAACACCCGTTGTGGAGTTCCAGCCCCCGAATCGGATCGATAGCAGCAGTTGCTCTCCGAACACGGCCAGGTCGTGGAAGTGCGTGACATTCGGCACGTTCCAATCCTGGAGTTGTTTCATCGTGTCCACCTTATCCATCCACGCCTCTGTGTATGGCACCATGATGCGGCTGCCGATAAACTCCCGCATCTCGGGCCGCGACAACAGCCATTGCTGCGTCAGCATCTCCACCCTGGAGGTCCAGGCCAGGTCGCCGTACTGGTTATGGGCTCCCTCTGCAAGCAGCAGGTGTACTTCACGGAGATGATTCAACAGCGGGAAGGCATCCGGGATTACGGTCGTGAAATTCGCCTGGTTATAGAAATCAAGGCAGGCTTTGAGGAGGCTGTGGAAAGCGCGGATAAACTGCGTGCGGTGCTCTGCCACGCTCACCTGCGATACGGCCTTACCGATCAGTGATATACCGTATTCGTACTGGTACTCCAGGTTACGTCTGGTAATGCTCAGGCGGGTCCGCTCGTCCTCTATATACCCCCACAGCAGGTTGCTCAGCGGGCGAAGTGGGTCTAAGTTCAGGTTAGCCAGCGGGTCTTTGCTGGAGGAGGTGCTGCGCACGTTCTGGAAGCGCCTGCTGATGGCGTTCATCGTCTGCACCAGCCCGGCCTCCTCATGCCAGTACGACCACAGCAGCTCAATCATGCAGGGGCCGAGTAATTTAGATTTGGAGATGCCGTAGCAGGCTTTGGAAAGATGCAAGCCTCGTGGAGGAGACACGGACAGTGTGATATCATCAAAATTTCCCCCATCTCTAACCTCTATTCCTGCCTTTAGCAGGATATCCGGTATTTCAAACGGCTCTTTCAGGGGAACTTCCTTTAACTTCTCCCTGATCATATTAAAATAAGGAAGCGCATAGCCTCCCTCCCCGTTCAGCTCTTCCAGATAATTATCTTTTATATCTGCTAGATCAAGGGTGGAGCGGCCTGTACGGCCAAGCTCATCTTCGATCACTTTGCCGTTCAACACTTCTTCGTTCAGCAAATCCCACCTTATATTCATGCCTGGCTCATATAATCCACTGGGAACCAGCCCGCATTCCTGCATCATATAATATTCAGTGGCGTATTTCAGCAGGCTAAAGGAAGCGGCATTATGGTAGGGAAGCCGGTTGGAGTGCATATATTCCTGTATTGCCCCAGGCCGCCTTGGCTTATCATCGCACATCAAGGCATCCATGAAGCCTTTGTATTTGTTGAAGTCGATGGTGCGGTTCCGGATCAGTACCCACAGCAGTTGGTCAGAAGAGGAAATCCGCTTTGCCTCCGTCATGGAAACTTTAACCGGCGTCTCAATCACGGTTCTTGTGGCAGGAGGGGAAATATTAAATCTGAGCGGCCCTACTCCCTCAGATGGAGCTCCCCGCTTTGGTATATAAGTCGCTGTTGCTTCATATATACCCGGGGCTAATGGGGAATCTGGCAACAATTGCCAAAAGAATTCTATCTGCCCTTCCTGTTCATTCCCTTTGTAGGAGAACGGCAGTTTCCCAATACCATTAATTGGGATAGCAGTTAATAAATCCAGTATTTCTAATCTAGGTCCAATTGCGTCATTAGCTCTCAGATACCCGAAGTCGAGTTCACCCGGTTTTTCTTCTTTCAGGCTAAGCGATATGACGACTTTGTCGCCAACTATCACCTCTTCCGGGAAGATCTTGTTTAATTTGCTTTGCATGATAACCTCCTGTTTTTAAATAAGTTGAAGTTGCTGTTCTGTAAAGTTGATCTGCCTGTGCTGCAACGCGCTGGCCTGAAGGGTCTTACCAGCACCACAATCATGCATGGTCCGCAACAGGGCCCAGTGCGTGAGCATGCGCCGGATCAGGAAAACCTCTTCTACCGATGTGATGTTGCCGTCGGATTTAGCCTGCCCGAGCACCGCAAAGGCGAGTGTCGGCGGAGCTGCCTCCATAAGCCTGGGGGCGTATTTCCAGCGCTTGTAGAGTTTCTGCAAATGGACGGGTTGCCGCTCCTTCACCGGGAAAACATCCTTCAGCGCCTGGCCCCGGAGACTATCCGGGCGGTGATTGACAACCAGATCAGCAAAGCTGGGTAAGATGTGCTCCAGGGCCTGCACGGTCTGCCGCGTAGTGGCTTTCTGTTTCCGGGCGGGGTAAAACGATTCCCACGTATTTTCCAGGTACCTCCACTGCAGGTGCGGAAACAGCGCCCGGCCGACCGCGATGCTGATCTTCACCCGGATCCACGGGAAAGGGTGCGGCCCATCCGTCCCGATCCGGAAGACAAAGTAGCTGGGCAGGCTCACCACGTTCATCAGGCCGAGGGTAGCGCCGATGCCCAGTTGCGCCATGGCCCAGAAATCAGAGAGTATCTCCGAGATCCACCGGTCCAGGAGTTTCCAGGCGAACACATCCTGCCCCTGTGCCTGACGTTCGCCGAGGGCCGCCTTCACCGAATCAACGAGATTTAAAAGGGCTGCCCCCTGATGCCCGACCTCATGCACGATGGATGACGCAATCCCGCTTCCGATCAGCCTTTCGCGAGGCACCTGAATCACGGCCACCGGGTTATCGTCTCCGCCCGGTAGCCTGGTCCGGGCCCGCCGGATGGCTGCTCCATGTCCCCGTTCAATGAAGCAGACCAGCGGCGGCGCCTCGTAATAGCTGCCTGGCAACACAAGGGCGTCCTTTGCCAGTACATCCAGCCCGGCCAGCCAAACGCCCGTGATATGCTCTCCCCTTTGAGATAACACGTCGGCGAATATATCCAGCTGGTCCAGCAGGTTGTTGAACCGTAGTTTCAGATAGGCGAACCGGCCCTGGGCTTCGGAAGCTGGGACCCGGGCGTTTAACGGGTTCTTCAACCACAGGATGTAGGCTTCTATTTTGTGCTTTACTTCCCTGCTGACCCTGTTCAGTAAGGAGGTAATTCCCTTCTGTGCTTCGTCTGAGATTGCGGCTGCCCGTACCATGGGCGTGTTCAGCGCAAATGGCTTGACGGTATCTAACCTGCCCAGCAGGGAAAGCGCCTCATTTTCCAGGAACTGGGTATCGGCTACTGACCGAGCCATCACATCTCGTACAAGATCAGGGCCCTCCCCTTGCGGACCCAGGTTCCTTTCCTGGCGCGGATAGGCACCCTGCTTGGTCTGCCTCCCATGCTGGAACTACTGGTCAGCAGCCCGGGAGCATACACGCTTGCCGACTGCTTCAGTGCTGTCTTTACAATTTGCTGGGGCCGGGCATTCGGGTTTCGCTTTGCGGCCATCGCCCCTTTACGGAGGGCATCGTTGGCAAAGCGGACATAAGCCTTGGAAACTTCGAACTCCTGGTCTTCCGGGCTGAGCCCCTCCAACTCCAGCTCAAACAGCTTGGTCGCCATAGTCCCCAGCTTTCCGCCTATCGCGCTGCCAGCCGAGCCGCCGAAGTACCCCCCAATGGCTTTGCCCGCAATGGGCAGGGCTTTCTTGGCTATTTTTTTCAGTGCGCCCTTGATCATGTTCCCTGCCGGAGACTTCGCGAAGCTAACGACAGCCCTGCCTGCCCTTTTTGCCAAACTACCCAGAAACTGGTCCAGCTCCTGGTCGTTGCTGACGGTGAGAAGCTCGCCTGCTATCTCCATCTCCAAGCTGTCACCCAGTTCTCCCTCTTGATCGGTCAGAAACTCCATTTCGAACTCATCGCTGAACTCCTGGTCAAATCCACCGCTTTCCTGCTCGTTATCAAACTCGAATTCATTATCGAACTCCATTTCGTTATCGAATTCATATTCTCTGTTGTTGTACATGGCTTCTTTGGTTAAATTTTATGAAACATTTCCCTTTGCGCTAGATGTCATATAGTATCACTGTTCTTCCCTTCCTGATCCAGGTTCCTTTCCTTGCCCTGATCGGGAGGTTGCTTTGTCTTCTGCTTACACCGTAGCTGTTGGCTAACAGCCCCGGCGCATGCTGGCTTGCCGATTTTCTGATGGCCGTCTGCACAATCTGGCGAGGCGAGGCCCCGGGGTTGTTGCGGGCAACCGCTGCCCCCTGCCGCAAAGCGTTGTTGGCAAAACGGACATAGGCTCTGGACACTTCAAACTGCTGATCCTCCGGACTCAGCCCCTCCAGGTCCAGCTCGAAAAGCTTGGTTGCCATCGACCCCAGCTTACCGCCAAGGGCCCCTCCTAAAGGCCCGCCCACAAAGGTGCCCAGGGCAGTACCCGCGATGGGAAGCGCTTTCTTAGCCACGCTCTTCAGCAACCCGCCAATGGCCCTGCCGGCCGAAGAACGGGCGAACTTGCCCACAGCCCGGCCCGCCTTCCGGATGAGCTTCCCTAGAAACTGATCCAGTTCCTGCTCGTTGCTTACATTCAGCAGCTCATCGGCCAGTTCCATCTCCAGGCTCTCCGGAATTTCCCCGTCGTACTCATACAGGAACTCCATGTCAAACTCCTGGTCGAACTCCAGCTCATTTCCAGCGCCAAAGCCAGCCTGCCCGTCCGATTCGTAGCCAAGCCCCTGATAAGCCTCATCGTTGAACTCCTGATCAAACTCCAGTTCATCAGAATATTCTTGTTCTCTTAAAGTGCGATCAATGTCATGCATAGCTGTAATATTAAAAGTTAAGTTTGTACTCAGCCCGTAAAGCCAAGTACTATACCAACTTTAGAAGTGGCTTAATCAGCTGAATTAGAGGGGTTGGTCCGAAATCAATTTCGGATCAGGGCATATTTTCATCCCAACAGGCGAAATTCATTTCGCCTGTTGGGATGAAAATATTATGACAGGAATCCTATAAGAAAAATTATCTCCAGAAGCAGGTAAGCTATATATAAACTATAGGTGGGGTATATAGCAATGTTGCAGTCAGGTCTCCTAAAGGTTTAATTTATATATATTATGAGGCATACTGCCACCCGTAGCTCTGTATCTGATATTAATTCGGGGGATTGTACGCAACGAAGCACACAGGCGCACCCTGTACCTCGGCAAGTACATGCACGGGATGGATGGTGGTGTCGATTTGACTGCTACTACGGCACCGCCTGCTCCCCAATCGTAACAACCACTTTCCCGACTGTCTTCCCTTGCTGGAACTGGTGGATGGCGGCGTGCATCTCTTCGAAGGGAAAGACCTGGCCGATGTGCTGTGGCTGTAGCTGGAGGGCCTGCAGGGCCTGCAGCATCTGGTGCATCATATCCGTTTGCTCGTAAAGGTAGATGAGGTTAAGACCCATGAGCGATTTATTCTGGGTAGGCAAGCGCAGCGGGTCTATTTTCGGGCGCCGGATAAACTTCCAGAGGAGTTGGGGATAGTTGGGTCTGGAGCCATGACTGGTAAAGCTGGCGTTGCCATATACCACCATCCGCCCCATGGGTGCCATGGCTTTCCAGCCTTGCATCAGGATTTTGCCGCCGATGCACTCCATGATCAGGCGAAGCGGACGATCACCCAGGGCAGCCTTCAGTTTGCCGTAAAAATCATCTTCCCGGAGTATAACCGCATCATAGGCTTCTTCCTGGCGCAGGAAATCCACTTTGCTGGCATGGCCCACACTGCCGATGGTATATGCTCCGTATTTTTTGCAGATGCGGTTGGCGAGAAGGCCCACCCCGCCTGCTGCACTATGGATCAGCACGGTCATTCCTTGCTGCAGGTCGCCTAAGGCTGTGAGGGCATAATAGGCCGTGAGGCCCTGCACCAGGAAACCGGCCCCTTCCTCAAAACTCCAGTCATCCGGGAGCGGGATCACGTAGCGGTGATGGATGTTGAGGTGCGAAACATAGCCGCCAAACCTGGTGGCCCCCATCACTTTGTCGCCTACTTTCCACTCCTTCACCGCCTCGCCTACGGCTATGACATCGCCGGAAAACTCCAGGCCAGGGATAAACGATCCTGCTGGCGTGGCACTGTAAAGGCCCTGCATGGCGAAAATGTCAGCGAAGTTGAGCCCGATCGCTTTCACCCTGACGCTTACTTCCCCGGTACCGGGCGGGGCCAGTTCTTCCGTCTGTAGTTTCAGATCCCTGATGGAACCTGCTTTCGGCATGCGGTAAACCTGGCGTTCAAGCATCAGCTATAGATATGATTAATCCAGTTTGCAGTACCTAACACAACGTGCCGTTGAGCGAGATGTTCCTTGCCTGGCAGCGAAATACCTGGCTTCTCATCCATTACATCCTGTCTTTTGCCCATGTAGAACAGACTTAATCGCAGTAAAGGTGATGCATTAAGAACGCGTTGCGGAATTTCCCGTCCGGGTCGTACTGCTGAACCAGTTGCCTGAAATATGACAGCCTGCTGAAGCGAGCCTGTACAACGGGCGGGGCCATGGTGAACAGTTTGCCCCAATGCGGACGGGCATTGTAAGGCGCCAGCACCTGTTCGATCAGTGGCAAGATGCGCCGCACAGCATCCCACTCCTGCTTCCAGGTAAAATGGAAGGCAATGCAGGCTTGGCCGTAACATGGGCTCATCCACAGCTCATCGGCTGCGATAGCCCTGATCTCGGACACAAAAAGATGAGGGGTAATCCTGGCCTGAAGCTCCTCCAGCGCGCTCATCGCTTCGTAGGCGTGCTCCACCGGAACAAAATACTCTGACTGCAACTCCTCCCCCGCGCTTGGCTGGAAACCCATTTTAAAGTGCGGCAAGCGTTCATACCAGGCTCCGGAGACGCCCATTTGCGCTGTCGCATGTGCGGCGGACAGATTCTCCAAAGGGTGCAGGTCATGGGTGGCAAGCCGGGCGCCAAAGAATTCCGGGGCAGCCGCAGAAGCACTTCCATCCTCCACGCTTTTGATCCATACCTGGTTGATGTTTTTATTTTCCCAGGTCGTGAACAGGCTGACGCTGTAGCCACTTTCCATGATTGCCCTGAAGTTCGTCTCCAGTGCTTCCATGGGCAGATTCCGGTACACCACCTGTTTCATCTGAAAAGCCGGCTGAAGGTTGAGCGTCACCTTTGTCACGATGCCGATTGCCCCCAGGTTCACAACCGCTCCCTTCAAAAGCTCCCCATCCTCTTTTCCTGATATCGTCACGGCCTCACCGGATGCAGTGATAAACTCCATCCCGGAGACAGCCGTTGCCAGGTTGCCGTTCTGCAGGCCTGAGCCGTGCGTAGCGGTTGCACAGGCGCCCACGATGGAAATGTGAGGCAGGGAAGCCAGGTTCGGCAAGGCGTAGCCCTTCTCCTGTAGGTAGGGAGCCAGTTCACCGTACCGCATGCCGCCCCCAACCGTTACGGTACGGGAGGATTCGTCTAAGGAAATAACGTTGTTCAGGGCACCGAGGGAGATGTGATCTGCTGTGCTGTCCGCAATTCGGTTAAAGGAGTGCCGGGAGCCCAAAGCCTTCACCTTCGCGCTTTTCCTAACGATTTCCTGCACCTGCTCAATAGATGTGGGATAATGGATATGGCCTGTGCTGTAGGCTATATTGCCGGCCCAATTCTTATGGTTCATATCGCTGCTCATAATCTGCATGGCTTTAGCTGAAGGTGTAAAGCTAGTGCAATCCGGCAAAACAAGCCCTATAGGATTCCCTGTTTTTCAGGAAAAGCGGTAGGGTATATATGGCTTGAAATTAATTTGGCAAAGAAAGTGTGTTTTCTGCCTGCTATAACAAACACCAGGTCCCCTAAAGCGTCCTCCATATAGGGCATCATCCTTTGGCGTTATATAGGAATGCCTTTTGTGTATAATTATAGAAGGTGTATATAGAAGCTGGTATAAAATATCAGGGACAGCATCTGGATAGCATCTCTGTCGACATCAGCCGTTCTCATATATCCATCACGCTTAAAAAAACGGCTACCGATCTTTGTTCTGGTAATGATAATTCGCAAACAGAATAAAGTTCTGCCAGTCATATGATGTCAGGTCATGCTTGCCTTTCCTGTTGTGATAGCCCATATAGGAATGAAGAATGGGGCTATCGATGGCTGGCGGCCCGGGGGAAAGCTTGGGGTCCTTGCTGTACAAGGCATATGCCTTTTGCGCATGCACCAGCGAAAGGTAAGTGCCCTTCGGGTCGGCCCAAAGGTCTTCGGACGCGTTGGTGACGTACACCGGCCGCGGGGCGATCAGCGCGACCAGCATGTGCTGATCGACGGGCAGGGCGGCTTCGTTATCGTTGTACTGTTTATAGGAATCCGTGAACCAGTGCGGAAAAGTATCATTGATCTTTTTGACTGTCTCCCCAAACTTTCTCCTGGACAAAGCCGCTCCGGTGTTTCCGGAGCAGTTAGAAAAGACAAGGGCAAAGCGCTGGTCCTGTGCCCCGGCCCACAAGGCCGCCTTCCCGCCGCGCGAATGGCCTACCACCGCGACTTTCCCGGCATCAATCTCCTTGTCCTGCTGCAGGTAATCCATTGCCCTGCTTGCTGCCCAGGCCCAGGCTCCGATCGCTCTCATGCCGTTTTCTGCTTTTAGCTGCTCGGGGTAAAGCTGCAGGACGCCCTCCTGGTATGTTTCCTTGCTATCTGGGGCCGCATCGCTCACATGAAAAGCAGCGATGGCATACCCGCTGTCCACCACCTTTTCTGCCGGCCAGAAGTCACTTTTAGTAGCTCGGGTAGGGTCTGTGTTACTCTGATCGCGGTTGTTGATGAAAAGGAATGCCGGCACCGGGTTCCTGGCCTTATTGGGAATAAACAGCACGAGAGGGATCCTGACCGGCTTGTTGTTTCTCCAGACGGCAATTTCTATCTCTTTCAGATGTGCCTTCCCTTGCATGGCGTCTGGCGCCTCGTTGGTAAGGGTGTATTGTATGCTGTCGTAGGCTTCAGGCATTTGCCCATAGACATTGTCCTCGAACAGCATCAGGATTTCCGGCCTCCTCTCTTTTTCCCAGGTTGCTATGTTGCGTACGAAGGTTCCGTCAGACTTTTGCAGCACCGCTGGCAGCGTATAGGCAGGAACTTTGGCCTCCTCATAATTCTGCGCCTGCGCGTTGGCGCCGAGAAGCAGCATAGCAAGGCCTATTTTTAACACGTTTCGCATGGGCATCATCTTCTACAGTTGAGTTGGTACCTGAGTCCCCGCCCTGGCTGCGGGCTTTGGCGCAGGTCGTGTGGCTTGCAGTGCAGCCTCTCCTGAAGTTACCCTTTTGTTTCTCCTACCGCAACTTTCCTATGTATTTTGTAGGCTCTATACCCTAACGTAGCAAGAAGGCGCCCATACCTGCTCCCGCTCCACCCCCACTGTTTCTGCGCCACCTGCATGCATGTGCAGCATAAGCTGAAGCAAAAATTCCGCTTTTGATGCGTGCAGGCACGTTAGTCATGCTACTGATTCTGGATGGGCTTTATCAGGCTTCATCGTTTAACTTCTCCTTTATAGCAAGATCAATTATATGGCTGCAATCATCTGGCAAGCCCCTTGTCTTTGACAGAAATAACCAGTCTAATGAACGAAATTCCCAGCAAGTCTTTTCATCCTATCCAACATAACCGAAATTTTATCTATTTTGATAGTCAAATAAAGCATGCTATATGAAGTTTAAAGATAAAGTAGCCATCGTAACGGGTGCCGGTCAGGGAATAGGTCTTCAGATTTGCAGGCAGTTGGCCAGTGCCGGCGCAAAGGTGATCCTGAATGACCTGGACGCGGATTTGGCGGAAGGCGCTGCAAATCAAATTTCGATCGAGTACGGAGAATGCCTCGCGGTGGCAGGAGACTCCAGTGATGTGACTTTTATACAGCGCATGGTCGACACAGCGGTCTCCCGGTTCGGCCACCTCGATGTGATCGTCGCCAATGCCGGTATCACGCTGTTCGGTGATTTCTTGACCTATACGCCTGAATCCTTTAACAGGGTGATGCAGGTAAACCTGGCCGGCACGTTCTTTCTGGCCCAGGCGGCGGCCAGGCAAATGAAGCAGCAGGCCTCCGGTGGCTCGCTCCTGTTTACTTCCTCCGTTACCGGGCACCAGGCGCACAAGCACCTTGCCGCCTATGGCATGAGCAAGGCCGCCCTCGAGATGCTGGCAAAAAACCTGGTGATTGAGCTTTCGGCCTTCAAAATAAATGTAAATACCATTGCCCCGGGTGCCACCCTCACGGAAAGGACGCTTGAAGACCCGTCCTATGAACGCACCTGGTCGGGCATCACCCCGATGGGCAGGCCGGCCAGCGTCATGGATATCGCCAATGCTGCCTTGTTCCTTGTCTCGGAAGATGCCCGGCATATAACAGGGCAAAGCCTGGTGATTGACGGTGGCTGGACCTGCATCAGCCCATCGCCCTTTTAAATCATCCGCTCGGTGCATGCAACCACTCTGTTTGCAAACCATATATAGCTGTAGAAATGCCGTAGCTATCTTCCACCTTTAAGAGTCAGGTCCCCAATCAAAAGATCCAAGTTGCGATTTACTTGCTTTGTTAAAACATGACCCACCCCTACCCCTCCGAGGAGGGGATGAAACTACGCTTGAGGAAGATTCCCCTCTCGGGAGGGGCAGGGGTGGGTTTTCACTCATTAAGGAAATTAACCTGATATATAGCGCAAGTTGGGTTAAAGATATTTTCAGTTACCCGTTTATATAGACCCGAAACATATTTTATATAGTGCGGTTATACAGCCCTGACCCTGAACTGCTGGACACATCTTATATATAGACTCTACAGGCAATGGGCATACCTCTGACGGCACACAATCCGGTCTTAATCGATCCCTGCTGATGAAAAAAAGTTTACGGTACGCGCTGTACGTGCTCGGTTTTGTGATCCTATTGGCTACCGTTGGCGGCTGTTCCTTCCTGCGGCTGTCTCCACAGTTCGGTGCCGAGGCGAAAGGGGCGCGCCTGAAAACGATACAGGCCTCCCCCAATTATCAGCACGGCGTATTTCACAATCCTGTGGAAACCAACATGGACATTGGCTTTCAGGGCTTCATGAAACTGCTTCACACGCGCTTCTTCGGAGACATGGACAATCAAACGCCGGATTGGGAGATACCGGTGCAGCAGATAGACACCACCCAGTCTGCTGCCGTGCAGGACACAGCCACCGTGCTTACGTGGCTCGGGCATTCTGCTTTTCTGGTCGAAATAGACGGGAAGCGGTTGCTCCTCGACCCCATGATGGGCGACATTGCCTCCCCGATCAGCTTTCTGGGCCCGAGGCGGTTTTCCAGGCTTCCGGTTTCGGTGGAGGCCCTGCCCCCGATTGACGCCGTCCTGATTTCGCACGACCACTACGATCACCTTGATTACGGCTCCATCCAGAAGCTGGCAGAAAAGACCGGGCATTTCTACGTAGCCCTGGGCGTCGGGGCGCACCTCGAGCGCTGGGGCGTGCCGGCCAGCAAGATCACGGAGATGGACTGGTGGCAGGAGCAGTCGTTTCAGGGGCTCACCTTTGCCGCCACCCCCTCCCGCCACTTCTCCGGCCGCGGGCTTACGGACAGGATGAAAACCCTCTGGACCTCCTGGGTGATCATGGGCAAGGAAGACCGCATCTTCTTTAGCGGGGACTCCGGTTATTTCGACGGCTTCCGGGAGATCGGGAATAAATACGGGCCCTTTGATATTACCCTGATGGAGTGCGGACAGTACAACGAGCTATGGCCCAACATCCACATGATGCCCGAGCAAACCGTGCAGGCGCACCTTGACCTGAAGGGAAAACTGCTGATGCCCATCCACTGGGGCGCTTTTGCCCTGGCCATGCACACCTGGACAGACCCAATCGAGCGGGCAACTGCAAAAGCCCTGGAGCTGCAGGTACCGGTCGCAACGCCTTTGATCGGCCAGCCGGTGATTTTACATGAGCGCGTGCCGCAGGAGGATTGGTGGCGGAAAAAAGAATAACATATACCTTTCGTGCTTCATCTGCCTTCGGCCACCCCGTCTTATATACCTGTAATAAAGTATATCGCAACCTGCGCCGCTTTACTCCTGTCCGCGTGCGCTGGCTTTAACAACGGCCCCGGTATCAGCAAACTGGCCCTGAATTCATGCATCAGGCTTCCACCCCCCCGCCTTTTTCTTTCCATGAATTGAAGCCTCCGGCCATGTGCGCCACGTTCTTTACGCCCATTTCCTGCGCTCTTTGCGCTGCCATGGCAGACCGCCCGCCGCTTTTGCAGTAAAATATCTTCTCTTCATCCGAAGAAAAAATATCCTTGTGGTATGGGCTCTGCGGGTCGATGTAAAATTCCAGCATCCCCCTGGAGGCATGGATCGCACCCGGAATTTTGCCGTCGCTGTGCAACTCAGGTTCGTCGCGCACATCGATAAACGTGACACTCTTCCTGTTGAAGCGATCAATGGCTTCGTCAACTTCATACGTTTTGATTTGCTGGCTGGCCTCTGCCACCAGATCTTTTAAGGTCTTTTCCATAATTTGTAGACTTGTGTATAGCGTATAGAACGAAAGTATCACGATCAAAAACAGCCTTTTGGGGTGCACCAAACCGATAAGAGCTGTTCTAAAATGGTCAGTTGCACTGCAAACCAGACAGGGGCGAAGGCAGGATTTGCAGCAGAGTCGCTGTTATTTAAGCGCAATCTAAAAAGTCTCATATAATCAAAAGGCTGCAGGTATTGCAACCTTGTTTTTACAAACTTATTATACGAAACCTAACGCTTTTGCATACTCGGTTCTGAGGAAACAAATGTTGTGGTGAGATAGGATGTCACCTGCCCTTGCGGTACGTGCTGACGGGGAATAGGCGGCAGTCTTCGAGGTGGAGGGCGTAGGGGGCACCGTTCCAGTGGATGACGGGGACCATTTCGGCGGGTTGGGAACTGTGGTGGCTGGGGATATACACCATGGCATTGCCTACGTAAGCCATGCTTTCAATGCCAAGCCGCTCAGACACATAGTCCTCAAAGGCAGCCTTTTCTTCCTGGGTAGAAGTGAAGCCGATTTCGTTGGTGAGCAGCCCGCCCGAGATATCCTCCTGCAGGTAAACGATCTTTGCGTAGGTGTTGATGGAGATCTGCGGCACGGCCAGCGCGGGCACCTCAGCTTTGGCATCGGCCACGTCTTCAAACGCCCGCTGGCTGATCTCGCGGTTCTTCTGATGCGCGGCTTTCACCTCTTTCCGGTCTTTCCGGAAGGCGACGGGGGTTACTTTCCGAAGCACGGATTCTGCGCGCGCGGCCGCACGCCGCAGTGCCGCCGCCTGGGCATGCTGCTGCTGATAGGCGTTGATGATAACGGTGAAGGTATTCAGGAAATGGTCGGTGTGCTGCAGGTGGAACAGTTCCAGTTCGTGGCCCCTTTTCCGTTCAAGCAAGTAGACGTGAATATCCTTTGTCCGCTCCTGTACGGCCTGGATCTTCTGTGCGTGCGGTGTGCCTTTGTAGCGGTGGTGTAGTTCCTGCAGCGCCGCCAGCCGCTTGTTCGAGTCCCGGAGATAGGGAACGTCCTTCACATCGATACCCTCCGGACTCCCGACCACGGTTCTGTTTTCAGTCTCGCCGTTAAGCCCGAAAAGGGAACGCCAGAAATCACTCATGTACGAAGTATCTTTTTTAGGTGCTGCGTTTCTATCTCGACCTGTATTTTCTCAGATGCCCGCAGTTCCTCCCGGAAACTGTCGAGGCTTTGGATATAGAGGTCAAGCAGGGCCTCCTGTTCTTCTGTCAGGATGCTTTGGGTGGTGTTTTGCAGGTCTTTTTTATCTGCCATTATTCCGCCTCAATTTTTTTGGACTTGCCGAACGTACCGATGATCTTGTTGTTGAGCTCTTCCTGCACCTGGGCGAGTTCCTTCACGGCCTCTGCCCGCTTGCGGCTTCCCTCTTCCGATATCTTCAACACGGCGTCCAGCGTCTCCACCATGTCCTTGTTCACTTTCTTCAGCGTGTCCACATCCACAATGCCCCGCTCGTTTTCCTGGGCGGCGCTCACCACATTGGTCTTCAGCAACTGCGAGTTCTTCAGCAGCATCTCGTTGGTGGTGTCGGTCACTTTTTTCTGGATCTCCAGGGCCTTGCGCTGCTTCTCCAGCCCGAGGGCGATGGCCACCTGCTGGCGCCACACCGGGATCACGGTTACGATGGAGTTCTGGATCTTCTGCGCCAGCACATCGTTTGTCGTCTGGATCATCCGGATCTGGGGCATCGACTGCGTGGCGATGGTATGGGAGAGCGTGAGGTCGTGCACCTTCTTCTCGAGGCGGTCTTTAAAGGACACCAGGTCGCTGAGGCGCTGCACCACCAGCTCGTCCTGCCCGCTCGACTCCGCCTCCGACTGCAGTTTGGGGATCTCCACGTTCTCAAGCTCCTCAATCTTCATCTTACCGGCCGCAATCACGGCGCGCACCTCGTGTATATACTCCACCGCCTGGTTGAACATCACCTCCAGGCTGGTGGAGTCTTTCATGATGCTCTGCCGCGTTTTCTCCAGCTTGATCACTACATCGTCCACGTTCTCGGCGATGGTGTTGTACTGGCTGGCAATGCGCTGCGACCTGTCCTTGATTTTATTCACGAACGGCAGGCGCGAAAGCAGCCCGCGCTTCTGCTCCTCGTCGATCTTGATCATGTTGATCTGCGTCAGGAGCTCGTTGATGGCGGTGCCGGCGTCGCCGGAGTCCTTGGCTTTCACCTTCGTGAGCAGCTCGTTGGAGTAGTAGCCCAGTTTGCGCTGCGTCTCCACCCCGAAGTTGGTGAGCGAGTCGGGTTTGGAGGGGTCGATGGTTTTAGAGATCTCCAGCGCTCTTTGCTGTTGCTGCTCTTTGTTTTCAGCAAGCGGGGTGTTGGTGTTTTCCATGGTTTTAAGCTTCGGGTTGATGTCTATGCTCGTTTTCAATGGTGTCCAGGTCGCGCAGGCGCTCTTTAATGCGGGCCTGGCGCTCAGTGGATTCATACCATTCAATATCGTTTATTGGCAGGTAATCTCCTAATAAACTGTGTACCTCTTTCAGCAGGGCCTCACCTTTCTTCGTCCGGAAAGCAGGGTTTTTGTAGCGGGCGCTGAGGTAGGCCACCTTTGCCTGCCCGCCCTGCGTCACGGCCAGCTCCTTCACCTCCACCACCAATTCCGAAGACTTGTTCTGGTCCGTAACGATGGTTTTATATACCCCCCTGTTCTCCTCCTCCAGCAGGGCGGTGCCCGTTTGACGGGCGGCCGCGATGGCTTTGCGCAGGCGGTGGTTGGGTTTTAAATAGTGCCCGAAAACGTACCCCAGCACTGCCCCTATAACGAATGTCCAAAAGATGATCATAGATATTCTTACCTGTTATCTTCCAAAAATAAATTCCATATACCTATACGCGGAACATGCCCAACCAGTCGGACAGCAGCAACCTATCCATGATCGCCATAAAATGGGGTATTCGTCTGCTTTGCTCCCTTTCCCGAACCGGTGGTAGTAGCATGTTGAAATGCCGCTTGGTTTATATATAAATCTATATAAAGTTTATATATAAAACAGCCGCGCTTTAGAGAAGAACAAAACCTGCGTACGATTTATTCCCGCAACATGGAAGTGTATTTGCCCAATCGTGTTTCTGAGCGATTTACCTTTCCCATTTATATAAATCACCATACGGAACGGGGTAGGAAGTGTCAGGAATCGGCTGTTTATATATAAAGCCATGCTAGTAGTTGGACGACCCGGTTAATAAAGAATTATTCTGGTTCTGATAAGGATTTACTGGGGAATGATTGGACAGGTCGCGACCTGTCCCTACGAGTGGTTTTGGTAATATACATCTTCCTGCCAAATTGCTGGATTATTCTGAATATACTGCATGATATGACGGTATGCCCTTTCGTGCCGTATGATATGATCATGGAAAGAGCGTTGCCATGTAAAGCTTAATAAGCCATGCTGACGAATCTGCTTGGATGTAGTGGTTTTATACACACCTATTAGTGCTGACAAACTCTTGACTTTACTGTCAGCCGTTATATTTTCCTGATTGATTTCAATGATGCCATGGACGTGATTCGGCATGACGACAAAGGCGTGCAGGATGAGATAAGGGTATTGTTCCGCTAGCCAGTCCCATTGCCGTTGAGCAATTTTCCCGTAATCATTCAGCAGCATTTCATAGTTCTTCACTTCACCAAAAACACAGGCTTTTTCAAATACGCAGGAAGTAATGAAATAAAGCCCTTCCTTGCTGTAATCATGCCCACCTAACCTATTCAATTTCCGATCCGGTCTTATCATGTTAAAGCCTACGAAGCCTCGTAGGGACAGGTCGCGACCTGTCCAATCATTCCCCGACAATCGCTTCCGGATACTTGTGCTCCGGCCACTCATCTCCCGCGCCATTCTACCGCTCATCACCCATTCCAGGATTAAGCTTTCAGAAATTTCAACTCGATAAGTCACCTCCTTCTGAACCAGCTCGGGAATCTCCACCCCCTTTAACAGAACAGCCGCCCTGACGCTAATATGGGGGCGGCTGTTCTGTGGCTATATAGCAAGCTGCACCTTCCGCAGCGACACGGCTTTACTGGTAGACATAGGTTTCAATAAAATCCTGCACATAGGGATTGGACTTCAGCTTCGTGTTTCGTTGCTTCGGCATCCCGGAGGCGTGGTACGTGTACGAGTAGAGTTCGTGGTCACGGAAACCCGGGTTGTTTTCAAACAGTCTCACACCGGGCAGGTAAACCTCACTTTCGGCGTAAGGCATTGGGTTTGGCTTGCTGTCATAGTCGCCCCACCTGATGACGGTCGGAGTGCCGAGCCCTTCGATGCTGTTATCTGTAGACCAGGCCTGCGCAAGCTCCGCCAGGTTGCCGTTGGCGTCGTACTTGTATTCGGCTATGCCGAGCTTGCCCCCGTCAGATCGCGCATAGCTCATGGTCGTTTTCTTCACCAGTTTGTCTCCGCTGTACTCAAAGGAATAGCGGTAGTTCACCTGGTTCTCCCCGTAATAGCGAACAGCCTCCACCACTTTATCACCTTCGTAGGTGTAGCGCAGGAAATTGTCACTACCCTTAAAGTTCAGCCGAACAGGTTTAGCGCCTTCATATACCACGGTATAACCCAACGTAGGCTGGTCAGTGTAACTGACCTCCACCAGCCGGTTCTGCGTGTCATACGTCATGGTTTTTGTTCCCAGCTGCTTCAGCAGGCTGTTCGTCGTGATCGGAGGCGTAGTTGGCGTGGCTGGCGGCGTTGGCTGGCTCGGGGACGGTGATCCGGTAGATGGAGTGCCTGGTGCGGCAGGCAGGATATCTTCCTTGTCGCAGGAAGAGAAAGTGAAGGCGGACAAACTAAGTCCGGCAAACAGCACGAGTTGATGTAGTTTCATGGCAATATTTTTCATAGGTTTATTTATACTTGGTAAACCTATATAGCCAAGTTATATGCCACATATTATAAATGATTTATAACCAGTTACTTGCGTATATATAATTGATTTTCACACGCTTCCAAAGTGTCCGTTTAAGGACAGGATGTTTGCTCATATGTCCGTTTTCAGTACACCCGATTCACTTCTTTTAGCGCCTGCAAAATTTATATATCCCTATTCCGCTTCCAGGCAGATGGCCTGCTGTCTCTGTAGAGCAGAAAGGGTTGGCTATAGCTGCAAATTACGCGGCCGCCACAGGATAAATAAAACCCCTCCCATATAGCGTGCGTCGTTGAGGTGCCGCTTATTCCTTCTCAACCGCAGTTCGGAAAGACAATTTGAACAGCCTCCCCTCTGTCTGAAACACTTTACCTGGCTGCTTTCTGGTTATAGGGTATATAATTCTCCCAGTACCAGGGGGTGTACGTATCGCCGATGGCGGTCTCAAGCAGCTCCTTGAAGATGCCTTCGGCGTTGTCGGAATTGCTGAGGATAATGATGCCGGTGCCCTGCTCCGGGAAAATGATGGAATAATGCTGAAACCCGTCGCCGTGCCCTTCTTTGAACGCCCCTGTGCCGTATGGCGACTGCAGCAGCCCCCAGCCCAGGCCGTAGCTCAGGTGGATGGCATCGTTGGCCGTGGTGTCACGCGCATTCAGCGGGGGGAATTGCTGGACGGACCGGATCCTGATCTGGGGGCTGAACATCGCTTTGGTTGTGGCCGGCTTCAGGATCTTGTGCTGCAGCACCGCCTCCGTGAACAGGGTATAATCATCGAGCGTGGTTTCGAGGGTGCTGGCCGAGCGGGCTTCATTGTCCTTGTCCTTCTCATACAGCTCGCCGTTCGTTTTGTGGCCATGCACATAATCTTTTTCAAACCGCGGTTGCCAGGTATAGGCCGTCTGCTTCATGCCCAGCGGCCCAAAGATCTTTTCCTGCATGAGCTCCTCCAGTGGCTGGCCCGTCATGTACTCCAGCACCACCTGCAGGTACACCATTCCCTCCCCGGAATACAGGTATTTTGTGCCGGGCGTGTGTTTCACCTTCAGTTTCTTATCCGCCTCATACCATCTCCAGTTCGGGAAACCAGAGGTATGGGCCAGGCACATGCGGGCGGTTATTTTTTGATAGAGGCTGTCCTGCTCCAGGTCGCGGAAGTCGTCATGCCATTTCTTGGTAGGCGTGTAGGCATAGATCGGTTTGGGCAAATATGCTTGCAAAGGCTTGTCGAGGTCAAGGACGCCGTCTTCCACCAACTCCATTACCAGAACACTGAAAACGGCCTTGCTCAGGGAGGCGCCATAAAAGTTGGTGCTGGTTTTTATCGGCTCCTTTGTATCGAGGCGCTTATAGCCGAAGGCCTTTTTGTAGACGGGCTTGTTTTGGTTGAACACCGTGATCGCCATCCCCTGCACATTGGCCGCATCCATGAGCGCCTGTATCTTCTGGTTTAAGGCAGCGGCGGTTATCTTGCTTCCGTCGAGCCTGGTGACGTTCTGGGCCTGCGGCGTGAGGTGGAGCATGGAGAGGAGGAGGAAGAGGAAAAATCGCTTTTTCATAGGTGTGGGAGTTTGGTGGTGGAGGCACCTAAGAGTTTAAGGGACTAACTGTCCTAGAGACGCAGTACTAAAGATTTCGGCCAAGCCGGTACATTAAGTATAGATATACTTTCACCACTGCAGACAACAAGCATTTTACTATAATATTTATATCAAATTAGAAACTCCCTCCTCAGCTTTTTAGCGATAGTTAAACTTTTGATAGCTGCCATGCTCAAGAATGTTTTGAATCTTCATTAAATTATAGGATTTCAGCTTTTAGTAATTTTCATCAAAATATTCTTCTTCATCAATAAAGAACCTAAGCAGCTGCCCTCTTACATCCATTTCAAAACTTTCCATTGCTTTTATATAAGCCTTTCTAACAGAGTCAGCTTCTACAAAAAACTCCTCATTCTCCAAGGGATAAAGTTCCCCTGTAAAAGGGTCAGCTCCAGGTTCTCTTACTATATTGATTTTGTAGGCTTTCATCTATGTCATTCGTTAAAGTTACTAAATTAGGAAATATACCTTTAGTAAGTATGTCAGACGTTCATTCTAAAGAAACCCGTAGCTATAACATGAGCCGCATCAAAGGTAAAGACACTAAACCTGAGATGCTGGTTCGCAAATTTCTTCATAGTAGAGGATACAGATATAGACTACACGTTAAGAGACTCTCAGGAAAACCTGATATAGTGTTGCCTAAATATAAAACTATCATTAATATTCATGGTTGTTTCTGGCATGGTCATCAGGGATGCAGATACTATGTTATTCCTAAGACCAGAACAGAATGGTGGTTGCATAAAATTAATAGAAATAAAGAACTTGATGAACAGAACCTTTCAAAACTAAGCCAAGAAGGCTGGAAAGTTTTAACGATATTTGAATGCGAATTAAAACCAAAAATCAGAGAAGAAACATTCAACCGTATCTTAAAATTTATAAATTGTGGCGATACCAGTAGTTGACATATTTGCAGGACCGGGAGGACTCGGAGAAGGTTTTAGTGCTTTATTAGAAGACAAAAGCCAGAGATATTTTGATATAGCTCTATCTATTGAGAAAGACAGTGAGGCCCATAAAACATTAACATTAAGAAGTTTTTTTAGGCAATTTCCTATAGGTGAGGCTCCCGAAGATTATTATTCTTTTGTTCGTGGGGAGATAAGTGTAGATGAACTATATGAAAGATATCCTGATGAGGCCTTAGTGGCCAAAGAAGAAGCGTGGCAAGCTGAACTTGGTAAAATTTCAAATACTGAAGTTGATAAAAAAATAACTCAGGCACTAAGAGGAGAAGAAAACTGGTTACTAATTGGAGGTCCCCCCTGCCAAGCATATTCAGTTGTGGGTAGGTCCAGAAGACAGGAAAAAATTCTAGATGCTGCTAAGGATGAAAGAGTTGAACTTTATAAACAGTACCTGAGAATACTTGCAGTACATAGTCCAGCAGTATTTGTCATGGAGAATGTTAAAGGAATTTTGTCTGCTAAGACACAAGAGAGTTCGATTTTTTCAAAGATTTTGAAAGATTTGGCTGATCCTGCAGAAGCTTTTTTAGAAGAAGTAGACTTTCCTGAAGTAGAAATACGCTGTAAAGGATACAAAATTTATTCTCTGGTGAACAAGCCCCAAAGTCATGAACTTGATGGTAGACCTGTTTATAATCAAAAAGACTTCATTATATATGCGGAAAATCATGGAGTTCCTCAGACACGTCATAGAGTAATACTTTTAGGTATCAGGAACGATATTAATTTTGTCCCCGACACAATCAATAAAGTAGAACATGTACCTTTAATTAAGGTTATTGATGACTTACCTAAACTTAGAAGCGGTCTATCCAAACAAAAAGACACAGCCAAAAATTGGCTAAAAGCTGTAGGTAATATAGATATTCGACCTGATAGCGTGCCAGAGAGCACAGAAGTCTATTCTGCAGTTCAGGAACAAATACAGAAAATGGAGCCGTTTGAACATGGAGTGGGAAGCAATTTCATTCCATGGATTGATAAAACCTGTACATATAAAAAGGGCTGGTTTCATGATCAAAAGCTCAAGGGGGTTGCTAATCATAATTCGAGAGGCCATATGGATTCTGATCTTCATCGCTATTTTTATGCTGCTTGCTTTGGTCGTGCTAAAGGTAGATCACCTAAAATAAAAGATTTCCCAAAAAGCTTATATCCGCTGCACAAAAATGTAGATCAGGCAGTGGTCGAAAAAAAATTTTCAGACAGGTTTAGAGTTCAAATTGCAGATTATCCAGCAAAAACAATAACCAGCCACATTTCTAAAGACGGACATTATTACATACACCCTGATCCCTCACAATGCAGAAGCTTAACTGTAAGAGAGGCCGCACGTATCCAAACTTTTCCAGACAACTATTTCTTCTGCGGTTCTAGAACTTCTCAATTTATACAAGTAGGAAATGCAGTTCCTCCCCTTTTAGCAAACAAAATTTCTAAGATTGTCTCTCCTATTTTCAAATCAATAGGAGCTGGTTTATCTCAACAAATGGAGGTAAAATCTACAGCAGTAACGGCTTAAGTTTTTTTATTAAACTTAAATTAAAGTATCTCTAAAGC
The DNA here is from genome assembly GCF_039541895.1 of Pontibacter saemangeumensis. Taxonomy (NCBI): domain Bacteria; kingdom Pseudomonadati; phylum Bacteroidota; class Cytophagia; order Cytophagales; family Hymenobacteraceae; genus Pontibacter; species Pontibacter saemangeumensis. The sequence continues at coordinate 54,223 of NZ_BAABHC010000016.1, forward strand.
ATCTTTCTCAAAAAAGAATACACTTTTTTCTACAAAAAATAGTGGAAAACACTTGTCTAAATAGTTATTTTCATATATTAGCAAAAGCTAAGGGCCAGCAGCATTTTTAAGAATTTAAGCGCCACTAATAGCGCCACTAATATTGCTTGACTAAAGCATTCAGCCTGATTACGCAAGGGTCTATTGCTGATTGTATAATGAAAACTAACTATAAATTATTCAATGGTTGATTATTCGATGATTGAAACCACACCTGCTGAACCTGAAGCAGGATCCATGATTGAAACTTTTCGTGCTATAGGTTATAGCCTTGAAACTGCAGTGGCAGATATTATAGATAATTCCATATCCGCTGAAGCTAACAACATTTGGGTTGACTTTGCATGGAAGGGGTCTATGTCATGGATTGCTATTAAGGATGATGGTATTGGGATGAACAACGCAGAACTGATTAATGCTATGCGCCCCGGCTCCAGAAACCCAAATGAAACCCGGAACACCACAGATCTGGGTCGGTTTGGTTTGGGACTTAAAACAGCATCATTTTCCCAGTGCCGCAAGCTATCGGTAATTTCCAGAAAGATAGATTCTGAGCCAGTATTCTGGACATGGGACTTGGATTTTGTGAACCAGACGGGAAAGTGGAATCTAATAAAATATCTGCCGGATCCGTCTTTTGAGCAGCAGTTGCTTGCTCAGGATTCAGGGACAACTATAATATGGAATGATATTGATCGTCTGGTTGGAGGTCTGAACCAGAATGATAATACTTCACTCAATAAATTCCTGAGAAGAATGGAACAGGTTAAATACCATCTGGCCATGACCTTTCACAGGTATATTGATGGTAACAAAATCAAGCTATGGTTTCAGCAACATGAACTAGCTGCTTGGGATCCATTTCTTATCAGTGAAACTGCAACGCAGAAATTACCTGGGGAGCCTGTACAGGGCGGACGGGTAAAACTGAGAGGATTCGTCCTTCCACATAAATCCAAATTAACAGAAATAAAGTTCAGAGAAGCAGAAGGGCCTAACGGATGGAACGCCCATCAGGGGTTCTACATCTACCGCAATGAACGACTACTTCTTGCCGGTGACTGGTTAGGCATGTTCAGAAAAGAGGAGCATTATAAACTGGCAAGAATCAGAGTAGACCTGCCTAATAACTTAGATGAAGACTGGCAGATTGATATAAAGAAGTCAGTTGCAAGACCTCCTCTAATCCTGAGAGAGCAGCTGAAGGCATATGCAAGCAAGGTTCGGGCACAGGCTGTTGATGTTTACAGACACAAAGGGAAAGTGCTTCAGCGTAAATATGCTTCCCATGAGTTCAGGCCGGTCTGGTTGGAAAAAGTCAGGCATGGCAAGCGCTTCTATGCCATAAATACTGATCACCCACTGGTTCAGCATCTTCTATCCGATATTGATGCTAAAAAGGCTTCTATTACGAGGCTCTTATGTCTGATTGAGGAAACTGTACCTATTCCACTCATCACAATCAGGGAAAGCGAACAGCCTGACTTGCAAGGTCAACCGTTTGAAAGTGTTACTTCTGACGCGCTTATCAGTTTGATGAAGCTCATGTATGATTCCATTATAGAACAAGGCCATACAGAAGAATTTGCAAAGACGGCAATCCTCAACATGGAGCCTTTTAATCTTTATCCACAACTAGTAGATTCTATATAATATGTCAGAGGTTGAACAGGCAAAACAATTTGAACAGGCAAAACAAATAGGTGTCACCCTTTTGCAAGGAAAGAGAAACGTTACGGATGCTGATCTTAAGGATACGATCAGTAATATTCTGAAACTTTTTCCAAACCTGCTTGGTGAGAGCGATTCAATGTACAAATATTTAGAATCCCAGTTTTCTGTGTTTTCCGATAATTACAGAATACTTGTTGATGATGAAACGTACGTTCCCTGGCTTAAGAACAAGAAGTCAGAAATAAAGTGGAGCTTCTGGAACAGATATGTGATGTATCTTCAGAAAAAGATTGCTCCCTCTACACTGAATAAGCTTGATAACTTAACAGATGATATACTTGACAGAATCATTGACCCCAAAACCCCGGGTTCATGGGATAAGAGAGGTATGGTTGTCGGGCAGGTTCAGTCGGGCAAGACGGGCAACTATATAGGTCTGATTAATAAAGCTGCTGATGCAGGGTTTAAGCTAATAATAGTCCTTGCAGGCATGCATGATAGTCTCCGAAGCCAGACTCAAATAAGGGTTGATGAAGGCTTCTTGGGATTTAACACCCAGACTGCCATGAACTTTTCAAATGCAGGTAACAGAATAGGTGTTGGCCAGTACAATAAAAATCTGCCAGCACATGCTTTGACAACCAGCAGGCTGAACGGGGATTTCAAGGCACAGGCTGCCCAGTCATCGGGAGTAAACATTCGCGGTACTGATCCTATTATTCTGGTTGTAAAAAAGAATCCATCGATTTTAAAAAACCTTATAACATGGCTTGCTGCAAGAGGAGACAAAACTCCTGATGGTAAGATTATTATTCGTGATCTGCCTTTCCTGCTGATAGATGATGAGGCTGATAATGCTTCCATCAATGTTGACCCCAGAAAAGTTTCTACTATAAATGGAAGTATCAGAGCCCTGCTGTCCTTGTTTGAGCAGAGTGCTTATATAGGATATACCGCCACGCCATTCGCAAATATATTCATTCCACTTCTAAATGATAATCAGACGAAAGGACTGAATATGAACATAAAGGATTTTGAATTCTCTGTAGGTCAGGACTTGTTCCCTAGAGACTTTATCATCAATATTCCCGCGCCTTCAAATTACATAGGACCTTCAAAAGTATTTGGTCTGCCTGCCGCCTCTTCATCTGAAAATGCTGAAGAACCGTTGCCGGTAGTTGTTAAAATCTCTGACTATATAAACTTTGTTCCTGACAAACATAAGAAGGGAGGCCCGCTGCCAACCGAGCTACCGCAAAGCCTGAAGTATGCAGTGAAGTGCTTTATACTTTCATGTGCCGCCCGAAGAGCAAGAAAGCAGGTGAATGTCCATAACTCCATGCTGGTACATGTGTCTAGGTTCATTGACTGGCAGGATAGAATATCCAGTTTAGTTGACGCTGAACTGAAATTCTATCAGCGTCAAATCGAGTTTGATCAGGGTAATGTCGTCAAAGAGCTCCGTAAAATATGGGTTGAGGAATTTGAGCCTAAAACCCGACAGGTTATTAATCAGACCCATACTTATACCGATCCGGAAATCAAGCCGATATCCTGGTCAAGGGTCAAAGCCGAACTTTTCAACGCCAGTTCTAAAATTGAAGTACGGGCAGTTCATGGTGACAAGAACGTTGCCGGCTTATCCTATCACAATATTTCACCTATTGATTACTTCACTTCTGAACAGCAAGGCAATTATTTATCTGTTATAGCTATTGGAGGAGATAAACTTTCAAGAGGGCTAACCTTGGAAGGGCTTACTACAAGTTATTACCTGCGCGCTTCTAAGATGTATGATACTCTTATGCAAATGGGCCGGTGGTTTGGTTATAGACCCGGGTATGCAGACTTGTGCAGGTTATTTACCAGTAATGATCTCATTGAGTGGTTTAAACATATAACAATCGCTTCAGAAGAGATGAGATCTGAATTTGATTATATGTTTCTTCTTAATGAAACTCCAAGAAATTATGGACTGAAAGTAAGGACTCATCCGGGAGTTTTGAAAATCACTTCTGCCAACAAGTTCAGGCATAAACATATAATGATGTTAAGCTATTCCGGTAAGCTTGAGCAAACTCACAATTTCAAGATCGATCCACAGATCTTTTCCAGAAACTTTAGTGTAACAACAGATTTAATTAAAGCACTGGAAGACCCAATAGGACCTGTTAATAAAGAAGTAGAAAATCAAAAGTATGTCTGGCAGAAGCCGAACAACAGCAACCTGATTACACAGTTTCTACGCTCTTTCTCTATTGCAAGAGAAGTGGTCGATGTTCATAAAATGGCAGATTACATTGATGCACAGGTAAGAAAGGGGAACCTTACAGACTGGACAGTTGCCCTTATTAATAATACGATGGTGAAGGACGAAGCCGACAAGGGTATAGTCGAAATAAATGGGGAAGAAAAGGAAATTGGATTAACAGACAGAAGCATCACGCTCACACGTCCTGATGAGATTGTGAGTTCCTATACTATAAATAAGGCAATGATTATATCCCCTAATCATGAACTTATAGATATGGATGATATTGAAATTGGCAGGGCTCTGGCACTTACTGAGATGGACTGGGGAAAGAGTAACAGAGAAGGTAAGCCTTCATTACCAAGTGGAGCTAGGATAAAGTATACAAGAAAAGCTATCAAAGGCTTGTTACTGCTTTACCCCCTGCATCACGCGCCATTACACCGGTGGTTGCTTGACACGAGCACCCCAGAAAAGAAGGAATATGGTACAAAAAGAGAGACTTATTCTGATGTGCCGATCTTTGGCTTTGCTATCAGCTTTCCGGAAATAGTAAATGATGAAAAAATTGAGTATGCGGTTAATAATCAGTTTATTCAGGAATTTGATTATCCGGATGAGCTAGATGCTGAAGATGATGGAAATTAGCAGAATAAACCAGCTGTGGACTCAGCTTGCCAGCAATGCGCCCTCCCAGTCAGGCTTTGTGAAGACAAGGTATTCTGATACAGCACCATGCCCGCTGTACTTAGGCCAGTTGGCTGGTAATTTGCGATGCTTGTTAATAAGAGTACCCCTTCATGTTGCCAGTAACGCACATGTAGAGCGAAATCTCAAAGGCATCAAAGTTGAAAAAATGGCTGAGAGTACAGATTCTGTTTTGCTCAGTCTTTGCCTGCAGGATAGGAACTTTGAGGATATATTTAATATCCTTCTAAGCGATATTATCTCAAATGTCATTGAGCTGTCAGACCCTCGCCAAGTTCTAAGACAGTTTCTGAGCAGGGTGGATAAATGGCATGCCTTACTTGAAAAAGCAGCAACAAGTGGCTTAACACCGGAAGAACACCGAGGCTTATATGGGGAAATTTTTCTGCTGAGGAAAATGCTCCTTGCTTTACCGGATCCGGAAAAGCCTCTGACAGCATGGGTCGGTTCCGACAAAGCAGTCAGGGATTTTCAGTATGGTGTGTGTGCACTTGAAGTTAAAACAAGTCAGGGGAATAATCATCAGAGAGTCCACATCAGCAGTGAACGCCAGCTCGATACAACCACTGTAGGGCATCTTTACTTATTCCATTTATCACTGGATACACAACAGGCTGCAGGGGAATCACTTAATGACCTAGTTGATTCTGTGTCTTCATTCTTACTGTATGACTTTAGACTTTACTCTCAATTTCAGTTTAAACTGGTGCAGGCAGGGTACTTGCCTGCACACAGGGAGCTTTATGCGAATAAGGGCTATGTAATACGTACAGAAACCTTTTACAGCGTTGAAGGTGCCTTCCCTCGGATAGAAGAAAATGATCTGAGACACGGTGTTGGTGATGTTAAATATTCCATCATCATCTCCGACTGCGAATCTTATCAGACAAATGAAAACTCAGTATATCAAATCTTGAACCAAGCATGGTAACAAATCTTGAAAACCTGGAATTAAGCAAATTTTATCAGAACATTCAGCAGGAAGTCCGGTCAGAGCAGCTCTCTGAGGAAGATGGAGGCACTCTGGAGCAGATCTTCACACAGGCTGCTGTAGATCTGTTATCTGATGGCGGTGAAACAGAAAATGTTCGCGTTTGCTATGATGAAAAAGTCCTGAAAACAGGTATACAACACAAGATCAATGCCTATGCGCTGTCAGACAATTATGAAACGCTTGATCTCTTCATTACCATATACAATGGGACAGATGAATTTAATAGGATATCAAAAGATCAAATAGATAAGGCAGCAAAAAGAATTACCAATTTCTTCAGGAATGCGGTTTATAAAGATTATGTTCATGAAATAGAGGAGGCTTCCGAAATTTTTGATCTGGCACACACTTTAGGGGAGTCCAAGGAATTGAAGGAAGGATTGGTCAGAGTGAATGTTTTCATTGTGACAGATGGCATTTATCCGGGTGATCATATAGCAAACCATTCCATATCAGGACACCCCATCTACTACAGGGTCGTTGATCTGAACTACCTGTACAATATTTCTGGAAAATCCCATGTTCCTATTGAGATCAATTTCAAAGAAGATGGCTTTCAGGTTCCATGTATTTATACCCCTACAGAAAATGATGAATATCAATCCTATCTGGCTATTATTTCCGGGGATGCCTTAGTCAACATCTATGAAAGATTTGGATCCCGGCTGCTGGAACAGAACGTCAGATCGTTTCTGCAGTTTACCGGTAAGATTAACAAGGGAATCAGAAAAACGATAATGACAGAGCCCCACATGTTTCTGGCTTTTAATAATGGTCTGGCTGCAACTGCCGAGGAAATCCGATTGGAACCTTTACCTGACGGTAAAGGAAATTCGGTAGCATGGGTGAAGGATTTTCAAATAGTAAACGGAGGTCAGACTACTGCTTCCATATACCATACTTGGAAGAAAGATAAAGCAAATGTGTCAGGCATTTTTGTGCAGGTTAAGCTGAATGTTGTCAAAAATAAGGAAAACTTCAGCACAGTAGTTGCGCGCATTGCAGAGTACGCCAACACTCAGAATAAGATTTCAGCATCCGATCTTAGCTCTAACAGCGAAAATCATATTCTGCTGGAAAAATTGTCACGGACTATATGGGCCCCTCCTGTTTCCGGTAAATCCCAGCAGACCCGCTGGTTCTACGACAGGGCGAGAGGGCAGTATAAAACGGCTATGCTCAAGGAAGGGTTTACGCAGGCGAAAAGGAAGGCGTTCGAGCTCAAGAATCCCAAATCTCAAGTGCTTACTAAGGAGGATCTTGCCAAGTACATCAATACCTATCAGGAAGTATATGATGGCAGAAGGATTGTTATAGGTCCACATTTTGTGGTTAGGGGGAATCAGAAAAATTATGTGCAGTTCATGCACCATAACTTCAGCTCAAGTCCGGATAACATATACTTTGAAGATGCTGTTGCGAAAGCAATATTTTTCCGGGCAGCTGAGAAGGTTTATGGTGTCAAGCCTAACGCAATTGGAGACATGCGTTATGTTACTGTGCCTTATACCATAGCTTGGCTTGGTTACAGGCTTGGTTACAGGCTTGATCTTTATAAGATATGGAAAGCGCAGAATATCAGTGATCATCTGAGAGAAAAGTTACGTGAAATCATGATAAGAGTGGAAAGCTATATCAGAACCCATGCACCAGGATCCCTTTACGGTGAGTGGGCAAAGAAAGAAGACTGCTGGAATGCTGTCAGGCAACAGGATTTTGGTGTATCCTTTGACAGCATCAGGGATGATCTTGAAGTGAGAGGCCAAGTGTATAAGAGAGTCAGAGTAACAGAAGATGAAATGGTTTCTGCTGAAATCAAAGCGCTGCAGGAAAGGCTGCAGTCGGTTCACCCAAAGACATGGGAAAAGATTGAAGATTGGGGCAGAGCTACTAGGAATCTGACTCCGTATCAGCGGACTATGGCCAGAACAATTGGATCAAACTTTAGCAGAAACAGAAAGCTGAGCGAAATTGAGTTCAATAATGGTCAGCAAATACTCGATCTAGTTATAGATAAGGCATCTGAAATTCTTTTTGATACGGAGGAATATTTTGAATTGGACGCAACGGCGGGTGTAACAGAAAAACCAGAAATAACTCTTGAGCTTATACAGGCGGTGGTAAAATGGGATAAGAAAAACAAAAAATTACTGGACTTTGAATATCGATTTATGGCTGATCTTGCTGCTGAAAAAAAAGCATTGACAGAGAGGCATTCTCAAATAGCGTTGAAGAACTATAAGAAAGCTATCAAATTTGGCTTTGAGATGGAGATAGCTTCATTAGATTTGGGGAAATAATTTGTGTTATTGGCATGGGTAACACTAACAGCCTTCAATATTCTGATAGTAAAATAGTTTGATGGAAAAAAGGTTCATTTCCTGATGCTCAACCAAGACCTCCTCTCCCAGTTCCAGAACATCAACACCTGGAAAAGCAAGGGCATTCGTGCGCCCCACAAGCCGCTGCTGATGCTACTGGCATTGGGAGAAATTCAAAGGGGGAACGCAGGTTTTATCCCTTACTCATATATAGAGCCGAAGCTTAAAGAGCTGCTGCTTGATTTTGGTCCTCAGCGAAAGACACTTTATCCTAACTTCCCTTTCACAAAGCTAGCCAACGACAATCTATGGCAGTTTAATAAACCGGAATTGCTGGACACAAAGCAGGACTACACCTCAAAATTTTTACTATCAAACGATCTGCAGGGCAAATTCCCTGATTCTGTAACGGAACAGATCAGACACAACCCGGAATTACTACGGAATGTGGTGGAAACGATCCTGGAACAGAATTTCCCGGAGACGCTGCATCAGGATATTCTGGATGCCGTAGGCCTCAATTTGCATATTGGCCCGCTGAACAACAACTTGAAACAATCCCGGAAAAGAGACCCGCTCTTCAGGGAAAGCATTCTGAAAGCTTACGAATACCAGTGCGCCGTTTGTGGCTTCGGCGTCCGGTTGAAGCACAAGATTTTAGCCCTTGAAGCGGCCCATATCATGTGGCACCAGGCAGGCGGACCGGATGTGGAAGTAAACGGGCTGGCGCTTTGCGCTACGCATCATAAATTGTTCGATCTCGGTGCCTTTACCGTTAATGCTGATTTAAAGATGCTGGTGTCCGATGAAGTAAACGGTATCGGTGCCAATGAATGGCTGCTGCAGCACCATGGCAAATCCATCAATCCGCCCCAGAAGAAAACCTATTATCCAAACCCCGAATTCACCGTCTGGCACGTGAACGAAGTCTTCAAAGGCAGCTACCGTGATATATAAAGCTGGGCAACCGGCCTGTTTGCACCTTCGCATTTTGAGTATATAGATTAGCCCTGTCACTCTTACTCTTTAATACCAAGATCAACTGTATGAAAGCGCATTTCTGTCTTAAAAGTACACGCGGGCTATATAGCCGAATCATTTAGCTATATAATCAGCAAGGCATATTCTAAACACTGTTGCTCCTTCCGCTGCTGCCTCCACTGGCTTCTGGATTTCAGGCATAAAAAAAGCAGCCAGGCAAAGGATGCCATGGCTGCTTTAGGGTAGGTCGTGTCAGTGAAATTTACATTCCGGTTGGCGGCAGCATTACTTTGTCAATAATGTGTACCACGCCATTCGAAGCTTCCACGTTCGGTGTGGTGACGGTGGCCTCATTCAGCATCACCTTATCCCCTTCCATCATCACGGTCAGTTCTTTGCCATTCAGTGTTTTCACCTTCATGCCATCCGACAGGTCTGCGGCCATCGCACTTCCCTCAGTTACGTGGTAAGTCAGAATGTCCACGAGCTGCTGCTTGTTCTCCGGCTTCAGAAGGTTGTCCAGGGTGCCGGCCGGGAGTGCTGCAAAGGCCTCATCCGTCGGGGCGAATACCGTATATGGCCCTGCACCCTGCATGGCTGTCACCAGGTCAGCCGCCTGCAGTGCCGTCACCAGCGTCGACAGGTTTGGGGTATTCGAGGCAAGCTCCACAATCGTGGGTGCTTCGGCGGTCATGGTCTCCTCTGTTGCCATGGCTTCTGTTTCTTCTGCCACAACTTCGGAACTTTCAGTCATTGGCTCGTTGCTATTGCATCCGAACATCAGGAAAGTGGCGCAGATAAAAATGCTTAAATTCTTCATAGTTGCTTTTTTAAATTTATGATTGGTTTTAAAGCTAACTACCCAACCTGCCTATTGTTCAGATAATCACTACCTAAGCTTTTGCTGCGCTGAAAATAAACCTGCCTTCGCCGCTCCGCTGCTATTAAAAAATTACAATTCAGAAAAAGGCTGTATGATCTGGCTGGCGAAGGAGGAGTTGGAACGGGAGTAATCAATTTATGTCCTTTTGCAGGATAATATTTTGCGATAGCCAATGGCCTGAGTACCCCGCCCTTTCCCGCTTATATGTCAACCTCGTGGTGCAGTGTTTATATATGGCTAAAGTGGGTGGAGGTAGCCACACGGCAAACGGCATTTATCCCTCGGATTATCCAGCGAACGCCCCGGAATGTTCTTGTGAATGATTCCCAGAACAGAACCTTTTTTACCGGGAAGCAGGATCTGAGCTAAATTTGGGAAACAGGTTGATACGGGTAGCGCATTTTCGCTGTGCAAATAAATGCGAATCACCCCTACCACACCTTGTTATTTAGAGGGCCCCTACCCCCAGGAGGGGAATTTGCGGCTATTTACTTAAACCTTAAAAAAAATTATACCCCATCAACTGCGTCCTGCGCATGAAGCTGTTCAACATACCCCACCCCTGCCCCTCCAGGGAGCGGAATCTGCGACAGGTTAGATATAATGCGCATAGACCAACTAATATTGGTATTTGGCTACAGAGGCAAATCAAACTTATTATATTGTATATATAGATCTGCGCTGGAGGCATGAAATGATACCTGTACCAGGTGCGGCGCCGGATAAACCATACAGGCCCTCAATCATCCACCGACTGGCCAACCAGCAAACGGAACTTCCAGCCGGTGTCATCCGATGTGGTGCCCTGTGTCTGCTTCATTAAGATCCCGATGATGTTTTCCTGGGGGTCTGCGAAATACTGCGTGTTGAAATAGCCTCCCCAGTCGAAGGTTCCCTGGCTGCCGTTCCCCCCTTTGTCCTGGCCCTGCTGCGTCTGCACACCGAAGGCAAGGCCATAGTGCCTGCCCGTCCCTTCCCACAGGTCGCCGATCTGGTTGCCCATCATCGACTGCACGGTTGTCCGGCTGAGGAACCGTTTTCCGTTCAACTCCCCGCCGTTCAGGTACATCTGCAGAAAGGTGGCATAGTCTTTTGCGGTGCTGGAAAGGCCTGCCCCGCCGGAGAAGAACTGCTTTGCCCCTTTTACCGGGTACTCCGGGTCATAAAACGTAACCGGGTACCGGCGCCATTTACCGTCCTCGGGCCGTTGCACCGACACCAGTCGCTTCGCTTTCGCGTCGGGTAGATAAAACCAGGTGTCGTTCATGCTGAGCGGCTCGAACAGGCGCTTCCTCAGAAAAACATCAAAGGGCATCCCGGACACTACCTCTACAAAGTAGCCCATTACATCGAGCCCCTCGCTGTAGGTGTACTTCTCCCCGGGGTTATGGTGCAACGGCAGGGCTGCCAGTTTCTTGACACTTTCCCCGATGCTGACAGGCTCCGTCGTGAACAGGTCTGTCACCCCAGCCTTATGATAGAGCATCTTGAAACGCTCGTCGCCGTCTATGGCCCCATAGCCCAATCCGGAGGTATGGGTCAGCAAATGCCGGATCGTGATCTCGCGGGCGGCGGGCACGGCGGTATAACTGGTGTCCTTGTACTGGAAAGATTTCAGGACCTGCGGGTTTTTGAACGCCGGAATGTATTTTGAAATGGGGTCGTCGAGCTGAAACTTCCCCTCCTCCCACAGCATCATCACGGCAGTGGCCGTGATGGCCTTGGTCTGGGAAGCGATCCGGAAGATATCATCCTTCTTCAGTTCCCGCCCCGACTCGTTATCCGCCAGGCCGAAGGCTTTGTGATACACTATTTTCCCGTTACGGGCTACCAGGGCTACTGCCCCCGGTACATCGCCCTCGGCAACAGCCTCCTGCAGCATCGCATCAATCCGCTGCAGGCGCTCAGGGGACATGCCCACCTTTTCCGGCGAGGCCTCCGACAGGGGCTTTGATTTTTGGGATGAATTCGTCTGCGCATTTGATGACATTGCAAAGGCTACCAGCAGCAGGATGTAAAGGTTCTTCATAGTAAAGCGTTACAAGATATGGTTTAGATACTCTTCGTCCCCGATTCTCTTCTTCCACAACAATATATAGATTTTTGATGGGATGCCACGCATCCCCGCTGGCGCTATTTCTTTGTTTTTGGGAAGGTTTTGTCACGCACCAGGTTCTTTTGAAGAATGCTTCTCTTCTTCTGAGCCTGTTCCTTTGCACTCAACCCATTTACTGTGCTGCCACTATTTGCCTTTTTTACAGCGCGAGCATAAAAGAACCTGCCGCCTCCTTACCGGCATACATGCCCGGCATGGAAGCGGCAGGTTGTGTCACGCTCTATTGAGCAGTGTAAACGCTACCCTCGTATCAAATGGTAAAGGCACCCTTTACGGTCGGCAATATTGTTCACCAGTGGCAGCTATAACATGTGTTTCCTCCTGCGTGTGCCGAGCAGAAACGCGGCATGTGCTGAGGTTTACGCGCGGTTGGTCGCAGCGCATTCCCCTGAACGCACTGGCAGTGGCCGTTCGACAATACCGTAAGCAGCAGGATACCTACTTTATCCTTTCCACAATCTGATTGCCGGACCCTACATCATACCGCTCCCCGATATCCAGGCTTGAGATCGCGTTCATGTCTTCCTGCTCGTACCCGTTCTGATCTGAAAAATAATCCTCTGACACTTCCTTTTCCCTGCTTTCGTAGGAATTGATGGCATGATCATCCCAATCGCCCCACCGGCATATATAAATCTTCTTGTCCATGGCTTCACCCCTTCAATTTTAAAAATACACGCATCCAAATTATCCTGTACCTGCACCCGGATCTGCTACCGTCACAGTCCGTGGTACGGCCACCTTACCAGTATATAGCTTTAAGCTGCAGTAATCGCAACATGCTGCCTCACCCCAGCCACGCCACTTCAAAATGCATCCCGTCGGACCGGGAGAAATGACCTCCCCAATAAAAGCCATTGCCGTTGGCGATGGAGACCAGTTCCCGCACAGAGCCCCGCTGCCCCACAAGTGCCGGCAGCATGCCCAGCCGGTTCCAATCATGATTGATGTCGAAGGCGGTGCCGAACGCATGGTTGCTCAGGATCCGGCTGCTGCCCCGGATAAAGCGCGGCGCATACGCTCCCTCCCAGGTCAGGACATGGTGCAGGAGCCCGGCCTGTTCCCATTGGTGCCAGAGCCGGATGAGCTGGCCGGCCGCAAGCCGGTGGAAGTAGACCGCTGCACTTCCTTTGATGCGGATGAGCTGCGGCACCTCTACCCGCACAATGTTCCGGGCGATCCAGCCATCCAACACTTCGATGTTTTCGGGGTTGCGTGGCAGCGGCAGCGGCCTGTAGCTGAAATACCCGAACATGGAGGCCCGCGCTTCGTGGCTCAGGAGCGGTCTGAAATCAGGCTTGGATGGCCAGTTTGCCCCCATCATCCCTTCCCGGTCATCGTTTAACAAATCAAACCCAAGCGTCATGGCGGTGCCGGCGGTTTTGTTGCCTACAATGCCGTCCGGCGCTAGCTGGTGCAGCCGTTGAAAAGCGATCGTCGCATGACTGGTCTTCTCCCCAAAAACACCGTCTGCCTCCCCTACTTCGAATTGGAGTCCTGTCAGGAAGTATTGCCACCGCCGGACATCGTCTCCCCTGTCTCCGAATTGCAGAACTTGCATATAAATATAAGTTTGATGATAGGATATAGAAACACCTACTACAAACTACGCGGCAGGCAGACACGGGTATATAGTCCAGGTTGTAAATCAACGATTTATATATACAAAAACCGGTTTAACTGGAAACAGGGGGAGAAAAATCCGTGAAAGGCGCTTCAGACAGGACAGGTTGTGCCTAAAGATTGCACGGCACGCTGCGGCAATAGGATATGATCTGACAGTTGTCCTGTCAACGGCAAAAGGGGTATGGAAGCGGCTACCATGGAGCCAGGCCCGGCATATAAAAAGCAGCCAGGCCTTCAATGCCGTGGCTGCTTCGAAACCTGGTGCAGGTATAGAAGATGATATCTATGCAATGAAGTCCCCCTCCGGAGGTAAGCCGCTTGAAGAAGGGTATATAGCACTGCCTTTCGCGTACCGGAACCTCGTGAATCAAGCGGCAAGCTTATATATATGCAGCCTATATATAAGCGAGTAGGCTCTCCTACTTCACCTCGTAGGTGCTTTCGTTTATGCCCAGCTTGTTCTTTGAATGAAGCTCCACCGGATAGCCCCACAGGTAGCGGATGTGCTCCAGCGTGTCGTAGGCGCTGTCGGGGTCCAGGCGGCGGTCTTTCTGTATATAGTGCGTCAGGTAGAGTTTGCTGGTCTGGTGCAGGTCTACTTTGGTTACCTGTATGTTGGGCACGTGCGCCGACCTGTCGTACTGCTGGCTGAGCTGCTCCCGCACCCTTTTGTAGCCGCGCTCGTTGTGAATCGCACCGATCTCATACTCCTTGTCAAACTCGTTGTCCACGATGGTAAACAGCTTCATGTCGCGGATTACCTTCGGAGAGAGGTACTGCAGGATAAAGCTGTCGTCCCGGAAGTTCTCCATCACATAATGCACCTGCTGCAGCCAGTCCTTCCCCACCAGGTTCGGGAACCAGGCGCGGTCCTCGGCAGTGGGCTCCTCGCACATCCGCTTGATGTCCATAAAAATGTTAAAGCCGAGGGTGTAGGGGTTCAGTCCGGAGTAGTACTTGCTTTTGTAGCCCGGCTGGAAGAGCACCCCGCTATGGCTCTTGATAAACTCCAGCATAAAACCGTCGTTCACATACCCCTCTTCAAACAGCTTGTTGATGATGTGGTAATGCGTGAAGGTGGCAAAGCCCTCGTTCATCACCTTGGTAGCACCCTGCGGGTAAAAGTACTGCGACACCTTCCGCACGATCCGGATGATCTCCCGCTTCCAGGCTGGCATGTTCGGGGCGTACTTTTCGATGAAGTACAGGATGTTCTCCTCGGGCTCTTTCGGGAATATTTCCTCTTCCCCAAAAAACGAGTCCGCTGCAGCGGGTGCTTTCGGCAGGGTCCGCCATATCTCGTTATAGTTCTCCCGCCTGATCTGCGTCAGCTTTTTCAGCCTTTCGTTTTCCTCCTTCGCTGATACCTTGGTTGGCTTTTTGTACTTGTCCACGCCGTGGTGCATCAGGGCATGGGCGGCGTCCAACACCGTCTCCACTTCCTCCTCGCCATACTCTTCCTCGCACTTCATGATAAAGTCACGCGCAAACACCATATAGTCGACAATGGAGTCTGCGGAAGTCCAGTCGAGGAACATGTAGTTGTTGGCGAAAAAAGCATTGTGGCCCTGGCAGGCATGGGCAATCACGAGCAGCATCATGCAGGTGGAGTTGTTCTCCATGTTGTAGCTGATGCAGGGGTTGGAATTGATCACGAGCTCGTAAGAAAGCCCCATGCGGCCCTTGGTGTAGTTGTTCTGGTTGAGCACGAAGTCTTTCCCGAATTTCCAGTGCGGGTAAGACGTGGGTAGGCCGGTGAGGGCGTAGGCATCGAGCATCTGCTCTGAAGTCACGATCTCGATCTGGTTTGGGTACGTCTTGAGCTTCAGGTACTCGCGGCCAATCCTGCTGATCACTTCGTCAGCCGCTTCCAGCGTTTCGTAATCCCAGTTGGGGTTGCAGAACATCGCCCTGTATTTCTCTTTATCCACCATGGCTGTTATATGTATTAGGGTGTTAGATAGTTGATATCAGGCTGCCCTCCGGTGCCGCAAGTTTAGCGCGCGCGCAACTGGTGGCATTCAGGAGGCAGGTTTGTAACTGGAGAATAATTCTGATCTATACTTTCGCCAGTTACAAACTGGCTGTAAGTCAAACCACCAGTTACCGCTGTGCTCAAACTGGCGGTATATACAGGGTATAGAAGGGCAATACCCGGTTTCTATCTGTTTATGCGCCCACCGCTTCGCTGCGCTTTTTAAACAGGCCCTGGAAGACCGGCCATATCTCGTACACTTCGTAGATGTGCCGGATCGAGAAGTTCTCATCGTTGCTGATCCGCTTGTAAGCCTGCCAGAGGTCGCCTTCCTTCGGCTTGTTGTTGATCTCGATGTAGGCCATATACTGGATGGCCGGCAGGATGCTTTCTTTCACCAGCTTTTTGCATTCCAGCGCATCCTGCTTCGACCAGACGTCCCCGTCTGAGGCCTGGCAGCAGTACACATTCCAGCTCTGGTCGTAGCGCGTCCGCATGATCTCTTCCATCAGTTTCAGGGAGGGAGCCACCACCGTGCCGCCGCTTTCCCGGGAGTTGAAGAATTCCTCCTCGCTCACCTCCTTCGCCTCGGTGTGGTGCCGGATAAAGACCAGCTCCACATTTTTATACTGCCTGGTGAGGAAGATATACAGGAGCGTGAAAAACCGCTTGGCGATGTCTTTCTCGTGGTAGCCCATAGAGGCCGACACGTCCATGATGCAGAACATCACGGCAGAGGTGATCGGAATCGGCACCCTTTCAAAATTGTTGTAGCGCAGGTCAATGTCCTCGAAAAAAGGGATCGTGTTCGCCTGTCTGCTTACCTTCTCTATTTCCAGCTCGAGGGCTGCCCGGGCCTCCGGGTCAGATGTGCCGGCCAGCCGCTCCTGCAGCACCTGCAGCTTTTTGTCGAACACCCCTTTCAGCGCCAGCTGCCGCCCCAGCGACTGCTGGTAGCTGGTTTTGATGTTTAACCGGGAAGGGACGCTGTCGCGGGTGTAGCCGGCCCGCTTCATCTCGATGTTCTCGGTACTCTCCATCAGCTTCTTCACCATGTTCGGGAGCGCCAGGTCATCGAAGAAATACTTCAGGAACTCTTCCCGCGACAGGATCACCGTGAACTCATCCTCGGTTACCTCCGGGCTGTTAGAACCTTTTCCGCCGCCCCCGCTCCCGGCGCCCTCCTTGGGTTTGGGTATCCGGTCGCCTTCGCTGAACTTGTCGTTCCCAGGCTTCACGATCTGCTTTTTGCCGGATGTGGGGTCATGGCGGAAGCTGGGCTCGTCCAGGCCGCGCACGGGCACTTTCACACTTCCCCCCGTATGGCTGTCCTTGATGCTTTCCTGGCTGATGATGTCGGGGATCGCCTTTTTGATCTGGCTCTCCACCCGCTTCAGAAACTTCTGCCGATTACCAGTAGACTTCCCTTTGTCGTTCTTTCTTCTATCAACAATATGGCTCATGAGTAAAGAGTTAAAAGTTAAGAGCTAACAGTTAAGAGTTAAGAGTTGTTGAATCATTCAAAACACCGGCTGGCATTTCGTTCAATGCTTAGATTCCGGTATATAAGAAGGTTAACCTAGAACGATCAATAAATAAACTTTCGACTTTTAACTCTTAACTAATTTACCCCATCGTCTTCCGCACGCGCATAAACCAATCCACCAGAATTCTGATCTGCTTGTCGGTATAGCCGCGGTCTTTCATCCGTTTGGTGAAGTCCTTGTGTTTCTTCTCATCCTCCTTGTTTGATTTCGCTGTGAAAGACACCACCGGCAGCAGATCTTCGGTATTGGTGAAGATCTTTTTCTCGATCACGTTCTTGATCTTCTCATAAGAATCCCAACGCGGGCTCTCTCCGCCGTGGTTGGCCTTATAGCGCAGCGTGAAGTTGGTCACCTCGGCCCGGAAATCCTTCGGATTGGCGATGCCGGCCGGCTTCTCTATTTTCTCCAGCTCCGCATTCAGAATGCTTCTGTCGAAGATCTCCCCCGAATCCGGGTCGCGGTAATCGTTGTTCTGCATCCAGTGGTCGGCGTATATCACGTACTTGTCAAAGATATTCTGCCCGTACGAGCTGTAAGACTCGATATAGGCTTTCTGGATCTCGTCAGCAATAAACTCGGCATACTTGCTGGCCAGCACCGATTTGATCAGGTGCAGGTACTTCGACTCGGTTTCCGGCGGCAGCATCATCTTGATCACCTCCTGCTCCAGTACATACAGCAAATGCACCGGGTTGGCGGCTATCTCCTCGCTGTCAAAGTTGAACACTTTGGAAAGGATCTTGAACGCAAACCTTGTGGAGATTCCCTGCATCCCCTCGTTGATGCCGGCATCATCACGGTACTCCTGGATGGACTTGGCATTGGGGTCGGTTTCGCGGAGGGTTTCGCCGTTATATACCCGCATCTTGGAGTAGATGGTGGAGTTCTCCGGCTCCTTCAGCCGCGACATCACCGAAAACTCAGCCAGCAGCTCAATGGTTTTAGGGGCGCAGGGAGCTGCCTTCAGGGAGCTTTCCCGGATGAGCTTCTCATATATCTTGATCTCCTCGCTCACGCGCAGGCAATACGGCACCTGCACCTTGTATATGCGGTCCAGAAAGGCCTCGTTCTTCTTGTCGTTCAGAAACTTAGACCACTCCGACTCGTTGGAGTGCGCCAGGATGATCCCGTCGAACGGAATAGCGCCTATGGGCTCAGTGCCTTTGTAGTTTTTCTCCTGGGTCGCGGTCAGCAGTGGGTTGAGTACTTTGATCGGGGCCTTGAACATCTCCACAAACTCCAGCAGGCCCTGGTTGGCCAGGCAAAGGCCACCGGTATAGGAATAGGCATCCGGGTCGCTTTGCTGGTATTCGGCCAGCTTCCGGATATCGACCTTGCCCACGAGCGTGGAGATATCCTGGTTGTTCTCGTCTCCGGGCTCCGTTTTGGAGATCGCGATCTGCTCCTGGATAGAGGGGTAAAGCATGATCACTTTAAAGCGGTTGATGTCCCCCCCGAACTCCCGCAGCCGCTTTGAGGCCCAGGGGCTCATGCAGCCCGGCACGTACCTGGACGGAATGTTGTACTCTTCTTCCAACTCGTCGGTATAATCGGCAAACAACCCCAGCGGGCTTTCAAACACCGGGCTCACCTCTTCACCTGCCTTCAGCACATAAATGGGGTGCTGCTGCATCAGGTGCTTCAGCTTCTCGGCCAACGAGCTCTTACCGCCTCCCACCGGGCCCATCAGGTACAGAATCTGTTTCTTTTCCTCCAGGCCCTGCGCCGAGTGCCTGAAGTAGGAAACGATCTGCTCCACGGTGCTCTCCATGCCGTAGAAGTCCCTGAAGGCCGGGTACACCTTGATTCTTTTGTTGGAGAAGATCCTGCTCAGCACCGGGTCCTGGCGCGTGTCCACGATTTCCGGCTCCCCGATGGCATCCAATATCCTCTCGGCGGGTTTGGCGTATGCTTTCGGGTTCTTCTTACACTCCTCGAGATAGGCAGCTACTGTCATCTCGTTCATTGAAGCACTATAATTTGTCTTGATCTTTTCTAAAATGTTCATAGGGTGTGTCTTTATAACATAGTCCGAATCATTTTACAACATGAAGCAAAAGCAGTGTTTCAAAATCTTACCTGGAATATAAGCTACTGCTCAGCTAAAATCTGCCCATAAGAAATGATGGTATATATAAATTGGTATCCTCAAAGCAATAACAGAAAGTGTGCCTGTTTAGTGTCTGGCGCTTTCGTAAGAGCCAAAAAATTCAGGGCTTCTGTCTACCTGTCCTTCCGCGCCGCTTGCCACATTCACTGTTGAGGCTACTTTCCAACAGCTGAATTAAAGTACTTAAACGAGAATAATAATGCTTTTACTATTACCCTCAAAGATATGATTACGCTTTTGCATCTCTTTAGAGCCAAGCATGCCCCGTGCAACCAAACCTATACATCCAATGTTAGCAAACATATAAGTTAAACAATTGCGGCATCAATTCAAAGACAATGCACCTGTACATTTGTTTTGATACGGCGGCTATTTCAGAAACAGAAATAAGATTTTTAAAATTCAAAATAGGTAATATTTTATAAATTTAGTTTACATAAAAATCACGGAGGCGTTTTTCCATTCGGGCTTGCTGCACAGGCGAAACAGCACAGGACGGAAACTTTTAGCTCCTGATTTACTTATAGGAAGTAGACACCAAATGTGAAAGCTATGGAAGACAATAAGAAAACCGCCGCTGAGGTAGAGAAAGAAGGCGCGAAAGTAACAGGAGACACCGAAGCGACAGCCAATGACGCCGGCAAGCCTGCACCTGAAGACAATAGCCGGAAGGGGCATGCCCCGGAAGAGGCGAACAAGAAGGAGAAAATGACAGGCTACAACGAGTTGCCTGAGCAAAGTAAAGTAGGCGGCGGATGATAACCATTCCCGTAAAATCAAAACCGAAAGAGCGCCTGCAGGGTGCTCTTTTTTGTTTCCGCAGCCGCAGCTTTGGGACCATGGCGACCAAACCCGACGCTTCAGAGAAAGCGGATCATATGCCGTTCTCCTTTAGATCATCTACCCTATCGATACTGGGCCAGGCTCTTCTAAGCTGCCCGAGCTGCAGGCTATACAGGAAGAAAACGAAAGCTAACTGAACAGCAGCTGCACCACGCCGACTGACAGCATACCATAAATTGCCTGCCCTGCCTGCAACATGCTGATACCCAATTAAAATACTTCCTATATAGAATGAAATTATGGATAGATTTTATATATTTATCCCGCTACCCTTTCTTCCGGAATATGAGCAAGCGACTATACATCAGCCTCGCCTTCGTACTGCTCCTCGCATTAGAAGCCACTGCCAACCAGGTGCTGGTGCCCATGGACGACGCACAGAAAAACCACCTGAAAGCCTATGGAGTGGCTTATTGGGTCCTGCAGCACCAGCAGGAAGTGGATTGGCTGCTTAACTACCGGGGCGGCAGCTTCGGTTTCGGCCAAACAGATCTCTTTGAGGAGGAGTTGCGGGCAAGAGGCGTCAGCTACACCTTACTGACGGACGCACAGTATAGTAGACTTCTGGAAGAAATAGCGGATCCGGACGTGAACATGGACGTGATGAAGTTGGAGAAGGTGCCAATGATTGCCGTGTACTCTCCCAAAACGCATCAGCCGTGGGATGACGCTGTGACGCTGGTGTTAAACTACGCCGAAATCCCCTACGACCATGTGTTTGATGAAGAGGTCCTGGCCAAAAAACTCCCCCGCTACGACTGGCTGCACCTGCACCACGAGGACTTTACCGGGCAGTACGGGAAGTCTGGCCGGCGTCACGGAGAATGGCTGATGAGCCAGCAGATGGAATCTGAGGGGGTGGCGCGCCGGTATGGCTACGAAAAGGTGTCGCAGATGAAACTGGGGGTGGTGAAAGAAATAAAGGCCTTTGTGGCTGGGGGCGGCTTTATGTTTGCCATGTGCTCGGCCACCGATACCTACGACATTGCTTTGGCCGCCAACGGTGTTGACATCGTTGATGAATTATATGATGGCGACGGAGTGGACCCGGAGGCACAGCAAAAGCTTGATTTCAGCCAAAGTCTGGCCTTCAAAGACTTTGAGGTATACCTGGGGCCTTACAGCCATGAGTTCTCCAGCATCGACAACGAGCGCCGCGAGCGCGGGCTGTACGAGGAAAACGATTTTTTCTCCCTGTTCACTTTCTCGGCCAAATGGGATCAGATCCCGAGCATGCTCACGCAGAACCACGAAAAGACCATCAGGGGGTTTATGGGGCAGACTACCGCCTTTAAGAAACAGCACGTGAAGTCGGCTGCCACCGTGATGGGCGCAACCGAGGAGGCTGGCGAGGTGCGTTACCTGAACGGCAGCATCGGCAATGGCACCTGGACCTTCTATGGTGGCCACGACCCGGAGGATTACTGGCATATGCCCGGTGAGGAGCCCACTGACCTGGCCCTGCACCCCAACTCCCCCGGCTACCGCCTCATCCTGAACAACATCCTGTTTCCCGCCGCCAAAAAGAAAAAACCAAAGACCTGAGCAGTAGAATGGATACAGGTTAGGGCCTGATGAACATTAATTATTCAGCTCTATATATCCAGAGAGCTTCCTTCGACACTTATAGTACGATCACTTGCATCCTGCGCACGAAGCTGCTTACAGCACCCACCCCTGCCCCTTCAAGAAGGAATCCGTAGAAAGCTAAATGTGATGCGCATGAATTAACTGATAATGGCATTAGCCGTCTCTCGTCACGCGTTCCCTTTACGTAGCTCCAGCACCGTGATCTCAGGCCATATCCCTACCCTGCCGGAGAACCCGATGAAGCCGAAGCCCCTGTTCACATACAGCAGCCTGTTGTTTTCCCTTGCCAGTCCAGCCCAGTTCTTGTAGCGGTACTTGGCGGGGCTCCACCTTACAAGCGGGGTTTCTACCCCGAACTGCATGCCATGCGTGTGCCCCGAAAGGGTTAGGTGCACGTGTGCGGGGTGTACTTTCACGATTTCGTCAAAATGCGACGGATCGTGCGAAAGCAGGACTTTGAATGCTTCAGGCTCCACTCCCAGCAGCGCTTTGTCTAGGTCGCCTTGCTGTATGAAGCCCGCCCCCCAGTTCTCCACCCCCAGCAAAGCGATTTTCGCGCCATCCTTTTCGATGGTAACATGCTCGTCCAGCAACAGGCGGAATCCCAACTGGTCGTGGTGCTGTTTCAGTTTCACAAAATTTGCCTCGCGTGCCGCCTCGCTCTCCCAGTCATGGTATAAACCATAATCGTGGTTGCCCAGGATCGAGAACTGGCCATGTGCAGCCTTGATCTGGCCAAAGGCCTTGATGAAAGGCTCAATCTCTGAAGCCATATCGTTCACAAGATCGCCGGTAAACACGAAAAGATCAGCGTTCTGCGCCCTCACCAGGTCTATGCCACGCTGCACGGCCGCTGCATCGCCAAAGCTGCCGGAGTGAATATCAGACAGCTGCGTGATCGTGAAACCGTCGAATGCTTCCGGCAGGTCATCGAAGTACAAGGTGTGGCGGTGTACCCTGTAATCGTATTTGCCCTTTGTGACGCCATACACAAACGAAACAAAGGGAATGGCGGATAGAGCTAGCGCCAACTGACTCATAAATTTGCGGCGGTGCGGCACCAGCGGCTTTTCGGCTGCCCCTCCTTTACCAGCACGCCTGATAAACCGGATCAGCGCGACTGCAGCGCGGGAAATGTCTTCAGCAAACAGCACCACCAGAAAAACCAGCTTTGTGACGAAGAAAGTCAGGAACGCGTTGATGAACCACTGGATCAGCGGCGTGGAACGGTCGGCAGAGAAACGAAAGTAGACAGAGATGCCAAAGCCGATGATCAGGCAGATAAAGAAAAACCAGTATGCCCAGCGTACCGCCATGCGTAGCCAGGCGGATTGCCATTTTGCTGTAAGCTGTTTTATTCCCTGGTATACATACCAGTCCATGAAGAGGGAGATGATCCCCAATAGTAAGATTATGCGTTGCATGCTGATTTTTTAAAGCGACTGTTGGGCTGCAGCTGTCGCACTGGAAATAGCAAACAGGCAGCTTCATCACAAACTGCTAACGGTGCAGCAGGGATATAGGATATACAGGCAAGCGCTATTTGACACACATCTGACAAGCGGTCATTTTGAAAGGCGCTCTAAATGAGGACACTCCTGTTCATTTTCTGCAATTATTTTCATATGAACGGAGTCCCGGCTATACTGCTTTGTTGGAATCAAACTTCAAGGTGGTATAGCTGAAACAACATATTCTTGAGGCTCCGTGTTTTGTAAAGTTACGGAGAAACACGTATTCTATTGCCGCAATCCTATTTAAACACTTTTTCCCCTGCGGCTGTTTCTGTACCCGTTGTTGCTTATATTGGCATTCTTATTCCTTTGCATGCAAAACCCCCATAACTCCGCCCCCGAACCTGAACTTACCCGTGCCACCCTTTGGCTGATGACCATCGGCTCGGGGTTGGTGGTGGCGAATATTTATTACAACCAGCCGCTGCTGGTGGAAATCGCCAAGACTTTCAACGTGACTGAGGCAGAGGCGGGCAATGTGGCTATGCTCACCCAGGTGGGCTACGCGATCGGGCTGCTGTTCATCATCCCGTTAGGAGATATGCTGCGGCGCAAGCGCCTGATCCTGTTTGATTTTGTGCTGATCATCCTATCGCTGCTGCTGGCTGCTTTCTCCACGAACATATATGTGCTGATGGCGGCCAGCCTGCTGGTTGGCGCCACCTCGGTGGTGCCGCAGCTGTTTTTGCCGATGGCCGCGCACCTGGCCCGGCCGGAGGCACGGGGCAAGGCGGTGGGCACCGTGATGAGCGGGCTGCTGATCGGCATCCTGTGCTCGCGCACGCTCAGCGGCTTTGTGGGGGCACACCTAGGCTGGCGGGCCATGTTCGTGATTGCGGCTGGCCTGATGCTGGTGCTCTGGGTGGTGCTGTATTACCTGCTACCGGAAGTGAACCCACACTTCAAGGGTAACTACCGCAGCCTGATGAAATCGTTGGTGCACCTGTTCCGGACCGAGCCGAAACTGCGGCTGGCCGCGGCGCGGGGGGCGCTCTCGTTCGCCTGCTTCGGTGGCTTCTGGACCACGCTGGTCTTTCTGCTGGAAGGGCCGCCTTTCTACGCCGGCAGCGATGTGGCCGGGGCATTCGGGCTTGTGGGGGCAGGCGGAGCGGTGATGGCCTCTGTCATGGGCAGGCTCAGCGACCGCTTCGATACCCGGTACATGCTCATGGCCACCATCTCCCTGCTCATCCTCGCTTACCTGGTGTTCGGCTTTTTCAGTTACAGCATGCTCGGCCTGGTGGTGGGCGTCATCCTGCTGGATGTGGGCCTGCAGGCGTCGCATATAGCAAACCAAACGCTCATTTTCTCTCTCAACCCCCAGGCCCGCAACCGCCTGAACACCGTCTATATGTTCATCTATTTTATGGGCGGCGCCATCGGCACCTTCATTGCCAGCCAGGCCTGGCATATATGGCGCTGGAACGGGGTGGTGGGCGTTGGACTTTTTTTCTCCTCCCTGGCGCTGGCTGTGCACGTGATCTTCTCCCGGACAGGAAGCCAGGAACCGGCAGAGCGCCCGAAAACAGTGAAGCAATTGTAGGTGCTAACCGCTGGCCCTGTGGTGACTATCATCCTTTGAAGTCTTTATCCTGAAAAAATAAACCATATCGGCTGTAGCAGATCGCATCTAAATAAATTGCACCTGATTTCACATTTTTTTAAACCTATGCACAAGAAGTGCCGTATATAAAAACGGCTAAAAGTTGAAAAGTAAAATTTTCAGAGAGAAGCGCCGGCTCCCGTTAAAGGAGCCGGCGCTTCTCTTTTTGGCTGTTTCCTCTACCCTCCATATATAAATCATAGAGCAACTGCCGGAAATCAACAGACCAATCTATTGCAACTACTTCCATCTCTCCCAACAGCTCAACCTTTTTACCGATTCCCTTGCTTTTTAGGTATGGCTCCGGAGCCCAAAACTGCTTTTCGAGCTAACGAAGCTTCCCTTCAACCTGCAACGCCTTTGTTTCTTTCACGTTTTACCGAGAAACAACCTGCCTTGCAGAAGGCAGCTAAACTGAAAACAAATGCAATTCAAACAACTGCCGGTGCTCCATAACGCCAATGGCGAGATCAGAAAAGTGGGACTAGAGTTGGAGTACGCCAACGTAAACATAGAAGACTCTGTGAGGATTATACAGCAGTTGTATGGCGGCAAAGAGCAGGTAAAGCACCGATTCTCCAGGGAGGTAACAGGCTCCAGAATCGGAGACTTCTCCGTGAAAATAGACCTGAAGCTGCTGAACGAGAAAACCTACAAAGAACCGCTCGACAAGCTGAACATCCATTTACAGGACATCCGCATCGGGGATGAAACGCTGGAGGACGAAGTGGAAGAGGTGCTGGAGCGGGTGGTGAACAAGGTCATCCCGTATGAGATCACGACGCCCCCTGTGCCTGCCACAGAACTCCGGCAGTTTGAAAAGCTGCGGCAGGCCCTGTACGAGCACCACGCCAAGGGAACGGAGGCTTTCATAACGAATGCTTTTGCCACCCACATCAACCCGGAGGTACCCGCCCCTGATGCCGAAACGATCCTGCGCTACCTGCGGGCATTCCTGTTGCTGTATCCCTGGCTGCTGGAGAAAGGGGAGACTGACTTCGCCCGCAAAATGACGGCCTTCATCAACCCCTTCCCGGATGAGTACGCAACGCTGATTTTACCCTCCTCCTACCAGCCCGATATAGATACGCTGATAGAAGACTACCACCGGCTGAACCCCGACCGGAACCGCCCCCTCGATATGTACCCATTCTTTGCAGCCGTGCGCGCAAATAAAATAAGTGCCTATACGGACCTTGGCAATGTGAAGGCAAGGGAGACATTCCACTACAGGCTGCCAAACAGCTGGGTTTCGAGGCCGGATTGGACGCTGGCGCAGGAGTGGAATAACTGGATAACAGTAGAAGAACTGGCCAATGACCCGGAGCGGCTGGCGGAGATGAGCCGTCGGTATCTCACGCTGAAGCAGGAAACGCTTCTTGGGTTTGCAGGTAAATGGACAAAAGAGACAGAAAAGTGGCTTTAATCAAAAAGAAATCTAAGATCAACCGTGACAGACCTACCATCGGCGTGACAGGCCCGGACAGAGGAGGCGGTGTAGCCTGGTTTTTCTCGGCGCTGGCCGTCTGGATAGCGGGCGGCAGGCCTGTGCGCATCACACCTGCCAGCCCCCGCACCGCCGATGGCCTGCAGGGGTTGATTGTCGGGGGCGGCGCCGATGTGGACCCCAGTACCTATCAGCAGGACAACGTGCTGGACGAATACCTCGCCCGGACCATTCAGCAACCCCGGAAAAACATTTTTCAACGGATTGGACGCTTCACCCGCTGGCTGTATTACCCCGCCCTGTTCTTTGCCCGGAAGCTTTTCAGCCGGAAGAAGGGCTGGAGCCTGGACCGGGAACGCGATCACCTCGAGTTTCAGCTGATTGACCAGGCGGTCAAGAAAAAGCTCCCCATCATGGGTATTTGCCGCGGTTCCCAGCTCCTGAACGTGTACTTCCGCGGCACCCTTTACCAGGACATCAACACTTTTTACCTGGAGGAGCCGAACCCGAGCAGCATTTTTCCTGTGAAGCGGGTGAACCTGAAACCGGGCAGCAGACTGGCCGGCGTGCTGGGGGTGGAGCACTTAAGAATAAACGCCCTGCATCACCAGGCAGTGAAAGATCCCGGGAAGGGCATCGAAATAGTAGCCCGTGAGCGAAATGGCGTGGTGCAGGGCATCGAGAGCGTGGAGGAGGAATACATAGTGGGCGTACAGTGGCACCCGGAGTACCTGCCCCAGCAAAAAGACCAGCGCCGCCTTTTCCGGGCGCTCGTGCAGCAGGCCCGGCAGGTGTACCACCAGATTGAAGACGATGATGTGCAGGAGGCACTGGCGAGCCCGAGGGCAGAGGCGCTGGAAGAACTCGAGCGGCAGGAAGAGGAGCTGCTCATGAGCGAGCTGAACAAAAACCTGTAGCAAATTCCCCTGCTGCTTGCTTTCTCGAGCGCATATATAGCCCGTTTATGGCGCTACTTTCTCAGCTATCTGCTTTGTTCTTGTTAAAGCAGGCTAACATCTGGCACTCCCTTACATGCAACAAGTCATATCACAGAGGTTAAGAAAGTAAAAAAACCGATTATTAATTCAACTTTGCCACGTATATAGAATAACAGCCTTGTCCTTGCATAGCTGGCTTCTGTCGCTCACCCGGAGATTCTAAGTTATTTACATTAAACCATATAGATTTGCTTTAAACACCCTGTTTGGCTTTTGCATAACCTAAATATGAGAAAAATGAAAAGTCTCAGTCCGGTAAATACTAATTATCTGCTTGAGGTAAGCCTCGCGGATTTACACAGAGAGAGCAGATCCTGGCTCTCTGACATAAATTTCTGGAGCGTTGAGATGGACTTCTACCAGCGGCTGCTTGAAAGAGTGGCGGGGAGAATAACCTCTGTGGAGGGCAAGAAAGGGATAGATCATTTCCAGAACCTGATCCTGTACTTTAAAGGTGAGTTATTAGACCAGTTTGAACATGATATCCGGGAGCATGAAAGGTACCTGGAAAGGCTGTTACAGAACAAATCCCCTTTTAATGAGCAGCTATACCGGGAAGTACACAAAAAGTACGAATATCAAATAAAGGCCTTCAACTACGACTTCAAACAGTACAGGAAAGATCTTTATAAGTTTACGGAAAGGTACCTCTAGAGGTAACGTTTAGCACTCCATCCTTTGAGGCGATAAAGTAGTACATCCAAAAGAGCTTCAACTCTGGAACCGTCATATTCTTTCTCGTGAAAAATTAACTGAGGGATATTAAAGGGGGGCAACTTCAGGATGCTTGATATATGGGGAACCACTTTATATGCTGAGACTTGATCAGGCTTTTTTCAACTGCCAGAACCATGAATATGCTTTCAGGAACTGCTTTTTTAATTAGCAGCAGAACCTGCTCAAGCATTCTATGAGTTTTTCAAAGGGCTGTATATAGATTAATTTATCCGTAAAGCGCATTCCTCTGCCTACAAAATTAGGTAGTGATAAAGAAGTAATGCTGGTTTAAAAATACAGCTACGGCTGCCCTCGCTCGCCTCTGGCGAGTGTGAGCTATAGGTCGGCCTCTGGCCGCTGAGCAACCATAACATAGAGTTAAACGAGGCGGGACGCCTCCTGATAACTCACACTCGCCAGAGGCGAGCGAGGGCATAGCATTACTTCTTTATCACTACCCAAAATTAAAAACCCGCGCCACTGATATGGCGCGGGTTATATTTTCTTATTGAATTTTTATCTTCTGCTTTGGTTTTTCCTGCTCCTGCTTCTTCGGTATTGTTAAGCTTAAAACACCGTCTTGGTATTGGGCTTTGATTTCCTCGGGCTTCACGTTCTCAGGCAGGTTGAAAGAGCGGCTGAAAGAGCTGTAGTTATACTCCCGTCTCTTGTAGTTCTCCTTCTCCTCTGTTTTATCTTCCTCTTTCTGGCTGCTGATGGTCAGCATGCCCTCCTCCATGTCGATGTTAAAGTCCTCCTTCTTCATGCCGGGCGCCGCCACCTCGATGAGGAACTCTTTCTCCTTATCGCGGATGTTAACTGACGGTACTTTACCTTCCATCTGCCTTTTCAGGTTCATGGGCATCAGGAAGAAATCGTTGTCGAACATACGATCAATGTCTGTAAAGAAGTCTGAAAACACAGAACGGGTGGGAGTTGAGACTCCGCCGTTTCTTTTCATCAAGTTTGCCATGGCTTTAACTAATTAAGGTTTAACATAAATTACTGATTATCTCTATACACAATAATAGCTATGTTTATAACATTACCTATTATTTATTAGAATAAACGAATCATAATTCTATTAGTTAAACCGGAAGGGTCCCAAATTAAGGAAAGTGACAACAATCAGTATATACCTTCTATTTCGATGACACTGGTCACTTTTAAAGGCCAAAGCAAGTGCATTGTGTGAAGAGGTGGAAAATGCAGGCGTGCAGTTAGGAGCATTTTCTGTTAGACAACCTGCCTTTGCAACTGCCTATACTGCTCGTGCCAGGGGTAGCAACTACAGTAAAAGCGTCTGTTCAATCCATCACCAGTACTGCTGCACCGGTTAGCCTGCCCTGTCGCAGGGCCTCCAGGGCCTCGTTGGCCTGCGACAGGTTGAAGGGTTGAATTTGCGTTTTAACAGGAACCTGGGGCGCAAGCTTCAGAAATTCCACACCGTCTTGGCGAGTGAGGTTGGCCACGGAGCGAAGCACCCTTTCCCCCCACAGGATATGGTAAGGAAAAGAGGGAATATCACTCATATGGATCCCTCCGCAAACCACTGTGCCGCCTTTGTCTACAGCGGCTAAAGCCTTAGGCACCAGTTGGCCTGCCGGCGCAAAAATAATGGCGGCATCCAGTTTACGGGGGGGCGCCTGTTCGGAATCTCCGGCCCACACTGCTCCAAGGCGCAGGGCGAACTGCTGCGCAGCCGCGTCCCCTTCCCGCGTGAAGGCATAGACTTCTATGCCCTGGTAAATGGCCAATTGGATAACTATATGCGCCGCCGCTCCGAAACCGTAGATGCCGAGGCTTTTAATGGCTTCCCCCGCCATCGTGTAGGAGCGGTAACCGATAAGGCCGGCGCAGAGCAACGGGGCAGTGGCGGGTCCGGCTGACGATGGAAGTGGGAAGCAATAGCGCTCATCCGCCAGCGTAAATTCTGCATAACCGCCGTTGAGGGTATATCCGGTAAAGAGGGCATTTTCACACAGGTTCTCTTTCTGGCGCAGGCAGTACCGGCACCGCCCGCACGTATAACCCAGCCAGGGAATACCGACCGCATCGCCTTCCCTCACAAGCTTCACCTCTGCCCCTGTGCTTACCACAGTCCCTACGATCTCGTGTCCCATGATGAGGGGCAGCTTCGGTTTGGGGAGTTCTCCGTCCAGCACATGCAGGTCGGTCCTGCACACGCCGCAGGAATTTACCTTCACAAGCACCTGCTGTGCAAATGGTGTTGGCACCGGAACGGTTTTATAGACAAGCGGCTGCCCCTGCCTCTCCAGCACCATTGCGTTCATTTCAAGCGGAATCTTCATCGCCTTAGAATTTTCAAATCTAACTTACATCCCTTTCATAGCTTTACCAGAGCGTCCTGCCAGCGCAGTGCCTTTTGCTCCAGCCGTATTTACCTATACGAGGGCATATCCTCTATATGATGATCTAAAACACTTAAAACGTGGTGGCCCAAAGTCCATACGCGGGCAGAAATATCTTTTCACCTGCATCAAGACGAAGGGTATATAGGTTGTATATTAAAATTATAAACTGATAGAGATCATTGCTTTAGGTAAAATAAAATCCATTCTTTAGAAGATATAGTAAAAAGAAGAACCACTTCATACTTCTACTTTGACTGAGACAACCCCTCCAAAAGACGGCAAAAACGAAAAACCCCAGATAACGGTACCTTCCATGCTGAGCTACCTGATGATCCTGGGCCTGATCCTTTTTTTTGCCATCTACAACGCGGACGTTTCTCCAGACCGGGAAACGTCCTGGCTGGAGGTGGAGAGGACCATGCTCAGCAAAAACGCAATCGAAAAAATCGAGGTTATCAATGGCGCAGAAGCCAATGTATACATCAAGGAAAAGTTTGCCGATACCGCTCCTTTCAAAGAAGTCATGAAACCCGGCAACGGTGAATCCGCTTTGCCCGGCCCCCATTATACTTTTACCATCGGCTCAGTGGAGACTTTTGAGCGGAAGCTGGAGGAAGCACAGCAAAACGTCCCGTCCGGGGAGCGGGTAGAAGTCATATACACCAACCATGAAAATTGGATCGGCACCGCGCTGGTGTGGCTGCTTCCTTTGTTTCTGTTCATATTCTTCTGGCGCTACCTGCTGCGCAGTGCAGGTGGTGCAGGCGGAAGCTCCGTCTTTAACTTCGGGAAATCCAAAGCGATGCTGTTCAACAAGGAGCAGAAGAGTAAAGTGACTTTCAAAGATGTGGCAGGATTGGATGAGGCTGCCATGGAAGTAAAGGAAGTCGTAGACTTTCTTCGAAATCCGGAGGATTACACCAAGCTGGGCGCCAAAATCCCGAAGGGGGTTATGATGGTAGGGCCTCCTGGAACTGGCAAAACGCTGCTGGCTAAAGCCATGGCCGGTGAGGCTGATGTGCCCTTTTTCTCCATGTCGGGCTCCGAGTTTGTAGAGATGTTCGTGGGGGTGGGGGCCTCGCGGGTACGGGACCTGTTCAGGCAGGCAAAGGAAAAAGCCCCATCCATCATTTTTATCGATGAGATAGACAGCATCGGACAGTCCCGGGGAAACAGGGCCTATTTCTCCGGCTCCAACGACGAGCGGGAAAGCACTTTGAACCAACTGCTGACCGAGCTGGACGGCTTTGAGACGAACAGCGGTGTGATCGTGCTGGCAGCCACCAACCGCGCCGACCTGCTGGACCCGGCGCTGCTGCGCCCCGGCCGGTTTGACAGGCACATCTACCTGGAACTACCGAACATCAGAGAGCGGGAAGCAATTTTCCAGGTCCACCTGCGCCCCCTTAAGATTGACCCATCCGTGGATGTGGCGTTTCTGGCTGGCCAGACGCCCGGGTTCTCCGGTGCCGACATAGCCAACGTATGCAACGAAGCCGCCCTGATTGCCGCCAGAAGGAAAAAGGACAGCATCAGCAGGCAGGATTTCCTGGACTCCCTTGACAGGATCGTGGCCGGGCTTGAAAGAAAAAGTAAAGTCATATCTCCGGAGGAGAAAAAGATCATCGCTTACCACGAGGCAGGGCACGCGGTTGTCAGCTGGCTGCTCACGCACGTAGACCCGTTGGTCAAGGTCTCTATCATCCCGAGGGGCAAGTCGCTGGGGGCTGCCTGGTATCTGCCGGAAGAGCATCAGTTAAAGTCTGCCACCGCCTTCACGGAGCACCTGAGCGCCATGCTCGCGGGCAGGGCCGCAGAGGAAATCACATTTGGCGAAGTGACCTCGGGCGCGCTGGACGACCTGGAGAAAGCCACCAAGGAAGCCTATATGATGGTGGCCTACTATGGCTTTGACAAGAGGATCGGCAACATCAGCTTCTATGACTCCACGGGAAAGCAGGACACCCGCCTCTCCAAACCATACAGCGAGGAAACCGGCAGGCTGATAGATGAGGAGGTAATCAAGCTGATAAGTGAAGCATATGCGAAGGCGAAGG
This sequence comes from Pontibacter saemangeumensis, assembly GCF_039541895.1. Lineage (NCBI taxonomy): Bacteria > Pseudomonadati > Bacteroidota > Cytophagia > Cytophagales > Hymenobacteraceae > Pontibacter > Pontibacter saemangeumensis. The sequence goes on from NZ_BAABHC010000016.1 coordinate 86,592, forward strand.
AAATCCTGCAAAAAAACCAGGAGGCGCATGTGCGACTGGCCGAACTACTTTTGAAAAAAGAGGTGGTGTTCCAGGAAGACCTGGAAAGCATATTAGGCAAACGTCTGACTCCAGTGGCTAAAACAGTGCCGGACAGCCGCTAACTTATTTATGGATCCTGTTCAGCGGAGGTTACGTGCCGAGGGGGAAGCTGAAAATAAAACCCGTTCCATCAGGTGCAATGCCTTCGATACGAACCATTCCGCTTTGCGAAGCGCCGACGGCTTTGTCAACCTCTGAAAGCGTATTGACCGGTCTTCCGTTTATACTGGTGATGATGGTGCCTTTGGGTATGCCTGCCAGTTCAAAAAGGCCTCCCCTTGCCACCTCGGTTACATATACCCCTGCGCTCAAGCCGTATTGTTCCTTTATTCGGTCCGGTAGCGGTGCGAAGCTGGCACCAAGCTTCGCCTGTAGTCCTTTGGCTGCCCCGCTTTTGCCGGCTTTTTCCTTGTCCGAGTCCTCCCCTTTCAGCGTAACCTCCACTTCGCGGGTGCGACCCTCGCGCAAATAAGCGACCTGCACCTTGTCTCCTGGTTGATGGCGGGCAATTCTTTCTGCAAGTTCCGAGGAGGATAACACCCTTGCACCGTCTATACTTTTGATGATATCACCTTCCGCAAGGCCCGCCGCGGCGGCCCCGCTCTCAGGCTGCACGCCGAGCACGTACACTCCTTTCACTGCTGCAGGATCTATCCCCCGTTCCCTGAGTACCTGGTCTTCCACGGCGGGCACCGGAAAACTGATGCCCAGATACCCGCGCCTCACTTTTCCATACCGCCTGAAGTCACTCACCACCTTCTGCATCAGGTTCACGGGTATAGCAAACCCATAGCCGGCATAGCTTCCTGTTTGAGAGGCGATCGCCGCATTGATACCGATAAGTTGCCCATTCGTGTTCACCAAGGCACCGCCGCTGTTGCCGGAATTGATCGCGGCATCCGTTTGAATGAAGGACTCGATGGCTGTGCTGGAGGTAAGCTGTGATGGATCCGCAAAGGCGCCCTGGCTCGGGCGGTTCAAGATACCGATACTTCTGCCTTTGGCGCTCACTATTCCGGCCGTAACGGTAGAATTAAGCGAATAAGGGTATCCTACCGCCAACACCCATTCCCCCACCTGCACCGCATCGGAGTTGCCAAGAGGTACCACCGGGAACCCATCGCCATTCACCTTCACTAATGCAAGGTCAGTGTTCGGGTCCCTCCCGATTAATTTGGCTTCCAGGCTGCGTTTGTCAGGCAGAATGACTTCTATGGACGCGGCATTTTCGATCACATGGTTGTTGGTGACGATGTACCCGTCCGGTGTGATTAATACACCCGAACCGGAACCCCTGGCAAGTATCGGGGACTGACGTGCACCGAAAAGATCGTAGAAAGTGTCACTTGCTCCCTCAAACGTGGTCTTTATATGCACCACAGCAGGTATCACGGCCGCCGCGGCCTGCACAAAATCCGGGTTTCCTGCCGAGGATTTCGATGGGGTCTGGTCACTGACAAAGCTCACCTTCTGACCTTTCGCGAAGACGTCAATGCTTCTGCCCCTGTTATCCACATACCTGTACCCCGCAATGGCCAGTGCTGCTGAAAGCAAGGCAATGAATAAGACTAAACCAGCGCTTTTCATGCTTCCTGTGTTTCTTATATATCGAGCATCCATTTCGTCAGCTACTTCGTTTTTTACTTGCAAATGCAATTATTAGAACCCGGTATATATAAATTCAGCAAACTTAATCTTTCCCCCATGTCTCCTGCAGTGCCTTGTGCTGGCGCTCTTTCCCAAAGCGGGGTTGCTCCTGTCACTTCTGCTGTTGATCCCTTTTCCATTTTTCCATAAAGGCCAGGGCTTCCTCGTCTGTAAGGTTGTAGAAGTTTATATAGACCTGTGATACGCCACTGTAAAAATCGGGGGTTTCCAATATTAAAACTTCATCCGCCTCCTGCAGTAACTTGCTTTTGCGCTCCCTCCCTGAGACAGGGGCCGCTACCACAATTTTGCCGGCTCCTTTATTCCTGCACATCCGGATGGCGGCAAAAACAGTGGACCCGGTCGCTATGCCATCATCCACCAGCAGCACGGTCTTGCCTTTAAGGTCAGGGAGCGGCTCCCCGTTCCGTAGGATCTGAATCCGGCGTTCGATTTCCTTTTTCTGCTGCTCAATGATTTGGTTGATCGTTTCGTGGGATAGGCCAGCTTGTGCATTTTCATTGAAATAAGTGCTCCCATCTTCTGCAATAGCTCCTACGGCATACTCCGGGTTGGCTGGGTGCCCCAGTTTCCGGGAAACAAGCAAGGAAAACGGGGCGCCTAAATGCTTTGCAACGTAGTACGCTGTTTCTGCACCGCCTCTTGGTATACCCAGTACAATCGTTTCGGGGCCCTGGTACTTCTCAAGCCTACTGGCCAATTGTATGGCTGCATCTTTGCGGTCCTGGAACATATTTCGGATGTATTAAAAACAAGCCCATTTTACTGACACCGGAAGCTAAAGTAGGTCGACAGGTTAGAAAAAAGTTGCCAGTTTCTTCTTGGGGCGTTTTTACCTATACTACTCCCGGATGTCATTATTTTCTACGTTAATTACCATAAGTAGTAAAATTAAATTAACTGTCAATTAACAAAGAAACCGAACTTGTTTAACCAGGTACTCCCCTAAATACTCTTTCTCCCTGTGCGTCGGTTATAGCAGGAGACAATAATATAGCTTTGGCGTCGGCTTCATTTCTTTAACCAAAACCTGCACACTGCCTGTTGCCCCATAACCGGCTCCATTTTGACAAGGCTTGTCGACCGAATGAGGAATATCTGTCTCCATAAAACTCCTGGGATGGGTATGAATGAGGACCTCTGCGGAAACTTTGGTAAAAAAACATCACGCAACAGTAACAGGGATACTTGGTGCTAACGTTTAAAATAGCCCGTTGAAGACATTTCTAAGGGAGCGTTAAAAGCAGATATTTAACGCCACACGTCCATATATAAGTAGGAGATTGTTAAGTACATCCAGGGCATCGTTGCAAAGAAATCAACATTGACGCATATAACGATATAAGTGCGATAAGAAACACCGGCGACAGCCTAAGGCTGCCCCGGTTGCCTTTTATGGTAAGCTCGCTCAGCCCGCCTCTTGATACCGAGCAACATCTTGCGCTCCATCACAAAATGGATCGGATCGAAAAGCAGAAAGTGAAGTAGGCGGCTCAGCGAGCCCTCCACTCGCCCATGAGTGCGAATGATGAAACGCATTGTTCCCTTATTGATGGCTTGCAGCACGAAGGTACCCCAGCCTTTTAACACTATGAAATGATTCTCCTCCAGTTCCGCTACCGGCAGCAATGTTTTATCGCCATAAATTTTCTTTGATCCTAACCTTATTGTATCACCTGCTTTCAGGTGCTGCCATTCGGGCACAATGCTGTCTGCATTGTGTATATCGGCCTTAACCAGGTTCTCCAGGAAGGAGTAGCTGTAAAAGCCAGCCCGGTCCTGCCCTATCTGTACGAGCCAGGGCCATACTGCCTCAACTGGCGCCTGTATGGTAACAGCGTGATTCGAAGCCGGGTGGTCCATCAACGCATCTCCCGGCAGTGGCTGCTCCAACTCCGCATCCGTGGCTCCCCAATTGGTGTACTTCCTGTGGAAGATGGTCACTACCCCAACATACCCCAAAAGGGCAGCAACAGCCAGCATACCCTTATTTAAGAATTTACAATCCTTCATGGTCCTCTTTTAAAAATTAGTCTGCTACTGTTGTACCTCTACTACCCGCTTCTGTTATTGCTGGGTGGGATAGCGCTACCTACCGAAGTTATTCACATTTAAGATGAATACGTTCAGCTTACTTCTTATTGCATACGTATGATTAATCAAATAATATTTATCAATTCACTAACAGCACAAATTACGCAATAACAGGAATAACAGCGTCAGCTCATCCTTCTGGCCGTAAGTATTCCCAGTATGATTGGCTGAATTGGGACGAACCGGGATTCTATACGCGATAACAGACGGAAGCCGGGTAGCCATATGGTCAGATGCTGAAGCCAAAAAATCATTCCTATGTCCTTAACACCAAATTTAGCAGACTATGCCTCGTTCACTTCTTCTTTTAGCTGGGAGAAGGAGAAGTCAGGGCTCAGCGGTTTACCCAACGGGCAGGGACTCAATATAGCGCATGAGGCCATCGATCGGCACGCCGCCGGACCACTGAAAGAAAAGGTCTCCTTTCGTTTTATTCAGCAGGACAGGTCGGTGATGGACTGCTCCTACCATGACTTTATGGAGCTTACAAACCGCTTCGCCAACGTGCTGGGGGAGATAGGCATCACAAAAGGGGACCGGGTTTTCTCTTTCCTGGGACGCATTCCTGAGTTATACTTTACCGCCTTTGGCACTTTGAAGAAGGTGGCAGTCTTCTGTCCCCTGTTCAATGTGTTCGGCCCCGAGCCAATTTTTCAGCGTATCAGCCGGGGCGATGGGAAAGTACTGGTTACGACCAAAGACCTGTTTGAGAAAAAGGTGCGCCAGTTGCTGGAGCGTTTACCGGAGCTAAAGTGCGTCTTACTCACAGACACAGACAAAGACGAGAGCGAACGGATCCGCTCGCTCCCACGCCTGATGGAGCAAGCCTCCGATGAGTTCACGGTCCCTCCCACTGACCCGGAAGACCCGGCCCTGCTGCACTTTACCAGCGGCACAACCGGATTACCTAAGGGGGCGCTGCATGTGCACCAGGCCGTGCTGGTACATTATGCTACAGGAAAATATGTGCTCGATTTTCACCCTGACGACATCTACTGGTGCACCGCGGATCCCGGCTGGGTAACAGGGACTTCCTATGGCATCATCTCTCCGTTGGTAAATGGCGTGACGAACATTGTGGACGAGGAAGAGTTCGATGCCACCCGCTGGTACTCCATTCTGGAAGAACAGAAAGTAAACGTGTGGTATACTGCTCCCACCGCCATCCGGCGCCTGATGCGCATGAACATCATTCCAAAAGAGCAATACAAACTAGAGAACCTGCGGCTGGTGCTAAGCGTTGGAGAGCCTCTGAATCCCGAGGCCGTTACCTGGGGTGAGAAGGCATTCGGGATGCCGATACTGGACAACTGGTGGCAAACCGAAACAGGGGGAATCATGATTGCCAATTTCAGGTCCATGCCTGTTCGGCCCGGCTCTATGGGAAAACCGCTTCCGGGGGTGGAGGCCGCTATTGCCGAGGTAACAGAAGAGGATTTCAACATTATCACTGAACCGGATAAAGGCGGGCACCTGGTACTGAAGCGCGGCTGGCCGTCTATGTTCCGCACCTACCTGCACGATGAGGAGCGCTATCACAAGAGCTTCAAAGGAGACTGGTACATCACCGGCGACCTGGCCAAGCGGGATGCCGACGGTTACTTCTGGTTTGTAGGCCGCGCCGACGATATCATCAAAACCTCCGGGCACATGGTCGGGCCCTTTGAGGTGGAGAGCGCCTTAATGGCTCACCCGGCCGTGGCCGAGGCCGCCGTAATCGGCAAGCCGGACCAGATGATCGGGGAGCTGGTGAAAGCCTTTATCGTGCTTAAGCCTCACTATAATGCCGATGACCAGCAGAAGCAGGACATCACCGGATTTGCCCGGAAAAAACTTGGTCCTGCTGTAGCGCCCAAAGAGATCTCTTTTGTGGAAAGCCTGCCCAAGACACGCAGCGGCAAAATACTGCGCCGGCTGCTGAAGGCGCGGGAGCTGGGATTGCCGGAAGGTGACACCTCCACCTTGGAACAAGCATAAAATAGGCGAGATGGCACAGACACCAAAATCAACCACACCGCTAAGCCCGGAGCAGGCCCGAAAGCTGCTTCACCAGATGATCCTTGTCCGCAGGTTTGAGGAAAAAGCGGCGGAGATGTATACCAAAACGAAGATCAGGGGCTTCCTCCATTTGTACATTGGCGAGGAGGCCGTTGCCGTAGGTGTGCTGCAGGCCCTGCGTGCGGAAGATAATGTGCTGGCCACCTACCGCGAGCACGGGCATGCGCTGGTGCGCGGCATTGACCCCGGCAAAATCATGGCCGAGATGTATGGCAGGCTGGAAGGTTGCAGCCGGGGACGCGGCGGCTCCATGCACCTGTTCGATTCCAAAACAAAATTCTACGGCGGCAATGCGATTGTGGCAGGCCACCTGGCCATGGCGGTAGGCTTGGCGCTGGCGGATAAAAAGATGAAGCGGGACCAGTTGACCTGCTGCTTTTTCGGGGAGGGCGCGATGGCAGAGGGTGCTTTTCATGAAGCCATGAACCTGGCAGCACTGTGGCAGGTGCCTGTTCTGTTCGTATGTGAAAACAATCTCTACGCCATGGGCACGGCCCTGCGCTATACCCATGCCCAAACCAACCTGGAGCTGAAAGGAGCTGCCTACGGCATCGCTTCCTCCTCAGTAGACGGCATGGACCTGCTGGCTGTGATGCAGGCGGCAAATATGGCAGCCGAAGCAGTAAGAAGCACAGGGCAACCGCACTTCTTGGTGTGCAACACGTACCGTTTCCGGGCGCATTCCATGTTTGACGCCGAGCTGTACCGCGAGAAAAGCGAGGTGGAGGAATGGAAAAAGCGTGACCCTATCCCAGGCTTTTTAAATTACCTCATGCAACAGCAGGTCCTTACTGATGTCGAATTCAAGAACATAGAAACGCAGGTGGAGAAGGAAGTGCAGGATGCTGTGGACTTCGCCGAGACCTGCAGTTGGGAGCCCGTGGAGGAACTGACCAGGTACACCTACAGCGAGCGTAAGAGCTAAACCATGGCAAACCGCATGCTCACATACCGGGAGTGTCTCAAACAGGCGATTCAGGAAGCCTTACAGGGAGATGAGCGCGTGTTTCTGCTGGGCGAGGACGTCGGCCGGTACGGTGGGGCCTTTGCCGTGAGCAAAAACCTGTTGCAGGAGTTCGGGCCGGAGCGCATCCTGGACACGCCCCTATCGGAGGCAGGTTTTGTGGGGGCAGGGATAGGCGCTGCTCTGGGCGGCATGCGTCCCATCGTCGAGATCATGACGGTTAACTTCAGCCTGCTGGCCCTGGACCAGATCGCTAATAATGCCGCGACGCTGCTGCACATGTCAGGCGGGCAGTTCAACGTGCCCCTTGTGATCCGGATGAGCGCCGGCATCGGGAAGCAGTTGGCGGCACAGCACTCCCATAGCTGGGAACCGCTGTTCGCGCACCTGCCGGGGCTGCGCATTCTCTCCGCCGGCACTCATCAAGATGCCCGCTATATGCTGGCCCCTGCCCTGCTCGATCCTGATCCTGTCATCATCTTTGAATACACCTCCCTGCTGAACCTGGAAAAGGAGCTCTCAGAGGCGGCTGATGCCGTTGATATCAGCAAAGCCAGCGTCCGCCGTGAGGGTAAGGACATCTCCCTTATCACGTATGGCACCGGCGTCTACAAAGCGCTGGAGGCTGCGGAAGAACTGGCTACAGCAGGCATTGAGGCGGAGGTGCTGGACCTGCGCATCCTGCGCCCGCTGGATGATGACACCATCATGGCCTCTGTGTCTAAAACGAACCGCGCCCTGCTTGTAGAAGATGCCAGCCGTTCAGTAAGCATCTCCTCCGAAGTAAGCACTCGCATCATGGAAAAGTGCTTCTATGAACTGGATGCACCGGTAGCGCGGCTGTGTGGCGCAGAAGTGCCGATCCCTTACCCAAAGCACCTGGAAGACGCCGCTGTTCCGCAGCCTGCCCAGATCGTATCCATGGTAAAAAAAATACTGCAGCATGATTGAGTATAAAATGCCCAGCCTCGGAGCCGACATGGAAAGCGGCTATCTGCGGGAGTGGCGCGTGCAACCCGGCGACAGGATCAAAAAAGGTGACATCGTGGCAGAAGTGGAAACGCAGAAAGGAATCATTGAAATTGAAGTATTTGAGGAAGGTGTAATCGGTGATTTGCTGGTTAAGGTTGATGACCAGGTGCCGGTTAACACTCCCATGGCGACTATCTTTTCGGAAGAGGAAGCAGCGGCAGGGGAAAATGCTGTACGGGCGCCTGTTCCTGAACAACAGAAAGCGCCGACTGAACCAAAGCCACCTACTGCAACAGCAGCAGCCCCACTAAAGGCTGTACATCCTCCTCACCCTATCCGGGCATCGCCGCTGGCAAAAAGAATTGCCGCAGAGAGGGGGATCGATATCACGGCGCTCCACGGCACCGGGCCAGAGGGGGCCATCGTGCGGGCAGACGTGGAGCAAGCCATTGCCGCGCAAGCTGCCCCGGACGCAGGAAAAGCCGCTCATAAAGAACACGCAGAACCGCCTGCACTTCCAGAAGAGGCAACACCTGTTGTTCCCACAGAAGAAAAAGCACCTGCCGGCACTGCGGAGACAACGGTGGAAAAACCTTTAGCGGCAACAGCTGCCTCTACAGAAAGTATACGCATGGCCGTGGCCGCCGCCATGAGCAAGTCCAACCGGGAGGTGCCACATTACTACCTTGAAACCAAAATAGACATGAGCCGCGCTTTAGCCTGGCTCACAGAGACAAACAAGCAGCGGCCTGTAAAGGAACGGCTGCTGCCGGCGGTGCTGCTGATCAAGGCCGTGGCCAAAGCATTGACCGATGTTCCTGACCTGAATGCCTGGTGGGAAAACGGGCTGCAGCGGAAAGAAGGCATACATGTTGGCTACGTGGTGGCGCTACGAACCGGCGGCATCATGGTGCCTGCTCTGCATGATGCGGATACGAAAACGCTGGAGGAGCTGATGCAGGCGCTGAACGACCTGATACCCCGGGCCCGGGCCCTGCGGCTGCGCAGCTCCGAACTCGCTGACTCCACCATCACCGTGACAAGCCTGGGCGAAGGCGGCGTGGAGACAGTATATGGTGTCATATACCCACCACAGGTCGCGCTGGTAGGGTTTGGAGGCATTACGGAGCAGCCCTGGACTGAAAAAGGGATGCTGGATGTACGCCCGGTACTAACAGCTACCCTGGCAGCCGACCACCGCGCCTCCGACGGCAGCACCGGTAGTAAATTTCTCACGGCAATAAAAAATCACCTACAGCAACCGGAAAAGCTATGACAGATGAAGAAATAAAGCAGACCCTGCTTCGCGAACTCAAGCAGGTTGCCCCTGATACAGAGCCCGAAATGCTCCAGCCCGACGACGACATCCGCCGGGTCCTGGGAATTGATTCCTTCGATTATCTACAGTTTATTGTAAAGCTGGATGAGCAGTTTGGAATTGAAACGCCGGAAGAGGACTATGGGAAAATACAGACATTAAAGGAACTGACGGATTATGTTAGGGTCAGAATAGAAAATAAGAATTAAAATAGAGGCAAAGGAGCAGTACGACCAATTCATACTTACAAAGCTGGCTGGAAGCTCGGACGCGCTTCACGATTATGTTGCAGAACCTGACGGAGCAGGAGCTTGTGAAGAAATCTGGTGCTTCCCCTAACAGCGCAGGTTTCTTTGTCAGGCACATAGCGGACGTAAAATACCTCTACGCATAGAACATTTTCGGGAGCACAGAATTAAAAGTTTCAGAAAAAAAAGTTATTGCGAAACGGGATACCGGAGAATGGAATAACCTCGATACGCTATTAAACTACCAGCAGCAGGGAGCGGATGCACTTTATAAGGTTATCTGGAAAAAGGAAAATGATGACACAGTTAGAATTACACTCCCGAGGCTATCGGAAAAATCATATCCTATATGGCCTACCATACAGGCCAGTTGGCGCTCTGTATCAAATATGAAACGAAACGATAACGCAGCTGGCAGACTATAGCAAACCCAAAGAAGCCGAAACCATCCTGTTAAATAAAAGCACACAAATAACCCCCTTCCCGCTATTCAATCCCCTCATAGCCCACCCACTCTTTTAAGTATTTGCAAGATTGGAAACCTCCTACTGATATAATACCAAATCGCCTAAACCCTCTTCCATATATGGCTTCATTCTTTTGAGTTAGAGGGGGGAGGTATTTTAACTGTAGCGATGGAAGGGTGTATATATCATCTGGTATAAGCTATTGTTTCCTCCTCTCTAGCCCGTGAATCTCTTGCCTATACCCGTCTATCCACGTCATAAATCCTTTAAGAGCAGAGCCCATATGTCCAAGCGCCTTTAGCGACAGTCCCTCCCTTAGCGCCCATTTGTACCCTTGTATGACAAGTATAAAAGCCTGCGGCTGCACATTGTAAAGCTGCTGACAAAGGTAGAGCACACTCTGTGGCTCCAGCTGATGTGTAGAGAATCCTGCCCCGGCAGCAGGTATACATCTGTTCCAACGAAACCCCTCCGGCAGTTCCCCCTTGTGCGCATCCACGAAAACCACCAGTTTATACTTTGAGATCAGATCAGCATCCTCCAGGTTGAGTTGGAACTTGTAAATGCAGTCACCATTGAAATATGCCTCCTGCTCCACCCGTTCCACAAAAGCCCAGCCCAGGCCGTCGTCTTCACGGGCAGAGTTTCCGATGCCGATCAGCAGTGTTTGTTTAGTCTCTTGTCCGTTCATCGAGCAGTTTGTCATCAGCATCAAACAAGGAAATCTTCAGCGGCATTTGTCCCAGGGCATGGGTGGCACAGCTCAGGCAGGGGTCGAAGGTGCGGATAGCGGTTTCCACCTGGTTCAGCAGCGCCTCAGTGATCTCCGGCTTCCCGTCCAGCACGTTGTTGGCCACCCACTTCACTGCCTGGTTCATAGGCTCGTTGTTGTGCGTGGTTGAAACGATCAGGTTGCATTTGGTGATCATGCCATCATCGTCAACTTCATAGTGGTGAATCAGCGTACCACGCGGGGCTTCGATCACGCCAATGCCCAGGTTGCGGTGCACCCCTTGCCGTACCAGTTCTCCCTTATCCAGCGTGTTGTCCTCCAGCAGCACTTTCATCTGCTCGGCACAATGCAGCACCTCTATCATGCGGGCCAGGTGCGTGTGCATCGAGCTGTTGCTGGGTTTGTTATCTGTTAAGGATTTGAAGTACTGCCGCTCCCGCTCAGCCAGCGGTGAAGGTATATGATCGCAAACGTTCATCCGGGCCAGCGGACCAACCCTGCTCCAGCCTTTGTCGCGGCCTAAGCTTTTCAGGTAAGGGAACTTCAGGTAGGTCCATACTTCAGTTGCCTCGCTGAAAAGCTCCTGGTAACGCATGTCGGGTTCCTGATCTATAATTGTCTTACCTTCAAAATCTTTCACCCGAAAATTTCCGTCATAGAGCTCAAGCGCTCCGTCTGCTGTAACCAGACCCAGATGATTGGAAGGGAATGCGGCAAAGGTATCCAGCCAAACCTGGTTTTTGTTTCGGTACTCCTTCAGAAAAGCTACCATCTCCAGCGACCATTTGATCATGGTATCGACTGACGGAACTGCTTTCCCATCCAGGAAGAACTGCCTTTCCGCTTTTGTCAGCCCCTTGTGCACGCCGCCTGGTGTTACCGAAATGCCGTGTATCTTTTTGCCTGCGATGGCCTGTATCAGCTCCTGCCCGAACTTGCGCATCTGTATTCCTTTTAAGGCCAGTTCCCGGTTCGCTACCGCCACCTCCATGATGTTTCTTTTCTCGAGCGGTGCATCGGTACCAAACAGCAGATCCGGGGAAGCCAGGTAAAAAAAGTGCGTGGCATGCGACTGAAAAACCTGCGCATAGTGCAGCAGCCGTCGGATCTTAGTGGCGGTTTCAGGCAGGGTCTCCGGATCTATTCCCACAATCTGGTCTATAGCTTTACCGGCAGTTAAATGGTGGCTTACCGGACAAATACCGCACAGGCGCTGCACCAGCAGCGGCGCCTCCCAGTACGGGTGCCCCTTCACAAAGCTCTCGAAGCCCCGGAACTCCACGATATGAAAACGCGCCTCCTTCACCCGGTTCTGCTCGTCCAGGTGCAGCGTTACCTTGCCATGCCCTTCTACCCGCGTGATGGGGTCTATCGCTATTTTCCGACTTGTCGCTTTACCTTTAGTCATACTTGAATTTCTCGTAAGGCACTTCGTAGTTTGTTCCCAAAAGCAGGTTCTGCACCACTTTGTAGATGTGGTCGCCACCCGGCGGACAACCCGGTATATAGTAGTCTATCTTCACTACCTCGTGGCAAGGGTATACTTTGTCCAGTATTTTGGGCAGATCCTCGTGGTGCGGAATCAACGCGGTGGAATCGGCTGTCGGAGTCTCCAGGTATGCTTCCCGCAACGTCTGCTCCACCGGCATCCAGTTGCGCAGCGCAGGCAGGTTGCCGTTAATGGCGCAAGCTCCTACCGACACCAGGATATCGCAGCTCTCCCGGAACTTGCGGAGCACCTCCACATTCTCATCGCTGCAGCAACCGCCCTCGATCAGGCCCACATCGCAACGCTGGGTAAAATCTTTGATGTCGGTGAAGGGTGAGCGGTTAAACGACACCACCTCGATCAGATCCAGCAGGTCCAGGTCCATATCCAGCATCGACATATGGCAGCCAAAGCAACCGGACAGCGACACGGTAGCCACCACTTTTTTCTTAACCTCCGCAGGGTTCACTACCTGCTGCTTTACTTCCTGCTTTGCCTCTTCCTCAGGTGATTTTTCAGAGATGGGCACTTTATCATACTTCCGGAAGCCGGGGGCTTCCATGGTATCTTCTTTCAGTAGTATAGTACCAACGGGGCAGATCTCCATGGCACGGTACGCCTGCTCATACGACAGCTTTGCCTCCTGCTCATAGTCCACGGCCACAAAGGTCTCCTTCCCCCGCTGCTGAAAATAGAATACCGGCCTGCCCTCATCGGTAAACACATCCTCCACGCAACGCTTGCATTGGATGCAGCGGTGGTTCTCCATGATGATGTGCTTCGGCTTATAATCTATCTCGCGGTTCGGGAAAGTATAAGGGAAGCGCGGCGTTTCCATGCCCATCTCGTAGCCCAGCGCCTGCAGCACGCACTTTCCGCTTTTCTCGCAGAGCGGGCAGATGTGGTTGCCTTCCGTAAACAGCATTTCTACCACAGCCTTGCGATGGTCCAGCAGTTCCGGCGTCATCACCTCCACCTCCAGTCCCTCTTTGGCTATTACCTGGCAGCCGGCTGTGTACTTGCCTTTCACTTTCACGGTGCACACGCGGCAGGTGCCCAGCGGCGGGTCCACGTGGTCGAAATAGCAGAGGGCGGGTATGAACACGCCATTTGCCTGCGCCACTTTCAGCAGGTTCTCCCCTTCCCGGCACGTCACTTTTTTGCCGTCCAGCACGATCTCTATCTCTTTCTCAGTCTTCGGCATGGGTTAAGTTGTTATATGCTTCTGTGGCCTTTTCCAGGCTGAACTCCCGGTTATACTTGTCGTCGCGCACCAGCTTCTCGTGGAACAGCTCCGGAAACTTCTGAATGGCCTGCTCTAATGAATTTGGTGATGTTTGCCCCAGTCCGCAGCGGCTGTTGTGTTTAACGATAGCTGACCATTGCAGCGCCTTCTCCACATCGCCGGGAGCCGCTTTGCCTTTTATGAAGCGCTCGATCATGTGCAGTAGCTGCGGGTTACCGGCCCGGCAGGGCGTGCACAAGCCGCAGGACTCGTAAGTGAAGAAGCGGGAGTAGTTCTGAAGGATGGTGAACAGGTCGCGCTGCGCATCGAAGATCATCACTGAGCCACCGCAACGGATATCCTCCAGCGAAATGGCCCGGTCTTTCTCCTTAACCGAAAGCAATTCTCCTGAAGGTCCACTCATTTGGATATATGTTGGGTTTTCGGCACCACACAGCTCCAGCAACTCTCTTAGCTGCATCCCCCACTCGATCTCATACAGCCCCGGCTTTTTGCAGTCGCCGGCTATACTTAGGAGTTTGGTGCCGGTAGACTTCGGGGTGCCCATTCTTTTGAAAGCTTCCACTCCCAACTCCAGGATGCGGGCAGCCGCGCAGAATGTCTCCACGTTGTTGATGACCGTAGGCTTCCTCAAAAAGCCTTTATCAGTTGGAAACACGGTTTTAAGCCTCGGCTCCCCCCGCTTCCCCTCCAGTGAATCCAGCAAAGCGGTCTCCTCGCCACAGATATAAGCGCCTGCCCCCAGCTGCACCCGGATGTCGAATCTATACTTGCCCAATCCAGCTATACTTTGGCCTAAGTAGCCACTCTGCCGGTATTCCTCCAGCGCAGCGTTGAGCTTGGGCAGCAGCCAGGTATACTCAGCCCTTAAATAAATTATACCTTCCGTGGCTCCTACGGCATACCCCGCCACGATCATCCCTTCGATCAAAAGCCCCGGCAGCAGGTGGAGCAAAACACGGTCTTTAAAAGTACCCGGCTCCCCTTCATCGGCATTGCACACAATGTACTTTATACTTCCCTTGGCTTTGCGGGCAAACTCCCACTTCATCCCCGTCGGAAAAAAAGCACCTCCCCTGCCCGACAAGCCTGAGTCCTTGATCATACTTATCACCTCGTCCGGCGAATAGTTTTTCAGGTTACCCAGCGCCTTTCCCGGTTCAAAGTCCCTAAGAAGTATGGCCTTGTCTTTTCCCGGCTTGTACCGCACCTTCTCCTCAATGGCATCGGCCAGTTCTGCCGGTGCATTCCCGGCTTTGAGTCCGTTGATGATGCGTTTTACCTTTTGCGGGGTGAGCTTGGTGAAAGGATGAAAGTTGATGAGTGCGGCCGGTTCCCTGTCGCTGAGGCCAATGCAGGATGTTTCGAAAAAGCCGAAAGTGCCGGATGGGTCTACTCCGCCCATGGCAGCACCTGTTTCTTTTTCTATAGCCTCTTTTACCTTCTCAAAGCCATGAAACCAGGAGAGAATGCTGTTATTCAGGTAGATCTTATACTTGCCGGTCCGCTCCCGGTGATAAAAATGGTAAAAGCCAGCCACCCCTTCCACCTCCACCGGAGACATGCCAAACTCCTGAGCCACCTGCAAAATATCTTCATCACTGAGATACCCACGGGTACTTTGCAGTTCCCAAAGCCTGTCCAATAGATAGATTCTTTTTTTGATTTTCATCGCAATCCGAGGCGAGGCCGGAACAATAGATAGCCACATCCGTTCTTATTAACGTTATATATAATATAACGATAGTGCTTCAACCGTTTTGTTTAAGTTATTCCAGGAGGACAAGCCATACGCAGAAGAATCGTTTCGTTGACGCAGGCTTGAACTTCGTGGTACATGATGCACCCGACCTGTAACTCAACAGGATCCGATATCTCGCTGTAGCAGGTCACCTGCTGGGCAACGGCTATATGGAAGCACACCAGAACCTGTTCCTATAAGGCGAGAAGGGTGAGTATATGAAGAAGGGAGGGCGGCTTTAACTTAAAATTTACATATACCAGCACAGTGCATGAATTTTATATAGCGTTGAGCATTGTGGAAACCGCCGAGCTAGAGGTAAAGAAAGCGGGCGGCAACCTGGTGGAGGAGATCGTGCTGGAGATAGGCGATCTGGCCGGGGTGGAGGAAGAAGCGCTGGAATACGCCTGGGAGGAAGCCGTAAAGCAGACGATCCTGGAGAAGGCAAGATGTACGATTGAAAAAAAATCAGGCATTGCCCGGTGCCTCAACTGCCAACAGGAATTCACGCTCTCGTTTGCCTACGATATATGCCCTTCCTGCAACGGTTTCAGAAAAGAGCTGCTCCAGGGGAAGGAGATCAGGATCAGGAGTTTGACCATCCTTTATAACTAATACCATGTGTACTACCTGCGGATGCAATTCAGATGAGCCGGCTAAAATGGCTATTCCAGGGCAAGCGTTTAAGAAGCTTGTTGTTGCTGGCCCTCCACAAAAGCAACTTCACCTCCTGGAGCGGGATGTGCTGGACAAGAATGACCGCGATGCGGCGCATAACCGGCAGCACTTCGAACAAAGACACATGCTGGCCATTAACCTGGTCAGTTCTCCCGGCTCCGGAAAAACAACGCTCCTTGAAAAAACAATCAAAGCCCTGCGAGATGAAGTGACTTTTTATGTAGTGGAGGGCGACCAGCAAACAATGCAGGATGCGAACCGCATTGAGGCGACGGGTGCGCCGGTGGTACAGATCAACACCGGCAAAGGCTGCCACCTGGATGCGTCGATGGTGCACCGCGCCCTGCATGCCATGCCCCCTGCCGAGCACTCCATCCTGATGATCGAGAATGTTGGCAACTTGGTTTGCCCGGCCCTGTTCGACCTGGGCGAGAAGTACCGTGTGGTGGTGATGAGCGTGACGGAGGGCGATGACAAACCCCTGAAGTATCCCAACATGTTTGAGAGTGCGGATGTCTGCATCATCAACAAAATGGACCTGCTGCCTTACGTCGATTTCAATATGGAAAAAGCGAAGGAGTATGCCCTTCGGGTAAACCACAAGCTTGTGTTCTATGAGCTATCCGCTACCAAGGGAGAAGGGATGGAAGGCTGGCTGAACTGGCTCCGGCAGGAACACATGGCCCTGCCTGTTTAATGTAGTGTGGCAACCTTTTGTATCCATATCGCCGGTAAGGTTCAGGGCATTGGGTTCAGGCCTTTTGTATACCGCTTAGCAAAGCAATCAGGTTTATGTGGCTGGGTGCGTAACCAATCGGACGGGCTATATATAAAAGTAAAGGGTGAAGCACAGCAGGTACTGGATTTTTATGGACAGCTCAAATGCCACCCCCCTGCCCTTGCCCGGATCCAATCTGCCAGCATAGAAAGTATAGGGGAGGAAGACTTGGCCGGTTTTCAGATCATAAAAGAATCCCCAAGTGTTGTTGCTAACCTGATACTCACGCCTGACCTGGCAATGTGCGCTTCCTGCCGCTCAGAGATCAAAGACAGCACGAACAGGCGCTACAATTATGCCTTCACCACCTGCACTTGCTGCGGCCCCAGGTACTCCATTATGGCGAAGTTGCCCTATGAACGGGAGCACACTACCATGGCTCCTTTCGCCATGTGCGAGCAGTGTGAAAGGGAATATGATGACCCGGAAAACAGGCGTTATTTTTCACAGACAAACTCCTGCCCTGCCTGCCCTGTTTTGCTGATATTATATACTGTACGACAGCAAATGGTTACAGCTGATCAGCAGGCAATTATACCTGCCGCAGTGCAGCTTCTGCAGGAAGGGTATATCATAGCGGTGAAAGGAATCGGCGGGTATTTGCTGCTAGCTGATGCGACGAATGCACAAACCATCCGGACCCTGAGAGCAAGAAAGCGCCGCCCTTCCAAACCTTTCGCCCTGATGTACCCTGATCTGGAGACTGCGCAGAGAGATGTGCAGCTAAAGGAGGAAGAAATAGAACTGCTGCAGGGGACTGCATCGCCCATTGTGCTGGCACAGAAGAAGACGCACCCTGCAGCAGGGACAGAGGCAGAACTCGTTGCTCCACGGCTAAACAAGTTGGGCGTCATGCTCCCTTACACGCCCCTGTTCGAGTTGCTGCTTTCCCAGCTAAAGAAACCTGTGATCGCTACCAGCGCAAACACGCATGGCCACCACATCAGTTTTCGTGATCAGGATGTCTTTAGGGAATTAGCAGGTATCGCCGATTATGTACTTCAGCATGATCGGGATATCCTGGTCTCACAGGACGATTCTGTTGTACAAGTCACGCCAAGGCACCGCCAGAGCATCCTGTTACGCAGGTCGCGTGGATTTGCCCCGTCTGTTGTGCGTGAGGCGACAGCCAAAGAAAGTTTCCTGGCCTTGGGAGCAGACCAAAAAAGCACCTTCTCTTTCACTTCCTCAGGCAATCTATATATAAGCCAGTACCTCGGCAACCTTTCTTTTTATGACAATGTGCTAAATCTTGAGCAAAGCCTGGAGCACCTGGCAAGCCTATATGGATTTTCGCCCTCCCATATCCTCACCGATAAACACCCGGACTATACTTCAGTGATTTTAGGAAAAAGGCTGGCGCAACAGTATAACTTACCCTGTGAGGAAGTGCAGCATCACGAGGCGCACTTTGCTGCCGTCCTGGATGAAAACCAATTGCTCGAGAGCCAGGAACCTGTTTTGGGAGTGATCTGGGACGGCACCGGGCTTGGCAATGATAATTTGATACGCGGTGGTGAGTTTCTGCTCTTGCAGAATAATCGGATCACACCGCTGGCGCAGATCGAGCCATACCCACACCTGGCAGGTGATAAAATGGCCATAGAACCACGCCTTTCAGCCTTAGCGCTGTGCTTTGATGCACCAGGTGCAGAGGCTCTCCTAAAATTATACTATTCCACAGCGGAATGGAAGCTATATCAAAGTATACTGCAGGGTGCCGGGTATAAACGACAAACCACCAGCATGGGACGCATCTTTGATGCCGCAGCCGCGCTCCTTGGCTTGTGCAGCCAAATGAGCTACGAAGGAGAAGCCGCCATGCTGCTGGAGGCCTCCGCCGCAAGGGAACCCGAACTCTATGGTGTGGCCGGCTATGCGCTGGATGTGTTTAACGGGAAGAATATCTCATTCCTATATATAATTCGGCAAATAATAAAGGATGTGCAGCAAGGGCTTGGCACAGAGCACATCGCAGCAAAGTTTCATGTGACGCTGGTAGAGGTGGTGAGGATTGTGGCGGAACATTACGCGCTGAAAAGAATAGCGTTCAGCGGCGGGGTATTTCAGAACTGCCTGCTTACAGACCTGCTCATCGACAAGTTATCGCCAGACTTCCAGCTATACTTCCATCAACAGCTTCCGCCGAACGACGAATGTGTATCCTATGGGCAACTAGCATGGATGCAGTTGAAGGGAAAGCCCGGGGAGGTATCTGTAAATGCAAAGAATATATTAAACCATCCAATTAACCCCTGATCATGTGTTTAGGCATTCCGGCAAGGCTCGAATCAATTGACGAAGCAGCAGATGACTGCTTTCGCACAGGGAAGATATCTTTTGGTGGTATTTCGCGCACCGTCAGCCTGGCCATGCTGACAGAGGCTAAGCCGGGGGACTATGTGTTGGTGCATGCCGGCGTCGCATTAAGCCTGATCAGTGAGCAGGAGGCTACCACCGTATTTGAATACCTGAAGGAATCCGGGGAATTGGGTGAGGAGGGGCTGGCGGAGGAGGAGACGTAAAATGCATGAGCCATATATACCCATATGTCAATTGGTTGAATGAACTATATTTTCCTACAACATGAAACACCTTTCTGAGTACCGGGACGCTGCTAAAGTAAAAAAGCTCCTGTCCGAGATAGGGGCTGTGGTAAAACGCCCCCGGATGCTGATGGAGGTGTGTGGGGGGCAAACGCACAGCCTGGTAAAGAACGGCATCCTGAACATGTTGCCGGAAATGGTCACGATGGTGCATGGGCCGGGTTGTCCTGTTTGCGTGACACCGGCTTCCATGATCGACCAGGCCGTGGCGCTTGCACTCCGCGAGGAAGTACTGCTTTGCTCATTCGGGGATATGGTGCGGGTGCCTGGCAGCAGCAAAAGCCTGATGCAGGCCCGTGCCGAAGGAGGCAATCTGAAGGTCGTGTATTCCCCGCTGGATGCCGTGAAACTTGCCCTCGATCATCCTGAGAAAGAGGTTGTTTTCTTTGCCGTTGGCTTTGAGACCACTGCTCCAGCCAATGCCCTGGCCGTGCTCCAGGCTGCCAAACTTCATCTACCGAACTTTTCGGTGCTGGTTTCGCATGTGCTGGTGCCGCCCGCCATGGAAGCCATTCTCAGCGACCCTTTCAATACTATCAACGGGTTTCTGGGGGCCGGACACGTATGCAGCGTAATGGGAATGCAGGAGTACTACCCATTGGCAGAAAAGTATGGAGTGCCCATTGTAGTGACCGGCTTCGAACCTGTTGACCTTTTAGAAGGCATCCTGATGGCTGTGCGCCAGCTCGAGTCGGGTAAAGCCACGGTGGAGAACCAGTACGCGCGGGTGGTGCGGCCAAATGGCAACCAACAGGCGCAGGCAGTGATTCGGGAAGTCTTTGAAGTGACGGACCGGGAATGGCGCGGCATCGGCGTGATCCCTCAGAGCGGTTACAAAGTGCGGGAGAAGTACTGGCAGTATGATGCTGAACAAAAGTTCGGTACAACTACCGACACCACTGTCGCCCCGACTGACACAGGGTGTATAGCCGGAGAAATTCTCAGGGGACTCAAAAAACCGGCGCAATGCCCGCACTTTGGCAAAGGCTGCACGCCGCTTCATCCTTTGGGAGCTCCCATGGTCTCTTCAGAGGGTGCCTGCGCTGCCTACTTCCACTTCTCACAGGCTTATGAAATGATTCCTTAAACTACCCCTATGGAGAAACCTGCTGAACGTTTTACCCTTGCCCATGGCAGCGGCGGAGAGTTCACGAACCAGCTACTGGAGACGGAGGTTTTCAGCATACTGGGTAACGAATACCTTCGTAAAAAGCATGACGGCGCTGTGTTTGAGCTTTCCGGCAGGCTTGCTTTCACCACTGACAGCTACGTGGTCTCTCCGCTGTTCTTTCCGGGCGGAAACATTGGTGACCTGGCCGTAAACGGAACAGTGAACGACCTGGCCATGTGCGGCGCAAAAGCAAGATACTTATCGCTGAGCTTTATACTGGAAGAGGGGTTCAGCAAAGAAGAATTTCATGTGATACTGCTGGCTATCCGGAAGGCAGCCGACGCAGCAGGCGTATTGGTGGTAACCGGTGACACGAAAGTAGTGGAACGGGGCAAAGGCGATAAAATTTTCATCAATACGTCCGGTGTCGGGCAGGTGCATCACCAGGCCTTTATTGACGCTGAAAACATCAGGGCTGGCGACAGGATTTTGATCAGCGGCCCCCTTGCCAGCCATGGCATGGCGATCATGTCGGTGCGGGAAGGCCTGGAATTCGAGTCGCAGATACAAAGCGACACCGCTTCCGTGCATGCAGAGGTACTGGCGCTGCTGGATGCGTTTGGTGCGGATATCCATTTCCTGCGGGACCCCACCCGCGGCGGCGTGGCCACTGTCCTCAACGAAATTGCCCGCCAAACAAATCTTGGCATGGCGCTGGAAGAACACCAGATACCACTCCACGAACAGGTGCAGTCAGCCTGCGAAATGCTGGGGCTGGACCCGCTCTATGTGGCGAACGAAGGCATTTTTATGGCTTGGGTGAAAGGAGAAGTAAGCGAACAGGTCTTACAGAAACTGCAGGCCATTTTACCATCAGAACAGCAGGCCGCTCTCATTGGGACTGTAGTAACGGAGCATCCCGGGCAGGTGGTGATGCTTACCGGGATCGGTGGACGCAGAGTGGTGGCAATGCCTTCCGGGGAACAGTTGCCAAGGATCTGCTGACAAGCTTAACCTTGTACATATCAGGAGCGCAGCAACTTTTAATAAGTCAGCTCGAAATCTATAAAGCAGATAAATGCCATGTTGAATGAACCGCCCCCTTTCAGAAAAACGTCTTCCGAGTCTCGTGGTGCCGGACTTATGATGCCAAACTTTAGCACCGTGCACACAAACCTACTACCTCCGGCAATTACTACTCATGTTGGGATCGCCATTTTACATTAAAGCGCGCTACTGTCCTCATAAAACGAAAGCAGCTATCGTATGGAAAAAGCGTTTCAATCAAAGTTGACAACGACCGAGAAAGGCATTCCCGCTGGCTCCGAAATTACCTGAACAGACAGGTGATCGTAAAAAACAAAGCTTTTGTCAACCGGTATAGCAGCATCCTCCTTCGCCTGTGGTGAGTCCAGAACCTGGCTATATATCGGGATATCCTTTTCATCCAGCACCAGTAATTTCAGGTGACTTGCTGCTTCTGGCCATTCTTTGACCATGATACTTTGAATAGCCAAACTTCTGGTAGCTTCGCTTCCTGAAACTCTGAAGGAGGCATTATAGTGATTCAGTTCTATCGTCTTCATAGGCTCGTGCTGGGGCAGGTCTATTGTGGCTTACGACATTCCCCTGCATGATGGTTTAAACTTTCCCCTTTACAGGTAGGTAAGGCATATAGCCATTGTTTATCAGTTTACTTTAAGGCAGCCGCCCAATGCTGCCTGATTAATGAGCTGGCAAAGCGCTTATATTTGCTGGAGGTCTATTTGACCCAGCAATCAGATAGAGGAGCGATCGCCGGCATGTAGAAACGTTAGGTTATATATAGTTTGACAAATGCCATATATGCTGCGGACTAACTAACGGTGCTGCTCGTAGCGCAGGGCCTGCACTGCCCGCTTCAGTTCTTCAATTCCCTGCTCCTGTAAGGGGGCTGCCTCCGCCACATGCAGCGCATCCTGGAGTTGCGCCGCTGTCCGGATCCCCAACACGGCGGTGGTGACGGCCGGATGATGCAGCACATAACGGGCGGCTACTTCCGCAACCGACCGCTGGTTGCCTGCCACCCGGCTGACAGCTTCAGCTGCCGCTGCTACTTCTTTCTCTGAGTGGCCCAGGTACGGCTTCGGCGATTTACCCACCAACAGGCCCTGGGCCAAACTGCCTCTTGCCAGTACCCCGATGCCCTGCTCCTGCAACAGCCCGAGGCAGGCTTCCTCCGGACGGCGGTCAAGCAGGCTGTACTGCATCATCACGGAGTCGATATTGGAGCGCTTTATATATTCCCGGATCACATTGGGCCGAATGGAAGAGATGCCGTAAGCCCGGATCTTGCCCTGTGCTTTCAGAATTTCGAAGGCTTCAATAGTCTCGTCGATGGGGTCTTCGATGGTGCCGCCGTGCAGCTGGTACAGGTCGATATGATCTGTTTGCAGGCGTTTCAGGCTATGCTCCACGGCTTGCAGGATATAGGCTTTGGTCGGATTCCAGTCCCACCCGCTGCCGTCCGGGCGCCACTGGTTGCCCACTTTGGTGGCTAAAACTACCCGGTCGCGCATCCCTTTGAAGGCATTCCCGACTGCTACTTCATTTTCGCCTTTCTGGTATAGGTCCGCTGTGTCGAAAAAGGTGATGCCACTGTCAAGGGCCTGGTGCAGCAGCGCTTTATTCACAGCGCGGTCCTCACCCAGCGACATGCAGCCAAAGCCGACTTCACTCACTTCTAAACCAGATCTTCCTAAAGTTTTATATTTCATATATAAACAGATTGAAAAGAGAGCAAATTCCCCTCTCCTTCTATGTTGAAAACTCAGCCCTCAGCGGGTTTGGGGGAGTAGAGCTGCTGGTTCTTAAAAGGCACCAGTGCCAGCACCACTGCCTGCTCGTAGAGTTGTTTACGGTCGAGTACATTATCAGTTAAAATACCGATGGCGCCGCCCGCCTGCTTGGAATTCGTGCGGCTGAACACCAGGTCGTCGGCAGTGACCAATTCTACGCCGCGCTCCACCAGTTCGGAGACGGCTTTGGGAAGAAAAAAAGTACCGGACCGAGCCTTTCCTACAATTTCTTTCGAGCAGACCACTACCCAGGCAAAGGCTGCCAGCTCGCCATCCAGCGGCGCCACGCCACCCTCGATCCCGATCCAGAAGTCGGCGGCCGGTTTTGCGGTTCTGGCATTGGCCACCCGGTTACGGGCGCCGGTTAAGGTTTCCTCATCCGTCAGGGGCTGATCCGAGACCCCGGAGGGCACTGAGACAGTCGCCACTTCAAAACGTAATTCCGGGAACATGCGCTGAAAGCCCTCCAATGCCGCCCACACATTCACCGGGTTCAGGGAGGCAACCACTACTATTCTTGTACTCATTTATATATTCAGATCAGGAATCAAAAAGCATAGTTCAGGTACTGCAGGTATCGGAAGCTATATATAAATGTCACGTACTTGTTCCTATATATAGCTCCTGAAGGTGGATAGACAGCAACCTCGATTGCTAAAAATCAGCCTGCCGCCAGTTTCAGGCAGCAGGCTGATTTCACTTCATATACCATAAGCGAGGCCTGGCGGCTCCTGAAGCAATAGTATACAAGCCTCTGAACCTACCACTGTGCGTGCACACTTGGCCTGATGTATTTGTCGTAAATCTGCTCTACCCCCTGCATCTGCTGAGCGGAAAGGGCAGGCAACCCAGAGGCCTCGATGTTTGAAGCAACCTGCTCTGGTCGGGAGGCACCCGGGATGACCGTGCTCACCTCCTCTGCCATCAGCACCCACCGGATGGCCCAGGCAGCTAGCGGCTCCTGCCCCGGAAATAGCTTTTTCAGTTGCTCGACCGCCTCCAGCCCCAGGCCATACTCCACTCCGGAGAAAGTCTCACCTTTATCGAATGCCTCGCCGTTCCGGTTGAAGCTGCGGTGGTCGTCAGGGCCGAATGTGGTTGCACGGCTCATCTTGCCTGTAAGCAGGCCACTGGCCAACGGCACGCGCACAATAATCCCGACGTTGTTTTCTTTTGCCTTTGAGAAAAACACCTCTGACGGTTTCAGGCGAAACATGTTATATATGATCTGTACTGTCGTGACGTTCGGGTACTGCATGGCCATCAGCGCCTCGTCCACCAGTTCCACGCTTACGCCCAGGTTCCGGATCTTGCCCTGCTCTTTCAGCCGGTCGAACGCCTCAAAAATCTCAGGCCGCGCATATATCTCCGTGGGCGGGCAATGCAGCTGAATCAGGTCGATGGTGTCTGTTTTCATGTTGCGCAGGCTGTCTTCCACGTAGCCGGTCAGGCGCTGGGCCGTGTAGCCCTCGGCAGTGTGGGGCTGTATCTGGCGACCGCATTTTGTGGCCACATAGATGTTCTCGGAGCGCCCTTTCACCACGCTGGCCACAGCGGCCTCGCTTGCGCCGTCGCTGTACACGTCGGCGGTATCAATAAAATTGACGCCCGCGTCTATGGCCTCGTTGATAATCCGCTCCGCGTTCCGCTCGCTAAAAGGCTCTCCCCAGCGGCCGCCTACCTGCCAGGTGCCCAACGACACTTCTGAGACCTCGAATCCGGTTTTACCTAATGTTCTGTATTGCATGTGTTGCTGTTTTGTAAGTGTTGTCGCTGCATCTGCTGGTGGCAGCTTAGAAAATTTTTTTCCTGCGGTATATAGTTCCGGTTTTCCTGTCAGGTGGTTGCCTCCTGCTGTTGGTTCTGCACATAGAGCATGCGCGTAGGGTAGGCAAACTCAATCCCGCGCATCTGGAACTCTTCGAAGATACGTAGGTTAATCGCCTGCTGTATATCCATATACACGTTATACTCCGAGCTGAGCACATAGAACACTGTTTCGAAGTCGAGGCTGGAGTCGCCGTAGGCAGAGAAGTGCGAGCGGTCGAACTCGGTAAGCTTCTGTGCCTGCACAATGGATTTGATGATGACCGGGATCTCCTTCACATCCCTGAGCGAAGTTTGGTACGTTACCCCGATCTTGAACAGCACCCTGCGCCGCTGCATGCGTTTGTAGTTGTGGAGGCGGGAGCCGGTCAGGTCGCTGTTCGAAAAAACCAGTTGCTCGCCCGAGAGGCTTTTGAGACGCGTGGTCTTGATGCCGACGTACTCCACAACACCCATTTTATCATCTACGATCACGAAATCGCCTACTTCAAATGGCCTGTCGAAGAAAATGACAAAGTAGTTGAACAGGTCGCCGAGGATGTTCTGCGCGGCGAGGGCAATGGCAATACCGCCAATCCCAAGGCCCGCGATCACCGTGGTGACGTCGTAGCCCATGTTATCAAACAGGAAAACAAACCCCACGAACCAGATCAGCACGTTGATGAGCAGCATCAGGCCGCCCAGCTGCTTCACCTTCTCCTCGCCGTGTGTCTGCTTCCGCACATACCCCCGGAGCATATACAGGATCGCGTACGAGATAAAACGGATCACCAGCACCGTAACAGCGATGGTGACGGCGATGCGCAGGATATTGACGAGCTTCTGGGAGAGCACAAGGTAATTCAGCGCCGCAAAAAAAACAGTGACATACAGCGCCGGCAACCCGAATCGCTCGACCCCTTCCACCACATAGTTGTCGATGGAGGTGCTGGTGTGCTCCGTCAGCCTTTGGAGACGGGTTAAAACTGTTCGCTTAAAAACATTTATGATGATGATACCGAGCAGGATAATGCCAGCGGCGATTATATAGTCCAGGACAGTATTGTGGTAAAAGGTTCTCTCTAAAATTTCATTCATGCTTTGATCAGATATAGTATGAAATAGGTTTGAGCAGGCAATGCAACGGCTCCATTCTGACAATTAACCTAAACCGCGAGCGAGTTGCAAAGCCATCGGTAATTTTTTAACCTGTTTCCGGGATTTGTGTTTCACAGCTAAGGGTGATTTTTAGGGGAAAGTGGACCAACTTATTTAACTGCCTGAGTTGCCAAAGCATTGGCTGAAAATCGAATCGTGGAGTGCCGTGTGGCAGAAAGCTGAATCCTTACCCCGTAGAAAACTTTATATATAAATCGGTGCTCCGGGGAGTTTAACCGCTGAATATTGTGCACTTTCACCTGTCGTGCAACTTTAATTTTCTATGAAGTAACCTTTTATGATTTAATACTAACCTAAATCGGCAGTACTTTAACGTAGTAGGCGCGTATAAACACGTAAAACATTTATAGTGTTACCTTCCTTTTATAAGGGAATACACCATCTCTGCTATTGATAATCTTTAAATTCAGATACAACTATGACACAGTGGACCAAAGCCACCGATAAAAAACCCGAATTAAAACAACAGATACTGGCCACCATCGTCGAATCCGGTAAGACGAAAGTTGTGCCATGCTGGTATGTGGAAGGCAACCGTATCATGCTTTACGACACGCCAAACACGCAGACGTTCAGCTTCTCACTGGTACAGGCCTGGCAGCCCTTCCCGGAACCTTACGAGGAAACAGAGCAGCAACCGGATGACCAAAACAATCCGTTACCCAGTTCACAAAACTTGCGGAGGTAAGAAGGCCTCTCAGTCGGTATACTGTACTGACTGTTGCAAGGCCCCACCCAAACCCGGCCATTGGATGATTCTCGGTAAAAGATTAGAAAGCAAAGGCCGTTTGCACGCCCGCAGTTGCTGAACGTACGGCAGGGCCGCCTGTATTCACGGGCACTGCCCCGGCAATTATCTGATACACAGCCGTCTCCTCGAAACGGGAAGCGACCACCACCTCCGTGCCGGCGGCGTGCTGAGAGAATAATTCTTTTACCAGCCTGGGGCAGTTATTGTCTTTGGAAAGGTGCGCGAGCAGTACATGGCTCATATGAGCAGGCTTATACGCGGAAAATAGACTAAGCGCCTGCCTGTTGGAGAGGTGCCCCCTCCCACCCCGGATGCGTTGCTTCAGGTAATAAGGGTATCGCCCTCGGTCCAGCATGTCCTCATCGTAATTTGCCTCCAGAAACGCCGCGTGGCACTCCTGGAAGTGCCGGATCACATGCTCACAGGGAGCGCCGATGTCCGTAAACACCCCGATGTTGATCCCCTCCGCACTCACGACAAAGCTGTGCGGGTCGGCGGCGTCGTGCATTTTTGGGAATGGCCTGATGCTGAGGCTGCCCACCTGCACCGGCTCATACGCGGTAAAAGGAAGTACATGCACCCCGTCGCAACTCATGCGGGCGCCGCGCTGTGTAAAGGGGGTTATATATACAGGTAACGCGTATTTTTTGGCCAGCACCTTGAGGCCCCGGATATGGTCGGAGTGCTCATGAGAGACAAAAATGGCCTTTACCCGGTGCATCGAAAGGCCCAGGCGCTGCATGCGTTTCTCCGTCTCGCGGCACGAGATACCCGCATCCACCAGAACGGCCTCTGTTTCGTTCCCGATGTAATAGCAGTTTCCGTTGCTTCCTGAGTTGAGCGATGTGATGGAGAGTGGCATATATACGTGCAAAGAAAGCTGTTTTTCCCCTTTTATTCAACCCTTAAAATACCATGGGGGTATAATGACTGTGCCTCCGCTTGGATGTCACACCCATCATTCAAAAAATCATAACTAACCAACCAACTATGATAGAAGATCTCTGGTATAAAAACGCGATCATATATAGCCTCGACCTTGAAACGTTCATGGATGTGAACAGCGATGGCACCGGCGACTTTGAGGGCCTGGCCCGCCGCCTCGACTACCTTCACGCACTGGGAGTGGACACTATCTGGCTGGCCCCTTTTCAGCCTACCCCTAACAAAGACAACGGATACGACATCAGCGATTACTATGGCGTAGACCCCCGGCATGGCTCCAGCGGAAATTTTGTGGAGTTTATGCACCAGGCCAACAAGCGCGGCATCAAAGTGATCATCGACCTGGTGGTAAACCACACCTCCGATCAGCACCCCTGGTTTCAGGACGCCCGCAGCAGCAAAGACGCCAAGCACCGCGACTGGTATGTGTGGTCTGAGGAGAAGCCCTCTGATTGGGACGAGGGCATGGTGTTTCCGGGCGTGCAGAAAGCCACCTGGACATACGATAAGAAGGCGAAAGCCTACTATTTCCACCGCTTCTATGAGTTTCAGCCCGACCTGAACATGGACAACCCGGAGGTGCGGGCAGAAATCCAGCGGATCATGGGCTTCTGGCTGGAGCTTGGAGTGGCGGGTTTCCGGGTTGATGCCGTCCCTTTCATACTGGAGAGCCCGGCACCGGGCAAGGCCAAACCCACCATGAACTTTGAGTACCTGCGCGAGATGCGCCGCTTCCTGCAGTGGCGCCGCGGCGATGCCGTGCTGTTGGGCGAAGCCAACGTGCTGCCGGAGGAGAACCAGAAGTACTTTGGCCATGAGGGCGATGGCATTCAGCTGATGTTCAACTTCTACGTAAACCAGCACGCTTTTTATGCCCTCGCCTCCGCTGACACCGAACCCCTTGCCAAGGCTTTGGAATCGACCAAAGAACTTTTTTTTACGGCGCAGTGGGCACAGTTTCTGCGCAACCACGACGAGCTGGACCTGGGGCGCCTCACTGAAAAGCAGCGGCAGAAAGTCTTCAGCCGCTTCGGGCCGGACAAAAACATGCAGTTGTACGACCGTGGCATCCGCCGCAGGCTATCGCCGATGCTGGGCAACCGGCAGCAGGTGGAGCTGGCTTACAGTCTGATGTTTTCGCTGCCCGGCACCCCCGTTATCCGTTACGGCGACGAGATAGGCATGGGCGACGACCTGAGCCTGAATGAACGCGACGCGGTCCGCACGCCCATGCAATGGTCCTCCGACCCGCAGGCGGGCTTTTCAAGGGCTGACAAGCTGGTGCACCCCGTGATTGACGAGGGGCCTTACGCCTACGACCATGTGAATGTGGAAAACCAGCGCCGGGACCCAGGCTCGCTGCTCAACTGGATGACGTCCCTGATCCGCCTGCGGAAAGAGTGCCCCGAGATTGGCTGGGGAAAATGGAAGCTTCTTAAAACAGGCTATAGCGAAGTGCTAGGCATCTGCTATAGCTGGAAGGGCAACTCGCTGGTCGTGCTGCACAACTTTAACGAGAAGGCGTACGAGATCGTTCTCAACCTGAACCAGGGGCCGGGCGAAAAGCTGATAGACCTGATGAAGAACTACGAAGGTGAGGCTGACAGCAAGGGCAACCAGCACATCACCATCGAGGCATATGGCTACCGCTGGTTCCGCACAGGCGACCTGAGTTACCAGATGTTTGGCGATGACTCAGAAAAACCATGATAAAATGCTGAGCACTTATATATAAATTCCTCCGGGTGTATACTGTGGTTTTGCCCGGAGGAATTTATATAAGTGCTTCTACTTTATCACACTGAAAATACTCCCCCTGTTCTCCGCTTACTCTCGTATATATAATATTGCGGATAAACGGTGCGAAGGCTTGGATCTAGTCTTCACGTTATATAGGTCCGCTGTTCTTTTGCAACCTTACCTAAAATCTGCGCTGCACTTTCTTTTATCCCATTCTCATGAAACACCTGTTTAAAGTTTTTACCTTCTGTCTGCTCAGTTTTACCACTCAGGCTGTGCTGGCCCAGTCCAACGCCACACGCCCTGCTGCACCGATCGCGCTGAACCACATTGCCGTGTATGTACACGACCTTGGGCAGAGCACTGCTTTTTACGAGGATGTGCTGCAGCTTCAAAAGATTCCGGAGCCGTTTAAAGACGGCCTGCATACCTGGTTCACGCTTGGGCCCGCCGGGCAGCTGCACCTGATACAGGGGGCGGCAGCGGAACTGAAGCCCAATAAGAACGACCACCTTTGCTTCAGCGTCCCATCCATCGAGGATTTCATTGCCAACCTCGACAGGCACAAGGTTGAATACACCAACTGGCCCGGCACAGCCAAGGAGCCAACCATACGGGTTGACGGGGTGAAGCAAGTGTATTTCCAGGACCCCGATGGCCACTGGATAGAAGTAAACAATGACACGCCGGCCAGGTAGCGGGCCACTGACCAGGCATAAATACAGGCAGGTGCGTTTATCTCAAAAAGCGCATGTTGATAACGATAGATTTCCATATCCCTTCCTCCTGCCACTGATGAGTCGCGGCACGGCTGATTTGCAGCCGTTCTAAACAATTTTGCGTTTTTCACGGTATTAATGCTTTCACCTTAAATGCTCCATGCCGCATGACTTTCAGTTCTACCAGACCAGAAGACCTTTTCTTTGACGCTGCCCGCAAAGGCGACGTTGCCTATATAAAAGAGTTGATTGATGCCGGAACAGACGTGAATATCCGGGATGGAAGAGGATTTACCCCCCTGATTCTCACCACCTACGAAGGCCATGTTGAAGCAGCGAAGCTGTTGATTGACTCTGGCGCTGATGTAAACGCACAGGACTTTGGCGGAAATTCGGCGCTGATGGGCGTGTGCTTTAAAGGGTATGCGGAGGTGGCGAGGTTGCTTCTCCAGCACGGGGCATCACCCGACCTACAGAATGGCAACGGTGGTACAGCACTGATGTTTGCCACCTTGTTCGGCAGGAATGAGCTTGTGAAAGTTATGCTGGAAAACGGCGCCGACAAAACCGTACAGGACGCCCGGGGCCTTACTGCCTTAGACCTTGCTCACCAGCAGGGCAATGAGGAAGCCCTAAAGTATCTGCAAGCGTCACCCCACTAGAAGATAGCTTCCATCTCTTACCTGGAAAAGGCCTGCTTCTGTTTTTGCTTATGGGTGTTTAACACCTTTTTATATTATTCGATTCAAGCCTGGTCACACCTTCAGGTTGATAGGTTTGCACATTTCGTTGGGCACGTCGCCGGTATATACCGGTATATATACAGGCTACCCAGATGGAGAGAAAGGAATTTTTATAGAACCGCCGCCCGGATTCGTCAAAAGGTATCTCAACTTATCTCCCTTCGCGTAAGTTTACCTATTTGAAATCGTACCCTCCGAAAATCTCACCTTTATTTTGTCCAGAGCGTTCCAAAAACATCCGCGCTTCTACGGTCCTCCTTTGATTTTACATTTTTCAAGAATTGCGTAAAGCCTCTTTACCATCCCGCTTTAAATTGCACTGGTTTCAAAGTTTTCTACCTTACCTTTTTAAGAATCTACTTGCAGAAACTCCGGTGGCATCTTATTTTAATTCAATTATCAAGCTGCGGATTTCATTTATTAGGTTTTTTGAATATTTATCATCTCAAATACTTCTCTTTTAATATATAACCGCTTACTTTGCATCATCCTTATATATAAAACCCTTACAAAACCGATGACCCAGCTTCACTGCACACTCCTATTATTCAAGTTTACCCTTGATCAATAGACACTTGTTGTTTTAGCATCTAATCTCAGGCACTTCGACGCATTCACGCCCTCTGAATGAGATCAATTTTACTGCTGCTTTTATTCCTTTTGCCGCTATATGCACAGGCTCAAAACCTCCTGACAGAAAAACAGGCGGCTGCCTGCTACAGCGACCGAACCGATCCCGCACATGCTGCGCTTCTTATCAGCCGGGGCACGAATTTCCTTTTTATAAAGCAGGATATAAATGACCTTAACAAACTTTCAACTGAAACAAAGCTACAATATGAAACAGCCGCCAGGGAGCAGGAAAACCAGCACCTGCGGGCTGAGAAGAAGAAGCAGGACCTGACCATCAGGCATCATCAAGTGGTAATGGCGCTGGGCACCGCCGTCCTTATCCTGCTGCTGGTGCTGCTGGCCGTGCTGCATCGGAGCAGGCGGCGCGGTAAAACGGCTTATAAAGAACTGCAGCAGGCGCACCAACGGATGCAGGCACAGCAGAAAGAGATTATACTCCAGAAAAACGAGCTAATGACACAGTCGGCGGTGCTGCGTGCGCAAAACGAGGAACTGGAGCAGCACAAGCAATTCCGGACGAAAATCTTCTCGATCATCTCGCATGACCTGCGGACTCCTTTCAACTCTATTAACAGTGTCCTGCGCCTGGTGCTGCATAAATCCATGGACGAGGGCCAGATGAAGCGTGTATTCGGGCTGCTCAGCAGGGATGTTAAAGTGGCTACCGATATGCTGCAGAACTTACTGGTATGGTCGCAGGCGCAGCTGGAGGATGCGCATGTACGCCTGGAGCCTGTTAACCTGCAGCAGCTTGTACAGGAGAACATTACATTCGCCTCCGTGCAGGCTGCTGAGAAAAAGATACAGCTGCTGAGCAACATCGGGCAGGATGCCGTGGTACACGCTGACAGGGAGATGCTGAACTTCGTGCTGCGCAACCTGCTGATGAACGCGGTGAAGTTCACCTATGAAAGCGGGCAGATAGAAATTACGGTTTGCGTGCAGGAAACCCGCGTTACCATTGCAGTGCGCGATAACGGCAAAGGCATTCCCTCCAAGTATATCCCGAAGCTGTTCACCGAAGAGCGCGTGACGACCCCCGGAACACAGAATGAAAAGGGTACCGGCCTGGGCCTGATGCTTTGCCGGGAGTTTGTTGAGAGCCAGAACGGTAGCATACGCGCGGAAAGCGAAGAGGGCAAGGGGAGCGTTTTTTCCATCTGCCTGGAGCGGGCGGCGGGCGGTACCCCAATAAAAGAAGAGACAGCTGACCTGCTACTGGCCTGACCAAGGAAAATCCACACTTAAACTTAACCGCTCTGTAAGCTGCCTGTTACCATACTGAAGCCATTTCTGAAGCAAGCTCACTAAATTGAATTAGCCTATACCTTTCCACAACCTTGTCCAAATCTCTGGCTATAAGTTTCATGCCCGCTATGCAGTGAGAGCTTTTTTCAGCGCTACTTGTACAGATGGGTGCGTTTATCATTATGGCTATATATAAACTGGCCGCTTCAGGACACATGCATGAACAAATTACGGATAACCGCTGTTTGAACACGAAGGCACGAAGTTTGATGCTTTGCCTCCTCAGCCGTCGTTGGAGCGCCACTTAATCAGGCTTTATTCAGCAAATCTGAACGGATAATGGGACAGGTACCTTGTCGAGAATCACTTCAGTGATGGGCTAAAGATTTACAGCTGGAAATTCCGGGACATGCTTTAATTTTGACAATATTTTTTCGCTCACATGAAGAGCAACCGCATATATAGTATCCTTTTTTAAAACCTAACATAGAACAACCTACATGAAGAGCATGTCGAACTGGAAAAACCACCTGAGACTACTACTTTTCGGCGCTGCCGTCTTATACGGGGCAGAGGCCGCTGCACAAGATAAAGGTGAAAACCAATTCATCGACAAGTCGAATATGGACCTGAGCGTGAAGCCGGGCAACGACTTTTACACTTACGCCAGCGGTACCTGGCTTGAGAACAACCCGGTTCCGGCAAAAGAGACCCGCTGGGGCAGCTTTAACCTGCTGCGCGATTTTAATATCAATGCAGTAAAGGACATCCTGAACGAAGCAGCCGCAAACAAAAAAGCAGCCCCGGGCTCTGCTGAGAAGCGTGTGGGTGACTTTTATGCCTCGGCGATGGACAGCGTTGCCATTGAGAAAGCGGGTTACTCTCCCATCAAGGCTGATCTGAAGAGAGCAGGCGCGGTGAAGGACGCGAAGGGGGTGCTGAATGAGGTGGCCAACCTGAAAGCCACGGGTTTTGCCTCCCCGATGTTTGGCTTCTACGTCGGGCAGGACCGCAAAGACGTAAACAACATGGTGCCGCAACTGAGCCAGGGCGGTACGACCCTCCCAGACCGTGACTATTACCTGAAGGATGACGCGCGCACCAAGAAAATTCAGGAAGCTTACAAAACGTACATCACCACGCTTTTCACACTGACAGGCGTTCCGCAGGCGAAGGCACAGCAAAACACTGAAACGATCTTCAACCTGGAGAAGAAAATGGCGGAGGCGCAGATGGCCCGTGTGGAAATGCGCGATCCATATAAAACCTACAACAAATTCGCTGTCGCCGATTTCAGCAAGACTACCCCGAATATCGATTGGAAGTCGATGCTGTCGAAAATGAAGGTAACCGGCGAAGACACGATTCTGGTGAACAACCCGAAGTTCTTCACCGCCCTCAACGGCCTGGTGAAAGAGACGCCTGTGTCTGACTGGCAAACGTACCTGCAGTGGAACGTGCTGAAGTCCTCGGCCCCCTACCTGAGTTCCCCTTTTGTAGACGCGAACTTTGCGTACACAGCTGCTTTGTCGGGACAGAAAGTACAGACGCCGCGCTGGCAGCGCATGTCGTCGCTGACGGATAATGCAATCGGCGAACTGCTGGGCCAGCTTTACGTGCAGAAGCACTTTAAGCCGGAGGCTAAAGCCCGCATGAATGACATGATCAGCAACCTGATCAAAGCCTACGAGATCCGCATCAACAACCTGGACTGGATGAGTGCGGAGACAAAGGAGAAAGCGCTGGCGAAGCTGCATGCCTTTACCCCGAAAGTAGGGTACCCTGACAAGTGGAAAACCTATGACGGCCTGGCGATCAGCCGTAAGTCCTTTTTCCAGAACGTGCGCAACGCTGACCAGTGGAGCTACAACGATATGGTGAGCCAGTTGGGCAAGCCTGTCGACAGGACGAAGTGGGGCATGACGCCTCCGACCGTGAACGCCTATTACAGCCCGGTGATGAACGAGATCGTGTTCCCGGCAGGTATCCTGCAGTTCCCGTTCTTCGATCCGAATGCGGATGACGCGGTGAACTACGGTGGTATCGGCGCCGTGATCGGCCACGAAATCTCCCACGGCTTCGACGACTCCGGTAGCCAGTACGACAAAGACGGCACGCTCCGCAACTGGTGGACCTCGGAAGACATGGCCCGCTTCAAGGAGAAAGCACAGGCCCTGGCCACACAATATGATGCCTACACGGTGCTGGACACCATCCATGTGAACGGCAAGCTGACACTGGGTGAGAACATCGGTGACCTGGGCGGTTTGAACGCTGCTTACGAGGCCTTTAAGATGACGGAGCAGGGCAAGTCGAACGAGAAGATCGATGGATTCACGCCCGATCAGCGCTTCTTCCTGTCGTGGGCACAGGTTTGGAGAGGCAACATCCTGCCGGAGAGCGCGGCACAGCAGATCGTGACCGACCCACACTCCCCGGGCCAGTACAGAACCATCGGAGCACCTGTGAACATGGATGCCTGGTATGAAGCCTTTAATGTGCAGCCGGGCGATGCGCTGTATAAAGCGCCGGAGGACAGAATCCGGATCTGGTAATTCAATTTCATGCTATATCCCCTCCGGCCCTATATAGAATAGCCGCTGCCTGGGAATAAAACACAAAAGCCGCCCCGGCAAATGTCGGGGCGGCTTTTATATATAGGCAGGATATATAAAGCGGCTACTGTGTTACCGGCGCCTGCTTTTTCAACTCCTGCTGAAACTGCCTGAGTTGCTTGTCTATCTGCTTCTTGTCCCCTACCACCACCAGGGTCATGTCTTTTGGGTTCAGGTACTTTGCAGTCGTTTCGCTCACCTGCTCGGGTGTAACGGCATATATGTTCTGCACCTGATTTGTGAGGAAGCTTTCCGGCAGGTCGTGCAGGTCCAGGAAATTCAGCTGGCCGATGATACCGCCCGGTGTGGAGTTTCGCAGCACGAAGAGGCCCGCCTCATAGTTTTGGATGCCCTCCAGTTCCTCTTCCGAAGGAGCTTCTTTGCTCAGCCTGTTGATCTCATATACGATTTCCCGAAGGGAGTTACCGGTGTGCTCCGTAGTCACATCTGCCGACTCTGACCAGTCCCCTGCTTTGTACCGGGTCGAAATGGAGCTGTAGGGCGAGTAGGTATAGCCTTTGTCTTCCCGGATGTTACTGGTGATGCGGGAACCGAAAGACCCGCCCAAAAGCGAGTTGGCTACGTTCAGGGGCACATAATCAGGATGCGCAGGATCCACGACAGGCAAGCCCAGCACGATGGTGGACTGCGGCGCCCCCGGACGGTCTATCACGATCATGTCGCCTTTGGTGACAGGCTTCGCTACCGGGATGCTGCTTTCAGGGCCTGCTCTAAATTCACTCAGCGAAGAAGTGATCGCCTCCTTCATCTCACCGCTGTCAAACTTACCGGCTACGTATACATTGGTGCGCTTCGCCCCAAACTGCTTCTGATAGAAATCCTGCACCTGTTCCAGTGTAAAAGCATTTATCTGCTTGTCATCGGGCAGTTCGCGGCCATAGGGATGGTTCGGGTACAGGGCCGCCCTGAATTTCTCGTTTGCCTGCGTACCGGGTTGCGCCCGCGCCAGGTTCATGCGCCGCTTAAAATCATTTTTGATACGCTCCAGCTCTGAGGCCGGAAAAGCGGGGTTCTGCAACACATCCGCCATCAGGGCGACCAACTCCGGGCCGTATTCAGAGAGCGCATCCCCGGATATATACGTCTGGTTGGGCCCCACGCTGATGCTCAGGGACCCGCCCATGCGGGCAACGGCATCCGCAATCTCCGTGGCGCTCCGGGTAGTGGTCCCCTCCTCCATCAATCCGCCCACGATATCCGCCAGCCCGTTCTGGTCCTGCCCCTCGTGCACATTGCCTGCCTCCACTATCACACTGATCGTGACTTTCGGGAC
Organism: Pontibacter saemangeumensis; assembly: GCF_039541895.1. NCBI lineage: Bacteria > Pseudomonadati > Bacteroidota > Cytophagia > Cytophagales > Hymenobacteraceae > Pontibacter > Pontibacter saemangeumensis. Next base: position 123,354 of record NZ_BAABHC010000016.1, read on the forward strand.
TTCCCCGTAGGGCACCAGGGTTGCCTCCAGCCCGTTCGGCAAGGTAAACTCCTGCTTTGCCGGCAAGGTAAAGTCTTTTGGCGTGCCCCCTTCGGGCGGTGTCTGCTGTTGCGCTGTGGCCACGGAAGCACTAAACGCCAGCAGCGCACTCAAGGAGATAGAAATTATTTTTTTCATAGGTTTCAGCTCTGCGCCTGAGGGTTTATGATCAAAACGGTGCGGTTGGTGGGCCGCAGGTACTCGCTAATGGTTTTCTGCATCAGTTCAGGCGTTACCTTTCTGAACTCTGCCTCCAATTCATTAATCCGGGCGGGGTTATCATCGAACAAAGCGAAGGTCGCCAGCAGGTCTGCCCTGCCGAACCCGTACATCTGGCTTACTTGGTCGTAGAGCGAGGAACGCATTTTCACGAGGGCCAGGTCCAGCAGTTCCTGGTCGATGCCGTTCTCCTGGAGCTTCCGGATCTCCTGATCCAACACAGCCACAATGGAATCTGCGGAAACGTTTTTGTCGTGCACCAGGCTTCCCATCCAAAGCATCGGGCCGTTGTAGTTATACATGTTTCCCAGCTCGGCATTGATCCCGCCGCCAACCGAACCGGTGTAACCCCGCTCCTGCACCAGGGCCTGGTGCAGCCGGCTGTCGTTGCCCTGCAGCAGGATCTGGTCCAGCAGCCCCATGGCATAGTATTCCGGTGAGTTGCGCACCGGCATATGGTAGGCAAAAGCCAGTGCGGGCTTGTTTGCCAGTTTATCGTCTTTGGTAAACCGCTGTTCTTTCTCCTGTACCGGCTCAGTCAGGTTTGGAGTTGCCGGAACGGTGCCGGACGGAATCGCTGCGAAATACTGCTGCACCCACTGCTTTGCCTGCGCCGGCTCAAAATCTCCCACTACCACCAACACCGCGTTGTTTGGCGAGTAAAAGGTATGGAAAAAGGACTGCACGTCCTCCAGGGTGGCGGCGTCCAGGTCTTCCAGGTCTCCATAGAAGTTGTGGGCGTTGTACCAGTTCTTGTTGGCGTACTGCGGCATATCGAGCCACGGGAAGCCGCCGTACGGCTGGTTGAGTACGTTCACTTTCACCTCGTTCTTCACCACCCCCTGCTGGTTGGTCAGGTTGTCCTGCGTGATCTTAAGCCCCTTCATCCTGTCGGCCTCGGCCCAGAGCATCGTCTCCAGCTTATGCGCCGGTACAATATCAAAGTAAATGGTGAAATCAAACCGCGTGCTGCCGTTGAGGACTCCGCCGTTCTTCTGCACCAGATCGATGAACTCCATCTTTCCCAGGTTCTCCGACCCCTGGAACATCATATGCTCGAATAAATGTGCGAAGCCGGTGCGGTCCTTGGGCTCGTTGCGGAAGCCAATGTTATAATACACAGCTACCGTCACGATGGGTGCCGTCTCGTCCGGCGACAGCACGACTTTCAGGCCATTGTCGAGGGTATAGTACTCCACCGGTATCTGAAAAGCAGCTGCGTCAGCCGATGTGGAATCCCCCGGAGCGACGGAAGCATCGGCCTGCACATCTGATATGGCAGGCGGAGCCGATTTTTGGCTACAGGAACTGAGGTTTAGCCCTAGGCTCAGCCCCGCATACAGGAGAAAATTCCGGAGTACATGCAAGCGTATTCGGCGTGTTGTCATCAGAAAACTGGATTAAGGTATCTGAAAAGAATACTTACTCGCCTGTTATACGCTTATATTGCTATTATATATGATTTTGCAGAAGGTTTTAGCTCACAGGGTTAAATAGATAGCCCAACCCCTCGATTCATGCGATGAAAAAGCTATCCGCGGACAGCTCTTCTTCGGATAGCCTCTTGTGAAAAACTTAGTGGAGTAGCTACTCAGGTAGATCCAGGAAATGAGGGTATGCCTGCAACTTCAACGGGAGAAACCACTATTAAACTTAAAGCACCCGCATCTCGATGCGGCGGTTCAGCTGGCGGTTCTCTTCGGTTGTGTTCGCTGCGACGGGTTTGCTTTCGCCATAGCCCTTGTAGGTGAGGCGGCTTTTGCTGATGCCGTTGTTGCTGAGATAATCCACCACCGCCTTTGCCCTTTTCTCCGACAGCAACTGGTTGTCCCTGTCAGAGCCCACATCATCGGTATGGCCCGAGATCTCCATCCTGATGTTCTCGTTCTGCTGCAGAAACCGGATCAGCTTGTTCAGCTCAGTCTTGGATTTATTCTCTAAGCCAAACTTGCCTGTGTCGAAGAACAGGTTGTTCAGCACCACGGCAGCGCCGGCCTTGATGGGCTCAAGGTACACATCAAGCGCCACCGGCGAAAGCGCCTTTTGGGAAGTGTAATCAAAGCTCAGGCTGTTAAGCAGGTAATCCGGCGCGCTCACGTACAGCGCATACTGTTTCCCCTCCGTCAGCACCACCGTGTACTCTCCGTTGATCTTGTCAGAATTCACCTGCTGCACCAGCGAGTCATTCTCTACATTATATAGCTGCACCTGCGCTGCCAGGGGCTTCTTCGTGCTCTTGTCAAACACGCGGCCTTGGGCATAGGTGCTGTTCTCACTGCTGCGCCATTCCGCGGGCACATCAAAACGGTACAACTGGATGGTGGCAGCGCCGGCCTCTGTGGCTTCCTGTCTCGAGTAGTAGCCAATGGTGTTATCCGGGGTGATGAAAAGGGAGCCTTCGTCGGCGTGGGTGTTGAGCGGGTAGCCCAGGTTCTGCGGCTCCGACCACTTCTGGCTTTCTTCTTTTGTTGTCTTGAACACATCCAAACCGCCCAGCCCCAGGTGCCCGTCACTCACAAAGTACATGGTGGAGCCGCTGGTGTGGATAGACGGCGCCATGTCGCGGCCAGCGGAGTTGACTGATTTGCCCATATTTACGGGCCTTAGCCAGGAGCCGTCCTCTTTCAGGTACGCCACCCATATATCCTCTTTGCCCACCCCGCCCCCGCGCGTGGAGGAGAAGTACAGCGTGCGTCCGTCAGCGGAAAGGCTCGGCTGCGAGTCCCAGGCTTTGGAGTTCACCATATTGCCCATGTTTTTGGGCTTGCTCCACTCCTCCCCGGTCCGGAAGGAGATATATAAATCGCAGTCTCCCTGGCTGTCAGGGCGGTTGCAGGAGGTGAACACCAGTGATTTCCCGTCGCCGGATATAGTGGCGGCGCCTTCGTTAGCATGCGTGTTGATGGCTTTCGAAATAGAAACCGGCTCCTGCCACTCCCCCGCTACCCGCTCACTGATGAAGATGTTCTCGTCGTGGTCGGGCCGGGAACTGGCCCTGGCAGTATATATAAAGTAGCGCTGGTCGGCGGTGGTATAGGGGAAATACTGCATGCCAAAGCGGTTTAAGGTGGCTGGCATCCGGATCGGGTCGAACGGGACGGGGTGCTGGATGGCCTCCATGGCAAAATCAGCCGTTTTCACCTGGCTTCTGGACCAGTCAATCAGCTTTGGGTTCTTCGGCTTCGACTTCAGGTATGCCTGGTAGTTCGCTTTCGCGGCGGCATACTCCCCCCGCTCAAACTGCAGGTCGGCCAGGTCGAAATAGTAGCCGCCATAGGCAGGCGTGAAAGGCACCAGTTGCAGGCCTTTCTGCAGCAACTCATATACGGCGGCCTTGTTGCCCATCAGCTTCTGCAGGCTGGCGGCGCGGATATAGGCCTCCACAAACTTTGGGTCCTTCTCTATGGCCTCGGAAAGCGATTGCAGGGCGCGCTCGAAGTCCCGGGTGCGGGCATACTCATCGGCCTTCTCATATAAACGCTCTGCTTTAGTAGAGCTGGTGCTTAGTTTCTGATTTTGTGCCAGACTGGCGGTGGCACAGCCAGCCGTCAGCAGCAACGCTGCAAGCAGGGGTTTATACATAAGGCAATTAAGGGATATCCATATATTTATGCGCCTGCAGCGATACGCGCCACTTCGGATGCAGCTTCACGTACTCCACTAACAGCGGCATGATCTCGTGGGCTTTGCTCCACTCCGGCTGCAGGTAGAGGGCACATTTCTCGCCTACCCGCGCCGCGTGCTCCTCGGCCCACTTAAAGTCGCTTCTGTTAAAGATAATAACTTTCAGCTCATCCGCAAAAGGATAGACCGACGCGTCCGGGGCTTTGAATTTTTTTGGCGAAAGGCACACCCAGTCCCAGGTGCCGCTGACAGGGTATGCGCCTGAGGTTTCGATCATCGTCCGGATGCCGCGCTCCTGCAGTTGCGATGTCAGCGGGTGCAGGTTGTAGAGCAGCGGCTCCCCGCCCGTAATCACCACGGTCTTACCCGGAAAGGCGTCCGCCTGCTCCACGATGGCAGCTACCTCGGTGAGCGGGTGCAGCTCCGCGTCCCACGACTCCTTCACGTCGCACCAGTGGCAGCCTACGTCGCAGCCCCCCAGCCGGATGAAATAAGCGGCCGTGCCCGTATTGGCGCCCTCGCCCTGAATGGTGTAGAAAGCCTCCATCAGAGGGAGCTCGCTGCCGTCTTTCGGCACTGAGTGGATAGAGGCGGTATGATATGCTTTTGTTAAGTCCAATGTCATTATGCTTCGGCCGTGGCATTTGCCAGGAGGGCCTGTTATATATAAACCCCGCGTTTGTGGGCTGTTTGCCAGCGCAGATTGCGCAATTTAGTTAAAAATGCAACAAGCGCAGCAGTGCTATATGTTCCGTACTGCGGCCTATCCCGGCGCTGCCTTTGGTTTATTCTCAACAAAATTTATCAATAATTAGTAATTGTGTAAATCTGGTAGTAATTTGTCGCATCATAAGCAATGAAACGCGCAAAAAACATATCGCTGCCCCTGGTTTCTTCTCTGAAGAAAGGGATGATTACGCCTTTTTTTTCCGCTTCCTTCACCGCTATCATTATTACCCCTTTTGGGGTTCTGCTATACATATCGTCCCTTCTCTAATATCGCGCTACCTGCGGTTTAGGCCTTCTGTAAGGCAATTTCTCTTGTATCAAGCTTTTATATATTCCCCATGCTGGTTTTAAAATTTGGCGGCACGTCTGTGTCTAATGCAGCAGCAATTCAGCAAATCGCCGCAGTCCTGAAAGAAAAGAAATATCCACATCATATGGTGGTGGTGCTATCGGCCATGTCGGGTGTCACGGATATGCTCATCTCCTGTTACCAGAAAGCTGGCAAGCAGGACAACTCCTACCATGAGGTGATTCACTTGCTGGAGGCAAAGCACATGGAGGCAATTGAGCAACTGGTGCCCTATAGTTTCCAGATCGAGGTAAAAGGCAGGATAAAACTGCTGCTGCGGGAGCTGGAGGATATATGCCAGGGGGTGCTGCTGCTCGACGAGCTAAGCGACAGCATCAAGGCCCGGGTGATGTCATACGGCGAGCTGCTGTCGTCTGCCATTGTGTCCGTGGCTTTCCACCATCAGGGCCTGCCCAACACGCTGATAGACAGCCGCGATTATATCATTACGGATAGTAATTATTTAAATGCAAAGGTAGACCAGCGGAAAACCTATGCCCGCATCCTCGAGCAGATGCCGGACGTGGACTTGGTGGTGGCGCCGGGCTTTATCGCTCGGACTGATGCCGGAAAAACTTCTGTGCTGGGCCGCGGCGGCTCTGATTACAGCGCTTCCATTTACGCAGCGGCGCTGGGGGCTGAGCGGCTGGAGGTGTGGTCGGATGTGGACGGCATGTACACCGCCGATCCCCGCAAGGTGAAAGCGGCGCATTCCATCAAGGAGCTGAGCTATAAAGAGGCCATGGAACTGGCTTATTTCGGGGCAAAGGTGCTTTACCCGCCAACGATCGCGCCGCTGGTGACGGCCAACATCCCGCTGCTCCTGAAGAACACATTTAACCCCTCGCACAAAGGCACGCTGATCACGGCCACGCCTGCACCGGGTCCCAATATCATCAAAGGGGTTTCTTGCATCGATAACATTGCCCTGATCACGCTGAGCGGCAGTGGCATGGTGGGTGTGCCCGGCATCGCAATGCGCATGTTCAAGGCCGTGGCTACCCGCAACATCAACATATACTTCATCACGCAGTCGTCGTCGGAGCAGAGCATCACCATTGCCCTCGCAGACACGGAGGGGCAGGCCGCGCTGGAGGCGCTGACGGACGAATTTAAGTACCATATCTCCGCGGGCGAAGTGGACCCAGTGAACCTGGAGCAGCACATGAGCATCGTGGCCATCGTAGGCAACGGCATGATTCAGCAGCCGGGCATCGCCGGCACCATGTTCTCCATCCTAGGAGACCACAAAATCAACATCAGGGCCATCGCGCAGGGTGCCACGGAACGGAACATCTCGCTGGTAATCCGGGGGGAGGACTCAGTCACAGCCGTCAACCTGCTGCACGACAGCTTCTTTTTAGCTAAATCAGAACAAACTGCCAAAGCACTGGCATAAGCATATATAAATGGAGGTATCAGAATATATAAAGGTGTTTGCACCCGCCACCGTGGCAAATGTCTGCTGCGGCTTCGACGTACTGGGCTTTGCCCTGGAGCAACCCGGGGATGAGGTCTGGGTGCGGCGGAAGGACGCCCCTGGCATTACTATCTCTGCGATCAGGGGCATTAGCGGCCTTTCGCAAAACCCGGAAGAAAACGTGGTGGGCGTGGTGGCGCAGAAAATGCTGGCCGAACTGCAGGTTTCCTTCGGACTGGACATGCAGCTGCACAAAGGCATGCCCGTGGGCAGCGGACTCGGCAGCAGCGCCGCCAGTTCCGCCGCCGCCGCCTATGCCGTCAACGAACTGTTGGGGAAGCCTTTCACAACGGAAGAACTCGTGCCTTTTGCCATGGAAGGCGAACGCCTTGCCTCGGGCTCGGCCCACGCCGATAACGTGGCCCCTTCCCTTTTAGGAGGGTTTGTGCTGGTGAGGAGCTACGACCCGCTGGATGTGGTGCCGCTGGGCGTGCCGGTGGAGCTTTACTGCTCGGTGGTGCACCCGCAGGTGGAGCTGAAAACATCGCTTGCCCGCAGCATCTTAAAAAAAGATATTCCGCTGCAGAAAGGCATCCGGCAGTGGGGCAACCTGGCCGCGCTGATGGCAGGCCTGCTGAAAGCGGATTATGCGCTGATCGGGCGCAGCCTGCACGACGAGATTTTTGAGCCAGAGCGTTCTTTCCTGATCCCGCTTTTCAAACAGGCGAAACAGGCCGCTTTAGACGCGGGCGCGCTGGGCGCCGGCATCTCCGGGTCAGGTCCCTCCATCTTTGCTTTGTCCGCGACGGAGCAGGTGGCATTTGATGTGCGCACGGCCATCGAGCAGGTGTACCTTTCAAGCGGCATCGACCTGCATGCCTATGTGTCGCAGGTGCCGGAGCAAGGGGCCCGCGTTATCCAACAACCAACCTTACACGCTTAACCATGAAGTACTATAGCACCAACCGCCAGTCGCCTGACATGAGCTTCAAAGAGGCGGTTGTAAAAGGGCTGCCCCAGGACAAAGGGCTTTTCTTCCCGGAGCACGTCCCTGCCCTACCGGCCGCTTTCTTTGAGGCCCTGCCGGATATGACGCTCCCTGAAATCGCTTTCGAAGTGTTGCAACCCTATACCGCACCTGATATCACACCGGAAGCATTGAAGCATATATGCGCGGAGGTTTTCACCTTTCCCATTCCGCTTGTAAAAGTAGAAGAAGACATTTATAGCCTGGAGCTGTTCCATGGCCCCACCTGCGCCTTTAAGGATGTAGGTGCGCGGTTCATGTCGCGCTGCCTGCAGGCCTTTGCCGAACCCGAGAAGCCGGTGACGGTGCTGGTGGCTACCTCCGGCGATACCGGCAGTGCCGTAGCCAACGGCTTTTTGGGAGTGGAAAACATTGAGGTCGTGATTCTGTACCCGGAAGGCGGCGTGAGCGAGATTCAGGAAATGCAGTTCACCACGCTGGGCCAGAATATACATGCCGTGGCCGTAGCAGGCACATTCGACGATTGCCAGCACCTTGTGAAGCAGGCTTTCTCTGACCCGGTGCTGACAAAGGAAATGCAGCTGTCATCGGCTAACTCCATAAACGTGGCGCGTTGGCTCCCGCAGATGGTGTACTATTTCCATGCCTGGGGACAGTGGCGCAAGCATCAGCCACAAGCCCATGCCGACGCCGTCACTTTTGCGGTGCCGAGCGGCAACTTCGGCAACCTGGCGGCGGGTGTGCTGGCCAGGCAGATGGGCCTGCCGGTGAAATTTTTCATTGCAGCCACCAACCTCAATAAGATCGTGCCGGCGTACCTGGAGTCAGGACAATACACGCCCGCCCCGTCGGTGGCCACCATTGCCAACGCCATGGACGTAGGCAGCCCGAATAACTTCCCCCGCATCCAGGAAACCTTCGGGCAGGCGTACGAGGCCCTGACGCAGGTCATCAAAGGGTATTGGACAGAGGACGGCCCCATTAAATCTACCATCCTGGAGGTGCAGCAGAACCAAGGCTACCTGCTGGACCCGCACGGTGCCATCGGCTATATGGCTCTGAAAAAGGAGCTGCCGGATCTGAAGACAGCGGGCATCTTCCTCGAAACGGCCCATCCGGCTAAGTTCAAGCAGACCATCGATGCGATCTTAGAGACAGATCTCCCGCTTCCGGAGCAACTGCAGGTTTTCCTGCACCGGAAAAAGCAGGTGAGCAGCATCCGGAACGAGTTCTCTGAATTAGCATCGCTGCTGCAGGAGCAGCACAGACTGCACACTGCCTCCTGACCTTTATCGAACTCAAAGCATTTATAAATGTTGCCTTTGCCGCTTCACCACTGAGTTAACCGTGATGCTGGCAAATTTCAGTAACCATACAAAGCGCCAGGCAAAGCAGAAGCCTGGGCTCATATACTAAAGCTCCAAATCACCATGAAAGTCCTGAAATTCGGGGGAACAACTGTCGGTTCTGTTCAAAATGTCCTCACATCCTTAGATATACTCGCTGAAGAGGCAAAAACCGAGAAGCCTGTCGTAGTGGTTTCGGCCATGAGCGGTGTGACGAACCTGCTGGCCAGCATGGCAGACCACGCCGCTGACGGCAAAGATTTCTCCCGTTACCTGAAAGAACTGGAGGACCGCCACCTTGAAATTGCGAACGGTTTGATTCATGCGGCTAACCGCGAGAGCGTTAACGCCCGGCTACAAGCCTGTTTCCGGGAGTTGGAGAGCCTGCTGCATGGCATCTCCTCCCTGCGGGAACTTACCGCCAAGACCCGCGACTCGGTGCTGAGCTACGGCGAGCGCTGCGCCACGTTCCTGTTCAGTGAGGCGGCAGCACAGCGCTTCCCGAAGGCGCTGTTTGTGGATGCCGCCGCCCTGATCAAGACAGACAGCGGTTTCGGGCATGCCAGGGTGCAGACCGAGGTAACCGACCTGCTGATCCGGAGCTTCTACAGCGAACACAAAGACCGGCTGCTTTTGGTGACCGGATTTATCGCCAGTGATCAGCAGGGGCAGACCACTACCCTTGGCCGGGGAGGCAGCGACTACACTGCCGCGCTAATCGCCTCTGCCCTCAACAGCTCCGAAATCCAGATATGGACGGACGTGAACGGCATGATGACAGCCGACCCGAAGATGGTGAAGAAGGCGATTCCGCTGACAGAGCTCTCCTATATAGAGGCCATGGAACTCTCTTACTTCGGCGCCCGCGTTATATACCCCCCATCCATGACGCCAGCCTTCCTGAAAAGAATCCCTATTGTTATCCGAAACATACAGAACCCAGCTTTCCCGGGAACGGCCATCCGCCACGACATCCGGAAGTCCGGCTCCAACATCAAGGGGATATCGTCTATCAACGACACCAGCATCATCAATTTGCAGGGCAGCGGCATGGTGGGCAAGGCAGGCTACAGCGGGCGGCTCTTCTCCCTGCTGTCGCGGGAGCAGATCAATGTCATCCTCATCACTCAGGCTTCTTCCGAGCACAGCATCACGTTTGCCATACACCCGGCCGACGCGCCCAAGGCAAAAAAACTGATTGAACAGGAGTTTGAACTGGAACTGCAGGCCGAGAAACTGGAGATGCCCACGATCGAGCAACACCTTTCGGTGATGGCCATTGTGGGGGAAAACATGAAGGAAACGCCGGGCATCGCCGGGAAACTGTTTCACGCCCTCGGCAGGAACGGCATCAACGTCCGCGCTATTGCGCAGGGCTCTTCGGAATACAACATTTCGGTCATCATCTCCCGGCAGGACCTGCCCAAAGCCCTGAACACCGTACACGATGCTTTTTTCATCGAGCTGAAGAAAACTCTGCATCTGTTCTGCCTCGGCACCGGCAATATCAGCAGCACCCTTATCCGGCAACTGCAGGAGCACCACAGCTTTTTGCAGCAGCACAATGGCATTCAGGTGAAGGTGGTGGGCATCACCAATACCCGCCATATGGTGTTTGACGCTGACGGTTTGCCTCTGGATAACTGGCAGGAGGTACTGGAAACTGAAGGAGAGCCTGCTGACCTGGAGGAGTTTGTGCAGCGCATGAAGCGCATGAACCTGCCCAACTGCGTGCTTGCCGATAACACGGCAAGTCCCGCCCCGATCCGGTTTTATGAAGAGGTGTTCAGGTCCAATATATCGATCGTTACCTGCAACAAAATCGGCAACTCCTCTGATTACCAGCAATACAGGAATTTCAAAGACACCGCCTTTCAGCACGGGGTGGATTACTATTACGAAACCAATGTGGGGGCAGGCCTCCCGATCGTCCGTACGCTGAAAGACCTGATGATGAGCGGTGACAGGGTGCTGCGCATAGAGGCGATCCTCTCGGGCACCATCTCCTTCATCTTCAACAACTTTAAAGGCAATGCCTCTTTCCATGATGTGGTGAAGCTGGCGCAGGAGAAGGGCTTCACCGAGCCGGATCCGCGCGACGACCTGAGCGGCATGGACTTTATGCGGAAGATGCTGATCCTGGCGCGCGATGCCGGTTATGCACTGGAGGCAAAAGACGTGCAGATCGCCAATATCCTGCCGCCTTCATGCCTGCAGGCCGCCTCTGTGCCGGAGTTCTATGCGGAGCTGAAGGCCGCGGAGGATTATTTCCAGGCGCTGAAAGACAAGGCGGAGAGCAGCGGAAAAGCCCTGCGCTATATAGGCACGCTTGACAACGGCAAAGCTTCCATTTCGCTGGAGATGGTGGACGAGAGCCACCCGTTCTATACCCTCTCGGGCAGCGACAACATCATCTCCTTCACCACCGACCGCTACAAAGAGCGCCCTATGGTGGTGAAAGGCCCTGGCGCGGGCGCAGAGGTAACAGCAGCCGGCGTGTTCGCGGATATCGTGAATGTAGGCGCGCATTAAAGTAACAAGCATATAAACAGAAGGCCCTGCAGTATATATACTGCAGGGCCTTCTGTTTATATGCTATATAGCTTAGGCGTACACTTCTTTCTTCGCTGCCTTCAGGGTGTTCTTCAGCAGCATGGCGATGGTGAGCGGTCCTACGCCGCCCGGTACCGGGGTAATATAGCTGCACTTGGGTGCCACTTCGTCAAAGTTAACGTCCCCTTTCAATCGGAAACCGGACTTGCGGGACGCATCCGGAACGCGGGTGGTACCCACGTCAATCACAACCACGCCTTCTTTCACCATATCCGCAGTCAGGAATTCCGGCTTCCCGATGGCGGCAATGATGATATCGGCCTGGCGGGTAAAGGAGGGCAAGTCTACGGTGCGGCTGTGGCAGATAGTGACGGTGCAGTTGCCGGGGTAGGTGCTTTTCGCCATCAGGATGCTCATGGGCGAACCCACGATGTTGCTGCGGCCAAGCACCACGCAATGCTTGCCTGATGTTTCTATTTTGTAGCGCTCCAGCAGTTGTAAAATTCCGGCAGGGGTGGCGGGCAAATAGGCTGGCAGCCCGGCAACCATGCGCCCCACATTGATGGGGTGAAATCCGTCGACATCTTTCTGCGGGTCCACGGCTTCCAGCACCTTCTCGGGGTCAATGTGCTTCGGGAGCGGCAGCTGCACAATAAACCCGTCTATATCCTCATCCTCGTTCAGCTCCTTTATTTTGTTCAACAACTCTTCTTCCGTGATCGTGTCCTCAAAATGAAAAAGCGAAGATGCAAAACCCACACGCTCACATGCCAGGACTTTGTTGTTCACGTACGTCACGGAGCCCCCGTCATGACCGACCAAAATGGCGGCCAGGTGAGGGGTTTTGCCGCCGCTGGCTTTAAGCTCAGCCACCTCGGCAGCTATTTCCTTTTGGATGTCTTCTGATGTTTTTTTACCGTCGAGCAGGGTCATGTTATAAGTTAAAGGTTATGAATTAAGAGTTATGAGTTCTATTAAGAGTTATGAGTTCTATTAAGAGTTATAAGTTCTATTGATAAGGGTCAAAGGAGAAATTTAGTTACGGCAAAGTCTTTCGTCCATTGTCAAAATTTCAATTATCAAATTATCAAAATCCAAAAGCCCCGATGCGCGGCAGCACATCGGGGCTTTTGGTTTGGGTTAGTCGAGCTTGAGCACGGCTAGGAAGGCCTCCTGCGGAATCTCCACGTTGCCGACCTGGCGCATGCGTTTCTTTCCTTTCTTCTGCTTCTCCAGGAGCTTGCGCTTACGGGAGATGTCACCGCCGTAGCACTTGGCCAGCACGTTTTTGCGCATGGCTTTCACGGTTTCGCGGGAGATGATCTTCTGGCCGATGGCCGCCTGAATGGCGATCTCGAACATCTGCCGCGGCAGCAGCTCGCGCAGCTTCTCGCAGAGGCGCTTGCCCCAGTCGTAGGCTTTGTCGCGGTGCACGATGGCGCTGAGCGCATCCACTTTCTCGCCGTTCAGCATGATGTCCAGCTTCACCATATTCGAGGGGCGGAAGCCGATCAGCTCATAATCCAGGGAGGCATAGCCGCGGGAAATGGTCTTCAGCTTATCGAAAAAGTCAAACACGATCTCGGCCAACGGCATTTCAAAGGAGAGCTCCACCCTATCGCTGGTAAGGTAGGTCTGGTTTTTCAGGATACCGCGCTTGTCCATACAGAGCGTGATGATGGGCCCTACGAACTCCGATTTGGATATGATCTGCGCTTTGATATAGGGCTCTTCGATATGGTCGATATAGTTCGGCTCCGGCATCTCAGACGGCGCGTTCACCTTTATCATTTTCTCCTTGGTGGTATAGGCATGAAACTCCACCGACGGCACCGTGGTGATCACCGTCATATCAAACTCTCGCTCGAGGCGCTCCTGCACTATTTCCATATGCAGCATGCCCAGGAAACCGCAACGGAAACCAAACCCCAAGGCAGCGGACGTTTCCGGTTCCCATACCAGCGAGGCGTCGTTCAGTTGCAGCTTCTCCATCGAGGAACGGAGCTCCTCGTACTCGCTCGTCTCCACCGGGTATATACCAGCAAAAACCATCGGTTTCACATCTTCAAACCCTTGTATCCCAGGTCCTGGCCGGTCTACGTGTGTAATGGTATCGCCTACTTTTACCTCCTTGGCGTTTTTGATACCGGAGATCAGGTAGCCCACGTTGCCGGCGCCCATTTCCTGGCGCGACTCCTGGTTCAGCTTCAGCACTCCGATCTCATCCGCCTCATAGGTTTTGCCCGTATTGATAAACTTTACCTTGTCCCCCTTGTGGAGTGTGCCGTTAAAGATGCGGAAGTATACCTCTATCCCCCTGTAGGAGTTGAAAACAGAATCGAAGATCAGGGCCTGCAGCGGCGCCTCCGGGTCGCCCTTCGGCGCCGGGATACGGTCGCAGATGGCGTTGAGGATGTCTTCAATCCCGATACCGGTTTTACCGGAAGCAAGGATGATGTCTTCCCGCTCACAGCCGATCAGCTCGATGATCTGGTCTGAAACCTCCTCCGGCATCGCGTGCGGCAAATCGATCTTGTTCAGCACCGGGATGATCTCCAGGTCATTGCCGATGGCCAGGTATAGGTTAGAGATAGTTTGCGCTTCAATGCCCTGCGAAGCGTCCACGATCAGCAGCGCGCCCTCGCAGGCGGCAATGGAGCGGGAAACCTCATACGAAAAGTCAACGTGGCCGGGCGTGTCGATCAGGTTCAGTACATAATCCTCGCCCTTGTAAGGGTATTTCATCTGGATGGCGTGGCTCTTGATGGTGATGCCCCGCTCCCGCTCCAGGTCCATGTTATCCAATAGTTGGTTCTGCATTTCACGCTCCGCCACCGTGGAGGTGTACTCTAAGAGGCGATCGGCCAGCGTACTCTTGCCATGGTCGATGTGAGCGATGATACAGAAATTGCGAATGTTCTTCATAAGTATGTATACGAATAACAAAGTTAAGAAGAAAGCGCGTTACTCTTTATAGAAGGCCGATATTTTTGGCTCTCCGCGCATGAGTACACCCTTAAAACTCCCGCAGAGAGTTGGTTCCGATCAGTGCAAAGGATCCTAGCCTGCACGTGCGAACACGCTGAATCAGGATCACTGGTATATATGCACGAACATTTTATGAATAAGTGAGTGCCTCCTTATCCCATATCCGCACTTGCCCTTACCCCGGCTATTGTGCAATTAAATGCCTATATTCGCATCAAATTCGAAAAAATCCTGTTAAGTAGACATGCAAGCAACTACCGTAGAACCCTATAAGCCTGTCAATCATATCCGTATCGTGACAGCCGCTTCTTTGTTCGATGGCCACGACGCCGCCATCAATATCATGCGCCGCATCATTCAGGCATCCGGGGCCGAAGTGATTCACCTGGGCCACAACCGGTCGGTGCGGGAAATAGTGGACTGCGCCATACAGGAAGATGCGCAGGCGATTGCCATTACGTCTTACCAGGGCGGCCATATTGAGTATTTTAAATACATGTATGACCTGCTCAGTGAGCGCGGCTGTGGCCATATCCGGTTGTTCGGCGGGGGCGGCGGTGTGATTCTGCCCGCTGAAATAGAAGAACTGCAGGCCTACGGCATTACGCGCATTTATTCCCCGGACGATGGCCGTGCCATGGGCTTGCAGGGCATGATCAACGACATGCTCTCCAAATGCGATTTCCCGACCGGGAAGAACCTGAACGGTGTAGCGAAGCATCTGCGTGCCAAAGACCCTAAAGCCATTGCCCGCCTCATCTCCGCCGCTGAGAACTTCCCGGAGGAGGCAAGCGGAATCCTGAATCAGGTGAGAGAGCAGGCGAAGGATGTCAAAACGCCCGTGCTGGGCATCACTGGGACGGGCGGTGCCGGAAAATCGTCATTGGTGGATGAGTTGGTGCGCCGTTTCCTGCTGGACTTCCCCGAAAAGAAGATCGCCATTATATCTGTTGACCCCTCCAAGCGCAAAACCGGGGGAGCTTTGCTGGGTGACAGAATACGCATGAACTCCATCTCCAACGAGCGGGTATATATGCGCTCCCTGGCCACGCGCCAGAGCAACCTGGCGCTCAGTAAATATGTGCAGGACGCCGTGGACATCGTAAAGGCGGCTGATTTCGACCTGATCATCCTGGAGACCTCCGGTATCGGCCAGTCCGACACCGAGATCATCGAGCACTCCGACATGAGCCTGTATGTGATGACGCCGGAATACGGGGCCGCCACCCAGCTCGAGAAGATCGATATGCTGGACTTTGCGGATGTAATCGCCCTGAACAAATTCGACAAGCGCGGCGCCTTGGACGCCCTGCGCGACGTGAAGAAGCAATACAAGCGCAACCACCAGCTGTGGGACACGAAAGACGAGGATGTTCCGGTGTTCGGCACCATCGCCTCGCAGTTTAACGACCCGGGCATGAACCAGCTTTACAGGGCTGTAATGGCGAAGATATCTGAGAAAACCGGTATTGCGTTTGACTCGAACCTCCAGACCTCGAAAGAGATGTCGGAGAAAGTCTTCATCATTCCCCCTGCCCGCACGCGCTACCTGTCGGAGATAGCAGAGACCATCCGCGGCTACGACAAGTGGAGCAAAGACCAGGCGGAAGTGGCGCAGAGGCTATATGGCATTAAAAAATCCATTGAAGCTGTGCAGGGCATCGAGGTAGCAGATAAAGACCGCCTGATCAGGCAACTGGAGCAGGCATATGCAGAAGTAGAGCTGCGCCTGGACGGGCAGAACAAGAAGATTCTCGAGAACTGGAAAGAAAAAGTACAGGCCTACAAGAATGAGTTCTACATCTTCAAAGTTCGGGATAAAGAGCTGAAGATAAAGACGCACACGGAGTCGCTCTCCCATTTGCAGATACCGAAAGTGGCCACGCCCCGCTATGAGGCCTGGGGAGACCTGTTGAAGTGGAACCTGCAGGAGAACGTTCCGGGTGAATTCCCCTATACGGCCGGGGTTTTCCCGTTTAAGCGCGAGGGCGAGGACCCTACCCGGATGTTTGCGGGGGAAGGCGGCCCGGAGCGCACGAACCGCCGCTTCCACTACGTGAGCCTGGGCTTGCCCGCCAAACGCCTCTCCACGGCTTTCGACTCGGTGACGCTATATGGGGAGGACCCTGATTACAGGCCGGACATATATGGCAAGATCGGGAACTCCGGCGTAAGCATCTGCTGCCTGGATGATGCCAAGAAACTCTACTCCGGCTTTAACCTGGCGGACCCGATGACCTCCGTTTCCATGACCATCAACGGCCCTGCGGCTATCCTTACCGGTTTTTTCATGAATGCCGCCATCGATCAGCAATGCGAGCTCTATATAAAGGAACAGGGTTTGGAAGAGGAAATCAACCGGAAGATCGCCGCTATATATAAAGAGAAGGGTACAGAGCGCCCGCATTACCAGGGGCCGCTTCCGAAAGGGAACAATGGGTTGGGCTTGATGCTGTTGGGTGTAACCGGAGACCAGGTTTTACCCGCTGAGGTGTATGAACCGATCAAGGTGCGCACGCTGGCCTCCGTACGCGGCACCGTGCAGGCGGACATTCTAAAGGAAGACCAGGCACAGAACACCTGTATTTTCTCCACGGAGTTTTCGCTCCGGTTGATGGGCGATGTGCAGCAGTACTTCATCGACAAGAACATCCGCAACTTCTATTCGGTGTCCATCTCCGGCTACCATATAGCCGAGGCAGGTGCCAACCCCATCTCGCAGCTGGCCTTTACGCTGGCCAACGGGTTCACGTTTGTAGAGTACTACGTGAGCCGCGGCATGGACATCAATAAATTCGCCCCGAACCTGAGCTTCTTCTTCTCCAACGGCATAGACCCCGAGTATGCTGTGATTGGGCGCGTGGCCCGGAAGATATGGGCGAAGGCGATGAAGCACAAATATGGCGCAGACGCGCGTTCGCAGATGCTGAAGTACCACATCCAGACCTCGGGCCGTTCGCTGCACGCGCAGGAGATCGACTTTAACGATATCCGCACGACGCTGCAGGCGCTGTATGCCATCTACGATAACTGTAACTCACTGCATACAAACGCCTATGATGAGGCGATCACAACGCCTACAGAGGCGTCCGTCCGCCGTGCCATGGCCATTCAACTGATCATCAACCGCGAGCTGGGGCTGGCCAAAAACGAGAATCCGCTGCAAGGCTCTTTCATCATTGAAGAACTGACCGACCTGGTAGAAGAAGCGGTGCTGACAGAGTTTGACAGGATAACAGAGCGCGGCGGGGTATTGGGCGCCATGGAGACGATGTACCAGCGCGGTAAAATCCAGGAGGAAAGCCTCTACTATGAAACTTTAAAGCACACCGGTGAATACCCGATCATTGGGGTAAATACCTTCCTTTCTTCTACAGGCTCCCCTACCGTGCTGCCAACCGAGGTGATCCGTGCCACAGAAGAAGAAAAACAGTACCAGATCTCGATGCTGCAATCGCTGCACCAGCGCAACACAGATGAGGCAGGCAACATGCTGAAGCGCATACAGCAGGTGGCGATCAACAACGGGAACATTTTCGAGGAGATGATGGAAACGGTGAAATTCTGCTCGCTTGGCCAGATCACCAACGCCCTTTTTGAGGTTGGCGGCCAGTATCGCAGGAACATGTAAGCCAACGGCTAACCCATTTTGAGCAGAAACGCCATACAAGTCTGTATGGCGTTTCCTTTTTACCCCTTCCTCACGAAAGGATTTTAATGCGCTTCGGTTAAACACTAAATGCGTCCATCAGCAGACAGGAAGGTTTAAATTTTACAAATTCATTACTAAGGGACTATCCGCTTCACTTTCTGGCTTTGCAGATGGGGCGGAAAGTTAAATTCATTTTTGCTGGATTCATATATGCTCAACGGCTCCATTAAATTGCTTCGGAATACTGGAGTCTCAAAGCAATGTAGAGGGAGTAGCTTTTACAAAAAAAGATCTTTCTAAGGCTATATGGTATACATTTCCAGTAGGTTAATAAAAAAAGTGAGTAAGCACTAATTTTTTATAGTTTCTTAACATAAGAGTAGAACTTATTAATATACTGATACGTTAATATGCTAAAATCGCGTCTCACCTTCACAAAGTTCTGGCATATGAAAAGCATCACTACACTTTCGTCTTTCTTCCTCATCGGAACCACAATCAGCCTGCTGATGAAAAGCTGGCTTCAGCCAAGCAACCTGCACGTTGACGATGCAGAAGAAGATTACCACCTCTATTTATAATATTTTATACAACATTCCGGCAACTACAGGTGTGATGCAAATCATAGCCATATATGGCTAGGGAATATATTCTTCATACAAAAATAATGTAGTGTAATATAGATTATCAGCAAGAAGCCGCATCCATAGGATGAATGCGGCTTCTTGCTGATCAAAGGCTGCAATTTTCACCCTCCTTTCTCAATGTCTGATAGGGTAAAGCTGTCAATAACGCTTTGAAAGCGTAGATTCCTTTTCTATATATAAAACGCGGGAAGTCCTAAAACACAGGCATTATGGTTCTATATAAAATAACAGTAGCCCCTGATTTTTCACTTGGCCGCACTACCCGTGCGGGTGTCAATCCGATCCGTTAGCTTCAAAATGTTTAGCTTTGTAACTTTGCCGCTGCCAAGCGGTATACCTTATTTTAGATGGCACTGTTTGGTGCAAAAAGAGACATTATGGAATTAAAGGAAAAAATCAGCTACATTATTGGCCGCGACATGGCCAGCAACTTGAAAAAGCAGGGCATTGAAATAGAAGCAGAGCCTTTCATCAAAGGCATGAAAGAGGCAATGGAAGGTAAACCCTCGTCCTTGTCGCAGGAGGAAGTACAGCAGGCCATGATGGCGCTTCAGCAGGAAATGGCACAGAAGCAGAATGCCTCCAGCTCTGACAACAAGAAGGCCGGTGAGGAATTCTTAGCAGAGAACAAGGGCAAAGAAGGTGTGAAGACGCTACCGAGCGGTCTTCAGTACCAGGTGCTGCAGGAAGGCACGGGCAAATCGCCCTCCAAAACCGACACCGTTACCACCCACTACCATGGCACCCTGATCGACGGTACAGTGTTTGACTCCAGCTATCAGCGCAACGAGCCGGCTACCTTTCCGGTAAATGGCGTAATCGCTGGCTGGACAGAGGCCTTGCAAATGATGAAAGAAGGCGCGAAATGGAGACTCTTTATCCCGGCAAACCTGGCGTACGGGGCACAGGGCGCCGGTAGCGATATCGGCCCGCACTCTACCCTCATCTTTGATGTAGAGCTGCTTTCTGTTAAATAACGGCACAGCCGTCGTATATATAAATGGCCGCCGCCCGGATGTCAGGAGTAGATCCTGCCCGGGCGACGGCCATTTATATATACAATAAGCGGGATAACATGGTGTCCGTAGATCCCAAAGACCTTGCTTATGTTTATCCTGTAGTTGTATGGCTAATATGAAATCATACATACTTCCTTTCCATAGCAACAGCAAAAAGCCCCTTCCCATTCATCATAAAAAGGATAAAGGTATAGATGGAAGAAGGTTCACATAACCTGGTAGAAGCTGGATCGTTTATCGCCGTGCTGACGCCCGCATGGTTGCTAACCAGCGCAACCCCTCCTCACGGTACAGGGAATGATGAATGATAAGGAAGTTATTAGCGTGCATCAGTTCATCCCCATCCATATCTGCCACGAGGCCGTGGTAGAGTTCAACGGGCAGCACAATAGCCACAAACACATTGTCACCGACTGTACGTAGGATCTTTGGGAAAACAGTGCTAAAAACCCACCGTTGAGCCTTCCGCTTGATGGATACCCGCTTATGGAAATCAAACAGAAGTTTACTGGGCCTGTGCAACTTCACCTGTCTCATTACTATTTCATACCCGACACGAATATCCTCAGAGCTGATTTCTCCTGCCCATTGTACGGTAAGCACTTCATCCGCAGCATTATAAGACACATCTAAGTTCTCTAATTTATAGACTAGTTCCGGCTTTAGAGAAATGTCCGGAAGAACATTTTTATTGATAATCCTTTCTGCTATCATCAGTGTGGTCTTTCTAATAAGTAATCAAGTATCCTGAGAATTAAGAAGTACAGCTTAGGCAGAGCAATGCTGAGGTAGTGCTAAATTAAAGTATGTAAACTTATGCTATTAGAAGATATAAAACAAAGGAATTAGATGAATCTTTTATTTTATATAATTAAAATATAAATTTTAAACACTGCACATTCTTGCACTTGATGTCGGAAGAGGCAGAAAAGAAGGTGATGAGAACAAAACCTGCCGGTAACCGTTCATAAATCTTCAGATGAACATCTCAAAAAAATGACACAAACGTATGGCAAACGAACCTAATGAAGGAAAAAAATTCTTAGACAGTGTACATCAGTTTTTTGACCATGCTGCAAGCTTTTCCAAATTAAGCCCCGGCATACTTGCCCAAATCAAAGCTCCTAACAGCGTCTACAAGGTATCTTTCCCCGTTGAGATAGAAGGTAAAATTGAAGTTATCGAAGGTATACGGGTACAGCACTCCCACCACAAGCTTCCTTCCAAAGGGGGTATCCGGTACAGCATGCAGGTAGATGAGGACGAGGTAAAGGCGCTTGCTACCCTTATGACCTTCAAATGCGCCGTGGTGGATGTACCATTCGGCGGTGCAAAGGGCGGGGTAAAGATAAACCCCCGTACCAGTTCCGTTAAAACTTTGGAAAGCGTTACCCGCCGTTACGCCACAGAGCTTATCAAGAAGAACCTGATCGGGCCCGGCATTGACGTGCCCGCCCCGGACTACGGCACCGGCAGCCGCGAAATGGCCTGGATAGCCGATACGTACCAGACGTTTAAGTATGGCGAGACAAGCGCCCTGGGCTGCGTGACGGGTAAGCCTGTGGGCCAGGGTGGTATCCGGGGTCGTGCCGAGGCAACCGGACTGGGTATATACTATGGCATTCGGGAGGCCTTGGGTGACACTGAGCTATTACAGGGCAAAGGCCTTGATGGGAACACCATGCAGGGCAAAAGAATCATTGTGCAGGGACTTGGTAATGTGGGATACCACGCCGCCTTGTTCTGCCAGCAGGATGGCGCTGTGATCATCGGTATAGCCGAGCGCGAAGGCGGCATCTACAACGACAACGGCATCGACGTGCAGGAGGCCTTCCAGCACAGGAGCGAGAACGGCTCGATCCTTAATTTCAAAGAATGCAAAAACTACGACAATTCAACCGATCTGCTGGAGATGGACTGCGATATCCTGATTCCTGCTGCGTTGGAAAATGAAATACATGGAGCAAACGCCGGCAAGATAAAGGCAAAGATCATAGCAGAGGGAGCCAACGGGCCTGTGACACGTGAGGCTGAGGAGATTCTGAAGCGCAACGGTGTCATCATACTTCCGGATCTATACCTAAACGCGGGTGGTGTGACAGTGTCATATTTCGAGTGGCTGAAAAACTTATCGAACGTGCGCTTTGGCCGCATGGGCAAGCGCGCTGAGGAGGCCAGTTACCTGCGCCTGGTGAACGCAATAGAAACTTCGTCGGGTAAAAGCATGACGGCGGGCGAGAGGGCCTTCTTAACGCAGGGCGCGGATGAGATAAGCCTGGTGCGATCAGGGTTGGAAGATACGATGATCAACGCTTACCACGAGATCAGGAATGTGATGCAGCAGAAGAACATCCCAGACCTCCGCACAGCGGCATTCCTGGCAGCTATAGAGAAAATTGGCGTGAGCTACGAGTCATTGGGTATCTTCCCTTGATCTCCGGTAGCGCCGCTATCGGCAAAAGGTCAGGATACAGCTTGGATAAGCGCCGTGTCCTGGCCTTTTTTTATACCCCTCAACCATTGCAGCGCCTCCGCCTGATCCGTGAAGTAATTGAAATGCACAAACTCATGCGAAGGGGTGGCCGACGGGACGATGTAGTTAGACACCACGGCTTTAAAATGCTCCTCGGAGAACACAACAGCCACAAAGAAATCATCCTGCAAAATATTGTATGACTTTTTATAAAGCTCCTGATTGAGCCAGTATTCCTGCTCTCTTGTAAGCGCACCTACTGAAGTTAGATCAGTGCAATAAAACTTAACGGATTGCCTTTCGAGGGATAACTGCAAGGCTGCCAGGTGAGCATGCACAAAGGCAGCATCATCAGGCTTCATTAACCATTTAATATGGAGACAGTTAGCACCTTCCAAATAGCTTATAATTACGATTTCCGTCTCAAGCAGCAGCATGCCATATAAACTTTCAAGGTTCTTCTACTTCGAAAGATACATAGTAAAACTGCAAAATAAAATATTTCTACTTTGCAACCTTCTGCAGTAAAACGAATAGTTGGTCAATCAGATAAATTGCACTATTTTTTATACATAAAAAGTCAATAATAACTTTGCTATTGGTGTGATTGGAAATTGTGACGTTTCTGAAATTATATATTCCTGCGCGTTAGGTTGCTGACTGCCAACTTTAGCAGGATATATAGGTCCCGGCAAACAGCACGTAATAAAGATATGACCGCCCGTAAATAAAGCGGCGTCAGAAGAGCTTCCCCCTTCTGACGCCGCTTTGTAAATGAAATGCTGCTTACCCTAACTGTTGTTCGTGGCCAGCCACTTGTTGAAAATTTTCTGCTGTAAGTTGCTTGGGTTCGGCACCCGCTCGAAACGGAAGCGTACGCTTTCGTCCTTCAGGATCGGAATTTTGAGCGTCTCCAGCCTACCCTCGCGGGCGACCACCACCTCGGCCGTATCGCCTACGTTCAGCCTGTTCACAAAGCTGTCTATGTCACTCCCCACGCGGTACCCGTTCAAGGCCACAATCTCATCATTCACGTTCAGGCCGCCTTCGTAAGCGCTGCTGCCCCGGTTCACGCTGCGCACGAGCACCTTGCCGTCAGACACAGCCGTGGCTGCCCCCCAGCTTGGGGTGCTGCTGTTCTCATTCACGTTGATGAGGAGCAGCCCGGCCGCATCGAAATAGGAATTGTAATCGGGGGTTTTGGTGCCATTCACGTAATACCGGAAAAAGGCGTCCATGCTTCGGCCGGAAATCTTCTCAAGCGCTTCCTTGAATTCTTCTTCTTTGAAGCCTCGCCCCAACTGCTTATAGTAGCGATTATACATATACCGCATCACATCATCCAGGGACTTTTCTCCGTTGGTGCCCTCCATCACTTCCATGTTCAGGAGGTAGCCCAACACGCCGCCTTTGGTATAGTAGGAAACCTCGGCGTTGTTCGAGTTTTCGCTGCGTCGGTAGTACTTGATCCAAGCGTCAAAACTTGACTCTGCCACCGGCTGCACCTTGTTGCCGGGTGTGTTCTCAACCGAATTAATGCTACCGGCCACCACATCCAGGTACCGCTGCGTAGAGGTGAAACCCGCACGGCGCACAAGCAGGTCATCGTAATAACTTGTAATACCCTCCGACACCCACAGCAAATCAGTATAGTTTTCCTGATTGTAATCAAAGGGTCCGAGCGGCAGCGGGCGCAGGCGCTTCACGTTCCAGAGGTGAAAATACTCATGCGCCACCAGCGCAAGGAAACCATTGTAGCCAGCCTCTGTGCCATAGTTCCAGCGGGACGTCTGCAGCGTGGTGGAATTCAGGTGCTCCAGGCCGCCGCCGCCGCGGTACAGGTTGTGCACGATAAACAGATAGCGTTCCACAGGCAGTTCACCTATGACCCTGACGGCTTCTTCCGTCACTTTCTGCATATCCTCCATCAGTTGCTTCGGGTTAAAATTTCCCTCGCCGTACATGGCCACCTCATGCGGCACACCGGCAGTCGTGAAGGTATATACCTCATGGTTCCCGATCTCGAGCGGAGAGTCAGCCAGAATGTCGTAGTTGGGGAACACATAGGTAAAGTCGCCGGTGCTTTTCATTCCGGTGGAGACTTTACCCCAGCCTTGGTAAGGCTTCACGACCAGCGTCCCGTTTTCGTCCTGGTATCCTTCAGGATACATGAACACGCTGGTACCATTTACATAGCCGTGGGAGGAGTCCAGGAAGCTGGTGCGCACGCTGAGTTCATAGGCATAAACAGCGTACTTAGCGCGCACCAGATCGGCTTTGTTGCTATACACCCGCCAGGTGTTTTTGTCAATCTTCTCGGAGCGGAGCACTTTGCCTGCCTTGTCGGTTGCCTCAAAGCCCTCGATGTTCTTGGCAAACTCGCGAACCAGATAAGACCCTGGTGCCCAGACTGGAAGGGTGAAGTCTATATAGTTTTTCTTAGCCCCTGAAAGTTCTGCTTCCACTTGAAAATAATGCGTGTGCGGCGCAGGCATCGATAGGGTGTAGCGAAGTTCTGCAGCGAGAGCCGCAGCCACATGGCTTAAACTGAGAAAGGCAAAGAATAAGAGGGAAAGAGAAAATCTTTTTGGTTGGGACATGTTGAAAATAGGATTGATTAAAGCTTCGGCATTTTACAACAAAAACCGTGCTTTTCAAAATCCAGTGACTACGCGGACGGCCACACAGCAGCCTCAGGAAGCATGCGGTATGGCGCTGTCATTGAGCCAGGCTACGGCAAGTTCTGTGCTTGAGAAGGTATTGATGATAATGAAAGAATTGTAGCTCTGCAGTCCGAAAAGCCCCGCTTCGCTTAACAGGGTCTGGTAGCACCTCTCAGATAGGATCACGGCCACGTAGTTGCCGGTTCCCATCGTCATCATGATTCTCGGAAAGAGGTGATTATGCAGCCAGTTCTCCTCAGCCTCATCCAGATTACCGATTGCCGTGTAGTCAATCAGCCACTGCTTTACATGGTGCTCCTCGGCGCAATCAAGTGCCACCAGCAGGCTTTCCCTGAAATCCTCTGATCTGAAACTACCGGAGCAAGCCAGATGAAGCCTGCTCTGTGCCGCATCAAACCTCACCTCCCACGAACCTGTGCTATATGTTTTCATGATTACGCAATTAATACACGTTCCTATACAAAAATATCTCTTTTGCTATACAAAGCAATGTAACCATATGAAAATGTTTCAAAAAATTCATTTAATAAGTTAATAGACCTATAATAAGCGTGAAGACACTAAAATATAATGTAAACTTTTATACTTACTTCTTATGTTTTTAAGGAGGGGTATATATGGATTATAGTTGAATCATGGCTTGAGATAAACACCGGTGGCTTAGAGAACAAACTTTGGCATGGTATTTCCATATCTTATGCCACACCGCTTACAACACACCTATGAAAAAGACGAAGCTATTAGTATTGTCACCGCTTGCACTGCTCTTTATACTACTCTGGGCTACGCCGCAGCATTTTTTCCCAAGTCTTTCTCCGTCTGCTGCAGATGATGCTGTTACACATCATCAGACATCAAATCAACCTGCCTCCTCTCCTGCAGCTGTTTCGCACCTAGAGCCTAAGGAAAGCAACTCCAACAGCAAACGCCTTGTTTCTTATGCCATGAGTCTGCGGGGTGCCCCCTATTTATATGCGGGCATAACACCGGAAGGCTTTGACTGTTCAGGCTTTATTACCCACGTTTTTAGCAGGTTTAAGATAGCGGTCCCCCATTCTTCCGCTATGCAGGCCGAAGAAGGTATATATGTGGAAAGGGACAAGGCCAGCCCTGGCGACCTGGTGATATTTACAGGCACCGATGCTGACGTGCGTGAACCCGGCCATGCTGGCATCGTCATCTCCTCACCAGGCAACACCATTGAGTTCGTGCACTCCTCCTCTAACGGGGGGGTAAAAGTAAGCAAGGTGGAGGGCTCCCGGTATGACCTGCGCTTCCTGCAGGTAAGGCGGATTTTGTAGGGTCTAAATTGGCATATTCTCTATGCCTCTATAACCCTTTCGGAATTATACGTACACAAAACCATGACATGGGCATATGAGTCCCTGTTGCTGTATTAAACAACAACGCCATGGTACATCCTTACATCATCAACACCATCAACGCTCTTGTGCTGCTTGTTGCAGGACTGATAGGATATTTTGCAAACCCGGCCAAGCCGCCGACTGCGCTCATCGCGCCACTGTTCGGGCTGCTGCTGTTGGCCTGCACTTACCATCTGCGCAGACACAACCGGTTTGTATTCAATACGGTCACTGCCCTGACGCTGCTCGTGGGGCTACTGGTGGTTTGGCGCATCGACCCGGGGGCTTTTAGTTGGAGCAGGCGAAACATCCTGCTGGTGCTGATGGGGCTGAGTTGTTTTGTGGCGGCAGGCTTTTACGTTGGTACTTTTATAAGAGAGCGGCGGCTGCGCAACAACACCATCTTTAAAGACGACCTGTAAGCAGCCAGTTGTATAAAAAAGAAACACCTGGTGCAGCCCGTCAAGGTACACCAGGTGTTTCAGAATCCTAAAAAGTCTTACCAAGCGGCTTCCTGTTTTTCAGTTCACCGTCCGAAGACCAATGCAATTGCATGCTGCATAAACAGCAAAATCCCGTTTATGAAGCCAATTCACGGTTTAGGTGAATACTATTACGTAGGCTTGATAACACTCGTTTGGGATTAGACATCAGCACCTCCTTTCTCATTAGTCCAACATAACCCTGAACCTTAGACCATGTAGAATTAGGTTGTTAGACCAGAGCCGTAGCACTCGCTACTGTATCATAAAGATATAACAACGCCTAAAAGTTCACAATAATTTTCACATTATTTTAAGATCTTTAAGGGAAGCTTCTTCTGCAGCAGCAACCGGCTTACACTCAATTTTCTACACAAAGAACTCTATCACCGCCTTCACTCATTGGCAACCGTTATCCTCTTTATAAGAGCATATAAGCATATTTTTGCTTCAGTGGTCCGTGTTCACCGAGGTTGTTCTACAGTGGCGCTAATGAGATCAGTCCATCAGGCAAGGCAGTATGTATGATAATTTTCACTATATTTCGTTGCATACTCTAACTAATCATTCTTATACATGAAAAAGCATCTTTTATCTTTAGTTGCTCTTATGCTGTTTACCGCAAGTGCCTGGGCTCAAAGCATGTCGCCGGTAGGGGTTTGGACGAACCAGGACGGAAAGGCAAATTTTGAGGTCTACCCGTGCGGCGACAAATTGTGCGGAAAAATTGTATCGCTCAAGGAGCCAAACAGGAACGGTAAACCGAAAGTGGACGAGAACAACCCGGAGAAGAAGCTTCAAAACCGACCGTTGCAGGGCCTGGTGTTCCTGAAGGGGTTTGAGTATGACGGAGACCATAAGTGGGACGAAGGCACCATCTATGACCCTGAAAGCGGAAAAACCTACTCTTGCTACATGAAGATGCTGAGCAAGGATAAAATGGAGGTGAAAGGATATATCGGCTTCTCCCTGATAGGCAGGTCTCAAAGCTGGACCCGGGTGAAGTAAGTTTCCCATAGGCTATAAATCAAGAGAGGGCCGTGCATGCACGGCCCTCTCTTTTTAACCCTTTACACGTTTATTTACTCTTGATTGCGACAAAAAGTTTTCCTATTTACAGCATTACACATGGCAGCAGCCAAACTTATATATAAAACCTCTTCGGCACCGCATATAAGAACAGGGAAAAGGGTTATTTATACCCCTGCAGCTTCCCTCCTGCAGAGCATCCAGGTGCGAGTGTAGTCAGAAGTAATATAGTTCACTACTGAAAAAAGGCTTTTAGGATGCCTTAGAACACCTGCAGGATTTTATAGGTTTTATCCCGGAACGTGAACTCTTCCCCTGCTGTTCTACCCGCCATCACCTTATAGAGCGGCGACATGCCCGATATGGCAAAGTAAGAATCGCCGTCTAATTTAATCTCCCCCAGGCTTACGCCGATAAAATAATTCTGCAGTTCGGTTTGCACCACAGCTCCCATAGACACTTCCTTGTTGGTTTTCGTGGCGTTGATGTTGCGCAGTATACTCTGGGTCCTGATCAACTCATCCAATTGGCGGGCATACATATCCCGCTGAATCTGGCAGTTCTCCCGGAACGACTCGAACTTGTCTTCCATGGCCCCCTGATGTTCATTGGCACTCTCCTGTGCCTCATCCATGGCGTCCTTTGCCGCCTTTATCTGGGCATTCAGTATTTTGGTGGATTCCTGAAGCAACCGCTTCTTGGTTTCTAAATCTTGCGTAAGCATTTCCATAGGTTTCAAATTTCGTTAGAACCAGCGATTTTTGTTTTGGCAGCAGCATATGCAGCCGCTCATACATGCGTGACTGGCATGTTTCAAATCTATTTAAGTAAATTTAAGGTTTAGGCACTACCTGAACGTTCCGCAGGAGGCAGCAAGCCAGGAGTAAGTCTTAAACTATTTAAGGCGAAGTATGTTTTATGGGTAAATTATCGAATGCCATTAAACGAATTTATTAGACGATTGTTGGGCCATGAAAACGGCATAGCCACCTGCACCATGCTGAAACGGTCCGGCAGGTATGAGGCGGACTATCAGGCATGGTTGCATGACCGCGTGTACCTCCATTGGACAGGCCCCTTTTTCAAGTCATACCATTACACAAAAGCCAACTTAACAGGCCCGTTACGGGTGCAGTTGGTACAGGATGCACATGTGCGGGGGGCTGTTTTCTTTTATGACCCTAGCATAGGCGACAGTAATTTCTCTTTCTTTTTTGACCTTCTAAAAGACAGGGTACAGGCCCTGGGATATACGCTTCACAGCTGCGACAAATTGAAGGTGCGCCATGAGCGCTACACAGAGGAGGTGGAAAAGCACGTACTCACGCCGCCTGCTTCCGACCTGCCCGGCACCAGCCTCTGCAACCAGTTATATGGGAACGTGCTGCTCGATTATATCAAGGTAAACAGCCGCCCGGGATATATCCGCTTCATAGCCAACGCTTACAACGATGCTTACTTTTCCAAGCCTCTTCCATTCGACGAACTGCTTGACAAGGTGCTACAACCGCATGAGGAAAATACGAATCAACCTACTTAATCCCTTTGTAAGTTTTTAGCTTAAGAAATATACGAAAAATTCAGTTTTAAATAACATTTGTTTTAGATACATTTAAGACAAGTTTATGTTGCTTAAATTTTGGCTTGCGTATGTTGCAGCGTTTTCTCTTTTTATTTTTTGCTTTCCTACTCTCACTAAGCGCAGGCGCCACTCATATTGTGGGTGGTGAGTTTGAGT
Organism: Pontibacter saemangeumensis; assembly: GCF_039541895.1. Lineage (NCBI taxonomy): Bacteria > Pseudomonadati > Bacteroidota > Cytophagia > Cytophagales > Hymenobacteraceae > Pontibacter > Pontibacter saemangeumensis. The sequence goes on from NZ_BAABHC010000016.1 coordinate 152,697, forward strand.
TGGAGCACCTGAACAACTTCAATTACAGGCTCAAGCTAAACTTGTACTTTGACGTGGTAAACGGAAATCCCGATGCGCTTGACCCTTATATAAGTGTCAATATTTTTGACAAGGCAACTAATCAACGGATCGGCTCACAGGTGATGTATATTCAGGAGCAGTCCCTGGTACCCTATACCAACATCGACTGCACAGTCGGGGAGCTTGTGACCCGAAAAATCGTTTACTACCAGACCATCTTTCTTGATCCGACCATCTACAACAAACCTGACGGATACTATGTGACCTGGGAGCGCTGCTGCCGCAATAATACCATCAACAACATCATGGCACCGCAAGATGCCGCCCAGACTTTTTATATGGAGTTCCCGCCGGTGGTGCTGAACGGGGATTTCTTCCGCAACTCCTCCCCTATCTTGTTTCCGCCCCTGAGCGACTATGCCTGCGTTGGAGAGCTGTTCTACTTTGACTTCAATGGCACAGACCCTGACGGCGATTCCATCACTTATGATATGGTGACGCCGCTAAATGGTTTTACTACCCCCGCTATGCCAGTCTACACCGTACCCCCTCGTTCGGCACCCTATCCGGAAGTGAAGTGGATGCCTGGGTATTTTATAAATGCGCAGGTGCAGGGGAACCCGAATATGACAATTGACCGGAACTCCGGGCAGTTAACCATGCGCCCGAGCCGCAAGGGCTTGTTTGTGTTTGGCATACGGGCCCAGGAATACAGGGCAGGCAGAAAGATAGGCGAAGTCCGGAGAGATTTTCAGGTACTGGTGCTGGACTGCCCCCGAAACCAGTCTCCTCAGGTAGTGGCACGGGAGCAAGGCGATAAGGAGTTTTATGAGAAAGGGTCCGTGCTGCGCATCACCCCCACCGACAACCGCTGCATCGATGTATTTATCACCGACCCAGACCTGAGCGAGTTTGTATCGCTACGGGCAAGGCCGGTAAACTTTACGGGCCAGGAGTATACCTTCAATGGCACCACCAGCGGCATGATCAACCAGGGGGCCGCCCTGGACTCACTGAAGGCCACGCTTTGCTTCGACGATTGTTTTGACACAGAGGGGAAGATATATGAACTGGACCTGATCGTGCGTGACGACGGCTGCAGCCTCCCCCGACAGGACACAGTGCGCCTGCGCCTGCAGATCGACCCTATCCCCGACGCCCCGCCTACTGTGTCGCTCTCTACCCCTAACCGCGTTTTCAAAGTTAAGAACGGGGACCGGATCAACTTTGATGTATTGGGTATTGACCCTGACGAAGATATCGTTTCCTTAGCAGCGGAAGGCCAGGGTTTTTCACTTTCAGAGCAGGATATCACATTTCAGGGAGGTAGCGCCCCCGGTCAGGTCACTGCTCCTTTCAACTGGAACATAGATTGCAACACTCTGAAACAGGAATCCTATAAAATAGATTTTACCGTCACCTCTATGGTTTGCAATGAATCCGTCACCCGTACGGAAACAATAGAGGTGCAGCCGGAAAGCAGCAACAACCTTCCTACCCTGACATCTGACCAGCCTGCACAGGTAATCGAGCTGGAAGTGGGTGAGCCTTTCAACGCAAACCTGTTTGGTGCAGACATCGACCAGGACCTGCTGGCCCTGCAGGCAGAGGGCGAAGGCTTTAACCTGGCAGACTATGGCATGAGTTTTACAAGCACAGGAGGCAACGGCGAAGCTTCCGGCACCTTCACCTGGACCCCTACCTGCGAAGCTTTCACAAAAAGCCCCCTACGGGTAAAGTACATCCTGACGGAGGATGCCTGCGCCCCCAGCACGCCGCAGGAGCTGGTGCTTGAGTTTCGGCTAAAGAGCTCAAACAACGCGCCTGTGCTGACTTCAGATAAAACAGTGCTCACATTCGACCTCCAGTTGAACGAAAACTTTGAAGCCCAACTGGCAGGAACGGATATAGATTTGGATAACCTGGTTCTCTCAGCCGCTGGAGAAGGTTTCAACCTGGAGGAGTATGGCATGAGTTTCGAGAGCACCCCAGGCAAAGGCAACACGGTAGGTTTGTTCAAAATGCAGGCGCTTTGCCAGGCAGCAGAGCAGGGAGTGGTGCGGGTAAACTTTACTTTGGCGGAAGATGCCTGCGACCCATCGCCACAGCTGATGACGATGGAGTTCCGGATTGAGGTGCCGCAGGTCGGGGATTATATCCCCTCCAACATCTTCACACCGAATGAGGATGGCAAAAACGATTTCTTTGAAGTGCCTAACCTGCCCTCTGAGTTCTGTTCTGCCGTCTTCTCCAGCATCCGTATTTTCAACCGATGGGGCAAAGAGGTATATTCCAGCACCAGCAGCAACTTTAAATGGGATGGGAAAGGCGTTAACGACGGAATTTACTTCTATGTGATTGACTATAAAACCAGCAAATACAAAGGCTCTGTCACCTTGGTGAGATAGCAGAAATAAGAAAATAAGCGAGCTGCTCCTCCCCTATTTAATTAGGAAGGGGCAGCTCGCTTTTGTTTGATTGAAATGTTTTACAAAGGGTAAGCAGTTGATTCCTATATAAAGGACAATATCTAAAGAGTGAATCAATATGAAAGGAAACCGCTAAAAATGTCATTCCTGCTAAACAGCACCTCAGTTGTTGTGGGTTTAGGCGATGAACAGGAAAACAAGATAAAGTCCCAGCCACAGAAAGTCCATAAAATGCCAGTAGCTATTGAGCATGGACAACTGCAGGTGCCGGAAAGGATCACGGATAAAAATCAGACTGCGAACCCCGTCCGAGGCCACATAGATGGTTTTAAAGAGCATGAAGGAGAGGAAGATAATGCCCCCCAGTAAGTGCAGGATATGCAGCGCCGAGATAAGGTAAAGATAGGTTCCGGAGGCTTTGCCAGAAAAGTAGATACCGGTTGCAGACATCTCGTTCCAGCCAATCAACTGGGCCCCGATAAACAGGATACCCAGTAGTAGCGTCAGCGCAAGGTAGCGCACCATTTTCTTCAGCTTCTCCTTCTTGTACATGCGGGGCACCTTCGTCATGGTATAACTGCTGAAGAGCAGCAGGATGACACTCACGCTGAAAAAATTGGGTAATTCGAACTTTTCTCCTGGAAAGCCGCCTGTACGGGCGAAGGCGACCGTCAGTATAAAGAAGAGGACACCTATCCCGATCATGCTCAGGTAGAGCAGCATCCGGATAGGGTGCATTTTTTCAATCCTGCGGAAGGCAGAGCGTTGTGTTGCGTTTAGTTGTTTTTTCTTATCTGAATCCATCCTCAGCCCCTTTTTCTCCTCTGGGAATAACTGCAAAATTACCTGGTTCTGCAGTCAATATAGTATATGCGTTTACCTATTCTAATTATACCGGTGCAGGCATTTTTAGTTTTGTATTTTACCCAATTAATTTATGAACAGAATAGCTGCATTTTATCAACAGGCGCAACCTGCATTTGTTCTGCGGCAGTACGCACTTTTCGGGTATATTATTCCCATTGCCGCTTCGCTTCGGCATCTTTACGGAAAGTGCTGCGTTAAAATATGTGATGCAACGTAATTCCGGCTAATATGAAAATTTACATACTCCGCATTCTCTATCTGATTCTGCTCTACCCCCTGCTTTGCCTGGATGCCTTTGCACAGGACGAGCGGGCACCATATACAGGCAATAACACCATAATAGTTGCCTTGGAGGGCATGGGAAAGCGGTATGATTTTATATCAAATCAGATGCTGGTGCGCCACAACAAAGAACGGCATACGCTGGAATGTGTGCTGCCGGTCATCAGCCTTGTTCCGTTGAACGACACCATACCGCCAGCCATGGCTTACGAAGTGCTGTTCGGGGCAAAATACCCGGAGCTGCTGATCTCCATAGCGGCGCCTGTGCAACAATCCAATACCGGTCAGTTCGACCCTGCCACCAGGAACCGCACCACCACGATCAGGTTGCAGGGCGTTAACAATGAAACGGTTGTTCCCGTTGCCTTCCTGGCCGATAAAAACTCCTTCTACTTTTCCACTAACTTCGACCTCCTGCTGGGCAACTTTCAGGCATCGCTGCCTATCAAATATCTGCCTCTTCTAACAGGCCGCGTCATGTTCAGCATCGATAAAGCCTACTGGTATAACCTGGAGCAACGATAGCTTAAGTTAGCGATATTTTGTGTATTTATTATATTCGAATCGTGCTTCTTCTTAATCAAATCGTCGGGAAAAAACTCCAAAAAGGCAGATAACCATAGCCTAATCAATATTCTCCTCTTTGCGCATTATGAAAAAAACACTTCTTGCCCTGTTTTTAGCTTTTGTTGCTTTCGGCTGCAGCCAGAAAGCACCTGTTACCGTTTTATCTAGCGAAGCTGACGCAACCATTGCTACTTCCTCAGGAACTTCTTATGGCGCTGCCGTTTCAGATACGGATGCCATGCCAGCAAACCAACTGGTGAGTGCGCTGGCGGGCAAAGATTCTATACAGGCCACTGTGGCTGCCGAGATAGCTGAAAGCTGCCAGTCTAAGGGCTGCTGGATGGATGTAAAGCTCTCCGATCATAGCACAATGAAAGTCACATTCCGTGATTATAGTTTTTTTATACCTGTTGAAGACCTGAAAGGACGGCAAGTAGTATTTACCGGCACCGCACTGCACCAACAGGTGTCGGTGGAGGACCAGCGGCATTATGCAGCAGATGCCGGCAAGTCAGCAGCCGAGATCGCCTCCATCACTGTTCCAAAAAATGAAATTCGCTTTATAGCGGATGGGGTTATTCTGAAATAAAGCTTAATGAGTTATTTCAACCCTTTAAATATTATAAGCACACCATCAGCCACACAAGTTCTGCTGGTATAACTGCCCTCATGGCTATAGCTGAGGCGGTTAATTTCCTTTTTTCAGGAAATCAGCAGAAAACAAAACTATAGCGTTGAAGCTGTGCCAATTGCGCGCCTTGCTGGAGTTCTTACGCCGAGCCGCCTTATTTCTTCCTCTGACTTCTGCCTTCTGTTTCCTATTTTTACGGCAGCATAAGACAACCCGATATGGCAGTAGAGAAAGAGCCGGCCCAGCAGATACAGGAGCTGACAGAACGCATTAATTACCTGAACTACCAATATTACCAGAACAGCATTTCGGAGGTACCGGACGTGGAGTTCGACCACATGCTGAAGCGACTGCAGGAACTGGAGGAAACTTACCCGGACCTGCGCCATCCGAACTCCCCCACGCAACGGGTGGGGGGCAGCATCACCAAAAACTTCAAGTCTGTATTCCACAAGTGGCCCATGCTCTCGCTCAGTAATACTTACTCTGAGGAAGAGCTGCGCGAATTCGATAACCGGGTGCGCAAAGCCATAGGCGAGGAGGTGGAGTACGTGTGTGAGCAAAAGTTTGACGGAGTGGCCATCAGCCTGACCTATGAGAACGGTCTGCTGATACAGGGCGCAACGCGCGGCGACGGAACCCGCGGCGACGACATCACCGCGAACGTACGAACCATACACGATGTGCCGCTGCAGGTGCACGGCCAGGGATTCCCGGAACTGTTCGAGGTACGGGGCGAGGTTTTTTTGCCGCTGCCGGTATTTGAGCAACTGAACGTAGAGCGTGAGGAATCCGGTGAGCAGCTTCTGGCCAATCCGCGAAATGCTGCCTCGGGAACGCTGAAGCAGCAGGATTCCGCGATCGTGGCAAGCCGGAAATTAGGGTGTTTCTCCTACTCGTTCCATTGCCCGCACAACCCCTTCGATACCCACTCGGAGAGCCTGCAGGCCATACAGAAGTGGGGTTTCAAGGTATCAGAAACCTGGCGCAAGTGCGGCGGCATAGAAGATGTGTTGCGCTATATTGAAGAGTGGGAGACGAAGCGCTTTGAGCTTCCCATTGCCACAGACGGGGTGGTGGTGAAAGTAAACAGCTTTGCACTGCAGGAAGAACTCGGCTACACGGCAAAAAGCCCCCGCTGGGCCATCGCCTATAAGTACGCTGCGATGAGCGCCGCCACGCAGTTGCAGGGTATACAGTATCAGGTGGGGCGTACGGGTGCCGTTACGCCTGTTGCGCTTTTAGCGCCCGTGCTGCTGGCCGGCACTGTAGTGAAGCGGGCGTCTGTACACAATGCGAATGAGATACAGCGCCTGGACCTGCGCCTGGGTGATGTAGTGTATGTGGAGAAGGGCGGTGAGATAATCCCTAAAATTACAGGGGTTGATTTCACTAAGCGCCCACAGGACAGCCAGCCGATCATATACCCCACCCTGTGCCCGGCCTGCGGAACCCCGCTGGTGCGCTCAGAAGGTGAAGCGCATTTTTACTGCCCCAACGACGAAGGCTGTCCTCCACAGATAAAAGCAAAGCTGGAGCACTTTATCTCGCGAAAGGCCATGAACATAGACGGCTTGGGGCCGGAAACGATTGAGCAACTGTACAGGACCGGATTAGTGCGCAATCCTGCAGACCTTTATGACCTCACGTTCGAACAATTGGTTGAACTGGACCGGATGGGTGAAAAATCGGCTAACAACATTCTCGAGAGCCTGGAGAAGTCGAAGGGAACGCCTTACGACCGGGTGCTGTTCGCCCTGGGCATCCGATTTGTAGGCAGCACGGTGGCGAGGAAACTGGCGGAGCAGTTGCCGGATCTGGAGGCGCTGCGCGGCGCCACTTACGAGGAGTTGCTGGCCATAAATGAGATTGGGGGCCGGATCGCCGGATCGATCATAGCGTACTTCCAGAACCAGGAACATGTGCAACTGGTAGAGCGGCTGAAAGCAGCAGGATTGAAATTCAAATCTGAAAAGGATACCATAGAAATCGAAAGCGAGCGATTGGCAGGAAACACCTTTGTAATATCAGGGGTATTCCGGACCATGAGCCGGGAAGAGTTGCAACTGCTGATCCAGAGCCACGGCGGAAAAATCGTCTCTTCCATCTCGGCAAAGCTGTCTTACCTGGTGGCAGGCGACAAAATGGGCCCCGCGAAGCTGGAGAAGGCTAATAAACTGGGCGTGAGAATTTTAAATGAGGATGAATTTCTTGCTATGATACAGCAATAGGTAAATAAAAACAATACACGGGGCACAACTATATGGCAATTGTGCCCCTTGTATATACGCAACTAAAAAGCGCCTCTGACTTGCTATTGAAGCACGAGAGGAGGTATATATAAAATTGATTAGTGAAATGGCTTCATCCGCGCCTCCATTCAAATGTCCTGCCTGATGACCTTTCTAACCTCCCGAGCCGCATCATTCTCTCAAATTGCGCTATTCAAAACCTTGCTCTCGTTCCCTTCAGGTTTCGCATTTAACTTCCCCTCAACCTCTCAATCATACCATGCAGGGATGAAGCTAGGTCAGGCTATGGTTGTGTTAGGATAGGGCTTGATCTTCTAAAAACACCCCTTCATCGACAGAAAACGGGCTTCTGTATAGACATGCCTGTACCGGCGGGATTAAATGCAGTAATTTGTTTAAATTTATATATAATTGGCTATGTTTATCGTGACTGAACGGCCATGTTAGCAAATAAACCACCGCTGCACCCCTTATACCATGAACTTGACCCTACCGGAGGTGACCATGAAGAAACGCTACCAGATAGCGCTGCATGTTGCCGGATGGTTGATATTCGGCGCCTGGATCTTCTATTTCGTTTATGCCAACCGCACCCTCTCCTTCAGCAAGGGGCTTGACATCACAGTAGGACTGCTGTTTCAGCTGCTCATTTTCTATTTTAACTGGTACGTGCTGATCCCGAAGTACCTGGCGCGAAACCGTATCCTGCTTTATGTAACCGCTGTGCTGACCATGCTGCTGGCGGTGGCTGTTCTTCAGGCTCCCTTCGATTACTTTGTTTTCAGGGAGTTTAACCCGGGCATGTCCACCCTCTACAGCTACGAACGGCTGCTGCAGTACGTGCTCGGGGGCTTGGTGACCACCTTCATCAGCTCGGCCCTGAAAGTGACGGGAAATTATATCCGTAATGAGCGGCGGAACAAAGAGCTTGAAACGCAGAAGCTCATCACAGAGCTGGCTTACCTCAAATCGCAGGTAAACCCACACTTCCTCTTCAACACATTAAACAACATATACTCATTGGCTTATAAACAGCATCCCGAGACGCCTGATGCCATCATGAAGCTCTCACTGCTGATGCGTTACATGCTGTACGAGAGCAATGACGCGCTGGTAAGCCTGGAAAAAGAGGTAGACCACATCAACAACTTCATCGACTTGCAGAAACTGCGGCTGCGCGAGCAGACCATCATCAGGTTTCAGGTGCAGGGCGATCTGAGAGGCAAGCAGATTGCCCCCATGCTGCTGATGACATTGGTTGAAAACGCATTCAAACACGGCCTGGTGAGCAAAAACGAGATCGGCATCATCATGAACCTGGAGGTGAAGGAAGATTCGCTGCTCTTCAGCACCATTAACAATACCAGTTCGCACAAAAAGCGGGAGTACGGTGGCATTGGCCTTGAGAACCTGCGCCGGCGCCTGAACCTGCTGTACCCCAGCCAGCACCATCTGACCCTTGAAGAAAAGGAAGGAGCCTTTTACGCGACATTAACATTATACTTCAGACCTAAGCTCAGATAAAACTATGACATTACGTTGCATTGCCGTGGACGACGAACCGCTCGCCCTGGACATCATTGAAAGCTATATAGGCAAACTTCCGTTCCTGAAGCTGGTGCGAACCTGCTCAAGCGCCACGGAGGCCATGCAGGTGCTGCAGGAGGAACAGGTGGACCTGATGTTTCTGGACATTGAAATGCCCGAGCTCACCGGCATCCAGTTTCTGAACATCCTCAAACACCAGCCGCTCATCATCTTCACCACCGCCTACCCCGACTATGCCCTGGAGGGCTTTAACCAGGATGCCGTGGATTACCTGCTCAAGCCTATCCCCTTCGACAGGTTCTTGAAGGCAGTGACCAAGGCGCAGGAGCGGCTGCAGCGCAATGGCAGGGACAGGGAGGCACCCCTCGCTGCCCCAACTCCGCAAGCTGCCCCGGAGCATGATTTTATGTTTGTGAAAGCTGATTACAAGACGATCCGCGTCGACTTTAAAGACATTCTCTGGATCGAGGGGCTGAAGGACTATATCATCATCCAGACCAAAGATCAGAAGATCATCACGCTGCTCTCGATGAACAAGATGATGGAGAAACTTCAGGACTCGAAGTTCCTGCGTGTCCACCGTTCATTCATCGTGTCGCTGCAGAAAATTGACAGCATCGAGAAAAGCCGCATCCGCATTGGCAGTAAAGAGATCCCGATCGGGGAAGTATACAAAGAGCAGTTTCTGAAGTGGGTGGAGGAAAACAACATACAATAGATTCCCACCCTCGATGTGCACAGGCCGGGTTATATAATATTGAATGAGAACATTATAGCTTATATATAAACCAGTGCTTTAAGCGTTTCATATATAAAGTACAGGCACGATGGTGTCCCTGGTGAGGTAAGATGGCGTTGTTCCTGACAACATCATTTGCACATATCATTTGATAATTCGTAATTCGTAGTTCGGAATTAGATATAATGGTAAGAGAGAGATTAAGAGGAACAGGTGTGGCATTGATAACACCGTTCACAAGAGAGTTGGCTGTAGACTACGAGGCGCTCAAAAAACTGCTGGACTTTGTTCTGGAGGGAAAGGTGGATTACCTGGTGGTGAACGGCACCACCGCCGAATCGGCTACAACCACATTTGCTGAGAAAACAGGGATTTTAGAGTTTTGCAAGCAGCATATAAATGGCCGTGTTCCGCTAATGTACGGCGTTGGGGGCAACAACACCCTGCACGTGACCGAAACAATAGCCGCTACCGACTTTGAGGGCATCGATGCTATTCTCTCAGTAAGCCCTGCCTATAACAAACCTTCACAGCAGGGCATTTACCAGCACTTCCTGCATATAGCGGAAACCTCACCAGTGCCGGTGATGCTTTACAATGTGCCGTCACGGACAGGCAGTAACATGACAGCCGAAACAACCCTGAAACTGGCGCTTCACGAAAACATCATCGGGATAAAAGAAGCCTCGGGAAACCTGGAGCAGTGCCTGTTCATCGCAAAACACAAGCCCAAGGATTTTATGCTGATTAGCGGGGACGACATGATGGCGGTGCCCATGATGTCATTCGGTGCAGTGGGCGCTATTTCTGTCCTGGCCAATGCGTATCCGGAGAAATTCAGCAGCATGACAAGGCATGCGTTAAACGGGAACTTTGAGGCGGCGGCAGAACTGCTGCTCAGCTTCGTGGACGTGAACCCGCTGCTGTATGAAGAGGGAAACCCGGTTGGGGTAAAGGTGCTGCTGGAGAGATTTGGTGTTTGCACAGCCAGCGTACGATTGCCGCTTGTAGAGGCTTCGGCAGGCCTGCGTGATAAAATTGACAAGCTTATATAACCTCGCTTGTACTATATAAAAAAATTGTTAATCAGCATGTTAACACTTATATCCGAATAAATAATTTAACTCTTTCAGCCACCGCTCGCTATCCATTCTTTTCTTTCTCTCACCAGAATCTAATTAAAAACACGTGCAGCTTAAGCTTACATAACTAAATCCTGCTAGCTGCATCAGTTAAAAAACGGTTGCCCCCACTCCATTTCAACTTAAATTCATGTTATATATCCGCCTGCTGCTGCCTCTCAGCCTGCTCATGCTGCTTGGCTGCAGGCAAAACGCAGACACTCCCCCTGCAGCTCCCACCGACCATATGGTGCTGGAAGAACCCGTAACGGAACCTGCAGCGCCTGAAGCCACAGACAAAACTGCACCGGCCCACACTTTGCTCAAAGTTGACACGACAGATTTAGCGCCGGAGCCTGACACCCCGATGAAGCTTCTGCTGGAAGGCTCCTACCATAAAAATGAAGTGTGGGGCGGGGCGGACGAAATGAAGTGGCTGGGACTTTACCATGAAAGCACCGGCTATGTTCTGCGGCCGGCTGAACTAAAGATTAGCACAGTGAGAGACCCTGTCGCGGATGGCGACAGCCTGTTATCCGGAAGGCAGGTGACGGCAGCTGACGCAGATGCTATGTTCTTCGTAGCAGGGCTGCAACATAATGAATATGGAGAAGTGGACACGGCTGCTTTTAGCAGAAACACAGTTCCTGCGAACACAACACTCATCTACACTTTCAAAAACAAAGCCTACAAGATAAAAGCCTACGGCGACAGCGTACAGACTGACTCTGCTGGCTATCGCTACAAAAATTACGGATGGAAAGTGGAAGGAAGCAGAAATGGCCGCCAAATAGAACAAACACTGGTGGAGGACCAACACTTTCAGGATTCCATTTATCTGCTGCTTTGGGCAGGCGATTTAGACCGTGATGGCATCCCTGACCTCCTCCTGGACATCTCAAACCACTTCAATATTTCGCGTTACGCGCTTTACCTTTCTTCCATGGCCGACCCATGGAAATTATACAAGAAAGTAGCAGAGTTTAAGGCTGTAGTAAAATAAGGATGGGCACTGCACATCTGACTTATATTGCCTGCTCTCTCTTATATAACAGGCGATAGTCCTAAAAAGAGACGCGTAAGAGAAATGAACCTCTCTGCAAAGGAAAAGCTCTGATGAAAATTGCAGCACGATCCGCTATCTGCTGCATGAAATTCTATATGTAGCCAAATTCTGCCACATACAGACCTGCAATGTACTGCCGTACTGGAGAATTGATGGACAAAAATGACATCTGCATCAGGATTAGCTACTTTCACTAAATAAAAAACAACACCTTATTTTTAGTCAAACCGAAGTCCCTATCTTCGCAGAAATATCCTATCCAAACAATGCGATCATTACTCTTGTGGCCCCATATACTAACATAATTTTATGGCACCAAACCTTTTCGTTTTACCCGCAGCAAAGCCTCGGCGATCATAGAAAAACAACATCAAAATAGGACTGCTACATTCCGCTGCATCAGCAAGTAATGGTCTGATATTTGACAGGAAGCCCACATATGGCCTTATCAAAACAGAAACTCCAGGAACAGTTTTCCGTGCGCAAGATCATTTTGCCCCTTCTCCTGGGCTTCGGCGTGATCGGCTATATGCTTTATACTACTTATGAACCCGGGCAGCTCCAGACGCTGTTGAAGGCTAATCTCTTCTGGGTGGCTATGGCCATCTCCGTTTTGCTTGTCCGGGATTTTGGGTACATGTACCGCATTCGCTACATCACAGACAAGGTGCTGAGCTGGAAGCAGAGTTTCAACGTGATTATGCTGTGGGAGTTTGCCTCCTGTGCGCTGCCGTCTGTTGTGGGCGGCACGACAGTAGTAGCCTATATACTCTTCAAGGAAAAAATCCCACTGGGCAAATCGATTGCCCAGGTGATGGTGACATCCATGCTGGACAACCTGTACTTTGTGCTGGCAGTGCCTTTGGTGCTTTACTTCACAAAAGGGAACGTGTTGCCGGAGATGATTGGCTTGAGTGAGAGCCTGCGCGAGACGCTGGGGATTGCCTTTTTTGTTAGCTACCTGCTGGTGGCATTGTACGCATTTACCATGTTCTATGCCCTGTTTATTAACCCGCAGGCGGTAAAGCGCCTGTTTCTACGCCTGGGCCGATTAAAGCCACTGAGTCGCTGGCGCGAGAGTATGTTTCGGCACGCCAACGAACTGCTGATCTCGTCGAAGCACCTGCGCAGCAAAAATGCCACTTACTGGCTGCATGCCGGCGTGTCCACTGTGTTTGTCTGGACTGCCCGCTATATCATTATCGGCTTCCTGATAGCCGCTTTCACCCACCTCAGCCTGCACGACCACCTGGTGATCTTCTCGCGAAACCTTATCTATAAAATCGTTCTTTTTGTTTCGATCACGCCGGGCGCTGCCGGTATCGCGGAGATAGCTTTCCCTGCTTTCTTCGGCGCTTTCCTTGGAAGTTTTACGACGATTGTGGTCCTGCTGTACCGCATGCTGACGCATTACCTGTACCTGGTGATGGGGGCTGTGATTTTTCCGCGCTGGGCCGCACGCGTATTCAAAAACAACGATCCTGCTGAAGAGGCGGCATCTAACATTGCCCCTGCTCCTGCACTTTCCCCAAAACAACTGACTCTATAGCCGCCGCTGTAGCTTGTTTTCGCACGTTTCTTTTCGCTCCCAAGCGCTTATTTATAATTTTGCCCTCTCTTCTTCCAATGATTCACATCAAGCTAAGCATAAGGGGCGTCACCACCCCATATTGATCCTCTCCTATGAAGTCAGTGTCAAATTTTCTTCTACACCCTTATCCAACGTCGCTATAAAATTTAAGAGAAACTGAATACCCTGGCATTGAGTCATATATAGATACCTGCTTAACACCCAGCGGCTCAATCCAAACGGGAAAATAAAAAAGGCCGCGACTAATAGCCACAGCCTTTTCTTAAATGGATATATGCATTATTTACACGGAGCCACAATCTGTTTCAGTTGTTGCAGGCCTGCCAAGCATGTATATTATCTTAAACGGGTACTGCCTTTAGTAGCGGGAATGGCCCTCGTCCTGCCTGCCATAGTGGTCGTTGCCAAAATCACGGAAGGAGTCTTCATTGCCGTAGCCAGCGTCATGCCGGAAACCGTGGTTGCCCCGGCTGTCAAAGTCACGGTAGCGGTCTCCCTCCTCGGGGTTGTCATAGTTCGGGTTATAGCCCTGGCTATACCTGTAGTGCCGGGATTCCCGCGCATAAGGCCCCTCTGCGTAGGGGAACCGCTCAATCCGCTCCAAGTCATTTTCTGCACCGTAAGGTAATCCATAGTCTGTGGACCTTGGATGGTCTGAGTAATTCGCGGTGTCGTACATTTCGTTGTACCTATCCTCCCGCGTTCCTTCACGACCACCACTGCGGCCATATTCCCGACTCTGTTGCAGCCTGTAATGCTCACCCGGTTCCTGGCGGGTATCCCCTAAGCGGGCATGCGCATGCCCCTGGTAAGGACCGCCCTGCCAGTAGCGATCCTCCTGATGTCTGTAGTTTCGGCTATAGTCGCCGTAGTTTCTGTTTGTGTCGTCTCTCATTATAATGTTGTTTTGGGCAGCAAGAGTGCTGCCGGATTGATAATTACACGTAGCTGCCTACATGCCTGCTTTAGCGTCTGTCCCTGTCACGCATGTAGTCATCGTAGCGGTCACGGTTTTGGTTGCTTTCGTCCCGCCGCTGGTCCATGCTGCTGTAGCGGCTGCCTTCTCCGTAGTGTGCGGCTCCCTCTGTGTAGTTGCGCCCTGCAAAGCCGGAGGTATAGTCGTTGTCGTAGTTTCGGTTACCCTGCTCATACCGGCGATAGGATTCATGGTCGCCGCGCGCGCCTCTGGCCCAGTTTCCCTCGTTATCTCCACGCCGCACCTCGTGTCCAAAGCGCTCATCAGCCATGCCATACCTGTAGCGCGAAGGCCCGTTGTCCCCGAAGCCGCTGTAGTCCTGGTCGCTGTAATCGGCTCGGGGATCGTAGTGGCGATAGGAGTTATGGCTGTCCTCCTGAAAATACGTCATACCATAGGGATTGTCGGGGCTGCTGTTGCCACGGGTATAGTCGTCTCCGCTATAGGTTGCCCCGCCTGCCTGAAAACGCCCCTGCGGCGACATCTGTCGCTGGTCTGCATTGCTGTTAAAGCTGCTGTCGTCGCCGTACTGGCTAAAGGAATTGTCGCCATATCCCCTGTTAAAGTGGCTGTCCCGGGCATAATTGCCGCGATCGGAGTTTTGCCCGTGGTGGTGACCGTGCAGCCAACGTGGTTCGTTTTCTCTTTCTCTGTTATTGTCTCTTCTTTCGTCTCTCATAGCTTCTTAGATTTGTGTGTTGCGGTTTAACATGTTACTCCTCTTTTTACGGGAGCAATCATGCGATGGGTTAACGGCAGGGTGATAACAGAAGAAAAACTTAGCGGTTTCGCAAGCGTTAAAGAAGTACATCACTAAACATAACTTACTATGGAAAGAAACGAATGGAACAACAGGGCAGGCTACGGCAATGAGCAACACCGTAACCGAAGCAAACAGGACCGGGCTGACGAAGACAGTTACCGGGGCGCCTACCGCCTCGATATATCCAGCGACCACCGCAACCAGTCCACCTGGGATGGGTTCGGCCCCCAAAGCGACAGGAGCCGCCGCCGGGGCCCTGACTATAACCAAGACTATAACCGAAATTACAACTACGACTTCAACCGGAATTATAACAGCGACCAGCGGCGCAACCGGGACGATTCAGCAGGAGAAAATGACCAATTCCGCGACAGCCGTTCCGGGGACCGCAGCAGGAACACACCCAATTGGGAGGAGCACTACCACCCGACCAGCACGGGATATGGCTCGCGCTCTGGCGCCCGGGGAGGCAACAGGCAGGACCGCGACCCCTATGGGTCCGGCAACTTTGAATCCGATTATCGCCGGGACAGCTACGGAAGCGGAGGCGGTGCCAATTACGGCAACATGGCCGGCTCGCTCAGCTATGGTTATGATGGAGACTACAATTCTAACCCCGATTGGAACAGGCGCTATGACCCTATGAGCGGACACCGCCGAAGTTACCACGGCGACTATGAAAGCCGCCATCCGGAAAGTGGGCAATACCGGGACAAACGTAACCGCAGCGGTAACAACGACAGCAGTTGGTTCTAAACCAGACTTGCAGCAGTAAGTTAAAAGAGGCTTGTGCCTCTCACTATTAATTTAACCTTAAGACGATGAACAAGAACGATAAAAGCAAAGACAAACTGAAAGACGAAAATGTAAACAAAACCTTAAACGAAGGCAACAGCGTTCCTAATATCCATCCCTCGGGTGTGAAAAAGGAAACAGTTGATGAGGAAGAGATTATGAAAGGAAAAGTGGGCGGAGCGCCCTCCCAAAAGAGTGGCAGCCGGGGCAGTGCCGACGTGCAGGATGGCGGAGAGGATGTAGGCAGCAGCGCAGGCAGCCATTAATCTCTCACGTATTATAGAATAGCGAAGGGAAGGGCAAATGCCTTCCCTTCGCTATTCTATTTTCACCAGAAGCAGGAAAAGCCGCCCTAATTAGGCGGCTTTTCCTGCTTCTGAAGGCTCAGAACTATATATCAGTATCAGTTTCTATTGCAATTCTTCCTGTTCCATGTACTCCCACATGGCATCTTCACTGGAGCCGGTTTTGGCAGCATATATCAGCATCGTGGTGTATACCCCGATCAGCAGGAAACTAAGTGGGATGGAAAAGACAAATGAAACGATCAATGTCTTTACAGGATCTAGCTTCGAACTCATTTTGGTAGACGCGTACCAAAAGAACAGTACATTGAATATTCCGGAAAGCGCTACGAAGTTGATGATGTCTAACATTGGCTAAAAGTTATCGTCAGGTTGAAATTTTAATGGTCGTTTTATAAGCTCAAATAAAAAAAATTCCAACCCATCTATTCGGTCTGATTGTTCTGATAACCTCTTTACCAAAACAGCTTAATGCAATTTAGACGGTTGGTATTAAAAACACAAGCTTTCACAATAAAAATTTGTTGATAAGATAATCCTGAACTTATAATATTCAGATTCTTATATAATTAAGTCCTTTCTTTCTACATGTCATATAGTTATGACAATGAGTGAGAACTCACGCTAAAAAAGACCATATCCTAAAAGTTCAAATCAGGTTTTACCAGTATGAGAGCCAATGTAGTAAAATGGATTAGGAATAGTACCATATTGCCCAAAATACTGTCCATTTTTTTTATCCTAATTCTCAGAAAGTATCCATAAAAAGCTTCCATGGAACACAGAGGAGTAAATAAAATTTCACTGCGGTGCGCTCTCATTCTTGCTTTAAATTACTGCAGAAGAGGGAAGTATGATTGAGCTATATGTATACCTGGCTGTGACAGATCGCCCTAATTTATAACCTCTTTCCCATGAGACTTTTTTTTCTAACAGCTTATATCGATATGGCAGGGTCAAAAAAATAAACCCGCTGCAGAAGCACTGCAGCGGGTTTATTTTTTTGTTTCGGATTGAATGAGTTTACAGGCTCATCAATAGAATCTGCTCCACGTCTGTCACTTGTATATCAGAGCGCTCGCCTAAGTTCTTGACACCACGCTCCTGAAACCGCTTCACAATTTGTTTGATGGTGTCTTCTCCCACTTTGTAATCAGAAAGTTTCGTGTCGATCTCCATTGATTCGAAGAACGAAATCGTAGCCTGCAGTGTCGCCTCCAACCGCTCGTCTTCTGTGCCGGCATTCACTCCCCAGACGCGCTCGCCATATTGCAGCAGTTTTTCTTTTTTCACCTCGCTCTTGTAGCGCAGCAGCGACGGCAGCACGACCGCAAGCGTACGCGCATGGTCTATCCCGTGAAGCGCAGTGAGTTCATGCCCGATATAATGCGTGGCCCAGTCAGTCGGCACCCCCACCCTGATCACCCCGTTCAGGGCCATCGTGGCGCTCCACATAATATTAGCCATGGTTTCGTAATCCTGTGTGCTCTGCAGTGCCTTGGGCCCCTCTTCTTTCAGCGTCAGCAATACAGACTCCGCCATGCGGTCCTGCAGCGGCGCATTCACCGGGTAGGTCAGGTACTGTTCCAGCACATGGGTAAAGGCATCTACCACGCCATTGCTTACTTGGCGCAGCGGCAGCGTGAAAGTCGTCTCCGGGTCCAGCACGGAAAACTGCGGAAAAGTATGGGGGCTGCCAAACGAGAGTTTCTCCTGTGTGGATACACGCGTGATCACAGCGCCAGAGTTCATCTCAGACCCAGTGCCCGGCAGCGTCAAAACCGTTCCGAACGGCACGGCGCCTTTCACTGGTGCGCGTTCTGCCAGCATGTCCCACGGGTCTTCCCCTTCATAAGCCATGGCAGCCACAATAAACTTGGTGCCGTCGATCACGGAACCGCCGCCTACTGCCAGCACAAAGTCTATCTCCTGGCGCTTGGCTATGTCCACAGCCTGCATCAGTGTCTCGTAGTGCGGGTTAGGCTCAATGTTGCAGAACTCAAGCACCGTATGCCCCTGCAGGGCTGCCATCACCTGGTCATATACGCCATTTTTCTTGATGCTGCCTCCGCCATACGTAACCATCACGCGGGCGTTGGCAGGTATTTCTTTGGAAATAGCGCTAATCTGCCCTTTACCAAAAAATATTTTTACTGGATTATAAAATGTGAAGTTATTCATGTTCTTGATTTAAATTTGATTCCTGAAGGGAGGACAACGAACTGCTGCAGCGCAAGGGAATCTTGTGGCATGCTTCCGGAAAAGTCGAAAAACCTATGCAACTGAGAAAAGGCAAACTGTTGGTCCCTTACCCTTCGCGCTCCCCTACTTTTACTAATTGCTTGCCTGTGTTCTCACCGGTAAAAAGCCCTATAAAGGCTTCCGGAATCTGATCAAAGCCTTCTTTTACGGTTTCCCGGTACTGCAGTTTCCCCTCTTTGAGCCACGTAGCCAGCTCTTTGGCGGCTGCCCCGAACTCGCTGGCATAATCTGAGACGATGAAGCCTTTCATCAGGGCGCTTTTCCGGAGCAGGATAGGCTCTACGCGCATACCCGTGGCTGGCACTGTATTATTATAAAAGGATATCTGACCGCATATGGCAATGCGCCCGAACTTGTTCAGGGCGAGCAGCACGGCATCTGAGATAGCGCCACCCACATTGTCGAAGTACACGTCTACCCCATCCGGGCAGGCGGCGGACACCGCCTGGTTGATGTCGGTGGTTGTCTTATAATTGATGGCCTCATCAAAACCGAGTTCATTTTTAAGGTAAGACACTTTTTCATCCGATCCGGCAATACCGACTACCCGGCAGCCTTTCAATTTGGCGATCTGGCCAACCACGGTGCCTACGGCGCCAGCAGCCCCGGAGACCACTACCGTTTCCCCGGGCTTCGGCTGGCCAATGTGCAACAGGCCGAAATAAGCCGTCTGTCCGGGCATTCCTAATATTCCCAAATGGTAGCTAAGCGGCGCTACCTCCGGATCAACCGCATGCAGGCCCCTGACATCATGTATGGTGTACTGCTGCCACGGCAAAGTCCCTACTACTACGGCGCCTTTCCGGAAAGATTCTTGTTTGCTTTCCACTACCTCAGCCACAACGCCGCCCAATATTGGCTTGCCTACCTCGTATGGCGCCACATATGATTTTGCATCACTCATGCGCCCCCGCATATAGGGGTCCACGGATATATAAAGGGCTTTCAGCAGCACCTCACCCTGCTGAAGTTCAGGCATGGGTGTTTCAGTGAATTGGAAATTGTTTTTTGTTGGTACGCCGTTGGGCCGGCTTTTCAAGATGATGGTTTTATTCTTCATTCGTTTGTGTTGCTAGGATTCTTTTCTTTACACGCACAACCCCTTGCAGCACATTTTGTTTTAAAGGAGGAGCTCTGCACCAGCCTCCTTCATAAGCTACTTTTACTTAAGCCATTCATATAGAACAGCATAAGTAATTCATCTTAAGCTATCCCTCATTTCATTGTTAAACAAAACAAGTCTGCTCCATGCCTTTCCATTCCGGGAAAAGGACAAATGAAGTTATAACAGGCAAAAAGTTGAATAGGGTTCATACCATATTCATGTTCTGTTCATTGGCAAGATTTGATGCAGAATATCTAACTTTACATTGCAAGACAGCAAAAACAAAATTACTTTTACCCTCTATTCACAATACAAATAAGAGTTTACCTGTATGGCAACCACCGCTGATATTAAAAACGGAGTGTGCATGGAGTACAACAACGATCTATATGTCGTGATTGACTTCCAGCACGTAAAGCCCGGAAAAGGCCCAGCTTTTGTTAGAACAAAGCTTAGAAACATCAGAACTGGCAAGGTTCTCGACAACACCTTCTCTGCCGGCCATAAAATAACAACAGCCCGTGTGGAGCAGCGCCCCCACCAGTTTATATATAAAGACGACCTGGGCTATAACTTTATGGATATGAATAACTTTGAGCAGGTAACCCTGGAAGAGCACATGGTGCCTTTCGCTGACCTGATGAAAGAGGGCCAGGAAGTGACGATTCTGTTCCACGCAGAAACAGAGAGTCCGCTCACCTGCGAGATACCGCCTTTTGTGGAACTGACGATCACGTATACGGAGCCGGGCCTGAAGGGCGACACGGCTACCAACGCGTCGAAGCCAGCCATTGTGGAAACGGGCGCTACGATTCAAGTCCCATTATTCATCGGCCAGGATGAAAAAATCAAAGTAGACACTCGTACTTATTCATACGCAGAGAGAGTTAAATAACACATGAAAGCTAAAGAAATCCAGGAACTAATCGACTTCATCGCCAAATCCGGCCTGAACAAAGTAAACATTGAAACAGAGGAGTTTAAAATCTCGGTAAAACGTGACCCGGACCAGAAAGTAAAATATGTAAAAGACTCCGGCGCGGCTCCTGCACCCGTTGCAGCACCTCAGCCGGCAGCGCCAGCCGCACCCGTTGCAGCCCCCGCCCCTGCTGCGGCGCCAGCAGCTACCGACGACAGCAAGTATGTGGCCATCAAGGCCCCAATGATCGGAACCTTCTACCGTGCGGCCAGCCCCGAAAGCCCGATTTTTGTGAATGTGGGGGATGAAGTGAAAAAAGGTCAGGTAATCTGCATCATCGAAGCGATGAAACTGTTCAATGAGATTGAGTCTGAGGTATCAGGCAAGATCGTAAAGGTGCTGGTAGACAATGCAAACCCGGTAGAATACGACCAGCCGCTGTTCCTGGTAGACCCATCATAATTAAAAATTAAAAATTAAAAATTAGAAGATGGGAGCTATAGATGTTAAAATCCCATCCCAGCTATTTTTAATTTCTAATTTCTAATTTCTAATTGAAAAATATGTTTAAAAAGATACTAATCGCTAACCGTGGCGAGATTGCATTGCGCATCATCCGCACGTGTAAAGAGATGGGGATAAAGACGGTGGCTGTTTATTCTACCGCCGACAAGGAAAGCCTGCACGTGCGTTTCGCCGACGAGGCAGTGTGTATCGGTCCTCCTCCAAGCGCGCTGTCATACCTCAACATCCCGAACATCATCGCGTCCGCTGAAATCACCAACGCAGACGCCATCCACCCGGGCTACGGATTCCTGTCGGAGAACGCTGAATTTTCCCGCATCTGCGCCGAGAACCATATCAAGTTTATTGGCGCCACCCCGGACATGATCAACCAGATGGGTGACAAGTCCTCTGCCAAGGCAACCATGAAGAAAGCAGGAGTCCCCACCATTCCGGGTTCCGAAGGGTTGTTAAAGTCACTGGAGGAGGGCCTTAAACTCGCAGCGAAGATCAAGTACCCGGTCATCCTGAAAGCAACCGCCGGCGGTGGTGGCAAAGGAATGCGCATCGCCCGCAACGATATTGAATTCGAGAAAGGCTGGAACGATGCCCGCACCGAGGCGAAAGCGGCTTTTGGCAACGACGGCATCTACCTCGAGAAGTTTGTGGAGGAGCCCCGCCACATCGAGATACAGCTCATCGGCGACCAGCATGGGCATGTGGCGCACCTTTCGGAGCGTGACTGCTCTATCCAGCGCCGTCACCAGAAACTGGTAGAGGAAACCCCCTCGCCTTTCATCACTGACAAGCTTCGTGAAAAAATGGGAAAGGCGGCCATAGCCGGCGCCAAAGCCATCAACTACGAGGGCGTCGGCACCATCGAGTTTCTGGTGGACAAAAACCGTGACTTCTACTTTATGGAGATGAATACGCGGATACAGGTGGAGCACCCGATTACGGAGGAAGTGATTGATTTTGACCTGATAAAGGAGCAGATCAAGGTGGCTGCCGGCGAAAAGATTTCCGGCAAAAATTACTTTCCGAAAATGCACGCCATTGAGTGCCGCATTAACGCAGAGGACCCAAAAAATGGATTCAGGCCTTCGCCTGGCAGAATCACCACCCTCCATATGCCGGGTGGCCACGGTGTGCGGGTAGACTCGCATGTTTACTCCGGCTATACCATTCCACCAAACTACGATTCCATGATCGCAAAGCTCATCGTGAGCGCCCAGACACGGGAGGAGGCGTTGGTGAAAATGAAGCGCGCCTTGAGCGAGTTTGTGATAGAAGGCATAAAAACAACGGTGCCTTTCCACCTGAAGCTGATGGATGATCCCGGTTTCAAAGAAGGCAACTTCACAACGGCCTACCTTGATAACTTTGATTTCACGGATTTATAAGCAAGACCCACACAAAAAAGCCCGGGCCATATATGGCCCGGGCTTTTTTGTGTGCTCAAGGCTTTACCTGCCGCCCCCCGACTTGAGCAGCTTGCCGCTCAGGAGCCTGTTGCCGAGCACCACCTGGTAAAAGTAGAGTCCGCGCGCCACCTTTATGCCCTGGCTGTCTTTTCCGTCCCACATAAGGTCATGGCGGCCCTCCCCAAGCTGCCCATAGCGGATTTCCCGCACCCGCTGCCCAAGCTCCGAGAAAATGATCAGCTCCGCAGGCCCCTCCTGTTGCAATGTGGCGGAGATGGTGACGCCCTCTTGAAAGGGGTTCGGGTACGCCACCAACCCCTCTTCCAGTCCTGGTGATTTTACCTCTTCCTGAACAGTGGAATCGGCCGCTGCTTCTGAAGCGATCAGGGCTGATGGCCACCAGAGCACATGGAAGTCCCAGGGGCTAATTGCCTCCGCCCCACCATACAGCGACAGGCTGATCTTTCCTGTGGAGGCCCCGGCTGGCACCGTCGCCCGCACCAGATAGTCGTTGTAGACCGTGAAATTGCTCGCTGGCACGCCATTGAAGCGGACCTCGCTGGTGGTGGAGAGGTTTTGCCCGATCAGGATGACCTTAGTGCCCGCATGGCCCCACCACGGCGCAAAGACAAAAATGCTGGGTTGCAGTACGACAAAGTCTGTTCCGCTGGTGGCCTCCCCGCCCTCCGTGGTGACAGTGATGATGCCTGTGGTTGCCGCGGCCGGAACGACGGCTTTCAACTCTGTGTTACTGACTACCTCAAAACTTGCTCCCGCACCATTAAATTTAACAGCTGTTGCTGTTTCGAATCCCGCCCCTATGATCTGGACCGTGGTACCGGGCAGGCCCTGGCTCGGCGAGAAAGAAGTAATCACAGGCGGCTCTTCCTCAGGCTCCTCTATGATGATTGTGTAATCCTCTGTTTCTCCATATAGAAAGGAGTCTGAATCGGGGCCAACAGGATCTGAATCATACTCCGCACAGGCGCCGTACCCGCCACCCAGGAACGGAAACGAATTCGACCGTACCCGCAAACGCAGAGGGCCTGCAGTAGCCGAGGCAGGTATCACAACTGTTCCAGTGAACGGATCGGTGCTGACGGAGGGGGAATATATGGTTCCTTCTTCGATATAATCTTCGCCGAGGATTGGAGAGGCATATACCAACTCCCCCTCATCATCAAAGTCAAGGTCATTGTTGTAGTCTATCCACACGCCAAAAGCCTGCGCCACCGGCCCTGACTGCACGCTGAGGCTGTAGCTTTCGCCTTTAGTGACGGTGGTGGTCAGGGTGCCGGTAGGCTCATACAAGTTATACCCGGGCGCATCAAAGCCTGAGTTGTTATGGACAAGGGTATGGAAGCTGAAGTTGTCGATGTAGGATCCGTTGTTGCTCTGGGCGTAAGGGAACGGTGCGCAGTAGCCGATGGCGATGCTGTAATCCTGGGTTTCGCCGTAGGTGCCGGCCGTGCAGGACTCGGAGGCCGCGAACACGCCATCCGGCCTGCTCCTTACCCGCAGGCGCCTCACACCCGATACAGCGTCGGCCGGAATCGTGACGGTACCGGAGAACTCGGCTCCTACTTCGGGGGAGGCGTACACAAACTCTCCCGGGTCATCGAAATCCTTGTCATCGTTGTAATCGATCCACACCCCATAGGCTTGCTCCTGCGAAATATAACCATATTCAGACTCAGACCTGAGGCTGATGGGATAGCTTTGCCCAGGCTTCACTGTCGCAACGTAATATGATTGGTTAAACTTGTCATTAAAAGGATAAAAGTTGGTGTAGCCGTTAAGGTATAAGCACCCCCGCGTATTGGAATATAAACTGGCGAATTTAAAATATGCGATAACGTTATAATCCGTGCAGCCATTGGCTATGACAGGAACACAGTAGTAGGGGTTATCTATGACGCTAAAGTGAACCTTGGCAAGAAAAGCGTCTTTGTCTCCGTTGCTGGTCAGGGTGGCAGTTCCGAAAGTGGCTGTGTTTTCGAACGAGCCAGCCATATACACCCCATCAGGAGCATCGGATATGGCACTCGTTCCTACCTGCTGCACCCATACTGGCGCTCCCTCCGCGCTGTAAATGGCAGTAAATCGGTTCGACAAATCGTCGCTGGTAATAAGTTCCGAAGTCTCCTCAGTTCCGGTTGTGCCTAATATATAAACTTCTCCAATAAAAGAGAAAGTCATATAAAGCCGGCTGTCTTCATCCAGGGCAATTTGATGGATGGGCGTAGGGTTGTCAAAATCGGCATCTTCGATTATTTTCCAGATCAGGTTCCCATCTGTATCGTATTTATTGACATTGGCAGTTGGGTCTTGGGCCATGAAACCCAGCGGGTGATAGGCCAGGTAGAGGTTATCATCCGCACTGGATATTAATGCTACTATGTCAACGCCGCCATTAAGGCCGTCAACCCACCTGGCCCATACCGGATTACCTGCATTATCATATTTGGCCAGAAATACTTCTTCTGGAATTTCACGATCAAACCCAACATCAAGTATAACATCACCAAACTGGATACCGCTGTAAAAAGTGCCGGAAATGTAGACATTGCCAGCTTTATCCGTAGCTATTTGGGCTGATTGAACAGAGGCAGGAAACCCTATCTCGGTGTACTTCTCCATGCCGTACGCTTCCCTAGCCCATGCTACCTCACCATCCGGATTAAACTTTGCCGTAAAAACAGCGGAGTATTTCTCATAAGTATTGGTTGGACTTTGGAAAGTCTGGCCCCCAATCACCATCGTTCCGGTGAAATCTCCTGTGACGTAGGCATTACCGCCCGAATCAAAGGATATATCTGTAACATTGCCGCCTTCTCCGCCTGCGTTGGATGACCATTGTAAATTTCCAGAAGAGCCGTATTTATATATGTAGACCTGTTGCTCCAGGGGCTCATCGCTGCTGCTCCTTTCGGAACGAACGGCCAGGTGAACGTTTTCAGCTATATCAAGCGATAGCTCCAGAACACTGTCAATGCGCTCTCCCCCCTCGTGTCGCACCCATAGCAAGGAGCCCGACGCATCATACTTGGCGATAAAGGCATCCGCTTCGCCGCTGCTTGTCAGGCTCGTGCCGCCAAAGTCGGCGGTGCCGCTGAACGTGCCAGCTATATATATATTATAAGATCCATCCGTCGCGATGGCGGTGGCACGGTCTGCTGCTGGTCCTCCTATCTGGTGGGCCCACAGTAAATCTCCGTCAGCAGTATAGTGTGCTATATAGGCGTCCTCTGCGCCGCTGCTTGTAAGGCTTGTGCTACCGAACGCAGCGGTGCCGCTGAAGGCCCCGGCGGTATATACTGTCCCGGACGAGCCAGTAGCCACAGCACTGGCGTAGTCGGAAGACGGACCACCTGCCTGTTTGGCCCACCTCCATTCGGGGTGGTCAACCTGAGCAGAAAGAAGCTGAGGCTGAAGCAAAATAAGCAGCCATAAGACTAAAATTAAGTAGCCTTGGCTTTGCATCACACTAAAGCCAGGCATCTGGGCGAACACTGTCCCAGATGAAATAGGTGTTCGATCTTTTTTCATAAGTTTGCTTTTGAGTTGTGTAATTGATCTAATGGACGTGCTGTCAGGCTACTAGACAGTTACAGAGTGAAGCCATAACCTGCACTGATGGATCATCTGGAAATGACACCTGCCGGTGTAAGGGGGGGCACTAAACCTTTGTGGGGTTAGGGGAAAATCAATTACATAGCTTAATCAAAAGCGAGCCTAGGGCGATGGCTGGTCGTTATTATTTAAAGAACCAGAGATGCTGTAGCATCATAGAAAAATATACCAAACGAGTTATTGTATACTGCTTTTTAAAATTAAAGTATGCATTTAATTATATTTTTTATGATTAATTTACTACTTATATCCCGGCCGTAAGTCTGTCCTTACCCCTCATCTATATCTTTAAACACCTTTATGAGATTAAAAAATCAGCCCCTCCCGCCTTAGGGAGGAAATGTTTCCACCGCTAACTCAGGAGGGGCTGTATTTTTCCCTCACTTAATTAAGGAATACTTGAAAAGCCTCTGCTATTCTTCTGATTTTTCTTCTAGAGGTTAAGATGGCTTTGCCTCCTCTTCCTCCACCAGCTTCTCCAGTTCCTGGTACCAGCCCTCGCCGTACTTGCGGATGAGCGGTTCCTTCAGAAACTGGTATACGCGCACCCCCAGGTCCTGCCCGAAGCTGCAGGCGGCGCTGCAAATGCCCCAGCGGTCGTAGTTCAAGGCCTCGAAATCATCGTACTTCGTGACGCGGATGGGATACAAATGGCAGGAGATAGGTTTCTTCCAACCGATTTTGCCGTCGTTGTAGGCTTGCTCAATGGCACACTTCAGTGTCTTATTCTCATCATATATAGCGTAGGCACACTCCCGGTTGTTGATGGTGGGCGTGGAATAATCACCCTCCCAGTCTTTAATATACAGCCCCTGCTCCTCCACCGCATGCTTTCCGGCACCCGTCATATACGGCTTTATCTGCTCATAGCTTTCCTGCAATATGGTAAGTTCCTCTTCCTCCAATGGAGCCCCGAGGTCCCCCTCCACGCAGCAGGCCCCCTTGCACTTATCGAGATTGCACACAAAAAACTGTTCACGCACGTCATCGCTGATGACCGTATTCTGTAGGACTATCATGTTCTAAATGGAAATGGCATCGGGATAAATACCCTTCAACCTTAAAATATATGAAAGGGAGACAAAGGTAAAGATAAAATAGTTTAAAGCCGATGGCCGGTACGGGCAAGGAGCGGTACGGTATGCCGAATAAATTCATATCTCCCGGACCGATTCTTCATAAAGATGTTACTTCTGGCGCTGCGGCGAACCGGAGGCCAGCAGGATGTTCTCTACGTTTTGATGCTTGGTGTAATCAATGGCGGCTTTCTGCGTATTGTCGAGCAGTTTCGGATCAGCGCCGGCCTGCAACAAGGCGACAATGACCTCGTAGTTGGCATTGATCTCGCAGGCCAGCATGAGCGGTGTTTTGCCTTCGCTGTTCTTGCTGTTAGGATTAGCGCCCGACTGCAGCAGCTTCTCCAGTTCCATGATGCCGATGTGCTGGCCAATGGTGGCCTGCAGCGCCTGCGCCAAGACCGTATTGCCTTCTTTGTCCTGTATGTTCGGGTCTGCGCCGTTGTTGAGGAGCGTGTCCAGTAACTGCACCTGCTCCATCTCATACAACTCTGATTTAATCCTGGAGCTGCTCACCAGGTAATGGAGCGCTGTTTTGCCGTCCTCGTCCTGCGCGTTCACATTGGCTCCTTTTCTCAGCAGCAGCGCCACTGTCTTAAACCGCACTTCTGGCTCATAGGTGGTGCCGTAATCCTCTAACAGCATGGGCACATATACCGTGTGCATCAGTGGCGTGCGCCCGTGCAGCTGTGCGCTGTACTCCTCCGGCACCGCCAGTGTGTTCACGTCGCCGCCCGCCGCGATGGCCCGCTGCAGCATCTCCGGGTCGCGGTTGATGGCCGAGATCACCACTTTCTGATCTGGGGTCTGGTTTATATACATCAGCTGCTCGTAGGCATTCACGCTTCCTTTTCCTACCGCGCTACGGTACAGATGCCGCGCCTCCTCTACTTTCACTTCGCCCAGAGTGCCTTCCTCATAGAGCAGGGCCAGGGTATATAGCGCCTCCCTCTCGCCGGCTTCCACTCCTTTGTTAAGCCAGTTTACCGCCTTCTCATAATCCTTCCCGACGCCCTCGCCGTTCAGGTACAGGTTGGCAAGCGAGGTGTAGGACTGCACATCCCCTGCTTCTGCGGCCCGGCTCAGGTAGTTAAAGGCCAGGCCCTTGTCTACCATCTCCCCGAAACCGGTATAATACATGCTGCCCAGTATCCGGTTGCTGAAGGCGTCGCCTGCCACCGCTTTTTCCCTGATCTCCATGGCTGCGGTACGCATGTGCTGGGTGAATTTCCGCTTGTCATCCTTGGTGCGGAGTATCATCATCTCGGCCAGGCCCAGGTGCCCTAACACGCTGCCCTCCTGCAGGGCGAGCTTATAGTAGTGGTTCGCAGAGTCTTTGTTGGCTGCAAAGTACTTTTCAGCGTTTTGCACCTGCTGGATGGTATCTATCTGCACAGAGTCATATTTGAGCTCCCGGAACTGGTGCATGCGGCCAATGAAGTAATAAGCATCTTTATCGCCCTGCGCAATCGCCTCCCTGAACTTTATATAGGCCGCCTGGTAGCGCAGCGCCTTGTAATAGGCCATGGCCTCGTCCATAGCCGGGGTCCGCCATATCTTTTTAGTCACCACCACTGGGGCGGGGGCGCCTGAACGCTTGGCAGATGCTGTTACGGCAGCCTTCGCAGCACTTGTTGCGGTGTCAGTTTTCTGAGGCGCAGTCTGAGCAAAGCCAGCCTGGCTCGCACCGACTAAAAGCAATATCAGTAGCAAATGCTTCATATAAGGGTATTGAGGTAAATCAAAAAATGTCTGTTCAAAAATAAACAAGTGCAGGCGATCCGCAAAATCACCACAGTACCGGCCAATGGTCATTGTATCTACCTTTCAGCGGCAACCGCAAACTTTCCTGCAAGATACAAGCTTAATTCTAAACGCTTTGCCGCTTGTTCCTGTTCACATACCGGCGCTTATCTTTACACGTCACTGCACGCGCCGTGCCAAAAGTAAAGCCGCCGTTCAGAAAACGGAATTGAATTCGTAAATTGCATTGATTTAAAGAAGCACGCGGAAGAGAAGAAATGGATCATTTAAGTTTACTAAACGAGTCGCAACGCCAGGCGGTACTGCACAAAGAGGGGCCTGCCATGATTATTGCGGGTGCCGGCTCCGGCAAAACAAGAGTACTAACCTTCAGGATCGCCCAGCTGATCAACCAGGGGGTGGACCCGTTCAACATATTGGCCCTTACCTTTACCAACAAGGCGGCGAAGGAAATGCGGCACCGTATCGAGAAGGTGATCGGGAACGAGGCCAAGAATATATGGATGGGTACCTTTCACTCCGTTTTCTCCCGCATCCTCCGCTCAGAGGCCGAGAAGATCGGCTACCCCAGGAGCTTCACCATCTACGACACCGACGACTCCAGGACGCTCATCCGCAACATTGTGAAGGAGATGAACCTGGACGACAAGCTCTACAAGCCGAACGTGGTGCTGGGCCGCATCTCCTCCGCCAAAAACAAGCTCATCTCGGTAAAGCAGTATCTCAACGACGCGGTGATCCAGGCGGATGATGAGGCCGCGATGCGCCCCAAGATCGGGAAGATATACGAGATGTACCAGAGCCGCTGCTTCCGGGCCGGGGCCATGGACTTCGACGACCTGCTCTTCCAGACCAACGTGCTTTTTAAGGATCACCCGGACGCGCTGAACAAGTACCAGAACATCTTCAAGTACGTGATGGTGGACGAGTACCAGGACACGAATTACTCGCAGTACCTCATCACGCGCAAGCTGGCCGCCCAGAACCGCAACATCGTAGTGGTGGGCGACGATGCGCAGTCCATCTATGCCTTCCGCGGGGCGGATATCCAGAACATCCTCAACTTCGAGCGCGACTACCCCGAACTGGAGGTGTTTAAGCTGGAGCAGAACTACCGCTCCACCAAGAACATCGTGCACGCGGCCAACTCGGTGATCAAAAACAACCAGGCGCAGCTCCGCAAGGAAGTTTTCACCGACAACGAGCAGGGCCCGCTGATCGAGGTGATCAAAGCCAACTCCGACAACGAGGAGGGCAAGCTGGTGGCCACCACCATTTTCGAGGAGAAAATGGGCAACCACTTCTCCTACGACGACTTCGCCATCCTCTACCGCACCAACGCCCAGTCGCGCGCGATGGAAGAGGCGCTGCGCCGCATGAACATCAAGTACAAGATCATCGGCGGCCTCTCCTTCTACCAGCGCAAGGAAATCAAGGACCTGATCGCGTACCTGCGCCTGACGGTGAACCCGAACGATGAGCAGGCGCTGCGCCGCGTGATCAACTACCCCAAGCGTGGCATCGGCGAAACCACCGAGCAGAAGCTTTTCGTGACGGCCAACGACACCAACCACGCCGTGTGGGAGGTGGTGATGAACGCGACGGAGTTCCTGGGAAACCGCGTGGGCACGGCCATCGAGAATTTCTCCATCATGATCCGCGACTTTGCCCGCATTGCCGAGCACTCCGATGCCTTTGAGGTGGCCAAGCACGTGGCCAAGCACTCTGGTATCGTGGATGACCTGTACCAGGATAAGACCGTGGAGGGCCTTGCCCGCTACGAGAACATACAGGAGCTGCTGAACGGTATAAAGGAGTATGTGGACGATCCGGAGAAGGAAGACAAGAGCCTGTCGGCCTTCCTGCAGGACATTGCCCTCATCACGGATGCCGATACCAAGGCCGATGACGACGGTGAGTTCGTGACGCTGATGACGATCCACTCAGCCAAGGGCCTGGAGTTTAAGAACGTGTTCATCGTGGGGATGGAGGAAAACCTCTTCCCGAGCCAGATGATGCTCAACTCCCGCGCCGACCTGGAAGAAGAGCGACGCCTGTTTTATGTGGCCATTACGCGGGCGGAGAAGAAACTGTACCTTACCTACGCCACCAGCCGCTACCAGTGGGGTAACCTGCGGGCCTGCGAGAAAAGCCGCTTCCTCGACGAGATCGACCCGAAGTATATAAACTTTAAGTACGGGGACAGCGGGGCCAGCAGTGGCGGCAACGTGTTCGACCGGGTGTTGCAGCGCAAGAGCAGTTTAGTAGCCGCCCCGCCACGCAAGCAGGTGGCCAGCAACTATACCCCTCCCGCCGACTTCAAGGCCAGCGACACCTCCAAACTCGCAGCGGGAATGAAGGTGGAGCACCCGAAATTCGGCTTTGGCGTGGTAGAAAAGATGGACACGCAGGGCAACAGCACCAAGGCCATCATCAATTTCGAGGAAGTGGGCGAAAAGACCCTGCTGCTCAGCTTCGCCAAGCTGAAGATACATGACTGATGCTTAAACCGGGGCATCCGGGCTATTCTGTACCTGTTGCCCCGGGCTGCTTCTTAATGATCCGGACTGCCTTTGTGGTATCGGTCTTAGCTTTGATCGCCTCCGCTTTCGACTCCCGCACGCTGAGTGAGTCTACTATCATCTCGTACAGTTTGTCCATCTCCTCCAAGTGCGTGAGATAGTAGCGGTATGTATCTTTGAAAGCCTGCTTCCCCACCCCGTGCTTCTTCAGAATATCGGTCTGCTGGTCGGCAAACATTACCAGGGCTGTGTCCGGGTACGAGACGTTGCGCTCCAACTGCGCCTCCGCGGTATGGATATCAGCCAGGATACGCACCATCTTCTGCTGCGGGATCATATTCTCGGGTTTGTCTTCGTTTTGCTGCTGGCAGCTGAGCAGGCAGAGGCAAAAAAGTATGCAGAAAAGTCTTTTCACGGATGTAAATTACGAGAATATGTGATAATTTTAAAATTACACAACACGGCAGCCGCCCATGAAAGAGCTTGTAAAGAAGCTACGCAAGTACGAGATCCGCATACGCAAAGCCATCACCACGCAAATGCAGGGCGACTTTCACTCTGTCTTTAAAGGCACCGGGCTAGAGTTTGACGATGTGCGCGCATACCAGTACGGCGACGATGTGCGTTCTATTGACTGGAACGTGTCAGCGAAAGGCCACGGCACCTTTGTGAAGACGTACCGGGAGGAAAAGGAGCAGTCGGTTTTCCTGATGCTGGATGTGAGCGCCTCGCAGACAATCGGCACGGGGGCGCAGCAGAAAATTGACGTGGGCAAGGAGATATGCGGCGTGCTGGCCCTGTCCGCTGCGCGGCAGCAGAGCCAGATCGGGATGATCTGTATCTCAGACCAGAAAGAGAAGTACATCAAACCGGCCAAAGGCGTTCAGCAGGCCTACAGCATCATCAAGGCGCTGAGCGAGCTGCAGCCCAAGTCGGCGAAAACGAACCTGGCCGCCGGCATCAAGCTTACCCTGGACATTATCAAGCGCCGCAGCATTATACTGCTGCTTTCTGATTTCATAGATGTGAATTACGACAAGGAGCTGGCGATGCTGGCCAAGCGCCACGACCTGATCGTGCTGCACCTTTTGGATGTGCGCGAGCACCACCTGCCGCCCATGGGCATTGTGCCCGTGCTGGACAAGGAAACGGGCCGCACCATCTGGCTCAACACCTCAGGCGAAGAGTTTCAGCAGCGTTACCTGGCCCAGTACAACCAAAACAAAGAGGACCTGATGCGCCTGTGCCAGAAATACCAGGCAAATTACCTCACTATCAAAACGAACGAGGATTACGTCCCGCAACTGATTAACCTGTTCAGGCTTAGAAACAAGTCGACGAAGAAAAGTGCCTAAACATATCCTGATCTTATGCCTGTGCCTCGTGCAGACGGTGGCTGCGGGGCAGATTCCGAAACCGGAAGGGGCCTTTAACCGCGACACCGCAAAGCTGGGCCAGCTGTTGCAGTACACGCTGGTGCACCGTCACCCTGCGGCCCAGGAAGTCATCCTCCCATCGGCACGCGATAATTTCTCCCCCTTTGAGCTGGTGCGCCGGGCTTACTTCCCGACTAAAACCAAAGCCGGCATCAGCACCGACAGCGCCGTATATACCCTGCGCACCTTTGAGACTAGCCCCTCGCAATGGCTGGCACTCCCCATCTATGTGTTGGGCCAGCGCGATACACAGCTGGTGTACGCCGCAGCAGACACTGTTGCGGTGGCCCAACTGGTGCAGGCGGTGCAGGAGCCGCTGGCGGTGAAGGAAGACACCCAGCTGGCCCCGGTGGAGACGCGCTTCAACTGGCCGGTGCTCGTTTTGTGGATTATGGCTACGGCCACTTTTGTGGCCTTGGTGTGGCTAATTTTCGGGCAGGCCATCCGGGACAAGTACCGACTGTACCGCCTCCGAAAGGACCACGTGTATTTTGCTTCCCGCTATAACTCGCATGAAGAACGGTTTAAAAAAACCGGCTCGCCCCAAAGCCTGGAGAAGGCGGTATCGCTTTGGAAGAATTACCTGACGAAGCTGGAGCGGAGCGCCATCAACTCCTTCACGACCAAAGAGATCGTGGAATATTATGAAAATGACGAGGAAGTAAACACCGCCCTCCGCATCTGCGACAAGGCCATATATGGCAACCTGCAGACGGAATCGGAGGGTGAGACGAAGCTGGCCCTGGGCATGCTGCGGCGATTTGCCAAGGGCCGCCACAAAACCCAACGAGAACTGATCCGGAATGCTAAGACTAAGCGATGATTTCTGGGACTGGCTGAGCCTGGAGTGGTTCAGCTACAGTACGCTCCGCTCTTTTGAGTGGGTGTACCCGCTTATGCTCTACGCCCTGCCGGTGGTGCCGCTGCTGTTCCTCTTGAAGTGGCTCTTTACCCTGAACACACGGAACAAGCTGGACCTGGCCATGTTCGAGGGCAAAGCCCGCTGGCAGTGGAGCAGTGTGCTGCGCCATATCCCCAACATCGTGTATATACTTTTTATGATGCTGGTGGTGGTGGCACTGGCCCGACCCCAGCGCGTAAACGAGCAGGTAGCGCAATCCGCGGCGGGCATCGACATTGTGCTGGCGCTGGACGTGTCGGGCTCGATGGAGCTGCAGGATATAAAGCCTGACCGCCTGACGGCGGCGAAGGAAGTGGCCCTTGAGTTTATCAGCGGACGGGTGCAGGACCGCATCGGCATGGTGGTTTTTGCAGGCGATGCCTACTCCCTCTCCCCCCTCACCACCGACTACCAGCTGCTGCGCGACAACATCAGTTCCATCGGCTTTAAGATGATCGAAAATGACGGCACCGCGATTGGCAGCGCCCTGGCGGTGGCCATCAACCGCATGCGCGACTCAGTAGCCAAGAGCAAAGTCATCATCCTGATCAGCGACGGGGAGAACACCGCCGGGAGCCTGGACCCGGAGCTGGCCGCGCAACTCGCGTACGCATATGGCATAAAACTTTATACCATCGGGATCGGTAAAGACGGGCAGGTGGCGTACAAAGAGGAGGAAACGGGCAAAACGATTTTCGTCGAGACACAGCTCGATGAAACCACCCTGCGCAAGATCGCCACGGTGGGCGAGGGAAGCTTCTTCAGGGCCGACAGCAAAGACGCACTCCAGGAGATCTTCCGCAACATCAACCGGCTGGAGAAAACGGAGATCACAGAAAAGCGCTTCCGCGACACCCAGGATTATTACCAGGTGTACCTGAAATGGGCGCTGCTGCTGCTGGTGTTCTGGATGCTGCTGAAAAACACCTTCCTCACCAACGTGCTGGAGGATTGAAAAACGTATCACGTATTGCGTATCACGTATCACGACAAAAAACAGCAGTGATTTTATATATCGTGCTACGTGATACGAGCTACGTGATACATTAAAACAAAAGAACCATGTCTATAGCCGAGAACATACTTTACTTCGATGCGCAACTCAGAAACACACCCTGCCGCCTGGTGGCCGTGTCTAAAACACATCCCGCCGAGAAAGTCATGGAGGCATATAATGCCGGGCATCGCCTCTTCGGCGAGAACAAGGTGCAGGAACTGATCGAAAAGCGGGACCTGCTCCCCCACGACATCGCCTGGCACCTGATTGGCCACCTCCAGACGAACAAGGTAAAGTATATCGCCGAGTTCATCGACACCATTCAGTCAGTGGACAGTTTGAAGCTTCTGATCGAGATAAACAGGCGGGCAGAGATGTTCGGGCGCACGATGCCCATAAACTGCCTGCTCCAAATATCAATTGCGGATGAGGAAACCAAGTATGGCATGAGCTACGACGAGGCGGTGGCGCTGCTACAATCGGATGATTACCGGCAGATGAAGTACATCAGCGTAACCGGCGTGATGGGCATTGCCACCAACACTACTGATGAAAACAAGCTGCGCGAGGAGTTTCGTTACCTGCGCGGGTGTTTCCAGAACCTGAAAGAAACGTTCTTTTTCGCCAAAGAAAGCTTTAAGGAAATCTCCTTGGGCATGACATCGGATTGGCAACTGGCGGTGGCCGAGGGCAGCACCATGATCCGGGTAGGCAGCGGCATCTTCGGGGAGCGCAACTACAGCAAGTAGCTACCGGATGCAATGCACTGACGAAACCATTAATAATATTTATATATTTTTATATATGCAAATTCAATAGCATCTGCTGTTATATATGATTACCTTGTAAGTGGCAAGAAAGTACTACTCCCCTGAATCCAATCCTGGATTTTAAGCTTTATCTATTTTTGATTGCCTTCACCCCTTACAGGCTGTAATCATATGAGAATTGTTCATTTAGTGAGTGCCTTTGCGCTTGCATTAAACTTTGGCTGCACAACGCAACCAGAAGAAGTAGAAACCAAGGTGGTGGAGAAAGAAACCGTTAAGGTGGTGGAAGTCGAAAAGCCAGCCAAAGAGGTAATTGTGGTGGAAGCCCCCGCGAAAGAGGTCGTGGTGGAGGAAAAGAAAGGAACCACCATCAAAATAGGCCCTGACGGAGGCTCCATCGAGACAAAGAAGGTGGACATTAGTGTAAATAATTAGTCTACATGGCGCTATAACAGCAGAAGCCGGGCCCTGTGTCCGGCTTCTGCTGTTATAGCGCCATGCTGTGGTGATTCCGATTATATTTATTTAGGAAATGCGGCCCCATGCGCAATTTTTCTGCAGACACGAAAATATGTCGATGCGCAGAATTAGGCTTCTCTTCTCACCCATTTTTATCTAACAACTTACCGTATCCATATACATAAGATTAGCAGTCGGGTTAGGCAGGTAGCCTTAACCGCCCCCTAAAATTGACTTGTATAAACGGACATGAA
The DNA here is from genome assembly GCF_039541895.1 of Pontibacter saemangeumensis. Taxonomy (NCBI): domain Bacteria; kingdom Pseudomonadati; phylum Bacteroidota; class Cytophagia; order Cytophagales; family Hymenobacteraceae; genus Pontibacter; species Pontibacter saemangeumensis. Next base: position 188,676 of record NZ_BAABHC010000016.1, read on the forward strand.
AATCATTATGTTAATTTTGGCTACTGTGCTTTTCTGCCACCCATAAAAGCGCGAGATTTATTCTGAACTACTGGTAAATCCTATGCAATCGATGCTCTCCACTGCCCTTGCCGCTTTTTTGCTCCTCACAAACTGCACCTCCAAAATGACTTCAGCTACTGCCGGGCTGCCTGCTTTTGATACCCAGGGACACCGCGGCGCGCGCGGCCTGTTTCCAGAGAACACCCTGCCAGCCATGCAGGCCGCCCTTGACCTCGGCGTTACGACACTCGAGATGGACGCGCACATCAGCAGAGACGGCCAGGTGCTGCTCTCCCACGACCCCTATATAAACCCGGCGCACGAGCTGCTGCCCGATGGATCGGAGATCCCTGCTGCAGATAAGAAAAAGTATGTGCTGTACAACATGGATTACAGCGACATCCGGGCCTTCGATGTGGGCTCCAAGCGCTACAGCAGTTTCCCGGAGCAGCAACTCATGCCAGCTTACAAACCCCTGCTATCGGAAGTGCTAGACTACACCCAGGCCTATCTAAAAAAACACCGACTGCCGCAGGTGTTCTACAACATCGAAACAAAATTGAAGCCTGAAACGGACAGCAAGTACCACCCGGCACCGGAAGAGTTCGTGGCGCGCCTGATGGAGGTGCTGGAAGAAAAACAGCTACTGCCGTGGGTCATCATCCAGTCGTTCGATGTGCGGACACTACAGGTGTTGCATCAGAAATTCCCGCAGGTGAAGACGGCGCTGCTGGTAGAAAACACATCAGGGTTTGAAAAGAACCTAAAAAAACTGGGATTCACCCCGACCATATATAGCCCGGCCCATCGCCTGGTGACACCCGCATTGATAGCCGCCGCCCACCAGCAGCGCATCCGCGTGATTCCATGGACGGTGAACGAGCTAGAGGAAATGCGCCGCCTGAAGCAGATGGGGGTGGATGGCATCATTTCGGACTATCCCAATCTGTTCCTAAAATTATGATTTAACGTATATAATATTGATCTTTCAATCTGTTTTGCTACCCCGCCGCGCAAAAACCTTATATTGTGAATACCACATCACCGCCTTATATGGCCTATTGCAACACAGCCTTAATGGTTTGAATTGATCAGGAAACAAGACTTTGAATATAAGAAATTGACAAACATGACGTTAGATGCAGCTACCAGCAAGAATACCTATAACAAATTCATAACCCGTATTGTGGAGACAGATGCTGTATGGGGACTCACCAAGGATGAAACCTGGGCCACGTCCAGCTCAGCAGAGTTTGATGAGACGGAAGTGATCCTGTTCTGGTCTGCGCAAAAAGGCGCCGAGGCCTGCGCTGAAGACGAATGGGAAGCCTATACGCCGGAAAGCATTTCGCTGGTGGAGTTTCTGGAGAACTGGTGCGTCGGCATGTACGGCGACGGGCTGTTGCTGGGCGCCGACTGGGGCGCTGACCTGAATGGGAAAGAGAGAGACCCGCTGGTGGTAGCCCTGGATGTGATAAATGAACTGAAAGCAAAAGGCAAGACACTGAATTTTACTCAGTACGATAGCCAGAGTGAGTTTGAGGAGCAGGTCATTGAGGCGCTCGGCGATGAAGAATAGCTTTTTTTAGGACACTGTTTCCCCATTATTTCACCTCCATTATACTGATTTCAAGGCCTGAGCCTTACCTTTGCAGCAGTGATCAGGAATCACGCCCCAGACCTAAATCTATATATATAGTGACTCAAAAAACTATTCTGCTGATTGCCACCGCTTTCGGGGCGCTCACTGTGGCCATCGGAGCCTTCGGCGCGCACGCCCTGGGGCCGATGCTCCGGGCGACGAACCGGGTTGAAACGTTCGAAACTGCCGTGAAATACCAGATGTACCATACACTGGCGCTGCTGGCGGTGGGGCTGCTGCTGTTCAGGGTAGAGCAGCCGGCGCTGCAGATAGCGGCCTGGTGCTTCTTTATCGGCATTCTTATTTTTTCAGGCTCCCTTTACACACTTTGCCTCACAGGCATCACCTGGTTAGGTGCCGTCACACCGCTTGGCGGAACGGCCTTTATTGTCGGATGGGGCGCCCTGTTTTATGCTGTGTTAAAAGCCCTGTAGGCTGCAAGCAATTTTTGACCAGTTTCGAAGTTGGCCAAGTATCTCGGCGCATTTAATATTCCACAACGAGCGTCATGTTGTGCTCAAAGTCATATAGGGTCAGGCGGCGCAGCGTGTAGTAAGCCGACCAGAAACTTCTGAGGGCGCTGATAAAGCTGCGCGTCGCCTTGTCACGCTCCTCCGTGGCGAAATTCAGATCCAATATGCCCAGCTTCCCCTGCAGGTAACGCTCCTTGGTGAGGTTGTAGCGCTTCTCCGCGATTTCATCGGCCCGTCTCGCCCCGATTACCTGCTTCCGCAGTACCCTGAAGCGCTTCACGTTCAGGTAAATCTCCTGGTCGAAGTTGATCCTTTGCTGCTCCACGTTTCCCTTCACCAGGGTTTCGTTGGCTGTGGCGGTCCCGATCTTCGAGGCTGTGCGGCCCCAGTCCATGATGGGGATGTTGAAGCCGATCCTGGCACGCTGCTGCCTCGCCGGATCATTGTACACATCCTGAAACTCCAGTGCCTGCTGCGTCAATCCAAACGAAGCGAAAAGATCTGCCGTGAACCCTGACTGCCCTTTTGCCTGCGCCACTCCCCTCTCTGCCTCCAGTATCTGCCGCTTAAATTCGATTACGCGCTGCCGGTTCTTATGCGCCTCGTCCAGGGCTATCTTTTCATCCACCTCGAATATGGGGATCTCGTAAGGGGTTACCAGTTTGATAGGGTAGTCGTCAGTAATGCCCAAGAAAACTTTCAGGTTAAGCGTATTGGCCTCCACATCCAGTATCGCCTGCTCCAGGTTCTGCCTGGAGTTCAGGAGCGTGAGTTCCATCTGCAGCAGGTCATTCTCCTGGATCTCGCCGGCCTCAAACCGGCTTTCTGAAAGCTTGTAGAGTGTATCGCTGTTGGCCACGTTCTTCTCTGCTATCTGCAGGCTGATCTGGCTCAGCAGGAGGTTAAAAAAATGGTTCGTAGCCGCGCTCGAGATAATTTCCATCTCCTCCCTGTAGTCCCGGATGGCCTCCTCGTATCGGAGCGGGGCTATCTTCCTGTCCCATGCCCGGTAGTTGAACCCGAAGATCGGCTGGTTCAGCGTAATGGTGGCCGGTATGGAAGAATACCTCGTCTGGTTTGCGTCAGCCTGGAAGTCGTCGAGGCGCTTGATCTGGCTGTTGATGGATATATAACCGCCTGTCAGCCCGATTTCCTGCCCAAGCGAGAGTTGCAGGTAGGAGTTGGCGTTGTGCGTGTTGATGAAGATCAGGCTTCCGTTGTCGGTAATACGCGGGTCAATGGTCCTGTTGTACTCTGGCAGCACACCGCTCAGGCTCAGCTGCGGATAGAAATTGGAGCGGAATGTCCTGTACTGCCACTGCCTGTTCTCCAGGAGCACGGTAGCGCTGCGATATTGAGGTGACTGTGTTTTTGCAAGCTCTACAGCTTCGTTCAGGGATAATACACGGGTGAAAAGAGGATCATCTGCACTGGCCAGGACGGGGGCAGAAACCAGGACAAGTAACTGCAGGAAGACAAACAAAAACTTATACATAAAAAGGGACACTGAAAGCAGAACTTCTGAAGCAGCCTAAGCCATGAAACTGCACTAAATTATTAAAGTGAATATGGTATAAAAAGAAATTCAATGTTCAAATAATCGAAGCAACGGCAGGCACAATAAGCCATCTCAGGTAAAAGCTTTTAGCAAGAGCAGCACGTGCTGGAACCAATTACTGATATAGTTCACTCCAGCACAAGCTATATATAGCTGGTAATAACTCGCTTCCGCAGTCGGAACTGCTGCCCCGCGACCCGGCTTCCCCTTGAATTGGTGAAGCCTGCCAGCCTCTCAGAAACAGCAAGAATCTGAAATTAAGTTTTTTTAGTATGCGCAGATGGATGTGCTCCGGCACCCCTTTCCACTATATGCCTTGTAAAATATACCTTATTTACAGACCTACAGCGGCGTGATAAGGGGTTGGTCTCTCCTGCCAATTACTTCACAATAAAGTAAAGAATTATATAGCTGAAAAACAACAAATCCAGTCGCCCAGCAAGCGCTATTTATATATATAACGTTAAAAGTAACTCAAAATGCTGTCACAAAAAAAGCCCTCCAAAAATGGAGGGCTTCCTATGTTTGCTGCTGCCTGCGGTTTTAACTATTGCTTTACGGCGCTGGCAGTCGATTTGTCCTTGATGTTGGTTACGATGTACACGTATTTCGCACCGTCGGCAGCGTTAGAGTGTACCGTAATGGCCTTCTTCTGCTGCCCCATTTTACCGGCGCTGTTAAACTTGGCCGTAACGAAACCGGTTTTACCTGGCATCACAGGCTCTTTCGTCCAGTTCGGGGTGGTGCAACCGCAGGTTACGTCCACGCGCTCGATTACGAGCGGCTGCGTGCCTGTGTTGGTGAACTTGAACGTATGCTCTACCACGTCGCCCTGTGCGATGTCGCCGAAATTGTGCTCAATTTCCTCAAAAGTAAGCGCCGGGCCATTCTTCGCCTGCTCCTGCGGGGCTGTCGCCTTGGCTTTTGGTTGTTCCTGCGCCAAAGTGCTACCAGCTACCAAGGCCGCAAAAGCAAAAGAAAGAAGTACTTTTTTCATCTATATAAAGGGTTAAGGTTGTTGCAATAGCTATTATACTAAATTTTTATCAAAACGATGCAAAATAGCGTTTTGTTTTCTTAGTCAACTAATAATTGTTGGTTAAAGTTCAGCAGGTACAGTTCTTCAGAAGACCGGGTAAGCGCTGTATAGAGCCAGCGGGCAAACTCTTCATTCACCATGTCCTCCTTCAGGAAACCCTGATCCACAAACACGGCCTTCCACTGGCCGCCCTGTGCCTTGTGGCAGGTAAGGGCGTAGGCGAACTTCACCTGCAGCGCGTTCAGGTAGGGGTTTTTCTTCAGCTCCTTGCTGCGCTCGCGCTTGGTCGTGATCTCCATATAGTCCTGCAGCACCGCCTCATACAGCTTCTTGTTCTGGTCAGAGGGCAAGGCGGGCGTGTCTGAGTAGAGGGTGTCGAGCATGATCTTTACCTCTTCCTCCTGCGCGTCCGGGTAGTCCACGAAGCGGATGCGGATATCTGCAAAGCGGAACCCGTACATATCCTCATAGCGGATGATCTTGGTCACCTCCACAAAGTCGCCGTTGGCCATAAACCCGATATCAGAGTCCTTGGGCAGCCAGAAGTAGTTGTTGCGCACAATCATCAGGTAATCCCCCACGCCCAGCTCGTCTTCGGCGAAGAAGATACGCCGCCGCACGTGCTGGTTATACAGGTTTGCCGATTTATTGGAGCGGCAGATAATGATGGTGTTCTCGATGCCGAATTTGTCGTAGGCGTAACGCAGACCGTCCTCCAGCTTCTCGCCCGTCATCCTGAAAATGTCGCGCCAGCCTTTGGTGAAAAGCTTGATCTCAAGCGGGTCCTGCTTCATCTGGTCGCGGAGCTGCGTGGCGTTCATCAGGATACCGGAGGCCTCGGCCTGCCGCATGACCTGGCGCAGCTCCATCTGCTGCACATGGCACCAGAAGTTCTGCTTCAGGTACTCCGCATCAAGCGAAGGGCTCAGCGCCTGGCCAACCGGCGGCAGCTGCGCCGTGTCTCCTATCAGCAGCAGCTTGTTGTTTTTCTTATCGAACACAAAGCCCAGCAGGTCCTCCAGCAGCCCCTTGTCACCAAAACTGCTCTCATTCGAGATCATCGACGACTCATCTATGATATAGATCGTGTTGTCTGACTTGTTTGGCTGGCGGGTAAACGAAAGCCCCTCGGAATAGGGGTTTGACGTCTGGCGGTAGATCTTCTTGTGGATGGTGTGCGCAGGCGTGCCGCTGTAGCTGGCCATTACTTTGGCCGCCCGGCCTGTGGGCGCCAGCAGCACATACTTATAACCAAAGGTGTTCAGGATTTTCACGAGCGAAGTGACCACGGTGGTCTTGCCGGTTCCGGCGTAGCCTTTGAGCAAAAACACCTGCCGCTCCTCCTTTTTGGCAAGAATGAATTCTTCCAACTTTGTAAAAAGCTTTGCCTGGTCTTCTGTGGGTTCGAATGGGAAATTGTTCCGTAAGGCTTCTAAGGGGCGCATGAAATCGAGGGTAAAATGGCGACCGCACGCAACGGCAAGGGCGTAGCCGCTGAGAAGGATACACAAGGGGGAGAACGACGTGCTCTATCCCTTTCCAGCCACACCACGCCGGCCGCCACGCAGGTTGCTGTAAAGGTACAGCAGCCGGGGCTAAAGCGCAAAAAAAAGCCTTACACTATGGTAAGGCTTTTTAGATCTTCAAAACTGTGTATGATTAAGAACTAGGCTCTTTTTACATTAACAGCGTTTAGTCCTTTTCTTCCTTCCTGAAGTTCGTAGGTAACTTCGTCGTTTTCTCTGATCTCGTCAACAAGACCGCTAACGTGTACGAAATACTCTTGTCCTGTGCTTTCATCTTTAATGAACCCAAATCCTTTGGTCTCATTAAAGAACTTTACTACTCCTTTGTTCATGATATAATTTTATTTTTCCTAAAAGTACATAATAATGCCTAACAATGTTCACCAATTTCAAATTATTTGTCTTCCAGAGCCAAAAAAGATTTGAGAGCTGCCTGCAGAGGCAAAGAATTTGCGATCGATTTTATACACTACGCGGTATATCTGCTGGGGTTATGGTTGCCATGGTGGTTGTGGCCTTGGCTATGAGTATGTGCGTGTTATCTGCCTTCACCACGTACACCTCCGCCTCACAGAAGTTGAGCTTACGTCCGGGCTTGATCACGTAGCCCTTCGCCAACAGCCTCTCGCCCACACCCGGGTGAAAATAGGAAACCTTCAGCTCCGCCGTCACCACATGATGGTCTTTCGGCACGAGACTGACGGCGGCAAAGCCCGCCACGATGTCGGCAACCGTGGCGATCACGCCGCCGTGGGCGAAGCCTTTGTGCTGGCGGTGCTCCGGTGTCAATTTTAATTCGCCTTCTATCCGCCCAACCTCTATCTTTGTCACCTCAAAGCCCAGGAGCTTCATAAACCCCTGGTGCTCGAGTTTCTGCCGTATGTCCTGCTCAAAGTCAGGATTCAAAGTTTTGATCATGCCCTAAAAGTACTGCCTTATATATGATTCTCAAACCATGCCTCACTTGCCAAAGCTAAACCCCCATGCCGCTGCCTACGCCGATAAGCTGCGCGTGCGCGTGTGCGGCATCTGTATACAAGACAACAGGCTGCTGCTGGCGCGCCACGGCAGCACCATCGCCAACAATGCTTTCTGGGCACCGCCGGGGGGTGGCCTGCACTTCGGCGAAACGATGCAGGCGTGCCTGAAGCGCGAGCTGCTGGAAGAGACCGGCCTGGAGGTGAGGGTGGAGCGCTTCCTGTACGTGCAGGAGTTTCTGCAGCCGCCGCTGCACGCGGTCGAGTTCTTCTTCGAGGTGCGCGTTACCGGCGGGAGCCTCCGCACCGGCACCGACCCGGAGGCGGCAACCGGCGGGGCTTTGCTGGAGCACGTGCAGTGGCTGACGATCAAAGAGCTGCAGGCCATCCCCTACCAGGACAAGCACCGCACCTTGCAACTGCTGCTGTCGCTCGACGACCTGCTGGGCCTGAACCATTATTTTATACCCTAACGGGCGCCTTGCTGCCTTTTGCCATATTTTTTTTATACTTGCAGAAAGCGCCCCGGCGCAAAGCGGCTTTCTCCTTAACGTAGCTTAGTTTGACCACCATCAATACCCATTACCGGCTCTCCCACAAGATCGAAGACGAGGCTTTCGCCCTCTCGCAGGCGCCGTACTGCAATCTGTATATATCGCTTAGTCTAAAGGCCATCCGCTTTGCCGTGGCCGACACAGTGCGGAATAAGTTTGTGGTACTGGAGGATTATGAGCTGATAACGGTGTTCACGCCCCTTCAGATGGCAGAGCAACTGCGCCTGATTGCGGAGGAGAACCCGCTGCTGCAGGAAAAGCACTGGAACGTCGTACGGGCCTCGTTCAGTAACCAGCACTTTACGCTGGTACCCGAAACGCTCTATGACCCCGCGCACCAGCAGGACTACCTGCGCCTGCACAGCGAGCTGAACGCCCTGCAGGATGTGGTGCTCTCCTACCGCCACAGCGGACTGGAGGCCGTCAATATCTTTTCGGTGGACGCCACGGCTTATCAGGCACTTCAGGAGATCTTCCCCAGGCAACGGGTACAGGTGGTGCACCAGACCAGCGCCCTCATCCGCAGCATCCTCCACCACACCGACCACAGCCCTGGCCGCCAGATGAACATCTTCGTGGAGCGTAATTATGTCACCATCCTGGTAGTGAACCAGAGCGGGCTGGAGTTCTGCAATATTTTCCAGTACCAGAGCCCGGAGGACTTCATATACTTTATCGTGTTTGTGATGCAGGAGCAGAAGCTGAACCCGGAGCAGGAAACCTTAGTGGTGTGGGGCGACATCACGCATGATTCCGCGCTGTTCCATATCCTGCAGAAGTATATACGGCAGGTGAAACTGGGCAAGAAACCCGCGGATATAGAATACAGCTACAAATTCCACGACCTGTTCGAGCACCGCTACTTCGAGCTTTACAGCCTGCACCTGTGTGAGTGAAGTTCGTTGTTGATTGCTATTTGTTGAGTGTTAAAAGGTTTGATGGTTGAATTGTTTAATGGCTGCATGGTTGAAATAACAGTTATATATGATAAGGCCTTTATATCATATACCTGCACGCAAGCGGCAAACAGAAATTTACGCAAATTCCTTACTCAGTAACAATTGAACAATCGAACAATTTAACTTTACAGCAACCAACTTTCATCAACTAACAATCAACCCATGAAAAAAATCGCTTTGTTCCCCGGCTCCTTCGATCCATTTACTAACGGGCACTATGATGTGGTGATGCGCGGGGCAAAGCTGTTTGACGAGGTGATTGTGGCGATCGGGAACAACAGCAGCAAGCAGCGCTATATACCCGTCGAGAAGATGCATGATGTGATGGTACGCCTGTTTGCGAAGGAGGAGAACATCCAGGTGCAGACGTTTAAGGGGCTTACGGCGGAGTTCGCGCGGCAGGTTGGCGCACAGTTTCTGCTGCGGGGGCTGCGCAACACCACCGATTTTGAGTATGAGAACACCATCGCGCAGGCGAACCGGCAGGTGAACAACGACTTAGAGAGTGTGTTCCTCATCACCTCCCCGCAGCTTGCCGCCATCAGTTCCTCCATTATCCGGGAGATTCACCGCTTCGGCGGCAACGTAGATCAGTTTATACCTTTCCAGTTTTCAGAGATTGCAGATAGTGCCGGACAATAAAGGCGATGGAGGTATAGGCCTTTGGTAGCACCTCCAGCACCTCATCCGGCGTCATCCAGCGCACCTCCTCGATAAATTCCTCCGCCTGCGGCTTTATCAGGCTGTCGTCGGTGCAGTTCATGACGAACCAGCTGGTTTTCTTGAGGATCTTCTTGCCCTTGTAGGCGTACGAGTGCCAGGTCTTCGGAAGCTTGTCCACCACCTCCACTTGTATGTTGCACTCCTCCTCTACCTCGCGCAGGGCGCCAGCCTCTACCTCCTCTTTCTTGTTCAGTTTGCCTTTCGGCAGGTCCCAGACGCCCAGGCGGTATATCATCAGGATCTGTCCGTCCTTCAGCACGAGCCCCCCGGCCGCATTCACAATCTTAAACTGGTCCTTGAGGTGCTCGATGAGCTTGGTTTTTTTACTGGCAACGAGCGTAAGCGACCGCAGCTTTTTGAGTTTTTTCACCTCCATCAGCCGCACAATGCGATCGATCAGGAGAATATCGGCGTCTTTGATCAGCACGTCCCCGATCAGGTCTTTGGAGGTAAAGTGATCAGAAGCCTTCAGAATGAGATCATACTCGTGCTTGTACACCTTTTCTGAAGCCTTTTTCAGAATAAGGGGGATATCGTTGATAAAAACATTCATGCGCTTGGGTGGCTCTGATGAATCCGAAATTTACACAAATCAATAAATAAATCGCTGCAAACAAAATTCGCCGGCTCAAAAAGGAAGAATATTTATGTAAATTCGGCCATGGATTCGACAAACACAGCACTTCAGGTAGCAGCCTTCCTTTTAGAGACGGAGGCGGTAAAACTAAGCCCGGAAAAACCATTTAAGTGGAGCAGCGGCTGGAACTCTCCCATCTACTGCGATAACCGCGTAACCCTCTCCTTCCCCTATATACGCAGCTATATAAAACAGCAGCTGGCTGAGCTCATAAAGCAGCATTACCCTGGCGCGGAAGCCATCGCGGGGGTGGCAACGGCAGGTATCGCGCAGGGCGCCTTGGTGGCCGACCTGCTCGAGATGCCTTTTCTGTACGTGCGCCCGGAGCCGAAGAAGCACGGCATGGGTAACCAGATCGAGGGAAAGTTGCTGGCGGGGCAGCAGGTGGTGCTGGTGGAAGACCTGGTGTCAACGGGTGGCAGTTCCCTGAAGGCAGCCGAGGCCGTGAAGGCGGCCGGGGCCGAGGTGATCGGTATGGCGGCCATTTTCACCTACGGGTTTGCCGTGGCCGACGAGAACTTTAGCGAGGCCGGCATCCCGTTGCAATGCCTGAGCAATTACGACGCCCTGCTCGAAGCCGCCCTGGCCAATGGCTATATACCGGCCGCTGCCGTGGAAACCCTGGCACAGTGGCGCCAGTCGCCTGCAACATGGGGAAATATATAATTATTTAAAGACTATATAGATTCATTTCATTTGCCAACAAACTGAAAAAATTATATTTCTTTCTTTTGCAATCACACTAAAACTATAAGTAGCTTTGCAATATAACTTTCAGGCAAAGCAATGGATTTAAGTTCTCCCACCGTATTTTGGACAGCCTATACAGCTTGTAATATTCTGGCACTGATTGCCCTTGTAGTATGCCTGGAGAAGCCTTTGCTTGCACGTCTGGTATATTCGCTTTTCTTTGGTGCGGTTAGCGTGCTGCAGGCCTATATTGCCTTTTTCCAGCCAGAAGCCTATCTGGAACTGGCCAAATATACCCTTTTCCCGATTTACAAGTCTTTTATGCTTGGCTGGTTTGCGCAGCACACCCAGGTTTTTATACTTGGCATAGCCACGCTCCAGCTTTGGGTGGCCCTCAGCATCTGGGGCAAGGGGTGGGTTTTCCGATGCGGGGTCGTAGCGGGCATCCTCCTGCTGGCGCTCCTGCTCCCCATGGGACTCGGCGCCGCCTTCCCGGCCCCGCTTAACCTGGTCATCGGGCTCCGGCTTCTAATGAGCCGCCATTCCTCGGATTACCTCTGGCCGGTCTTTACCGAAAGGTACATCAAAACAAAAAGCTGTGTGAACGGGTAAAAGGTTTGTGGGTAGTGATAAAGAAGTAATGCTGGTTCAAAAATACAGCTACGGCTGCCCTCGCTCGCCTCTGGCGAGTGTGAGCTATAGGTCGGCCTCTGGCCGCTGAGAATCCATAACATAGAGTTAAACGAAGCAGAACGCCTCCTGATAACTCACACTCGCCAGAGGCGAGCGCAGGCATAGCATTACTTCTTTACCACTACCGGTTTGTGTATATACTAAAGACAGGTCTGCTCCCCTGTTATATATACCTCCATGTTATATATACCCCCAAATTGCTCTCTTGCAAAGGGAATTTTCATACTACCCCCCTTGCTGAATCTGACTCATGAAAATAGGCCTCCTATCCGACACCCACGCTTACCTCGACGACCAGATTCTGCGCCTTCTCTCAGACAGGGATGAGATATGGCACGCCGGCGACTTCGGAACGGCGGAGGTATCGGAGCGCCTGAGCGCCGTTGCGCCGCTGCGGGGTGTCTACGGCAACATAGACGGCCAGGACATCCGGCAGCTGCACCCCAAGGTGCAGCGCTTTGAGGTGAGTGGCTTGGACGTGCTGATGACACACATAGGCGGCTACCCGGGCCGGTACCATCCTGATGTGCGCGACCTGATCAAAATGCACCCTCCCCGGTTATATATCACCGGGCACTCCCATATACTGAAGGTGATGACCGATAAAAAGCTAAACAACCTGCTGCACATTAACCCCGGCGCGGCCGGCAGGCACGGCTTCCATAAGATGCGAACGATGGTGCGATTTAATGTGGAGGAAGGCCGGGTGCTGGACCTGCAGGTGATCGAGCTCGGCAAGCGGGCATAAAAAAAGTGTGCCTGCCGTGGCAAACACACTCTGAAGTCTTTTTAGTAAGCCGCCGCCATTTGCTGAAATAGCAGCGGCAGGCAGATGGGCTTACGTTCCCCTAAAAAGAACTACGCAGCGGGAGTTTCCTCTGGCTGTGCAGCAGGCGCTTCCGTAGTCTCCTCTTGCTTGTTTTTCGGAGCCTCACCGAACTGAGCTCTCAGCTCGTCCATGTCTACGTTCTTGATAACTGGCGTTAACAAAAGTTGCTTAATTCTTGCTACTCTGTTGTTTGCCCTCGCCTTATTCTTACGGTCTTTTCTTTTTAATCTAGTAACTCCCATCGTTGCAATAATTTAATTTGAACGGCAAAAGTAACTTATTAATTTTACAAAGTAAAGTATTTCCAGAACCAAATTGCTATGCAAATAACAGACTTGCGCTCCGACACCGTCACCAAACCGACCCCGGGCATGCTGCAGGCCATGTTCAGCGCGGAGGTGGGCGACGATGTGTACGGGGAAGACGCCTCCGTCAATGCCCTGGAGTCTAAAACTGCCGCCCTGTTCGGCATGGAGGCCGGCCTCTTCTGCCCTTCCGGCACCATGACGAACCAGATTGCCATAAAGGTGCACACGCAGCCACTCACCGAGGTCATCTGCGACATCACGGCGCACATATACCAGTACGAAGGCGGCGGTATTGCCTTTAACTCCGCCGCCTCAATGGCGCTGGTGCATGGCACACGGGGCAAGATGACGCCGCAGCAGGTAGAAGCGCATATCCGCCCGCCCGACAACATCCACTTCCCGGAAACAAAGCTGGTCGCCCTGGAGAATACCTGCAACAAAGGCGGCGGCACTTATTATAGTATAGAGGAGATCGCCGCGATTTCCCGGGTTTGCAGGCGCCACCAACTGGCCCTCCACCTCGACGGTGCCCGCGTGTTCAACGCCCTGGCCGCCTCGGGCGACAGCGCGCAGGACTACGGCAGGTATTTCGACAGCATCTCGGTGTGCCTTTCCAAAGGATTGGGCGCCCCCGTAGGATCTGTGCTGCTGGGGAGCAGCGGCTTTGTCAACCGGGCCCGCAGGGTGCGCAAAGTGCTCGGTGGCGGCATGCGCCAGGCCGGGTATCTCGCTGCCGCCTGCATCTATGCCCTCGACCACCATGTGGAGCGGCTGCAGGAGGACCACAGGAAAGCGAAAGAACTGGAAGCGGCACTGTTGCAGACCGACTATGTAGAGAGCGTGCTGCCCGTAGAAACGAACATTGTCATCTTCAGGCTGAATGCTGTATACAGCGACAAGGCTTTTGTGGATGCCCTCGCCAGCAAAGGCATCCGCGCCGCCAGCTTTGGCCCGCAGATGGTCCGCTTCGTGACGCACCTCGACGTAACCGAGCAAATGCTGCAACACACACTGCAGGTGTTACAGGCCTTGAGCAGGACGCCGGTAACTACTGCCTGAAGATATAGAACTATATATAAGGTGTAGAAACCATATATAAACAGAAAGCGCTGGGAAACCCCCGCGCTTTTTTTGTGTCCGGCCGCTTTCCCTTACACAAGCTGTTCGCCCCTACATCCTGCCCGGCGCTTCTACACCAGTAGCTTCACGCCTCTATATCCCCTTTTTCCTAAGCAGCTGCTTGCAAGTGGGCGAACAGAGTTGCTTGTTCTCAAGTTTATAGGGCCAAAGTAAAAACCGCCTTCTTTTCATTGATTAGTTGCGGCCATGCAGGAAGGCAGGGGTTGTTCACACATTTGGCTGCTTCACCCCCTCTTGCTGCAGCGCTTCCTTTCTTATTTTTTATATGCTTCTCTTATCAGGCGCCTACTCAGGCAAGCCGATTCTATAGCTTGCTTAAAAGCTTCTATCAAAACGCTTTAAAAAAATCCAATCCCACACCAAATCACCCCTTTTGGTAGCACCCTTTCAACATTCTACCCTTTGTTTTGAATATTTTACAAATTTTTATTGCACCCCCTATTGCATATATGGGGGCTATGCCATACTTTCATGAAAAATTAAACATTACCCCCTGTAAAAACATACCCTTAATTAAAAATCATGTATTATGAAAAAGATCGAAGCTATCATCAGAACATCCAAGTTTGAGGATGTGTATGAAGCCCTCACCGAGATCGGGATTGCCTTTATGTCTACTTATGACATCAAGGGTTTCGGTTCTGAGCACAGTTCCTCGCAGGTGTACAGGGGCACAACCTATAATGTGGGGTTTATTCCAAGAACCAAGATTGAGCTGATCGTGACAGAGGACCATGTAGACGACGTGGTGGCCACTATCCTGAAAGTAGCAAACACCGGCAAGGTGGGCGACGGCAAGATCTTTATCATGGATGTGGAGTCCGTTATCCGCATCCGAACCGGGGAAGTAGGGGAACTTGCCCTGTAGCACATCCTGCTGAACAAACACATCAACAAACAGAAATTAATTTAGAAACTTAACTTTTAAGCCATGTCACAAGAATTATTTGTCACGAACAACGTCTGGATGATGGTCTGCATCTTCCTGGTTTTCGTTATGCACCTTGGGTTTGCCACACTGGAGTCAGGCCTGGCCAGGTCAAAGAACACCGTGAACGTTCTCTTCAAAAACAGCATGATCCCGGCCATCGGCCTGATCACGTACGCACTGTGGGGCTTCTCCATGATGTACCCCGGCGAGAGCTTCGCAGGCAGCTTCTTCGGCTTCTCCGGCTTCGGTATTCCGCTGCCGGAAGGCGGTGAGACCTCTGCCTACAACGAAGGCTATACCTTCTGGACCGATTTCCTGTTCCAGGGCATGTTTGCCGCTACAGCCGCCACCATCGTGTCCGGTGCGGTGGCGGAGCGCATCAAGCTTTCCTCTTTCATCATTTTCTCTATCCTTTTTGTCGGTATTTGCTACCCGATTGTGGGCATGTGGAAATGGGGTGGCGGCTTCCTGAATACGCTGGAGGTGCCGTTCTATGATTTCGCAGGCTCTACCCTGGTACATTCCGTAGGCGGCTGGGGCGCGCTGGCGGGTATCATGCTCCTCGGTTCCAGGATCGGCAAGTACGTGGACGGCAAGATCAAGCCGATCCCGGGCCACAGCATCCCGCTGGCGACCATCGGCGTGTTCATTCTCTGGCTGGGCTGGTTCGGCTTTAACGGAGGCTCTGTCCTGTCAGCTGATCCCGGTGCCGTATCGCGCGTGCTGGTGATGACGTGCCTGGCAGCCGCTGCCGGCGCCATCGGTGGCTGTCTCCTTTCGCTGGTCATGTTCAAAGCAAGTGATATCACGATGGTGCTGAACGGCATACTGGCCGGGCTGGTGGGCATCACGGCCGGGGCCGACCAGATGGGCGTCACAGACTCCATCATCATTGGTCTGGTGGCCGGTGCGCTGGTGGTGCTGGCAGTGGCCTTCTTCGACCGCATTCGCCTCGACGACCCGGTGGGCGCGCTTTCCGTGCACCTGGTGTGCGGCATATGGGGCACGCTGGCCGTGGGGCTTTTCGGTAGCCTGGCGGGCATGGATCAGTTCATCAGCCAGCTTATCGGAATCGCCGCGATCGGTTTGTTCAGCTTCGGCTTTGCCTTCGTGGTGTGGTACGTGCTGAAGCTGACGATGGGGATACGGGTGAGTGCGAGAGAGGAAATAGAAGGCCTTGACATACACGAGCACAAAATGCACGCCTACCCTGATTTCAACGGAACCGGCTACGAGATGAGCCTGGACGAAAAGGAAATGATGGTGGCAGCCGCCACGCGCACCCAGAAAGAGTCCGGCAAGGCGGTCATATCCAAGTAAATTACCTATACCCGCTCCCTTAGTGACATGGAAGTAAAACAGGTGGTAATGCGGTCAGGCATTACCACCCTTTTACAAAAGCGAAGATGGCTGAACAAGTATTGCCCTCCACGCCCCATCCCATGTGAAAGAACAACACCCAGTCCTGAAAAAATCAGCATCCTCTTCAAAAACGGCAATTTGAGAAGCGGCGGCTGGCAGAACGGGTGCCCTCATACTTCTTCTAAAATACTCCTAACACAAAAGAAAAGATCATGAAAAGACTTTTATCACTCGTCGCAGCTACTTTCCTCGCAGGTGCAAATATAGCAAATGCCCAGGAAACGGCAACGGAAGAGACCAAAGGCGCTCTTACCATCAGTGGG
Source organism: Pontibacter saemangeumensis (assembly GCF_039541895.1). Classification (NCBI taxonomy): domain Bacteria; kingdom Pseudomonadati; phylum Bacteroidota; class Cytophagia; order Cytophagales; family Hymenobacteraceae; genus Pontibacter; species Pontibacter saemangeumensis. The sequence continues at coordinate 205,061 of NZ_BAABHC010000016.1, forward strand.
TACGTGGATGCGTATTACCAGTACAACCTGAACAACCCGGAGTCAGGGCTGAACCAGGGCAGGGTATTCGACACGAAGCACAACAGCTTTGCCCTGGGCCTTGTGCAGACCATGTTCACCTACACCAAGGGGCGGGCAACGGTGGTAGCCGACCTTACCTTCGGGCCGAACGCGGAGCTCGGCAACTTCGGCAACGAGGGCACGGCGCGCATCATCAAGCAGGCCTACCTTTCCTACGACCTCACGCCGAAGCTTAATTTCACCATCGGGCAGTACGGCACGCACATCGGGTACGAGCTGATCGACGCGCCGCTGAACTACAACTACAGCCTGTCCTACCTTTTCGGAAACGGACCTTTTTACCACACCGGCGCCAAGCTGAACTATGCAGCAAGCGAAAAGCTGGGACTGATGGTGGGCGTGGTAAACGGCTGGGACGGCCTGTCGGACTTCAACAACAAGAAGTCAATCACGGCGCAGGCGCACATCACGCCGGTCGCAGGGTTTGATGTGTTCGTGAACTGGATTGGGGGTGATGAGTACAACACACTCTCTAACTTCGGGGACGGCGAGGGATCCTACACCAGCCTTTACGACCTCACTACCTCTTACCAGCTGAACGAAGCGCTGAAGGTCGGCATTAATGCGGCTTACGGCGCCTTCTACTCCGGTAACTCAGAGATCGATCCGGAAAACCCCTGGTCTGACGATGCCAAGTGGGGAGGCGGCGCACTCTATATAAACTACGCTGCCAGCCCTGTCTTCGGGCTTGGTCTTCGCACCGAGTACTTCTCTGACCCGGAAGGCGTCCGTTACTTCGGACCGCTACAGGTTGCTTCGCTCACCCTTACAGGGGATATAAAAGTGGCCGACGGAAACCTCAACATCAAGCCGGAGATACGCTTCGACAAAGCAAGCGATGACTTTTTCGAGAGCTCCAACGGGTTATATAACAAGCAGAGCCAGACAACATTTGGGGCTGCCTTTATCTACTCTTTCAGCACCGAGTAGGAAGCGCTGCGTCTGAAATACGCTATTTGCTGCAACTCAGGCAGCCTTCAGGTGAGCAGCAAAGTAGTCTGGAATTCCAGCTGCTTTGCTGCTCACTTTTTATATATAGCCATCCTGATTCTGATCACGCCCGGGAGCATGCCTGTAGAAGCTGCTCTGACGTTGGCAGGGATGCATCTATTTTCTTTGACAACTTTGCCCTATACAACCACAACATTACTATTGGTTGGCAAACTCATGAAATTTTAGGTACTTGAGTCAAAATGGTAACACGCTATGATACCTGACTTCCCTTCGCCCGAAATAATGGCAGTACTGGCCAACGACCCGATCATGGCGGACATCATCCGCCGGGGCCGCCCCCTTACCTCCTCCAGGTCAGAAGACCTGTACTACAAACTGCTGAGCGCTATCGTGTCGCAACAGTTGAGCACGAAGGTGGCTGCCGTAATCTTCAGGCGGTTCACCGCCCTGTTCCCCGAGGATTACCCCCACCCGCAGCTGGTGCTGGAGGCGCCCGACGAGCTGCTGCGCGGAGCGGGGCTTTCTTTCCAGAAGATCGGGTACGTGCGGAATGTGGCTTCTTTTGCGGCAGCTGGACACATGGCACACGCCGCCATTGATGCTATGGAAAGCGAGGACCTGATCAAACACCTGACGCAGATCAAGGGCGTGGGCCGCTGGACGGTGGAGATGCTGCTGATGTTTGCCCTGGAGCGGCCCGATGTGTTTCCGGTGGATGACCTCGGCATACAGAACGCCATGAAACGCCACTACGGGCTAGCTGAATCGGGTAAGGCCCTGCTACTTCGCATGCAGGGCATTGCCGAAAGCTGGCGGCCCTACCGCACCATCGCAAGCAAGTACCTGTGGCAGTCGCTGGATAATATGCCGAAGTAGCAGGTAAAGCAGCAACTACAGTGGGTGGTTATCTTCAGGTTTATATATGGCTGCCGAAAAGCGTGGCTAGGGCGGAGTCATATATAACGCTTGTTAATTTACATTCTGCTTGCAACGGTTTCCTGTAAAATCAGCTCTCCCTATATATACCCCCAATTACGGCCTATGAAAAAAGTATTTTCCGCATTTCTGTGCACGCTGCTGCTTATTTTGCTTTTCTCTTGCGATCGGGAGAATGAGGTTGCACCTGTGGAGGAAACGCTGCCGCTGCAGGTAGGGAATGAGTGGGTATATGAGGTAACCGACTTCGACACCAGCGCAAAGCCTCTGACGAAAAGCTCCTACAGAAACTCCGTCATCAGGGACACGCTTATCCATCGCAGCACCTGGTACATCTTAAGCAGTGGCAGCATTGTGCAGAACAGCAAAGAGGGCTACGTGTATTATAATGAGGCCGGAGACCAGCCCGTGATGATATACCAGTGCCCCGGCTACGGCGGCATCGGCTATATGTATGAATACCCCGGTTACGAAATGTGGGTGCTGACCACCCGAAGCCAGCAGCCGGACACCATTACGGCTGCCGCCGAAACATATGCCAGCTACCTGTTCAGCATTGAGAAACAGTATATATCCCCGAACAATGCAGCCACCAACACCCTCAAACAACACGATTATGTAGCCCCTGACATCGGGCTGGTGCGCTCAGACAGGTACTATGTGAATTCTGATAATGTCATGCAACGCCATGAACTGGTGCGTTATACGCTCAGGTGATGCATGGTGTCCCATTGCTGCTTTCAGCCTGCCCAGCCCTATAGGATCTTGTAGACTAAGGAAAACCCGTTTTTACCCTCCGAATTGCAGGCAAAAATGAAGCAGAGAATGCGGCAAAATCATCTCACCTTCCCCCGCTTTACGAGGTAGGCGTAGAGCACCTTGTCAAACGGCTCGCTGATATCCACCGGCACAAAGTCGATCTTATACTGCCCGCATTTCAGCTCCAGCTCGCGTTTGTAGTTTTCGATAGCGGCGCGGTAGTGTTCCCGCACCTGCGAGGGTTGCAGCTTCAGCTCCTGCCCTGTCTCCACGTCCACGAACACATAGGGGCGCTCGGCGAAGTCAAACTCCTCCTCTGTTTTCTTGTCCATTACATGGAAGATCAGCACCTCGTGGTTCTGGTGCTTCAGGTGCTGGAGCGCGGCAAAAATCTCCTCCAGATTATCCTGCCGGCTGAGCATGTCGCTGAAGATGATGACGAGGGAGCGCTTCGGTATCTGCTGCGCGATCAGGTGCACCACCTCGGCCACATTCGTGTCGTGGGCAGTGGGTTTCTGCTCCAGTTGTTTTTGCAGCAGCAGCAGCAGCGTGTGCAGGTGCGAGCCCGTGGAGCGCACCGGCGTCTGCAGCTCTATTTTATCCGAGAAAGTAACCAGGCCCACCGCATCGCGCTGCTTGCGGAGCAGGGTGGCGAGGGCAGCGGCGCATAGCGCGGAGAAGGTAAGCTTGCCGTTGTTTTCGGTGGGGTAATACATCGACGGCGACACGTCCAGCAGCATGTGGCAGCGCAGGTTGGTTTCCTCCTCGTAGCGCTTCACAAAGAGCTTGTCGGTGCGGGCAAACACTTTCCAGTCGATGTGGCGGGTGCTCTCGCCGCTGTTGTAGAGCCGGTGCTCCGAAAACTCCACCGAAAAGCCATGGTAAGGCGACTGGTGCAAGCCCGTGATAAAGCCCTCCACCAGCTGCTTGGCAAGAAACTCCATGTTCTTAAACTTCTGAACATCAGCAAGGGTGAGGGGCGTCTTCATGCAATTTGGGTGTATTTAGTGAGAGGCACTCCTCTCTGAAACGGCGGTGGGCGCCTGTTGTTGCTCCGCCCCGTCGTTTTTCACTTCCTCAAGCTTCACCGTGGCTTTCCCGTCGCGGATCATGTTAATGGCCTCGGCGGCGGCGCGCGAAAGGTCGATGATGTTGTGCCGGTGCCGGGCCTTGCGGTCATTTACCCGCACCACCACCGAGCTGCCGTTTCCCAGGTTACGCACAAGCAGCCTGGTGCCGAACGGAAGTGTGGGGTGCGCGGCGGTCAGCAGGCTTTTATCGTAGCGCTCCCCGCTGGCAGTGGCGCGGCCCTGCATGTGGTCGGCATAGAAAGAGGCCGTCCCCTCGGCCTTATAGCCAGCGGCGCTGTGAAAGAAAGAGAGGACAAAGAGGAGTACTATCGAACATATCTGCACAGGAATCGATTTGGACCAACTGCAAATATAACGGGAAAAAATTATCTTAAATTTTAAATTCGAAGATTTTTATATATCGGATATATATGTTACTTTTAGCTTCACAAAGTTGAATTTAACGTTTATAACGGTGGAAGAGAACAACGAAAAAGCAGAAATTTATTCCCAGAGAGTAAGAGCCGGGAAAAGAACGTATTTCTTTGATGTGAAGTCGACTCGCTCGAATGACTATTACGTGACTATTACGGAAAGCAAGCGGAAGTTCAACGAGGATAATTTCTCCTACGAGAAGCACAAGATTTTCCTGTATAAAGAGGACTTCGTGAAATTCATGGATGCCCTGCAGGGAACAATTGACCACGTTAAATCTGAACTTTTGACTGAAGAAGCCCTGGCCGCCCTCGAAGCACCTGTTGCCGAGACAGTGGAGACCGCTGAGGCAGCTCCTTCTTTCGACAACGACCTGAAGTGGGAATAACACCCGAACCTGACTTCCTATAAAAACAACCGAACCCATGGCTCCGTCATGGGTTTCCTCTTTTTAATGCCCTCCCCTGCGGCAGGGAGCTGCAGGGCCGCCAAAATTTTTCGTATATTTGCGCCCTGATTAAAAACAATATTTATAATGGGACTCAGATGCGGAATTGTCGGACTGCCTAATGTGGGCAAGTCTACGTTGTTCAACGCTATTTCTAATGCCAAGGCAGAATCTGCCAACTATCCTTTCTGTACGATAGAGCCTAACGTGGGCGTGATCACGGTGCCCGACGAGCGCCTGCGCATCCTCGAGGAGCTGGTGCACCCGGAGCGCGTGCTGCCCACCGTGATCGAGTTCGTGGACATTGCCGGCCTTGTGAAAGGCGCCAGCAAGGGCGAGGGACTGGGTAACAAGTTCCTGGCCAACATCCGCGAGGTGGACGCCATCATCCACGTGGTGCGCTGCTTCGAGGACCCGAACATCGTGCACGTGGACGGCAAGGTAGACCCGGTTGCTGACAAGGAGATCATCGACACCGAGCTGCAGCTGAAGGACCTGGAGTCGGTGGACAAGAAGATACAGAAGGTGGTGCGGGCCGCTAAATCCGGCGATGCGAAAGCAAAGAAAGAACTCGCCAGCCTGGAGAAATACAAGGCGCACCTCGAATCCGGCCTGAACGCCCGCAGCCTGGAGGTAACGGAAGAGGACAAGGAAGCCGTGGACGACCTGAAGCTGCTGACCGACAAGCCCGTGATATATGCCGCGAACGTAGACGAGGGCTCTATGATAAACGGCAACAAGTTTTCGGAGGGTTTGCGCGAGCACGTGAAGAACGAGAATGCGCAGGTGGTGCTGATCTCCGCCTCCATCGAGGCCCAGATCGCGGAACTCACGGACCCGGAGGAGAAAGCGATGTTCCTGGCGGAGTATGGCCTGGAGGAGTCCGGCCTGAACAAGCTCATCAAGGCGTCTTACGAACTGCTGAACCTGGTGACCTACTTCACAGCCGGTGTAAAGGAAGTGCGCGCCTGGACGATCGGCCGCGGCTGGAAAGCCCCGCAGGCGGCTGGCGTCATCCACTCCGACTTCGAGAAAGGCTTCATTCGTGCCGAGGTCATCAAGCTGCACGATTACCAGGAATACAAGACAGAAGCAAAAATAAAGGAGGCCGGAAAGATGGCCGTGGAAGGGAAAGACTACGTGGTGAAGGATGGTGATATCATGCACTTCCGCTTCAACGTGTAATCCCAGACTCTATATATGGCAAAAGCCCCCGGATATAGAATCCGGGGGCTTTTGCCATATATAGATCAGCCAATAAAATTACATGGTGCCGTAATATCTGTCGTTTCGGGTGGTGTACTCGTCATTTGTTATCGTGCCGTCCGCATCGTTGTCCCACAAGCCAAAGATGCCATCGGTGTACTCCCGCTCGTTCAGCATTTTGTCGCCGTCTTTGTCCCAGTCGCCGTAATAGTTGTTCTTCGCGGCACCGGTTCGGAACTCATCTTCATCCAGCTTCATGTCATTGTTGGCATCCCAGTCAGCCCAGTTCTGACCTTCCAACCCGAAATCCCTGGTGGCATTGTTCCACTCGTCTTCATCCAGGGCTTCATCGTCGTTCACGTCCCAGGTATCGTAGTAACTGCCATAGAACTCGTTTTCGTCCAGCAGGTTATCGTCGTTTTCGTCCCACTCCTCATAGCGGTCGTTGGAGGCGAAGGTGGTGTTAAAGCGGTTGTTGTCCCAGTTATCCATTACCCCGGCATCATCCTCCACGGCAGCCGTTTCCTCCATTACCTCTGTGTCTTCCACAGTGTCTGTGCCGCCGCACGACACCATCGTTACCACGAGTGTGCAGCAAAGGCCTGACCGAAAAAGTTTCCAAGGGTTTAATTCATTCGTCTTCATAGTCGTTGGTTTTAGTTCGAAATAACTCTATACTAAAGTTTTACGGGTTTTGCTCGTGATAAGGTTTTGAATGCGCTGCATCCCTCCGCAATTCCCTAAAGCCATATAGTGCCATCTGCTGCTCCGCAAACCGGCGGCACGTACACTAAAACAGGGGTTCGTACAAGGTTAATTTCCGGCACTGCCAGGCAGTTCACTCCTGTGGTTCCTCCCTATTTCCTGTTAAAGAAAAGCTGCTCATACCCGATCAGCAGGTCGGCTCTGGTGCCGGGCGGGCGGTAGTAGATGAGGATATCGTAGATGTTGTCTGTTTCAAAATGGCTGCCCTCAAAGAAGCTGGCGTCAGGCGCGGCGGCGGCATTGGGCTTAAGGGCGTAATAGTAGTTGTAGTAGCCTTGCTTCAACAGCAGTCGACCCGAGTAAACCCCGCGCTCTATATCGAACAGCAGCTGGGCTTCTTCCTGCTGCGACCAGTCCGTCAGCTCGCCTTGAACATATACCTCGCCCGGGGCCTTGGTGCCTGTCTCCAGCTCGAAGTCGACCCAGGTATAGTCTCCGTTCACGCCAGCGTTGCCATACTGCTTGTTGCCGAAAATCCGCATGCCGTTTATATCCGGGTCCTGCGTGTACGCCACCGTCTGCCGGCTTTTGTCCGGCACCAGGTTCACCTCGATGGGGCTTGCCTCCAGGTTGATACTCTGCACACCGATGCTGCGGAAGTTAAGGCTGCGCGTATCAAAAGCCCGGAACTCACTCAACCCCTTGAACTGCTGCTTCGGCTCGAAGAAAACATACTCCAGGCGGCGCTGCGCATCGTGTATATAGGTTGGTTTGGGGATAACCATGGCGTTGTCCCAGCGGTAGTTCTGGCGCATGACGGCTTTTACCTCCATCGCCGGGTTCACCAGCTCAAAGTCGGGGTGCATTACGTTAAACTCGATGGGCTGGCGGGTCTCCCGGCCGCCCGGCCCGATGGGGGAACCCAGCTTCGCCGTCACCACCACGCCGTCCTGGTACACCATCGCGCGCTGCGTCAGCAGGGTATTGCCGCCTTCCTCCTGCACCACGAGCAGGTAATTCCCGCTGATGCGCACCCGCGGCATCACAAACCGGTAATGCACGTAAGGGATGCGGGTGTTCACCGATATCTGGGCGTCAGTAATGATGAACTCATTGAAGTCGTACAGAAACTGGGTGTCATTTAAGGTGGAGGGCGTCCAGTTGGCGTCGCAGTGGCGAAGCTTTACGAGCAGGCGCTGCTGCCGGGCGTTCAGGCGGTCGAACTCCAGCACAATCGGTCGCTCCTGGCTCAGCGGGGTCACGGCCGGGTTCAGCACCTCATCCTCCCTGCCGGAGGCGAGGTACGCCTGCACCGACTTAATGCTCTCGTCATATACATGATCCTCGTAGCGCAACTGCGTGGCGGGGCTGGAAGAGGTGGCGCCGCTGCCGCTTTGGCCCTGCTGCTCGATGGGCACGCAGGATACAAGCCCGAAGGCAATCAGAGAGGCGATAAGGTACGTGTGGGTCAGTTTTCTCAGCATTCGGTATAAGATATGGCCGCAGCCGGTGCAACGGCCGCTTCGTCAGAACGAAGATAGCAAAATAAATTTTTCAACCGGCTTCGGCTGTCAGCGGCAGGCGGTACCACAGGCTCTAAGTGTTATTCGATCGCGCGATTTAAACTGCCGCACATATTCCTGCGCGCCGGCAAAAAGAAAATGGAAGAGACCCGGGCTTCCCTGCACCAGCGCTGGCAAGAGGGACAACGCTGAAATCCGTAGGCGGAGTTACTTATATATAAATGCCAGCCTTACTGCAAAAAAAATTGTGCCGTATACAGAGGCAGCAGGAAAATTTTAGAGCTCCTCCATCTCAGTGACAATGGATAGCCCTGCCTCCAGTGTTTTCTGAACAGGGCATTTGGAGGAGATAATCTTGAGGCGCTTGCGCTGCTCCTCTGTCAGGTCGCCGGTGAGGCGGAGGTACTTGTTTACCTGGCTCAGCCTGGCTGTTTCGTCTTCGCAGTTCGCGCAGTCGTCGGTGTGCACCCGGCTGTGGCGCAGTCTCACCTCGGCCCGCTCCAGGGGCCAGCCTTTGCGATTCGCATACATATGCAGCGTTATTACGGTGCAGGCACCGAGTGCGCTCAGGATGTAATCATAGGGGTCTGCCCCTGTTTTCACACCGGTCACGGCGCTTGACTCATCCAGCACCATGGTATCGGCGCCTGCCCTGATGTTGGCTATAAACGGCGCACTGCTATCGGCGCTTACCCAAACGCCCCCTTCCTGCTCTTTCTCTCCCATGATATGATTTGGTTAGTTTGATTCTCCTTATAAGCAAGATTGGGCGTAAATGTTGTGGGTGTTCTATAGGACCCTCGTCTGAAAGCGCTCGCATATCGGAATAGTGACGCATGCGCGGCGGCATTAAAACCGGAGAATGAAAGTTGTCCCTTTCCCGAGTTCTGACTGCACCGAGATAGCGCCTTTGTGCAGGCGCATGATCTGCCGCGACAGGCTCAGACCAATGCCGGAGCCGGATTTCTTGGTGGTGAAAAAGGGGATGAATATTTTGGCCATGGCCTCCGGGGTCATGCCGTGTCCGTTGTCCTGTATCTCGATGCTGATGCGACTGCGCTCGTCGAGGTAAGCCCGGACGGTGACTTTGCCGTCCGGTTGCTCCTGCACGGCCTCTGTAGCGTTCTTCACCAGGTTAATGAGCACCTGCTCTACCATGGCCCTGTCCGCTGACAGCAGCAGGGCCTCCTTCGGCACCTCCAACTGCAGCGAAATTTGCCGGGCGGCGAGCTGCCCGCGCAGCAGCATTTTGATTTCCTGCAACAGCTCCGTCACGTTAAAGCGGCTGAGCTTGGGCACCGATAGAGTAGTAAGGTTGCGGAAGTCATTCACAAAGTAAATGAGCCCGTCGGAGCGCCGGCTGATGGTTTGCAGGCATTGCCCGATATCCTCCAGTTCCTCGCGCAAAAGCGTCACCTCCTCCGCATCTGTGTCTGTAAAGCTGCTCACCTCCTCGTAGGCGCTCGCGGACAGCGAGGCGATGGGGGTCACGGAGTTCATGATCTCGTGCGTCAGCACCTTGATCAGGTTGTGCCAGGCCTCCATCTCCTTCTCTTCCAACTCGCTCTGGATGTTCTGGAGCGAAGCCATCCGGACCCGCTCGCCCAGCAGCGAAAGCTCGATCACATGCACCGACAGGTTGGCTTGCTCCGCCCCCTGCCGCACCGGCACCAGTACCTTGTCGTCGTTGCCGAGCTGCTGCAGCCCGAGGGCCAGTTGCGGACTCACGGTTTCCAGTTCCTGCACCTGGCGCAGCTGCCCCACCTGCAGCAGTTTCCTGGCAGCGTTATTCAGCAGCAGGATGCTGCCGTCCGGTTTAAAGGTGATAATGCCGATGCCGATGTGCTGCACGATCACCTCAAAATACTGCAGGTGGGCTTCCTTCTCGGCCCGTACCTCCCGGAATTTCTTCATCACCTCATTCAGCCGCAGCGACAGCTCCCGCATGGTATTCCCTTCGCCGCTTATATGGAACTGCTCCGTAAAGTCATCATACTTAATGGCATTGAGAAAGCGGAGAAACAGTCGGTTGGTGCGTTCATGAAAATGCACCAGCAGCCCGATCTGAAGCAGGATGAATATAAAAAGGCCTAAAAACGTGCTGCGGTAGTCCGGGTTAAAGCCGACCCAGGCCAGGCCATAGAGGGAGGCCGACAGCAGCAGGAGACGCAGCACCAGTTGCAGCCGGTAGGTTCTGAAGCGGATCGGGTTAGAACGCATACTTCTCCAGCCTTCGGTAAAGCGCCCCGCGCGACAGGCCCAGTTCTTTTGCGGCTTTCGAAATATTGCCCTCGTGCTTCTGCATGGCCCGTTGCACGGCTTCCCGCTCCAGGCCGTCCAGGTCCAGGGGAGCTGGCCCCGTTTCCGCCGCTGGGGAAGGAGCCGCCTCCGCCAAGAAGAAAAAGTCGTCGGCCTGCAGTTCCCGGTTATCGCTCATAATAGAGGCGCGCTCCAGGGCGTGCTGCAGTTCCCGCACGTTGCCGGGCCAGTTATAGCGACGCAGCCGGGCAAGGCCCGATTCCGACAGCCGCTTCACCGGTTGCCTGTACTTTTGCGCATACTCGGCCAGGAAATGCGCTGCGAAAATGGGAATGTCTTCCAGGCGCTCCCGCAGCGGCGGCAGGTTCAGCTCCACGGTGTTGATGCGGTAGAGTAAGTCCTGGCGGAACTCATTGCGCTGCACCATCTCCTTCAGGGGCATGTTGGTGGCACTGATCAGGCGCACGTTTACCGGTATCGGTTTGTTCGTGCCCACCCGGACCACCTCGCGCCGCTGCAGCACCGTCAGCAGCTTGGCCTGCATCGCCAGCGACAGGTTCCCGATCTCATCCAGGAAAAGCGTCCCGCCGTTCGCGGCTTCTATCCGACCGATGCGGTCTTCCTTGGCATCGGTGAAAGCGCCTTTTTTATGACCGAACAGTTCACTCTCGAACAATGACTCGGTTACGGCCCCCATATCCACCGTCACAAACACTTTGTCGGCGCGGGAGGACCGCTGGTGTATGGCGCGGGCGATGACCTCCTTCCCCGTGCCGTTCTCGCCGAGCAGCAGAATATCCGCATCAGTGCGCGCCACTTTATCGATGATGGTGAAGAGCTGGCGCATAGAGGCACTATTCCCCTGGATGATGGCCTGCGGTGGGCTGAGCTGCGTGGTGAGGGTGCGGTTCACCTCCTTCAGCTGGTTTACCTCTTTGTAGGAATGGCGCAGTTTGGCGGCGGCTGAGAGGGTGGCCAGCAGCTTCTCGTTCTGCCAGGGCTTGAGCACGAAGTCGGTGGCTCCCTCCTTCAGCGCCTTCACCGCCATCTCCACATCCCCGTAGGCCGTGATCATGACAACCACCGCCGACGGGTCGTACCAGAGGATCTCCTTCAGCCAGTAAAAGCCCTCCTGCCCGCTGGTGATGTCCTGGCTGAAGTTCATGTCGAGCAGGATCAGGTCGAAGTCCTCGTTGGAGACCAGGAACGGGATCTTCTTCGGGTTCTTCTCCATCACCACCTCTTTGGCATGCTTGCGCAGGAGCATTTTGGCCGAGAACAACACGTCCTCGTTGTCATCAATGATCAGGATTTTGCCTAGTTTCTGTTCTTCCATCGTTTTACTTTGTGTGCCTGGGCGTTCGGCCGGGTGCTGTGTTTTGCAGAACCCCATAACCCGGTTGTACCCCAGAAGCCGCTTTCTTATATATAATCTATATATAATCTATATATAAATATGATGCCACAGCATCCAGTATCTAATTTAAAAGAATTCAGGGTATTTATATATGGCTGCGGTGTCCAATCCTGAACAAAAAGTGTCCATAGCCGGACACCGCGGAACAGATCAAAGGTGCGTATTGCAGCCGCGGCGGCAGTTTTGGGAATTGGCACAGCACTTGGCAAGGGGATATATAAAGCTAAGAACCTGATCATCCGAAACAAGTCCCACACACAATCTTAAAACTATGCTGAAACTATATTTCCTCACGGCTTTCCGCTCGCTGCTCCGCAACAAGAGTTACAGCCTCCTGAACATTGCGGGTCTGGCGCTGGGCATCACCTGCAGCATCCTGCTCTTTCTGGTAATCAAGTATGAGCTGAGCTACGACGCCTTTCACAGCAAAGCGGACAGAATCTACCGCGTGAACACGGAGCAGGTTTATGAAGATGGGGTGAATCAGAATACAGGCACGCGCTTCCCTTTTCCGAAACTGCTGCGGAGCAACGACAAACTGGGCATGGAGAACCTGACCCAGATGTACAGCGAGGAAGGCGCCCAGATCAATATACTGAGCGACAACGGTGCGGCCCCGAAGCGCTTCCTGGAGGAAGGCTCAGTCGCGTTTGTGGAGCCTGAGTATTTTGAGCTGTTTGATATTCCCCAGGGGGAGATGGACCCACAGCCCGGCATGGCGGAGCCGAACAACGTCGTGCTCACCCAAAGCACAGCAGCCAAGTATTTCCCCGAGGGCAACTCGGTTGGCAAGGTCATTAAGTTCAACAACAGCCTCACCCTCAAAGTGACGTCCGTTATCCCGGACTACCCTCCCAACACCGACTTTCCGTTCGTGATGCTGATCTCTTACCCTTCTTTCAAGAGCTATTCGCCGCTGCCGCTCGACGGTTTCGATGTGCTCTCGAGCAACCAGCAGCTATATGTGCTGTTGCCGGAAGGCGCCTCGCCGGAAGCAAAGGAGGCTGAGCTAAACGCTTTTATCAAACGGTTACAGCCAAAGGATGCACGGGGGCAAGAAACCTACCTGCTACAGCCCCTGAGCGATATCCACTTCAACCCCGACTTCGGCAACTACGGCCAGCGCACCATCTCCAGGGAAATCATATGGTCCATGGCCCTCATCGGCGTGTTCCTGGTGCTGGTGGCCTGCATCAACTTCGTGAACCTGGCCACCGCCCAGGCCATGAAGCGGGCAAAAGAAGTAGGCGTGCGGAAGGTGATGGGCAGCAGCAAAAGCCAGCTGATGCTGCAGTTTATCGGGGAGACACTCCTGATTACGCTGCTGGCCACCTTCGTTTCAATTATACTGGTGGAACTGGCCCTGCCTTACCTCAACAGCCTGCTGGAGCTGAAGATCACGTTCAGCCTGCTGCAGGACCCGGTGCTGGTGCTGTTCCTGGTGGCGGAGGTCCTGCTAGTAACGTTGTTCGCGGGCTTGTACCCGGCCCTGATCCTGTCCCGCTTCCAGCCGATCGCCGCCCTAAAAAGCAAAGTTTCCACGCAGCAGGTGGCGGGCCTGCCCATCCGGCAGGGGCTGGTGGTGTTGCAGTTTACCATATGCCAGGTGCTCATCATCTGCACGATCCTGGTAAACGAGCAGATGGACTACTTCCGTACCAAATCGCTCGGCTTTAACAAGGACGCCGTCGTAACCGTGCAGCTCCCCAGCCAGGCGGGCAAAAAGATGCTGCCGCTGCGCGAGGAGATGCTCAGCAACGCCGCCATCCGGAAGGTCAGCCTGGCGGCCGCCCCGCCATCCGCCAACATGACCTGGGGCTCCAACTTCACCTACAACAACTCCAGCGAGGACGCCAACTTCCAGGCCAACATGAAATATTCCGATGAGAAGTACCTCGACCTGTATGACATCAAGCTGGCCGCCGGGCGCGCTTATTCCGACAATGACTCTGCCGTGGTGCTCATCAACGAAACCATGCGCCACAAGCTGGGCATCGCCAGCCCGGCAGAGGCCATCGGCAAAACGCTCAAGATAGGCCGCGACAAAAAGGTCAGCATCATCGGCGTGGTGAGCGACTTCCATCAGCACCCCCTGCAGCAGCCCATCGACCCCACCATTATGATGACGAACCCGGACACTTACTATTTCCTGTCGGCCAAAATTGACCTGAGCAAGAAGCAGGAGGCGCTTAGCCATCTGGAGAAAGTGTGGGGAATGGCGTACCCGGATGACGTGTTCAACTACGAGTTCCTGGATGAGACGATCGCTGATTTTTACCAGGAAGAGGCGCGGCAAAACAAACTGTTCAAGATCTTCTCCTTCATCGCCATCTTCATTGGCTGCCTGGGGCTATATGGGTTGATTGCCTTCATGGCGGCGCAGCGCACCAAGGAAGTCGGCATCCGGAAAGTGCTGGGGGCCTCCATTTTCAACATCACGTACCTCTTCTCGAAAGAGTTCATCAAGCTGGTGCTGGTTGCCTTCGTGATCGCCGTGCCGATTGCCTACTACCTGATGACGCTCTGGCTGCAGGACTTCACCTACCGCATCAGCCTAAGCTACGAGCCCTTCCTGCTGGCCGGTTTTGCTACGCTGCTGATCGCCCTGGTCACAATGAGCACCCAAGCCGTGAAAGCTGCCATGGCGAACCCGGTGGTGTCGCTGAAGAGCGAGTAAGCCGCTTATATATATATCCATATATAATTGCTATATAGCCTGCAGGCTGCCCTAACCCTGGCAGCCTGCAGGCTATATAGCACAATGTTCAGAATAAAGCCCTATATTGTACCTCTATTTGTGACATCACGCTTACACCGCGCCTGAGTACCTATGCACACACCTCCTGATCAGCCTGGCCTTATCACGTGGCAGCACTTTGAACAGACAGACCTTCGCGTTGGCACTATTGTGGAGGCACGTGCTTTTCCGGAGGCGCGCCGCCCTGCTTACCAGCTGCTCGTGGACCTCGGCCCCCTGGGCCTGAGAAAGTCAAGCGCGCAGATCACGGAGCGGTACACGCCCGAAGACCTGGTGGGCAGGCAGGTGCTATGCGTCTCGAACCTGGGCAAAAAACAGATCGGCAAATTCATATCGGAGGTGCTCGTAACCGGCTTTGAGGACGAGGACGGCGCTATTGTGCTGGCGCAACCCGCCGCGCCGGTGCCGAACGGGTCTAAGCTAAAATAGCGGCCCGGGCCCCACCCTACCGGTGCGGGCCCGTATAACTGACCGTTTAGCCCTGCTTTTGCGTAAAGCTTTGAACAGGACGCAGAAAGAATTTTAAGCATGCCTTGAGCCATTGTGCGCTCAAATTTCTAATTTTGAATCCATATATAAGAAATAATGGAAGCTAGTACCACTTTTAAACAAGACCTGTTGCTGCGCGAATACGGCCGCAATGTGCAGGATCTGGTCAATTATATCACCCGGGTGGAAGACCGCGCAGAGCGCACCCGGCTCTCGCAGTTGCTCATCAACCTGATGGCCAAACTGAACCCGCAGCTGCGCGACACGCAGGACTACCAGCAGAAGCTCTGGAACCACCTCTACGTGATGTCCGGCTCTACCCTGGATGTGGATGCGCCCTACAAGCTGAGCGCCATGGAGTACCTCAACGACAAACCGCAGAAAATAGAATACCCGCTGGACACGCCGCGCTACAAGCACTACGGCAAAAATGTGGAGCTGCTGATAGAGAAGGCCACGGAGCTCGAGGATGAGCAGGAGCGCGATGCGGCGATCGTGTCGCTCGGCAAGCTGATGAAAACCCTGTACCGCTCGTACAACAAGGACAGCATCACGGACATCGTGATCCTGGATGATATCCGGCAGCTGTCGAAGGGCAAGCTGGATATGGACCTGGCCTATATTGAGCGCAATAACCTGTTCGAGTCGAATGTGAAGCCGCAGCAGGATAGCCAGAACCAGCGGAGCAGCAACCAGCAGCAAAACCGTGGCGGCGGCAGCGACAACAGGACCCGCAAGAACACCAGAACCTCTTCTTCTAACCAAAGAAATAAATAATACTGAATGGCTTCATTTGAAGTAATTGGCGGCAACAAACTGAAAGGCGACATTTATCCGCAGGGGGCGAAAAACGAGGCACTCCAGATACTGTGTGCGGTTTTGCTGACCCCTGAACCCGTTACCATCTCCAATGTTCCGGATATCCGGGATGTAAACAAACTGATTGAGTTGTTGCGCGACCTGGGCGTGGCGGTAGAGCAAACGGCCCCGGACACCTATGTTTTCCGGGCCGACAACATAAACCTCGACTACCTTGAAACAGCGCAATTCGTGGAGCAGGGCCGCGCTATCCGGGGCTCCGTCATGATCGTCGGCCCGATGCTGGCGCGTTTCGGGCAGGCCAAGATGCCGAAGCCGGGTGGCGACAAGATTGGCCGCCGCCGCCTCGACACGCACTTCCTCGCGTTTGAGAAGCTGGGTGCCCGGTTTGAGTATGACTCCCCCGAAAGCTTTTTTAACGTGACAACGGACGGCCTGAAGGGCGCCTATATGCTGCTCGATGAGGCTTCCGTTACAGGCACGGCCAACATCGTGATGGCAGCCGTGCTAGCCGAGGGCATCACTACCATCTACAACGCCGCCTGTGAGCCCTATGTGCAGCAGCTCTGCCGCATGCTCAACCGCATGGGCGCCAAAATCACGGGCGTGGGCTCTAACCTGCTCACCATCGAGGGCGTGGAGAAATTACACGGCACGGAGCACAGCATGCTCCCCGACATGATCGAGATCGGCTCGTTTATCGGCCTTGCCGGAATGACGGGTTCTGAGATCACCATCAAGAACTGTAAGATACCGGAGCTGGGCCTGATACCAGAGACATTCCAGCGCCTAGGCATCAAGATGGAGTTCCGGGGAGATGACATCTATATACCGGAGCAGGACCACTACGAGGTGGACACCTATATAGATGGCAGCATCCTCAACGTTTCGGACCATACCTGGCCGGGCCTGACGCCGGACCTGCTGAGCGTGGCGTTGGTTGTAGCGACACAGGCGAAAGGAACGGTGCTTATTCACCAGAAGATGTTTGAGAGCCGCCTGTTCTTCGTAGACAAGCTCATCGACATGGGTGCGCAGATCATTCTCTGTGACCCGCACCGCGCCACCATCATCGGCCAGAACAACCAAGTACCGTTGCGTGGTATCCGCATGACCTCGCCTGACATCCGTGCGGGGGTTGCCCTGCTGATCGCCGCGCTTTCGGCAGAAGGCCGCAGCATCATCGACAACGTGGAGCAGATAGACCGCGGCTACCAGAACATCGATGGCCGCCTGAACGCCATCGGCGCCCAGATCAGGAGGATATAAACCAGTTATATATAACATCAAAAGCAAGAGAGCACCCGGCGATGGGTGCTCTCTTGCTTTTGAGGCGGTCCTTGCTCAAGCCCTTGGAGGGATGACCTGACATCCAAATTTGCTGGTTTTTCTTTATATTTCGTCTCCACTCCTTTCCGACGGAAAACGATGCAACAGCATGCCATATGTGTCACCTGCGGCGCGCAGTTCGCGGCTACAGGCGCAACGCCAGGCCATTGCCCGGTTTGCGAGGACGAGCGCCAGTACGTGAACTGGGACGGCCAGGCCTGGACGACTTCCGAAAGCCTTAAGAAAGAGCATCACAACACTTTTCAGGAGGCTGAACCGCACCTGACCAGCATTAGGACCGAACCGCGTTTTGGCATTGGGCAGAAGTGTTTTGTGCTGCAGACGTCCTCGGGAAACGTGCTCTGGGACTGTATTTCGTTGCTGGACGAAGCTACTGCCGACCGAATACAGCAGTTCGGGGGCTTGCGTGCCATCGTCATCTCCCACCCGCATTTTTATGCTTCCATGGTGGAATGGAGTCATGCGTTTGGAGATATACCGGTATATATACATGCGCAGGACAGGCAGTGGGTGATGCGCCCCGACGCTGTCATCAGTTTCTGGGAAGGTGAAACGCTTACGCTGTGGGATGGCTTGGAGGTGATTAAAACCGGCGGCCATTTCCCGGGCTCCTGTGTCTTGTATTGGCCTGAAGGCGCGAACGGCAAAGGCGCATTGCTGACCGGCGACACCATCCATGTGAACATGGATCGCAGGTCCGTTTCATTTATGCACAGCTTTCCCAATCTGATTCCGCTGCGGAAGCCGCAGGTGGAGGGTATCCGGGATGCACTGGCTGGGTTAGCGTTTGAACGCATCTATGCCGCCTTCGACACCCATATAGCCAGCGGTGCACGCACAGCCTTTGACAAGTCAGTGAAGCGCTACCTGCGGATATATGGATAATACTGTCTCGCAGCGCCTGAGTCATAGTTATACAACAGGACGAGCCTGTGGGGAGGCCATAAGCCTTCTTATGATTCCGTGTGTTCTTCCCCACTCCGGCGGCTCCCGCGGTACAGTTCGTACTTCAGCAGGCGGCATTCAATCGGGCCGTTGTAAAGCGGGATACGGCGCGAAGCTTTCAGGCCCACATTCTTAGCGGCTTCTAAGTTACCGGTTAAAACAAAGGCATCGTAGCCCTGGTAATTGTTCTTCAGCGTATCCCCGATGTTCTTGTAAAGCAGGTTGATGTCGTCTGACAATATGCGCTCGTTGTAAGGCGGGTTCATGACCACCACGCCAGGCTCTTCCGGCGCTGATGTTTTGAAGAAATCCGCCTCTTCTACTTTGATCACATTTTCCAGCCCGGCGTTCTCGATGTTGTTCCGGGCCGCCTCCACATAATCCGGGTCAATATCATACCCAAGGATGGTGGCCCTGGGCTCGAAGGAGGCTTTGACCTCGGCTGTTTTCCAGACCATCTCGAACAAGCCGGCATCGTAATCTTTCCATTTCTCGAAGCCGTACGGGTCGCGGCGGTACAGGCCCGGCGCAATGTTCTGCGCCATCATGGCGGCCTCGATCAGCAGCGTGCCGGACCCGCACATGGGGTCAACAAACGGTGACTTTTTATCCCAGCCGCTCAGCCCGATCATTCCAGCGGCGAGCACCTCGTTCAGCGGCGCCACGTTCGTTTGCAGGCGGTAACCACGCCGGTGCAGCGAATCGCCGGACGAATCGAGGGAGAGCGTGACGATGTTCTCGTGCATGTGGAGGTTCAGGCGTATATCCGGGTGCACCAGGTCTACGGAAGGCCGCTCGCCGGTCGCTTTGCGAAACTGGTCCACGATGGCGTCTTTCGTTAGCTGCGCCACAAACAGCGAGTGCTCAAACGTGGAATGGCTGACAGCGGCACTGATGGCAAAGGTCTGCTTCACGTCCAGGTACTCCGACCAGTTGATCTTCTGCACCTGGGCATACAGGTCGTTTTCGTCGCGGGCCTTGAAATTGCGGAATGGCTTGAGGACGCGGATGGCCGTGCGGCACCACAGGTTCGCCTCGTACAGCTGGCGCAGGTTGCCGGAACAGGTCACGGCGCGGGTGCCCACCTTGATGTACTCCATGTCCAGGGCGCGCAGTTCCCCGGCCAGCACTTCTTCCAGCCCCGCCAGCGTCGTGACTGTTATATTAAAATTCCCGTTTGGTTTCTGTTTTGCCATCAGTTATATATAAACCACAAAGATAGGGTATGAGTTAGGAATTTTGGGAGTGAAAGAAGTAAAGAGTTAAACAGTATAAAGGATGAAGTATTTGCCTTCATGTAGTTTTTGTAGTGCCTTGTCAAATTCATAAGAATTAAAACGCGCCGCTGTGTCACCATAACTCCGTGGCCTTAAGATCTTCTCAGCTTCCTCCCTGTAACATTCTAACGCTTTAACTCCTAAACTTTCTAACTCCATGCCCTATCTTTGTACAAACTTACGCTTATGAAACTGCAGTCTGACTTTCCGCTGAAAGCGCTCAATACGTTTGGCATCGATGTAAAAGCCCGCTACTTTGCCCGCTTTGAAAGTGTGGGAGAGTTACAGCAGCTTCTGGCTTTACCGGAGTTGCAGCACCTCGACAAGCTGATACTGGGCGGCGGCAGTAACCTGCTCTTCACCAGGGATTTTGAGGGCGTGGTGCTGCAGAACGGCATTACGGGCATTGAGGTGCTGCGCGAGGACGAGGACGAGGTATATATAAAAGTAGGCGGCGGCGAGGTATGGCACGATTTCGTGCTATATGCCCTGGAGAAAAACTACGGCGGCATCGAAAACCTCTCCCTTATTCCGGGCACGGTGGGCGCCTCGCCGCTTCAGAACATTGGTGCTTATGGGGTGGAGTTGAAAGACGTGTTCCATGAGTTGGAGGCTGTGCATTTGCAATCAGGCGAGGTGCGCACTTTCGACAATGCCACCTGCAGGTTCGGTTACCGCGAGAGTGTTTTCAAGAATGAGCTGAAGGGCCAGTTTGTAGTGACATCCGTGGTTTTCAGACTTTCAAAAAAGCACACCCTGAACACCTCCTATGGCGCCATCACCACCACGCTGCAGGAGATGCAGGTGCAGCAGCCCAGCATACAGGACGTAAGCGCGGCTGTGTGCCATATCCGGCAGAGCAAGCTCCCCGACCCGAAACAGATCGGCAACGCCGGCAGCTTCTTCAAAAACCCGGAGATCCCGCTGGCGCATTACGAGCAGCTGAAAGCGGAATACCCCGGCATCCCCTCCTACCCCGTAACCCCCGAAACCGTGAAGGTGCCGGCCGGCTGGCTGATCGAGCAGTGCGGCTGGAAGGGCAAAGTGATCGGCAACTATGGCGTGCATAAAAACCAGGCACTGGTACTGGTTAACTACGGCGGTGCCAGCGGCGAGCACGTGCGGCAGCTGGCTTACGACATCATCGCGTCCGTCGAGGAGAAATTCGGCATCCGGCTCCACCCCGAGGTGAACATCCTGTAAAAATATTTCTCCCCTAATTGTCTCTTTTAAGCATCTTTCCTATAAGAATATCGTTCTCACAATATTCTTGATTTACTTTATAGGTTTTTTAAAATGAAGACAAAACATTTCCAACTGCTACTGGTAGCACTCTTCACCCTTCCTTTCCTTTTTTCCTGCAACCGCCACGATGACGAAGATGTGGCCCCCACTAAAACCGAGCTGCTCACGGCGCATGTCTGGCAGGGAGAAAAAGTCTTTTTGATGGGTCTCGACGTGACAAATAATGAAGCGATTCCGCCGAACGCACCGGACGTACGCACCTTGCAACTTACCTTCAGACCCGATCATACCTACCTTGCCGAAAGTGACGTCCTCACGTTTGAAGGGGAATGGAGGTTCAACGAAGACGAGACCAAAATCTACTTCGACTTTTTGGCCTTGGGGGAGGTTGATATAAAGGAACTGACCAATGACAGCTTTCAACTCGGCACCAGTGTTTCCAAAGACCAGCTCACGCTGCTCGCCCAACTCCTGAACCTTAGTTTAGGCCCCCTTACAAAATTACCTGACGGAACGGAGATCGAAGCTGAAATCAGGTTTGTGAAGCCGTAAGGCAAAACGTTTCCATATATAGATTTGCAGTTCTGCCGTCGCCGCCGCTTAGCTATATATCGGAAGGTGGCTTATTCAGAATACTTTTCAGTGTGCATCTGACCCTGGCAAACTAGTTTTAGCCCATAGGTGATGCATTTGTGAAGGTCAGTTATCCCGTAAATTTATATATTAAAGGAACTCATACTGAAACTCCAGGAACTCCGTTTATCATTTTACCCAACTTTGCCGTTAACTGCGTATAGCTATTTTATTAAACCGTTTTATCCTATGAAAAAAATAAATTTGTTTGCCCTGCTCCTGGTGACGCTGTTCACACTATCTCTTTCCAGCTGTAAAGATGGCGACGAAGATGAGGAAGTGTCTCCAAGAAGCGCATTTCTAACCGACGGTGAATGGAGCGGAGAGGGTATCTATGTGGTGCAGGGTGCCAATTCTATCTCCGTGGCGCTGCTTTTACAGCTAGCAGGGGAACAGGAGCTTGCCGACCAGCTGGATGCCATCAAGGATGCGAAATTCAACTTCGAAGAAGACGGCACCTTCACAGCAACAGCAAATGGCATTGCAGATTCCGGCAAATGGAAATTCACAGAAGACGAGCAAAAGATAGTGATCACGGATGCTGATAACGATGAAACTACTTTCACAGTTAAAAACCTGACCGCCAACAATCTTAATTTAGAACTTAATATTGAGGAGTTGGGCATGGAGCCGGTTGAGTTACAGGGCAACACGATCAATACATTAGAACTGCGCCTGGTGCGGCCATAGACTTTTACCATATATAAACGCCAAAGGCCCCTGAAAACAGGGGCCTTTGGCGTTTATATAGCTTACGTGTTCTTCTCTTGGCCTCCATTTATATAGCCAGCGGCAGGTCTGTTCAGAGTTTCAAAACCTTTTAGATAGGCTTATCTCTAAGCAAAGATATAAGACGTGGGAAATTCAGAAAACCGCTTTGAGCTGGATAGTCCGGTCTGTAAGCCTGACGGCTCTTTGTCTAAATTCTGATCAAGTCAGTTTTTTGTATAACAATTCGACACATTTTAAGGTAAGTAATTTAACATGAATAAAATATAATATTTAAATAATGCGTATATTAAACCATTCTTCTTTAGTAGCCAGTCCTTATTCTATAACTATCTAACCAATTTATTATGAAGAAAATCTTACAATTTATCCTGGTGTTAGCCGTTGCACTTGGCCAGGTTTCGTGTGAGGGCGACGAAGGGCCGGAAGGGCCTCCGGGACCAACAGGGGCACAGGGGCCAGTTGGACCTACAGGACCACAAGGTGAGCCTGGGGAGTCAGGCGCAGCTCAGGTATATGAATTTCCGGCAGATTTTGAGCAGGATGACGATGGCTTGTACTCTATATATATAAACTTCACTGCAAATGAAATTGAGGCCGCTGAATCTGATGTGGTGTTGGTGTATAGGTTTAGGGGGGCGTATACGGATGATAATGACACCGATATTTTATTGTGGAGCCCACTTCCCGAGACGGTTTTATTACCCCAGAATAGAATATTCCAATACAGTTTCCTTCATAGCTTAGCTGAAGTGCTGGTGTATATTGATTCTCAATTTGATTTAGCAACCCTTAGCGCTGAGGACTTGGCACGTTATACTACTAACCAAGGTTTCAGGATAGTAGTTATTCCTGGTGATTTTATGGATGGCGGAAGAACCTCCGGGCCTCCGGTAGACTTCAAGAATTATGCAGACGTAGCTGACTTCTTCAAACTTACTGAAGCCAGTGTTCAGAAAATTGATTTAAAATAATACAAGTGTTAGAGCCGCCTCTCTGGCGGCTCTAACATTCTTTTTGCCATTATTTTGCAGTGAGGCACAGGATAAATGTCACCGCCTCCCAAGAAATCTTGAAGTATAATCTGTAGGCTGATGACATAATTCACCCGCTTACATTAGCATCAGCAGGTACAAGGTGCTGACTTAAGAATACGACCTGGTTATTCATCAACAAAGGAGCACAGCCACGCATATATGAATAATTATTTTAAAAGTAAAAAGGCCTGGTTTCCGTCAATGCTGCTGGCCTTTTTCCACGTAGTCTCACCCTACCCTACCCAGGCAAACAACTTCGCGCCTGCCCAGGATCTTCAGGAGGCAATCACTGTGCGCGGAACCGTGCGATTGCAGCCTGCCAGTGGCGCACCCGCGGAAGCCTCTCCCGGGGTCACGGTCCTGGAGAAAGGCACAACCAACGGAACCTCCACGGACGCCGCCGGTAATTTCCAGTTACAGGTACAGCCAAATGCCGTCTTGGTTTTTTCCATGATCGGCTATACAACACAGGATGTAAGTGTGAACGGCAGCACAACCCTCAACGTCACGCTGGAAGAAAGCGACAACGCTCTGCGCGAGGTGGTGGTGACTGGCTACCAGACCATTGACCGAAAAATGTTTACCGGCTCGGCTGCACTACTCACCGGCGAGGACGCCAAAAGGGAAGGCGTGACCGATGTCAGCAGGATGCTCGAGGGCCGTGTGGCCGGGGTATCCGTGCAGAACGTGTCGGGCACCTTTGGGGCTGCCCCTAAAATCAGGGTGCGCGGCGCCACCTCCATCACGGGCGACAATAAACCGCTTTGGGTTGTGGATGGCATCATCCTGGAAGACGTGGTGAATATATCCAACGAGCAACTCTCCACCGGCGACCCTGCCACGCTGATCGGCTCTTCGGTGGCCGGCCTGAACCCGGATGACATCGAGAGTTTTCAGATATTGAAAGATGCCTCCGCCACCGCGATGTACGGGGCACGGGCCATGAATGGCGTGGTGGTGATCACCACAAAAAAAGGGCGCATCGGAAAACCGGTCGTGTCCTATACCGGGAACTTCTCTACCTATCTCAAGCCAACCTACAGCTCGTTTGACATCATGAATTCAGCCGACCAGATGTCGGTTTACGCAGAGATTGCCCGCAAAGGATGGCTGAACCACTCCGACGCCTCCCGCAGGCAAAACGGCGGTGTATACACCAAGATGTATGACCTGATCAACACCTATGACCCAACCACAGGTACATTTGCCTTACAGAACACTCCGGAAGCGAGAGGGGCTTTTCTGGAGCGCTATGCCAGGGCCAACACCGATTGGTTCGACGAGCTGTTCCGGAACTCCTTCATGCAGGAACATTCGGTGAGTATATCGTCCGGAACAGAAAAAACGCAGCTCTATTTCTCCACCAGCTTTCTGGAGGACGAAGGCTGGACGATCGCGGACGAAGTGAAACGCTTTACAGGCAATGCGCGGGCAAACTTCAACTTCTCAGACAAGATATCGCTGGGCCTGATCACGCAGGGCTCGATCCGGGATCAGCAGGCCCCGGGGGTGATCGAGCGGATCAGCAACCCTGTCACCGGCGAGTACACCCGGGACTTTGATATCAACCCGTTCAGCTATGCACTTAACAGCAGCCGCACGCTCACGGCCTTCGATGATGCCGGCAACCTGGAGTACTTCCGGAGAAACTTCGCCCCTTTCAACATCCTGAACGAACTGGACAACAACACCCTGGACCTTTCGGTGTTGGACCTGAAGCTGCAGGCTGACTTTGCATACAAGATCCTGCCTAACCTGAACTATAATTTTTCAGGGGCCTTACGCTACGCCAACACAAACCGTGAGCACAAGGTGCGGGAGAATGCCAATATGGCCCTGGCCTACCGGGCGGCAGACGATGCCACGGTGCAGGCCAATAATAAATTCCTGTACCGCGACCCGGACAACCCCGAGGCCCAGCCTGTAGTGGTATTGCCGTACGGCGGCTTTTACAATACCAACGACGATAACCTGGTCAGCTATTACCTGCGCAATACTTTGGACTGGGACAAGACGCTCAGCGACATCCATACCGTCCGGCTGTTTGCGTCGCAGGAGCTGCGGTATGCCGACCGGCAGAACAAGTTCTTCAACGGCTACGGGTACCAGTACGACAAAGGAGGCGTACCCTATATAGACCCCAACATTATTAAGCAGGGCGTGGAGGGGAACTTCAACTACTATGGCATGAGCCTGCGCTACGATCGCTTCCTGGCCTATATGGCCAATGCGGCTTACTCCTATAACGGGAAATACAACCTGAACGGCACTGTGCGCTACGATGGCTCGAACCTGCTTGGGGAGTCGCGCACGGCGCGCTGGCTGCCCACCTGGAACGTGAGCGGCTCCTGGAACATAGACACCGAACCTTTCATGCAGCAGCAGGACATCGTCAACCGGCTCACGCTGCGTGCCACCTATGGGCTCACCGCCAGCATGGGCAACGCCACCAACTCCAGCCTGGTTTTGCAGAGCGGCAGCACCAGGAGGCCTTACCTCACGGAGGTGGAGTCCATGATCTATATCCAGAACCTGGAGAACTCGGAGTTGACCTGGGAAAAGCAATACGAAACAAATGTAGGTGTGGATGCCGGCTTGTTCAGTGAAAGGCTGCAGGTAACAGTGGATGGCTATATCAGGAATGCGTTCGATCTGATCGGCCTGATCAGGACATCCGGCATCGGCGGGGAGGGTGTAAAAATTGCCAACTATGCCGATATGGAGTCGCACGGCCTGGAAGTCATGCTGAACGGGAGCATCATTGAAAACCAGGATTGGGGCTTAAGGTCTCAGCTGACGTTCGGCTACAACGAGGGCGAGATAACCAACCTGAAGAACAACCCCGATATATGGTCGCTGGTGACGCCGGAGGGAGGACCAAAGGAAGGCTACCCCTACCGCGGCTTGTTCTCCATCCGGTTTGACGGACTCGACCCGGAGAACGGTTCCCCTGTCTTCCT
The DNA here is from genome assembly GCF_039541895.1 of Pontibacter saemangeumensis. Classification (NCBI taxonomy): domain Bacteria; kingdom Pseudomonadati; phylum Bacteroidota; class Cytophagia; order Cytophagales; family Hymenobacteraceae; genus Pontibacter; species Pontibacter saemangeumensis. Next base: position 231,096 of record NZ_BAABHC010000016.1, read on the forward strand.
GAACGAAAACGGGGAAAGAAGCGGGAACGTGTACCTGCAGAGCGACGAAACGCAAAACCTGAAGTACGAAGGGCCTGTTGACCCGATCGTGAACGGGGGCTGGTTTAACTCGCTGCGCTACAAAAACTTCACGCTTTCCGGCCTGGTAACCTACAGCGGTGGCCATAAGATCAGGCTCAACCCAGCCTTTAAAACCAGCTACACCGACCTCGACGCCACACCATACGCCTTTCTGGATCGTTGGGTATTGGTGGGGGATGAAGAAAACACAAACGTCCCTTCTATCCTGGACCGTGTGGAGGCGGCAGAGTTAGGAGGCACTTATCCCTACAACAATTACAACTACTCAACCGCCCGTGTCGTGGATGGCGACTTCGTGCGGCTGAAGCAGGTATCCCTCTCCTATATCCTGCCCGCTAACCGGGTAAACACGATCGGTTTGAACAGCCTTTCGCTGAGCCTGGTGGCAAACAACCTGTGGCTCATATATGCGGATGACAGGCTGAACGGGCAGGACCCCGAATTCTTTGGCTCGGGTGGTGTCGCCATGCCTGTGCCCCGCCAGTTCACCTTATCACTGAAAGCAGGTCTCTAAGTCACATGAAAAAGATTCTCCTATATCCCTTTCTCGCTTCTCTGCTGGCAGCCTCTGGCTGTGAGGACTACCTGGAGCAGGCCGTGGACCAGCGGACGCAGCTAGACACGGGGCAAAAGATCAGCGAACTGTTAACAACGGCTTACCCACAGGCAGACTACGTCACTTTCACCGAGGCCATGTCGGACCTGGCCCTCGACAAAGGCACCGGGCAGGTGGTGGTGGACGAGGTGAACCAGAACCCCTATTTCTACCAGGATGTACAGGACCGAAACCAGGGTTCCCCGGACTTTTACTGGAATGCCAGTTATGCCGCCATCGCAGCCGCTAACCACGCCCTGGAAGGCATAGAAAACACCCCTGACCCTACCGTTTACAATGCCCAGAAGGGAGAAGCATTGGTTGCCAGGGCCTATGCCCATTTTATGCTGGTCACGCTTTTCTCCAGGGTATATGATCCTGCCACAGCCGCTTCGGACCCGGGCATTCCGTATGTTACAGAGCCTGAGAAAGTGGTGCTGAAGCAGTATGAGCGGAACACCGTAGCGTATGTGTATGAGCAAATCGAGAAAGACCTGACCGAAGGGCTTCCCCTGCTGGATAACAACGCCTACCGCGTGCCAAAGTACCATTTCAATACCTCCGCGGCGCATGCTTTTGCCACCCGTTTTTACCTGTTTAAGCAGGAGTACCAAAAGGTGATCGACCATGCCGGGCAGGTATTCCCGGGAGGCAATATCGGCGCGAACCTAAGGCCGTGGGCAAGCCTGTACAGCACCCTTACGGCAAACGAAGGCCTGGCCATATATACCCAGGCGACTGAAAATGCCAACCTGCTGCTGGTGGAGGCACCTTCCTCGTGGGCGCGAAACTACGGGCGTTACCGGTATGGGCTGGCTACGCCAATCGTAAATTATCTCTTCAGAAGCGATAACGTGACAGGCGCCACGTGGGTGTACCCTTTGTACACGCAGGGAAATGACAACTGGCTTGTCCTGAAATTCAGGGAGCATTTTGTACGCGAAAACGTGAATGCGGATATAGGGATTCCTTATACCATCTTCCCGCTGTTTACGGCCGAAGAGGTGCTGTTCAACAGAGCAGAGGCTTACCTGGAACTGGGCAACTACGATGCTGCCACAGACGACCTTGACCTGTTCGCCAGCACCCGCATCGAGGACTATAACCCGGCCATGCACCGGATCACAGAAGCCAAACTAAGAGCGTTCTACGGCACCAAAAATGAGAAGGCAGGGCTAATGGCGGCCCTGCTCGATTTCAAAGCGGCTGAGTTTGTGCAGGAAGGCATGCGCTGGTTTGATATATTGCGGCATGATATCACCGTCGAGCACCCCACGGTTGGCGGACAGGTGATCATCTCGGCTCCGGGCGACCCGCGCAGGATCCTGCAGATTCCGCAGGAGGCGGAACAGGCTGGCTTAACCCTTAACCCCCGTTAAAAGAAAACGATGAACATAAAACACATTCACTTTTTATTTATTCTCTTGGCTGTAAGCCTGTTTTCAGCTTGCTCAGATGAGGATGACGCGGACACACCGCTTCCTGATCTCGGGGGCGAAACCTGGGTGAACGGGCCGGTGGACAGCTGGCTATATGAGAATTTTGTCACCCCCTATAACATAGAGGTAAAGTACCGGTTCGATAAATATGAGGTGGCGCTGAACAGGGTGCTGTCACCGGTCAGGGAAGACAAAGTAATCCCGGTAATGGAGACCATCCGCAAAACGTGGATTGCCCCATACGAACAGGTAGCCGGCGAGACTTTTATCAAAAGCCTGTCCCCGAAGCAGTTTGTCCTGGTCGGCAGCGCGGAATATAACTCAAACGGCACCATCACACTCGGAACAGCCGAAGGGGGCCGCAAGGTCGTGCTTTTCGTGGTGAATGACTTCGATCCAAAGCTGGAGACAGAGGTAAAGCAAATGCTGCACACCATCCACCACGAGTTTGCCCATATCCTGCACCAGAACATTATGTACCCGGAGGAATTCAAGCGCATCACCACGGATTACACAGCCAGTTGGAATGACTTTTCACTGGCTGATGCGCGGTCGCGGGGCTATATTACGGAATACGCCAGAAGCAGCCCGGACGAAGACTTTGTGGAGATGATATCCATCATGCTGATTGAAGGCAAGGCTGGCTTCGACGCGATTGTGAACAACGCACCGGAGCCTGCTCAACCCCTGCTGAGGCAGAAGGAACAGTACGTGGTGCGCTATTTCAAAGAGGCCTGGAACATCGACTTTTACGATTTACAGGCAAAATCCCAGGCTGCTATCGAAGCCTTATAAAATAGCCTATGGTCCCGTACCTATATAAGATGCATATGCGAAAGTTTCTGCTGTTCGGCCTGCTGCTAGTCTCTATGCTTTCGGCCTGCGATAAAGATGACAATGACCCGGCACCGGGAGAAAGGCCGGACGAGCGCCTGGAAAAAACGCTCGGCGAATACAAATCGCAGCTGGTTAGCGCCGAGCATGGCTGGAAAGCCACTCTTTTCCCGGAGGGTGGCGCCGGGTACAGCTTCCTGTTCAGGTTTCTGGAAAATGACCGGGTGGTGACCCTGAGCGATATCAGCGCTGCCGCAGCAACTACTCCCCTAGAAAGCACCTACCGCTTAAAGGCTGGGCAGCAGCCTTCCCTGCTGTTCGACACCTACACCTACCTCCACGTACTGGCTGACCCGGATGCGTCTAAGAGCGGCGGCGAGTGGGGCCAGGGCAGGTCTTCTGACTACGAGTTTTCTTTTGAGGAAGTCTCGCCCGACTCCATCGTGCTCACCGGCAACTACAATGGCAGCCGACTCGTATTGGTACGGGCCACGGCAGAAGAAGCCTCCAATTATATCCCCCGGATAAACGAACAAATCCTGGCTTTCGAGGGCATCAATAATTTCAGCCTCTACTTTAAGCAGCTTACCATTGGCGGGCAGTCTTTCGATATCAAAGTAAATACTACCCTCCGCACCATTACATTTACCTACGATGATGGCAGTGGCGTAAAGTCCTTTACCACTGGCTACTACTATACCCTCGAGGGCGTCAGGCTCCTGCAGCCGCTCCAGATCGGTGACCTGACCATCGCAAGCTTCAATGACCTGGAGTATCAGGCTGCGCAGAGCAGGGTTGACGTGACCGTGAATGGGGTCACTGGCAGTATACGGGAGGCCAGTAAACCTGCCAATATTGACACCCAGCTTGCCAGAGCTTTCTACAACAACCCTGCGAACGGCACTTACTGGCTCACGGAGGGCTTTGTGGTGGAGGGCGTGGAAGATGCCTTCCAGCTTTCTACATTGCCTGATTTCTCCCTGCTGGTTTACTGGCCAAAGTTTGACGACGTGGAGGGCACTCCCTATGACCTGATGGGCTTTGTTTTTGGGAACAGCATAAGGTACGGACCTGCCGCCGTTCCGAGCTTTCCCCGGGATGGAAGAATCATCTTTCAGGAGCTTGGGATGCTTGGGGAAGTACCAGCGGAGCATGCGCCTATCATAGAGGCATTTACGAAGCAATGGACTGACCCGGAAGGATACTATGTTGTCCAGACCAGCCCCAGCACCTATGACCTGGTCAGCGCGAAAGACGCGAAAACCTGGATCAGTTTCGAATAAGTTTCCACTCCTATATAAACAGAGAAGGCTCCTGATTCAGGAGCCTTCTCTGTTTATATACTGCTTATTTATACTGCAACGCTACTTCAGTACCGCCATGGTTGCCCCGTCGCCGCCGCGCTCGGTGGCTTCGTTGCCCAGGCTGGCCACCTCCCGCACCGAGTGCAGGTAATCGCGCACCACCTGCCGCAGCACGCCGTTGCCCCGCCCGTGAATGATCTTGATCTCCGGGATTCCCAGCATGATGGCCTCGTCGGTGAAGTTCATTAGTTTAGTCAGGGCCTCCTCCGCGTACTCACCCCTGATGTCGAGGGTGGTGGTGAAGTCGGCCATGCGCTGCGTGATGTTCATGCCGCGGGAATAGCCTTCTGCCGCCTCCGCCATTTTTGCTTTCTTCAGTTTGGTAGCCACCTGCCCCTCCACTTTCTCAAGGTTATCCACTTTCACGATCGTTTTCAGGCCACCGAACAGCACTTCAGCCGTTTTGCCTTTGATGCTCACCACCTGCCCCACCGAGTCCTGCCCGATCAGGGCCACATTATCACCTGCTTTGATGACGCCGTTGGCAATGCGCTTCTGCACCGCCCGCGGCTCCTCCTTGCGTACTTCTGTGGCAAAGCTCTCCAGTTCCTGGCGCGCCTGCTTCGTTTCCTCTTTCGCGGCCTGGCTCTGCTTTATCTGCTGAATCGTGGACTCGATCTTCTGGTTGGCGTCTTTCAGCAGCAGCTTTGCTTTGCCTTTGGCCTCGCGCATGATGTCCTGCTTGCTGTCTTCCAGAAAGTTTTTCAGGTCGCTGTACTCCTTCACGTTTCGCTTCAGCTTCTGCTCCAGGGTAGTTGCCTCCCGCAGCTTTTTCTCCAGCTCCTGCTTCTCCGTCTCCAGTTCCTCCAGCAGGCGGTCGTAGCGGATCTTATCCTTGCCCACCAGGCTGCTGGCCTTGTCCACGATATGCTTCGGCAACCCGATTTTGCGGGCAATCTCGATGGCAAACGACGATCCCGGCTTGCCGATCTCCAACTGGTAGAGCGGCTGCAGGTTCTTGTGGTCATAGCGCATAGCACCGTTCACCACACCTGGCGTGCGTTCCGCAAAGTTCTTCAGGTTGGTATAGTGCGTCGTAATCACGCCATATACCTTGCTGTCGTTCAGGTTCTGCAGCACCGCCTCGGCAATGGCGCCTCCCAGCACCGGCTCTGTGCCCGTACCGAACTCATCGATCAGCACCAGGCTCTTTTTGTCGGCCACCGTCACAAACTTTTTCATGTTGGTGAGGTGCGAGCTGTACGTACTCAGGTCGTTCTCGATGGACTGCTCATCCCCGATGTCGATGAAAATATCATGGAAAATGCCCGCCTCCGAGTTGTCGGCCACCGGAATGAGCATGCCGCATTGCAGCATATACTGCACCAGCCCCACCGTCTTCAGACTAACGGATTTACCGCCTGCGTTCGGACCCGAAATAAGCAGGATACGCTGCTCCTGCGTCAGTTCCAGGTCCATGGGCACAATGGGTTTGCCCACCTGCCGGTGCGCCAGGTACAGCAGCGGGTGTACCGCCTGCGCCCATTTTATATGCGGGTATTTTTGCAAAGTTGGCATCGTCGACTCCACTCGGCGCGCGAAGGCGGCCTTTGCCCGGATAAAATCGAGCAGGCCCAGGTACTGGTAGGCTTTGCGCAACTCCGGTATATGGTTGCGCAGCGCGTTGGTAAGCCCCACCAGGATGCGGATCAGCTCGCGGTGGTACGCGTTCTGCAGGTCCTTTATATCATTGTTGAGCTCGAAGATGGACTCCGGCTCTATATAGACCGTCTGTCCCGTACTCGACTCGTCGTGGATCAGCCCCTTCAGGCGTCGCTTGTGCTCAGCCAGCACCGGAATTACCAGGCGGCCGCCGCGGATAGTGGGCTCCACGTCAGCAGGTGTCCAGCCTTCGTTTTTAGCATGCCGGATGATCGACTGGATCTGCTTGCGCAGGATGGACTGCTGTGAGATCAGATCGCGCTTCAGGCGCTGCAGCTCCGGTGTCGCATCGTCGCGCACCGCACCGGCATCGTCCACCACCTTATCCAAAGCGGCAATCAGGGAGCGCTCTACAGTAACATTGGTGCCCAGCGCCTTCAACGACTCATACTTTCCTTCTTCGGCGGAGGCAATGAAACGCAGGGAGTCGCGGATAGTGCGCAGCGACATTTTTATCTCGAAGAAGTCCTGCACATCGAGGTAGGTGCCCAGGATGGCGGCGCGGTCGAGGTAAGCGGTGACGTCGAAGTAGTACTGCAGCGGAATCTCGGCATCAGACTCCAGCAGTTGCTTGAACTCGTTTGTCTGCTCTAATAGGCGTTGCACGAGGTCGTGCCGGTTGAGGAATGTCATGCGGGTGACGAACTGGCGGCCCAGCGGGCTCAGGCAAAGTTCGGAAAGCATGTCGCGCACCTGCGCAAACCCTATTTTTATTTCAAAGTTTTCTGGATAGATCAATTGATATCTCTTAATTTACTGCAAAATTAGCAATATCTATAACATGTAAGGGGGCCTGTTTTGTTCGTTTTCCCGATAAGGGATTCAAGCAGCAGTGTCGATATTTTTCTCCTTTTTATATAGCAGGGACGCAGCTACCAGAACAGCACGCCGCCTCCGCGACCAAATCAAGATTCTTAACCTATAATTCGACATCATGGTTTTAGACAGTTTACAAAACGCCCGCCGCTATTATAGCCTGCACCCGCTGTTTACGCATGCTTTCCGTTTTCTGAAGGAAACCGATTTAATGAAGCTGTCGCTGGGGCAGCAGGCAATCGTGGGCCGCGATCTGTTTGCCATCATCTCAGAGGGCTCCGGGATCCCTGAAAAGGATGCCAAACTGGAGGTGCACCGCAAGTACATCGACATCCAATATGTAATTTCCGGCACCGACCATATGGGCTGGAAAAGCCTGGCCTTATGCGCGGAGCCAAGCGAGCCTTACACCGCCGAGCGTGAGGCCGCCTTTTTCCCCGACAAAACGAGCAACTGGTTTGACGTGCCCGCCGGCTACTTCACCATCTTCTTCCCCGACGATGCCCACGCCGCCATGGTGACAGAGGAAACAGTACGAAAGGTGGTGCTTAAAATAGCGTTGGAGCCGGCAGGTGGCGGGGAGTCAGAGGCTGGAGTTTAGGTTATATATAGTGTAGATAACAGTATGTTCACGCATATCCGCAAGTTATGCTAAATTAACATCATGAAGTTGAAGAACCTGTTTCTAATTGTACTTTGCATAGCTTATAGCTGTGTTGCAGCAAAACAAGACTATGATAAAGCATATCAAGAAGTAGAGAACAGGCTTCAAATTATAAAAGGCTACATAGACAATGGTGATTCAGACCCCTCCCTAAGAAGAGTAGAAGCAATAATTTTTTTTGAGAATTTAACAGGTATAGTGTCTGAATCAGATGGAAATGATATAGGCAAAATGGAGCCTACAGAAAGTGATTATCAAAAATGGAATAAATGGTATATTCTCAATAAATCAAGAATCTATTGGGACAGTAAGACCGAAAATGTGCGGCTGATAGAGTAGTAGAAGTTACAGTATATAGAGAGAACAAATTAGCATAACACTACACAGGCTTTATACTCGGCTATGCCTCGTTCAAGGCCTGTACTAACCGTTGAGAATCAATTAAAGAAGAAAAATATCATTTTAAAAAAGATGCAAAAAGAAGTTCTTCTGGATATTTTATCTCAAAACAGAATTACCTGTTCCGCTGCCTTTGACGACATAACTCTTGATAATGCGACGCTTCAATTGAATGGTAAAACAGCATCGGCTGGTTTTATTCTTCGTCACCTTGGCGAGACTATAAATATGTTCGGTTTATTTTTCGGAGTACCATCATCGGTGCAAAATACGACTATGGGCCAATCAGATACAGGACAAGGCGAAGACGTAGAAGAAAGTAAGCGTTTAATTGAACAAGGTTATGAAATGCTCCGAAAACTTGTAGAAGACACGCCTGATTCAGCATGGCTTAATTCCATTGATACGCCCTTTTTTGGCACAGTTTCACGAGCAAAGCTTTTTTCACACATCCTTTTTCACAATTCGCATCATGCTGGCCAAATAATATTGACACTAAAGAAAGGAAGATAAGCAACTCGAAATTTATTGGCCATACTGATCCAAAAGAACGAATGTACAACAATAGCTAAAAGCAGTGAAATCACTTTTTAGCTCAACCGTTACCTTGAATCTTTTACCCTAACCACATCCCCCTTCCTGCGTTTGTATCGGATAGCGCCCTCCAGTATATTCTATCCTACAGATGAAAAAACAGAAGAAAACAAATCAAACAAGCAGCAAGACCCACGGGAGCAATTTGACAAGCCGCCTTTCCCGAAGCAGCAGAAGCAGGAAGTGCCGGGCACAGAGAGCGAGATGACGCCAAAAGCAGACCACGGGGAGGAAACCTACCGCGGCTCCGGCAAACTCCAGGGCCGCAAGGCCATTATCACCGGCGGCGACTCTGGCATCGGGCGGGCCGTGGCCAATGCTTTTGCCCGAGAAGGCGCTGACGTGCTGATCTCGTACCTCAGCGAAGAAGAGGACGCCAAAGAAACCGCCCGCTATATAGAAGAGGCCGGGCAGAAAGCCGTGCTGGTGGCAGGCGATAACAGTGAGGAAGCGCACTGCAAGAAGGGTAGTGATAAAGAAGTAATGCTGGTTTAAAAATACAGCTACGGCTGCCCTCGCTCGCCTCTGGCGAGTGTGAGCTATAGGTCGGCCTCTGGCCGCTGAGCAACCATAACATAGAGTTAAACGAGGCGGGACGCCTCCTGATAACTCACACTCGCCAGAGGCGAGCGAGGGCATAGCATTACTTCTTTATCACTACCGGAAGAAGATTGTGGAGCGCGCTGTGCAGGAGTTTGGCCAGATTGATGTGCTGGTGAACAATGTGGCTTTCCAGATGGCGCGCGAGTCGTTGCAGGAAATTCCGAGCGAGGAGTGGGACCATACCTTCCGTACGAACATATATGCCATGTTTTAACTCTGCAAGGCCGCCGAGCCGCATATGAAACCCGGCAGCACCATCGTGAACACCACTTCCGTGAATGCGTACCAGCCGGGGCCGTCGCTGCTGGCTTATGCCGCTACCAAAGGTGCCATCCAGAACTTCACAGCCAACCTGGCACAACTGCTAGCCGAGAAAGGCATACGGGCAAACTGCGTAGCCCCCGGCCCTATCTGGACGCCGCTCATCCCGGCTACGATGCCAGCGGAGCAGGTGAAGAATTTCGGGAAAGACGTGCCGCTGGGCAGGCCGGGGCAACCGGTAGAACTCGCGGCTATGTGTTGCTTGCCTCGCAGGATTCCAGTTATATGTCAGGCGCCACCGTGCAGGTAACCGGCGGCAAACCGACTATCTGATTCAGGTTGTTCCTATCTATAAAGAGTACCGGTAAGTTATATCTCTGCAGGTACTCTTTATATATAACTCTGGCAACTATATTCATTATCTCTTGCGCTTATTCGCTATGCAGATTTGACGCTGAAATTTGCAAGCCTATATATGGCTCAGGCTATAACTAAAACTTCTCCTCTATCCCCAGCCCAAACAAAGCATAATCATATTTCACCGGGTCCGTCGGGTCAAAGGCCCTTAAATAGGCTGTTAACTCCTCGGCTGTTTCCCAGTCCATGCCTTTGCGGGTGATCAGGCCGAGCCGGCGGGCCACCCGCTCCACGTGCACATCGCAGGGGCAAATCAGCTCGGCCATCTGCATGGTGTCCCAGATGCCGAAGTCCACGCCCTTTTCGTCTTTGCGCACCATCCAGCGCAGGTACATGTTCAGCCGCTTGCAAGCCGATTTCCGTGCCGGGGTAGCAATGTGCTTTCTGGTGCGCTGCGGCGCATCCTCCAGGCTGAACACAAGGTTGTGGAAGTGCACCAGCCGCTCTTTCTGGGTTTTATATATCTCCCCTTCCCCGGTAAAGGCTGTTTCCAGGCTGTGGTGGCGGCGGTAGTACTGCTGAAAAAAGTGAAGCAGATACAGCAGGTCCGTGTCGTTGAAGGTGCGGTGCTTAAAGCCCAAAAAGCGGGGCAGGTCGTGGTCCTGGTGGTGCAGCACGAAGTCGTGCGGGGCGTTGTCCATCAGGTCCATCAGCTTCAGGCAGTTGTTTATGATAGTTTTGCGCTGCCCCCACGCCAGAATGGCCGCGAAGAAGCCGCTGATCTCGATGTCCTGCTTCTTGGAGAAGCGGTGCGGAACGGAGACTGGGTCGTTCGGTATAAATCCCGGCTGGTTATATTGCTCCACCCGGTCGTCGAGGAGCGCTTTGATAGCTGGAAGGTTCTTATGAATCATAAAAAAAGCAGCTTGTTTGCACAGGCTGCTGTAAATGGTTTTTGAATGAACAAAGGTAGCTCATTCTGCGCTACCCAAACGCAGGCTGCTGGCCCAACATCCTTAATAGTTCACTTCGGCGGCTGGCACGTCTATCAGCAGGAAACGCGAATCGCCTGTACCGTGCAGGGTCACCGCCGTCTGCTCCTCCAGCCGCACCTGGTCGTGTGTGTCTACTTCCATGTTGTTGATCAGCAGGCTTCCCTCTACCACATAAACAAGGGTCTTCCGGAGCTTAAAGGTTTTGAAATCTATCTCCTCGCCCTGTGAAAGCCTTCCGTAATAAATGGTAGAGTTTGAGTTAAGGTAAGCTACGTTCTCCAGCACCTTCTGCCCCGTTACCAGCGGCACCAGCTTGTTTTTCTCGTCCAGGAAATCCAGGTTCATGTGCTCATAGGACGGTGCCAGCCCGCGTTTGTTCGGCAGGAACCACAACTGGAAAATCTCCAGGGGGGTGTCTGCCTCGTTTGTCTGAGAAATTGTGATGCCCGTGCCTGCCGTGATACGCTGCACGCTCCCGGCATTCAGCGTTACTTCGTTACCGAGGTTGTCCTTGTGCGTCAGTTCGCCGCCCATCACAATCTGTATGATTTCCATCTCAGCGTGCGGGTGCGACGGGAAGCCGGCGTGCGGCTTGATCACATCATGGTTGAACACGCGCAAAGGGCCGAACTGCACATTGTTAGGATCATAATAATCGGCAAACGAGAAAAGATAGTGCGACTGTAACCAATCCCCTACTTCTGCATGATGGCGCTCGGCCGCGGTCATTAATTTTATCATAGTGCGTGTGTGTGATGGAACATTGTATAAATACGGGAGCTATAGTAGCCTGTAACCCTGCTATGGCTTTACGCATATTGTTCTTTCTTGTTAGCAAAAGAGAATACAGCCGCCTGGAACCTACAAAAAAAGCCTGCTGCTGCCCGTAAAGGCAGCAGCAGGCTTCGCTATGCGTGCTGTTTAATCGTTTACTCTACCTTCTTGAGCTTTTGCACTTCTTTCTGCAAATCCAGCACAATGGAGGAAAGCTTGTTGAGCGACAGGTCCGCGATAGGGAAAGTGGAACTGATATAGGATTTCGCCTCCCATATCTCCACTACGTCCTCCACGTGCACCTCATACGGTGAGTACACGGGGTTATCGGAGTGCAGGTGCAGCACGGCGGTGTCTTTTATCTTGTTGAAGACGCGCTTGAACACGATTCCTTCTTTCTGGCTCACGATGATGCAGGGAGTGCCGTCTTTGATCTGGTTCCAGTCATCGACGTAGCGCCCTACGATTACGGTGCCTGAGGCAATGGGCAGCATAGAGTCGCCGCTGATCTCGAAGGCCCTGTACGTGCCGCCGGTCCCGAGCATCGGCAACCGGAACCGCGGCAGCTCCTCCATGAACTCGGCGTCGGCGTAGCCGTTCAGGTAACCCGCGCTGGCCTTGTAAGGCACCAACTCGATGTTCTCTTTCTCCTCGTCGTTAACCGTGATCGCCAGCACGCGCAGGTTTCCGCCTGATGTTTTGGCAGCGCCCCCTGCACTTGCGGTTTTCACCCCGTCCTTTGTGAGGTCGGCAGTTATCAGCTCATCAAGCGAAACATCGAAAAGCCTTGCCACATTGATCAGGGTGCTGAGCTTTGGTTCTGCTCTCCCCTCCTCGTAAGCGCCCACCAGCGAACGCTTTATATCTAGTTTCTCCGCCAGCTGGGCCTGTGTATACCCGGCGCCTTTGCGCAGATGCCTTATGTTTAATGTCACCAATTGCATAACAGCTAAAGCTATGGTTTAGGAATATTGCCGTGGCTACTTCACCACTCACCTGTAAAAATACTAAAATATTAACACGCATACTAATTATTTTAGCAGTTTTTGCTAATCCTACTAAAATTTATATTGAATTATAACCCTACTAATATTTAACTCTGCTAAGCCATTCAAAAGTTCTTCAAAAATTACAACATTATATTGTAACTACACCAGCTATATATTTGGTTTAAAGCTTTACAATGCCATACATTTACAAAACGATATGTAACAGCCATTAGATATATGCAATAACTCTACCAGTCCTCTATTTTATATCCTCCCTTCAAATAGTCCTATAGGTAAAGGTATTGTCCTTTTATCGGGGAAAGACTATGCCTTTTGGTGAATATAAAAGTGTTTCGACATATAACGGTAGTTTTTTGGGTGCATCCTATCTAAAGCGGGAGCAGGCACAACAGCTTGGAGGGGTTAAAAACCATTTTCAGCCGGTTGTCTTCGGATTTGCTAACCATTACACCTTTACACCTTTATATTATTAGCTATGTTGTTTACAAACACTTTCAGAAAATCAATGTCCTGCGTTGCACTGGCTTCTGTGATCGCTATGTCATCCGGCTGTCAGAAAGAAGAGCTGATGGAAAGCCAGTTTAGTTCTCCTGCCGCCGCTGAAAACAGCCCCTACGGCCAATTCATTGAAGGGCATTACATCGTGGTGTTCAAGAACGGAAGCACCGGCTCGCCTGCCAGCAGTTCAGGCCAGGGCCTTTTCGCCAGCCGCACAGCAGCAGCCAAAACTCGGCAGAAAGTGTACGAAGCAGCTGGCGTAGAAAGTGACGTGGTGAGCCAGGTATATGAAGGTGTTGTAAACGGCTTCGCCGCCAGACTTACGGATAACCAGCTAGCGGCGTTGCGCACGAATCCGGAGGTAGCGTATGTCGAGCAGGACCGCTATATATCCCTGGGCACAGTATCAAAGACAAGCACGACCAAAGGCGGAGGCAATGCAGATAGCGACACCACTACGAAAGGTGGCGGCAACGGCAAAAACAAACCCACACCTTCAGAGCCGGCACCAACTGAACCAGCCCCTACCGAACCGGCTCCTTCTGAACCAGCACCAACTGAACCAGCACCAACTGAACCAGCACCAACAGAACCGGCACCAACTGAACCAGCACCAACAGAACCAGCACCAACTGAACCAGCCCCGGAAGAACCGGCTCCTTCTGAACCAGCACCAACAGAGCCCGCCCCAGCTGAGCCTGCACCGGCGCCTGCGCCAGGTTATACCACCATCACCCCGATGGCTGGAGAGAACCTGCCCTGGAACATTGAGCGGGTTGGTTACGGCGACGGTACCGGAAAAACGGTGTGGGTGATTGACTCCGGCATAGACACGGACCACCCCGACCTGAACGTGGACCTGACCAGAAGCCTTTCACTTATATATGGCAACCCTTCCTTTGAAGACGGTTATGGGCACGGCACTTCTGTTGCCGGCATCATCGCCGCCAAAAACAACGGTTCCGGTATGATCGGGGTGGCTGCCAACGCCACCATCATAGCCCTGCGCGTATTTGACGATGCAGGAGCCGGCACGCTCTCCAGAGCGATCAATGCCGTACTGCACGTAGGCAACAACGCCAAAGCAGGTGACGTGGTGAACATGAGCCTTGGAAGTGGCATGTCTACCACCCTGGACAATGCCGTGAGAACAGCGGCAGAGAAAGGTATCCTGTTCGCCATTGCGGCCGGCAACAGCAGTGTTGACTGCTACCAGTCTTCTCCCGCCCGTGTGGATGCCCCCGGCGTATATACCATATCCGCTTCGGATGTGTACAACAGGCTTTGGGATCGTTCAAACTTTGGCGCATCCGTTGACTTTGCGGCGCCCGGTGTGAACGTTACCGTCACCACCAAAGGCGGAAGCATTGGCGGCGGTGCCTACGGCACCTCCATGGCAGCCCCGCACGTAGCAGGCATCCTGGCACTGAGGGGAACCGTTTACTCGCAGGGCACCATTACCGGCGACAAAGACACGACCCCGGACCCTATCGCCTCGGTCAAGTAATAAACCGGCTCTATATAAACAGGAAAGGCTGCTCTGATGGGCAGCCTTTCCTGTTTATATAGAGCTCAGGTAAAGTTTTTCTTCCTTACCACGTATTGTCTTTTTTGTAAATCGAGACGGCAAGCCGGATCTTGTGGTATTCATACCGCTCCTTCAGCTCCTCGAACAGGTCCTTCAGCTTTGCCTCGGTGCCCAGTTTCGCGATGGCTATGGCGATGGCCTTGTATTCGGCCTTTGTCACAAATTTAGACAGATCGACCTCATATCCCTGCTCATACAGTGTCGCCAGGTGCGAATAGATGGTGACGGGGTTGAGGTTGCGCTGCTTTGCTATCTGCTCTATGCCATAGCCCTGTTGCAGCATCTCGTAGGTTGCCAGGTGAGTGGCACCCTTCAGCTTGCTGCCTTTGGCCTGCTCCTCGTTGATGAAGTCGATGATCTCCGTCATGAACGTGTCGCCGAACCGCTCGAATTTCTGTGCCCCCACACCGGATATAGCCAGCATCGATATCCGGTTTGTAGGCCTTTCAGCTGCCATTTCCTGCAGGGTGCTATCCGTGAAAACAACATAGGGCGGCACACCGGACTCATCCGCCAGCCGCTTCCGCAGGGCACGCAACCGCTCAAACAAGGCATCCTTAATCAGCTCCCGCTTTGGCCGCGCCCTCACAGCGGCTTCCTCCGGCTGTTTTACCTCCTCAAATTTCACCAGGGGTACCTGCTTTCCGTCGAAGAGCACCTTGCGGCTTTGCTCCGTCAGTTTCAGGGTATATCCCTGATCGTACGCCATTTCCACCAGCCCGCTGTTCAGCATCTGGTGCAGGTAGCGGTTCCAGTCCAAGGTGCTCACGTCGCGGCCGGCGCCGTAGGTCTTAATTTTATCGAAGCCCGATTGCAGCACCTGGCTGTTGCGCGCGCCCCGCAGCACATCCACCAGCAGTGTCATATTTGCCTGCTCCTGCGTGCGGGCAATGGCCGAGAGCGCTTTCTGCACCAGCAGCGTACCGTCGAAGGTGGTGGGCGGGTTGCGGCAGATATCGCAGTTGCCGCAGTCTTTCTGCATCGTCTCCCCGAAGTACTGCAGCAGGATGCGGCGGCGGCAGGCGGCGGCTTCGGCAAACTGCTGCATGCGCTCCAACTTCACCAGTTGGAGCTCCGTCTGCTTTTTATCGCTTTCGTTCTCCTGCAGCATACTCCGCATGTTCATCACATCCGCGAAAGAGTAAAACAGCAGCGCGTCCGCTTTGGCACCGTCACGGCCGGCCCGGCCGATCTCCTGGTAATAGCCCTCTATGTTCTTCGGGAGGTTGTAGTGGATCACCCAGCGCACATTCGACTTGTCGATGCCCATGCCGAAGGCGACGGTGGCGCACACGATCTGCACATCGTCTTTCAGGAAAGCCTCCTGCGCCTTAGACCGCAGGGGCGCCGACAAGCCCGCATGGTAAAAGGTGGCGTTAAAGCCGTTCTGCTTCAGCTTGCCTGCCATCGATTCGGTGGCTTTCCGGCTGAGGCAGTAGATAATGCCCGGCTGCTTGGGCCTGTTGCTGATAAATTCTGTGATTTTGTTGAACCGATCCCGACCCGGCTTCACCGTCAGGTTAATGTTTGGCCTGTCGAAAGAAGCGATATATACCTTGGGGTTTTGCAGATGCAGCTGCTCCTGAATGTCTTTTTGGGTGAGCTTGTCGGCGGTGGCAGTCAGGGCCACCACGGGCACCTGCGGGAAGTGGTGCTTCAGGGCTTTGAGCTGTGTGTACTCCGGCCTGAAATCGTGGCCCCAGGAGGAGATGCAATGTGCTTCATCCACTGCAAAAAGAGATACTTTCACCCGGCTCAGGAACGACAGGAAACCGGAGGAGAGCAGCTTCTCCGGCGACACATACAGCAGCTTCAGCTTCCCCTCCAGGCACTGGTTCTCGATCTGGTACTGCTGCTCCGCGCCCTGGGAGCTGTTGATATAGGCCGCCGGTATGCCGTTGGCGAGCAGCGCCTCCACCTGGTCCTTCATCAGGGCAATCAGCGGCGACACCACCACGCATATACCCGGCATCACTACGGCGGGCACCTGGTAGCACACGGACTTTCCGCCGCCCGTCGGCATCAGCACCACCACGTCCTGCTGCTGCAGAAGACCGCTGATGATCTGCTCCTGCATCGGGCGGAACTGCTCGTATCCGAAGTATAGTTTCAGGGCTTCCCGGGCCTCTCGTATCGTCGCCATTTCGTTTTCCGCTACTGCAGGGCATACGCATGTTGCCCCGCCTCCTACCGGTAAAGATAATTATTATTTTCTGCATCTGCAGGGTCAGCCGCCGGGCATAGGCTATTCCGCGATAACAATGCGCCCCGGCTCCCGTATTCTAAAGCATCATAAAACCATTTAAATCCAAGCTATGAAATCAGAGATAACAAACAATTTGGAGCACGTACTGATCAAGTGTATCACTGCCTGCGAAACCTGCGCAACCATGTGCCTGCAGGAGGACGATGTGAAGATGATGGTGCGCTGCATCATGCTGGACCGCGACTGCGCCGATATCTGCGCGCTGACCTCGCGTTTTGTGGCGCGTAATTCAGCCCACGCCAAGCACGTGATGAAGGAGTGCATCGAGATTTGCCGCCTGTGCGGAGAAGAGTGCCGCAAGCATGAGGCCGAGCACTGCCAGAAGTGCGCGGATGCCTGTGAGGAATGCGCCGCTGCCTGCGAGGAGTGGATGCAAAAGAAATAGTCCGGGTTTTACATCCCGGTTTATATAAAGAGGCGGGGCCGGCAGATTACTGCCGGCCCCGCCTCTTTATATATAAAAGATAAGTTTGTTAAAAGATCATGTCCAGCACAGCGGTAATAATAGAGAGCACCAGGCTGAAAAGCAGGGCGGTGAAAAAGCCGCTTGTGTCGAAACCCGCTATCAGGGAGTCAGCCAGCAGGATAATCAGGGCATTGATGACGAGCAGGAAAAGCCCCAGTGTGATGATGGTAACCGGAATGGTCAATATCACCAGGATAGGTTTTACGATGGCATTCAGCAAGGCCAGCACCAGGGCCAGGATAATAGCCGTTATAAATCCGTCAATGTGAACACCAGGTAAAATGTAAGCCGACAACATGGCGGCTGCACCTGTCAGGAGGAGTTTTAGGATGAATGCCATAAATCTATAGTTTCTTATTTATATAGCTGTTCCGTGTTATTTACACGTGGCTATACATACGCAAATAACAGAATAAAGATAAACAATATCTACAGGATGCTAAAGCGCTGTTAATTAAGGTGATAATAGTACCCCAGGCGCCCCGGTGTTCAGAAGCAGCGGGGGTTCTCTGTATGGGAACTGCACGTTGCCCCTCAGAACTGAGCCTCGAGCTTTTGCTGCGAAGCGGCCATGAGGTTGCACAGCTTCAGGAGCACGCGGGCGCCCACGTTTCCGTTCCACTCGCTGTCGCCGGGCGCTACTTCGCAAAGGTCAAACCCGATGATTTCGCGCCCGGATTTTACCAGCTGCCTTACCAGAAACATGGCCTGCTCAAACTCCAGCCCGCCGGGTACCGGCGTGCCTGTGCCCGGGCAAAGTTTCGGGTCCAGCCCGTCTATATCAAAGCTTATATATACCTGCTGGGGCAGCTGGGCAATTATCTTTTTGCATTCCTTTTTCCAGCTGTCTCCGCCATATAGGTTCTCCTTCAGCACCGCGTCGTAGAAAATGGCCACGCGCCCATTGGATTGCTGCGCCAGTTCCGCCTCGGCCTGGCATATGTCCCGGATGCCCACCTGCACCAGCTTCTTTACCTGTGGCAGCTTCAGGGCATTGTACATGATCGAGGCGTGCGAGTATTCGAAGCCCTCATATGCCTCGCGCAAATCGGCATGGGCATCCACCTGTAAAATCCCGTATTCTTCGTGCTTTTCTGCCAGCGCGTGCATCAGGCCCAGCGGGGTGCTGTGGTCGCCGCCCAGTACTGCCACCAGCTTGCCCTGCTCCAGGTAGCGCAACGCCTTTTGCTTAAGCCATTGCAGGAACTCCTCCCCTTTTGCAGTCACTTCGGCTGGCAGGTTTTCAAACTCTGCTTTCCCTACCTCAGGGCTTCCAGCCTCCAGCCAGTTGATATAGGCTTCCGCTTTCCCGCGGAGAACTTCGCTGGTGGCCGCCCATTCCTCGGAGATTTCCTCCATCGCGATGCCCAGTTTCCAGGCATCCCTGATCGTGGGCTCATATAGGTCCAGTTGAGGCGAGGCGTCTTTCACGGCTTGCGGTCCCAGCGCCGTGCCGGCACTGTACGAAACCGTCACCTCCCAGGGCGTCGGGATGATCACCACCTCCGACTCTTCTATGGTGAAGGGCAAACCGAAGAGGCCGCCGCCAATGTCCCCGACACCGTTCGGGTCGAAGCTGGCAATTTTTTGCTCTTTGCTAGTCATTTGTTGGTTCTGCTGCATGTTCTGTGATAGGCAATATATGATTCGCTCCGGCCTACCCTTTGCATCTTAAGGAGGCACGGAGGCTATGATAAATGGATTTCCTTATTTTATATCTTCTTATATCTTCCCTGCATACCCTGCCGTACCACGGAAGGTTCTTCAGGGTGTAGAAGCGCATCTAATGTTTTAAAAGTAAAACTGTGAGTCTACACCCCGTATTAAATTTCATCAGCGTTAGAGAAGTATACTGTTTTGCAGCACGTTGTGTTAGGTGTTAGGGCCATTAACTGCCGCACACCAGCTTTGTGGTCCGGCCCCGCTATGCCCCTGGCAGTTCCTTCCGGATAATGGCGGCGGCTTTATATTCGTCCACCAGGTCCTCAAACACGTCGAAGGCATCATCAAACGTGCTGAACTCCTTCAGCAGGCTGAACTGCGCCACGTGGTAGATCAGGAACAATTCTGACTGCGTAAAGCTGGCTTTGGTGATAAAACTGTAGTACTCGCCTTCGTCCTCGGTCTCGGTGCGGTAGCGCTGGATGAGTTTGAACAGCACGCTCAGGTTCTTGAGGTACGGGTCGAGGCTGTTCTGGTAAAATGAGAAGTGGTAGGTGAAGTAATCCTTGAATATCCGGAGCAGGTTTGCCTCCGTCTTCTCATCCGGCTCCAGGCCCCGCACTTTCTGCACAAAGGAAGTGAGCACTTTCTCCTGGAAAAAGACGAAGAAGTTGGTTCCTTTCCAGGCGCTCTTGTTGATGTCGTAGGCCGTGAGGGAGTCGATGATGTCGTTGTGCTTGCTGATGAAGCTGATGTAGAGCGTGGAGAAATTCTGCTGCTGGTAGATCTTCTGCGTTTTATGCAGCTCATAGCGCTGCAGCTCAAACTCCCTTTTCTGGTAAGTGAGCGTGGCAAAAAAAAGGAACACGCCCGCCAGCGCCCACAGCGACCCCACAATGCCGCCGATAAACTCGCCGTACTCGCCGAAAACGCCTCCCTCCCGGTCAGCCGGGTCGAGGTACAGCTCGTGCCAGAGGTTGAATTTTACTGTTCCCCACACCAGCACCACAGCCCCGGCAACAATGAGAACATATCCTATAATTTCGTAGCGGCTTAGTTTTAACTTGTTCTTTGGCATGCAGCAGGGCAATACAGCACGGTGTGTCAGCTACACGCCAGCTATATATGGTTCTTAATCGGTTTCTGTCAGGTTGTTCTTCCCCAGTTCGAAGGAACGGATGATTTCCAGTATTTTCAGCAGCGTATTGGTGTCGAAAAACAGCAGGAGCGGCAGTTCCACGCTTTTAGAGTTGTGCGAAAACTGGGTGATGACGGTGAAAACAAGCGGCTGGAAGAGCGGGTGCTGCACCAGGATGCCTTTGAGGGAGTCGGCGATATGGCTTTTGGGGGCCTTGGGCGGCGAGCCATATATGTTCGACTTGAGGATGTTTGCCAGCTGCGTGACCAGTGCCCCGGTGATGATGTTGCTAATCTCCAGCAGCAGCGACTCCTGCATCACAGACAACTCCCCTTTCTGTACGTCCACCATGCTCAGGCATATCTCGGAGAGGCGCACAATATGCTCATCAGAGAAAAGCATGAGCGTGGCGCCGTTAAAGTCGCCCTTTATATCAGACTGAATGATGATGTGGGTGTTCTCATACGTGGCGACCAGGTTCAGAAGGTCCTTTACCTCTATCAGTGTGATATCGGGCACCTTCAGCAGCACCTTGTCCCGTGCGATGGCGGCAAAAGAATCTGCTGCCCTTGCCAGCCCGATATTCAGTATCTCCTTGATTATATCCCGCTCTAACTCCGTTATATGAGGTTCAGTCGTCATAGTAGTCGCGTTTGTAAAGTTCGCATCCATCTTATCCCTGCCTTTTATATATAAAATAGCGTGTGGTGGCAGGCACATCCAGCACCAGGCATACTTTACCCGTCCCCAGAAGCGTCACGCCCCCGTACAGGTCTATCCGGTCGAGCGGCTTGCTCAGGGGTTTTACCACAATATCCTGCTGCCTGTACAGCTTGTCCACGATCAGGCCCAGCTTCCTGTTGTTGTAAGATACGACAACAATGTTCTGCACCTGCCCCTTCAGCCGTGATTTATCTCCAAGGCGCATGTCTGTTTCATCGGCGTTCAGAAGCTCGTGCAGGTACACCACCGTCACGGTCTCCCCTTTCAGGCTGGCCACCATTACGTCGCCCACCTCATGTATCTCGTCCTTGTCCAGGGCCACCACCTGCTCGGTATGAATGAGCGGAATGGCATAGAAGATTTCATCCACCTCAAACAGCAGCGCGCCTTTCACGGCAATCGATGTGGGCAGCAGCATGGTGAAAGTGGTTCCCCGCCCTTTCTCAGAATGCACCGTCAGGCGCCCCCCGATGGAGTCCACGGCGTTTTTCACAACATCCAGCCCCACCCCACGACCCGAGTACTCGGTGACCTCCTTCGCCGTAGAGAAGCCCGGCTCAAAAAGGAAGGTAAGCGCTTCCTCGTCAGCAAGCCCCTTGGCCGCTTCGGCCGTCACCAGTTGGCGCTCCACGGCGGTGCGCTTGATCTGCTTGATGTCCATGCCGTTCCCGTCGTCCGAGAGCTCGATGAGCACGTTCTCCCGGTCGCTCTGGGCGCTCAGCCGCAGCTGGCCCGTGCGCGGCTTCCCTTTTTTCTCCCGCTCGCCAGGCAGCTCCAGTCCGTGCGTTACCGCGTTGCGCACCAGGTGCAGCAGCGAATCCGTCATGATCTGCAGGATATTACGGTCAATCTGTATATCCTGGCCGGATAATTTCAAATCAACCTCTTTTTTTTCTGCCGCCGCGATGTCACGTACTATCCGCGGGAATTTGTTAAAAAGCGACCCGATGTTCACGAGCCTGGCATCCATCACGCTGTACTGCAGGTCTTCGGTAATGCGGTAAAGGTGCGAGCTAACCGACTTCAGCTCGTCGTTGTCCGTGCCCTTGCTGATGGAGAGGATGCGGTCGCGGTCGATCATCAGCTCGCCCACCAGGTTCATCATGTGGTCCAGCTTTTTGATCTGGATATACACCAGGTCCGACAGCGACAGGGCTTTGGTGGTATTGTACTTCTGCACCTTCGCCAGCTCGATGGTGCTCTCCGACAGGTTCTCCACAATAATGTCGAGGTTGCGCAGCAGCACCGGGTCCGGTTCGGTCTCCTCGTTATTGTCGATGTTGGTGATCAGTTCTCCCAGCAGGTCTACGCCGTCGAACAGCACCGTCACCACCTCGTCGCTGAAAGCGAGTTCTTTGCTGCGGATCAGGCTGAAGGCCGTTTCCAGCTTGTGTGACACATCCGAGATGTGGAGGTAGCCGATCGCTTTCGAATTGGCCTTCAGGTTGTGCAGCAAACGGAACACCTCAGCCAGCGTCTGGTCGTCGTCCGGCTGCTTTTCCAGGGTGCTGATGTGCCTGTTGAGAGCATCATAATACTCCAGGGCCTCGGCTATGAAAATTTCTTTATACTCCTGTTCTCTCGATTTCATGCTACGCTGTCAGTTGCACTGACCTGATGCTGCCCGGCCACAAACCTGTTCAGGAAATGCGGTATTTCTGCCAATGGCAGCACCCTATCTATGTATCCGCTTTCGATGGCCGACTTTGCCATTCCGAAGATCGTGGAAGATTCTTCATCCTGGGCTACCATCAGGCCGCCTCTGCGCTGTATATAGGAGGCACCCACGGTGCCGTCCTTGCCCATACCCGTCAGGATAACCCCCACCATATGCGGCACTACGCTTTCCCCCACCGTCTTCATCAGCAGGTCGACGGATGGCAGGTCGTACGTGGCGGTCTCCTCATCCGAGAATGACACTCTTAGGTTGGCCTTGTCGCCCATCACGGAGCGCACCACCATGTTCCGCCCGCCCGGCGCCACAATCACGCATGACCTCTTCAGCGTCAGCCCCTCGCGCCCTTCCTGCACCTTCAGGCTGGTGAGTTCCTGCAGCCGCTGTGCATAGGTGCGTGTAAAGCTCTGCGGCAGGTGCAGCGCCACCAGCACCGTGGCGTTCAGGTCCGGCGAAAGCCTGGTGATGATGCTTTCGACCGCCTGCGTACCTCCCGTGGAGGCGCCTATCACAATGATAGTGTCGGCTGCTAGATGGCTGCCGCGCTTTCTGGGCCTCGGCTTGTCAGGGAGTTCCTGCATTACTTCCTGTAACAGCATCAGGCGGCGCTCACCGTCCCACTGCTCGGACTCCCGCACCGCATATATCTTCCGGAGCACTTCGGCGGCCACACTTCTGTAGTTTATATAGTGGCCTTTGCCAGGCTTCAGAACGATGCCATACACGCCAAGTTCCAATGCCTGCTGCATCATTTCCAACGACAACTGCTCCTGCATCACCAGCAGAAGCACCGGCGCAGGCTGCTCACTAAAGAGGCGCTTCAGCGTCAGCAACTGCCTGTTGTGGGGCAGATCGAAGTCCAGCAATACCACATCGGCTTTGCGCTGCTTCTGCAGCAGCAGCAGTTCATCGCCGGTGGCGGCCAAGCCAACCACCTGCACGCCTGCCTCCGCGCTGAGTATGTCCTGTAAAATTAGTCTGGCGTAACTGTCCTTGTCTGCCACCAGCACCCGCAATTCCTGCTCCTGCTTCTGCACACTCATTCGCCCCGAAAAATTATACCCGCAAAATTAAAAGAGAGGTTACTGCTTTGGCTCCTCTGCCAGCACCTGGCTCACTACCTCCAGCACCTTTTCTTCTGAGAACGGCTTCACGATATAGGCCTTTGCCCCGTATTCGATGGCCTCGTTTACGATCACCTCCTGCCCCACAGCGCTCACAATAATCACTTTCATGTCAGGCTGATCTGCCTTAATGCCTTTCAGCACGTCCAGGCCGGTATTGTCCGGCAGAATCACATCCAGCGTAATCAGGTCCGGCTTTGTTTCCTTGGCGAGCTCCAGTGCGGTCTGGCCGTTTGGTGCTTCTCCTACTACTTCGTAACCGGCGTCCGTCAGCATGTTCTTCAACATGGTGCGCATGTAGAAAGAATCGTCTACTATTAATATTCTGTTCATACTCCTTTAAAGTAGCGTTTGATAATTATATGTGATCCCGCCTCAGGCAGATATTTCCTCTATCTCTTCCTGGGTGAGTATCTTGTTCATGTCGAGCACGATGATCAGGCGCTCGTTGATCTTGGCCAAGCCCTCGATAAAGTTCTCGCTGATGTTGGCGTCCTGCAGGAAAGAGGGTGCCCTGTCAATTTTTGAGATCGGCAGGTTCAGCGACTGCGGCACCTCCTTCACCACCACACCGATGCTATAATCTTTCGCTTCCAGCACCAGGGTATAGGTGATGTTCGGGTTCAGGCCTTCTGCCAGGGGCTCCGGCCTGATGTGGAACCGCTCCTCCAGGTCCATGATGGCGATGATATCCCCGCGGATGTTCGCTACCCCCTTCACAAAGTGCGGGGTACGCGGCATGCGGGTAATCACCGGGGTGATGGTTACCTCTTTCACCTGCTCAATCTTAATGGCATAGCTTTCGGCGCCGAGCTTAAACACGATAAGGTGCATCATCTCTTCGCTTACCGGCTTTTGGTCTGCCCCTCTTCTCTTTTCGTCGGAAGAGGCCAGATCAGTTTCTTTCGGCTCAGAGCCTTTTCTTTCTTCGCTAGGCAAAGCTCTTCCGTTCTCCGTATTCGTTTGCTTCGCCATTACCTTGATCTGCTGCTTTCAGAATTGTTGCCGGAGCTGTGCTTTTTAGAGCTGGTTGCCAACCGGTTGTTGCCCATGCTGCCTTTTCTGATCTTCTGCTGTTGTTGCACAGGGATAGAAGTCAGGCGCCGGCTCTTGCCATTACTGAACACCAGGTTACCGTCGATCAATTTGAAGGCAGATATACTGATCTGGAGATCAGCGGCGATGTCGTTCAGGTTCTGAGACGAAGAGGTGAGCTCCTGCATGGAAGCGGATAGTTGCTTGGCTGTGCTGGCCACCTGCTGGGTACCGGAGGCCGTTTGCTCGGCAATGGCCACCACTTCCTCCACGTATTTCACCACATCGCCGATAGAGGACTTCTGGATTTCAGTTGCCGTCAGGATGTCCTGCGACGTGCGCAGGGTCTCGCCACTGGAGGCGGCAATATTCTTGAAGGCACCGGATGCCTCGAAGGTGGCATTCTTTCCTTTCAGTACCCGGCCTTCCATGGTGGAGATGGCCGTGGCGGCGGAGGCGGTGTCTTTCTTCACATCCTCCACCAGCGTGGCAATCTCGCTGGCAGACTTGCGGGAGCCTTCGGCCAGCTTCCTGATTTCCTCGGCCACCACCGCGAAACCGCGGCCTGCATCGCCGGCGCGCGCCGCCTCGATGGCTGCGTTCAGGGCAAGCAGGTTTGTCTGGGCCGCAATGTCCGTAATTACACCCAAGGATTTGGATATCTCCTGTGAACGGGTGCTCAGTACTTCAATGGTCTTGGCGGTAAGGGCCGCCGAACTGGAGATTTCCTCCATGTTCTTCACCACTTCCGCCACCGTCTTAAGGCCGGTTTGAGAACTCTCCTCACCCAGCAAAGCCGACTTGTTCACTACCTCCGCACGGTTGGCCGTATCTTTCGTGGTCTTCATGATCTCTTCGATCAGCTTAAATGCCTGGTCAGTCTTGAGGGCCTGGTTCTGGGCACCTTCTGCCATTTGCTGCATGGCAAGCGCCACATCCAGCGTCACCTTGTTCATCTCCAGGCCTTTGCCAGCCATCTCCTCCGAAGAGCTGCCCACCACCAGCGATGAGTCGTTAATTTCCCCCAGGAGCGTGTTCAGGTTATCGACTGCCAGGTTCAGCGCATTTGCCATATCCATCACGTCACCTGCTGTCTGCACGTCCACCTTCTGTGTCAGATCACCCTCGGAGATCGCCCGCACCACTCTGGACACATCCAGCATCGGCGTCACAATGGATTCCAGCAGGTCATTAACGGTATCCACAAGTTCTTTCCAGCTTCCGCCCACGCCCTGCAGCGTGGCGCGCTCGGTCAGTTTGCCTTCCACACCGGCTACTCTTGCCACGCGGCTTACCTCACCCGCCAGTCGGTTCAGGTCCACCACCATGGTGTTGATGGTGTCTGCCAGTTCGGCCACCTCGCCTTTGGCCTCCAGTGTCAGCTTCTGGGTCAAGTCGCCTTTCGATACAGCGGTTACTACTTTCACAATGCCCCGCACCTGCGTTGTCAGGTTGCTGGCCATGGTGTTTACATTATCTGTCAGGTCTTTCCAGACCCCGGCCACGTTCGGCACATTGGCCTGCCCCCCGAGTTTACCCTCTGTACCCACTTCCAGGGCCACACGGGTAACCTCCCCGGCAAATATATTGAGGGAGTCCACCATGCGGTTGATATTTTCCTTCAGCTCCGCCATCTCCCCTTTTACATCCACCGATACTTTCTGGGTCAGGTCGCCTTTTGCCACTGCAGTGGATACTTTGGCGATGTCGCGCACCTGTGAAGTCAGATTGGAGGCCATCGTATTCACATTATCAGTGAGCTCTTTCCAGGTGCCCCGCACCTTCGGCACGTTGGCCTGGCCGCCGAGCTTACCCTCTGTTCCCACTTCACGGGCCACACGCGTTACCTCATCGGCGAACACGTTCAGCGAGTCCACCATCTGGTTCAGGTTTTCCTTCAGGTCCAGGATTTCACCGCGGGCCTCTACCGACACTTTCTGGGTCAGGTCGCCCTTCGCCACCGCAGTCGCTACTTTGGCGATATCCCGCACCTGCGAGGTCAGGTTATTCGCCATCAGGTTTACGTTGTCCGTCAGGTCTTTCCAGGTTCCGCCCACGTTCGGCACGTTGGCCTGCCCGCCGAGTTTGCCTTCCGTACCCACCTCACGGGCCACACGGGTTACCTCGTCACCAAATATATTCAGCGAGTCCACCATCTGGTTGATGTTCTCCTTCAGTTCCCCGAGCTCGCCCTTCACGTCCACCGACACCTTTTGGGTCAGGTCGCCTTTCGCCACCGCGGTGGCCACGTTGGCAATATCCCTTACCTGAGAGGTCAGGTTGGAGGCCATGGTGTTTACGTTCTCAGTCAGGTCTTTCCAGACCCCGGCCACGTTCGGCACGTTGGCCTGGCCGCCGAGTTTACCCTCTGTACCCACCTCACGGGCCACACGCGTCACTTCACCGGCGAACACGTTCAGCGAGTCCACCATCTGGTTCAGGTTTACCTTCAGTTCGGCCAACTCCCCTTTCACATTCACGGTAATCTTCTGGCTTAAGTCACCCTTTGCCACGGCCGTAGACACGTTTGCGATATCCCGCACCTGTGAGGTCAGGTTGGAGGCCATGGAGTTCACATTCTCTGTTAAGTCCTTCCATATACCCGCCACGTTCGGCACGTTGGCCTGGCCGCCCAGTATACCCTCGGTTCCTACCTCACGCGCCACGCGCGTTACCTCGGCACCGAATACATTGAGGCGGTCCACCATTTCATTCAATATATCTTTCAGCTCCCCGAGCTCCCCTTTCACATCCACCGACACTTTCTGGGTCAGGTCGCCTTTTGCCACCGCGGTGGCTACGTTGGCGATGTCCCGCACCTGCGCGGTCAGGTTGCCCGCCATCAGGTTCACGTTTTCGGTCAGGTCTTTCCAGGTTCCCTCTACCTTCGGCACGTTGGCCTGGCCGCCGAGCTTACCTTCTGTTCCTACTTCCCTTGCCACGCGCGTTACCTCCCCGGCGAACACGTTCAGCGAGTCCACCATTTGGTTGATGATGTCCTTGAGATCGGCTATCTCGCCGCGTACATTCACCGTTACTTTTTGCGTCAGGTCGCCTTTGGCCACGGCGGTGGCCACGTTGGCGATATCCCTTACCTGTGAGGTAAGGTTGGACGCCATGGTGTTCACGTTGTCGGTCAGGTCTTTCCAAACGCCGCCCACATTTGGCACCTTGGCCTGTCCGCCCAGCCTTCCCTCTGTTCCCACTTCACGGGCCACGCGCGTTACCTCATCGGCAAACACGTTCAGCGAGTCCACCATCTGGTTCACGTTGTCCTTCAGCTGGGCAAACTCTCCGCGCACATCCACCGACACCTTCTGGGCCAGGTTACCCTTGGCCACGGCTGTGGCCACGTTTGAGATGTCCCGGATCTGCAGGGTCAGGTTAGAGGCCATCGTGTTCACGTTGTCCGTCAGGTCTTTCCAAACCCCGGCCACGTTCGGAACGGAGGCCTGGCCGCCCAGCTTACCTTCGGTACCCACCTCCAGTGCCACACGCGTTACCTCCCCCGCGAACAAGTTCAGGTTGTCGATGGTGCGGTTGATGGTTTCAGCCATTATCTTGAAGTCGCCGGAAACAGGGATCTGGAACGTTTCGTCGAGGTTACCCCGCGAAATGTTCTTCAATACTTTCCCTACTTCCAGTACCGGCACCGCAATGGAGTCCACGAGGCCGTTGATGTTGTTGATCATGTCTTTCCAGAAACCGGAGGCGTTCTCGGCCGAGGCGCGGGCCTTCAGGTTCCCTTCCACTCCGGCCACCTTCGAGATGCGCGACACCTCGCCGCCTACCCCACCGATCATCTCCACCATGGAGTTATAGGCTTCGGCAATCTCAGCGAAAAGGTCATCGTTCTGCTTGGTCAGGCGCACGGATATATCGCCTTTCTTGAAGGCATCGAGGGCATAGAGCACCTTGTTCAGCTGCTCGCTGATGTATTCCGGGTTATTTGCCAGTTTCTCCAGCTTTGCTGGCTTTGCGTTATCCCTTTTCACGCCGTTTGGCTTCAGGCCTTCCTTGGGCACCGTATCCGTAGCCGGCTTGCCGGCTGCCTTCGCCCTGCCAGATGCTGCGGCTGGTGCTGCAGGCGCTTCTTCCACAGGTAAAGTAGACACGCCGGCGTCTCCTTTCGCTTTTGAGGCAGGGCTTTTCTCTTCTCTGGCTTCCACGTCACTGATGAGCTTCTCTTTGCTCAACTTCAAGTTTTTACCTAAGGCCATATGTTGTTTGGTTGGAATGGAATCATTAATCCTTTTTTGTTCCGGAAGGGGGCTGACCGATGTTCAGGCACAATGCAGGTTTAAAGTGAGTGCAATTTAATTAAAAAAGATGACGAATAAAATGAGGCACCGTTGTTGTGAAGCGCTTTATTCTTCAACGTATTCGGCCGCCAGCGCTTTGTAGTCTTTTGCCCCGTTGGAGGAGGCGTCATAATCAAGCACGCTTCTGCCAAAGGAGGGCGCCTCGGCCAGTTTCACATTCAAGCGGATATGATTTTCGAAAATCCGCTCCTTTATGTTCTCCCGCAGGTATTCCAGCACCTCCTGGCTCAGTTTCCGGCGCACGTCATACATCACCACCACAATGCCTTTAATCTTCAGCTTCGGGTTGAGGGTTTTCTTTACTTTCTCCACGGTGTTCATGATCTGGTCAAGCCCCTGCAGTGTCAGTACTTCCATCTGCAGCGGGATGAGTACCTCCTGTGCTGCCGTGAGCGCGTTCAGGGTAAGCACCGAGAGCGAAGGCGGGCAGTCGATCAGCACGTAATCGAAGCCCTTGGCCTCTGCCAGTATGTTCTTCAGGAATTTCTCCCGCTCCGGCTGCGTCACCAGCGAAATCTCAATATCCACCAGTTCGTTTGACCCAGGCACGATCCAGAGATCGTCCTTTGCCACGATCACGTCCCTGATGTTTTTGTTTCCCAGGAACACGTCCGCGAGCGTGGCGCCGGGGTTTGCCACCGCGAGCGAGTAGGACAGGTTGCTCTGCGGGTCCAGGTCGAGCAGTAGCACTTTTTTGCCTAATTTGCTCAGCGCGCTGCCCAGGTTTATAGTTGTTGTTGTCTTGCCAGTGCCGCCTTTCTGGTTGATAACGGCCACCACCTTTGTTTTTGCCATGAAGTCTTTTCTTAAGGCGCGTGCCGCAGGCGCGGCGCAGGCCATGCCCCTAAGCTATCAAATTTATATATAACCCGAAAATAATGTGGACGTTTGAAAAGCCGTGGGCCTTTTTATAGCGCCTGCGCCAGGTTGTGGTTCAGCAGCACGCCGCTGTGGAGGCATATATCCTCCCACTTTTCGAAAGGCAGGCTGACTGCCACCACGTTGGCCGGGTCCAGGTAGCTGAAGTGCTGACCGGCCAGGTCGCGGGCAAGTTTGGTGATGCCCGGGTTGTGCCCCACCAGCAGCACCTGCTTCGCCTGGTCTGGTAGTTGGCTCAGAATTTGCAACAGCTGCGACTCACGGGCATTGTACAGGTCTGGCATATAGGAGATCTTCTCTTCCGCGAAATAGAGGCGGCCGGCAAGGGTGCGGGCTGTCAGGCTGGCGCGTTTGGCAGGGCTGGACAGCAGCTGGTCGATCTTCACAAAATTCTCGCGAAGCCATTTTCCCGTTTTGTTAGCCTGGTGCAGACCGTGCGGCGTGAGCTCCCGCTCGAAGTCTGGCTGGAGCGGATAAGGGTCATATGCCTCCGCGTGGCGGCAAATGAGTAAAGTTTTTTGCATAGAATATATAAAGTCACCTTAGGTTTGAGATGCCGGAATATAACGAAACTTCGGCTTTTTTGCTCTTTGTTAAACCTATGTTATACGATTGAGGTTGTAATTGTTAAAAAAAAAGACTGAACTTTGGGCAAAACTGGCCAACGCCTGCCTCCAAAAATAAAGCATGATAAAAAACTTAGTTATAGTAGAGTCTCCTGCAAAAGCAAAAACAATAGAAGGGTATCTGGGGAAGGATTTCATTGTTAAGTCGAGTTTCGGCCATGTGCGCGATCTCCCCAAAGACAACAATGCC
Source organism: Pontibacter saemangeumensis (assembly GCF_039541895.1). NCBI lineage: Bacteria > Pseudomonadati > Bacteroidota > Cytophagia > Cytophagales > Hymenobacteraceae > Pontibacter > Pontibacter saemangeumensis. The sequence continues at coordinate 261,736 of NZ_BAABHC010000016.1, forward strand.
ATTGATGTGGCTAACGGTTTCAAGCCGACCTATGTCGTTTCCAGCGACAAGCGGGAGGTAGTGGCGCAGCTGCGCAAGCTGGCCAAGGAAGCCGACATCGTGTGGCTGGCATCGGATGATGACCGCGAGGGGGAGGCCATTTCGTGGCACCTCACCGAGGCGCTGAACCTGAACGACGCCAAAACCCGCCGCATCGTTTTCCGCGAGATCACCAAGAGCGCCATCCTCAACGCCATCAGCTCCCCGCGCGGCATCGACATGGACCTGGTGAATGCGCAGCAGGCACGTCGGATACTGGACCGCCTGGTGGGTTTCGAACTGTCGCCTGTGCTCTGGAAGAAGATCAAAACCGGGCTTTCAGCGGGCCGCGTGCAGTCGGTGGCGGTGCGTTTGGTGGTGGAGCGCGAGCGGGAGATCGAGCGGCACAATGCCGAGGCGTCTTTCCGCATCACGGCGCATTTTGAGGTGGAGGGCAAAAAACTGGAAGCAGAGCTTCCTGCCAAGTTCAAGACAGAAGCCGAGGCGCAGGCCTTCCTGCAGCAATGCATCGGCGCTGATTATACCATTGAGAACCTGGAGAAAAAGCCGCTCAAGCGCAGCCCGGCACCTCCGTTCACCACCTCTACCCTGCAGCAGGAAGCCAGCCGCAAGCTGTACTTCTCAGTGGCGCAGACCATGACGGTGGCCCAGCGCCTGTACGAGGCCGGTAAGATCTCCTATATGCGTACCGACTCTTTAAACCTATCGGAAGACGCGATACAGGGTGCCACCCGGGAGATCAACCGCTCTTTTGGGGAGCAGTTTGTGAAAGTGCGCCATTTTAAAACCAAGTCTGCCGGTGCGCAGGAGGCGCACGAGGCCATCCGCCCGACCGATTTCTCGCAAATGGTGGCCAGCAGCGACCGGAACGAGCAACGCCTGTATGAGCTGATCTGGAAACGCGCCATCGCCTCGCAAATGGCAGACGCGCAAATAGAGAAAACCACCGTGACCATCGGCATCTCCACGCAGCAGGCGCAGAAACTGATTGCCACCGGCGAGGTGATCAAATTCGAGGGCTTCCTGAAGGTATATATAGAGTCGAAGGACGAGGATGAGGAGGGGGAAGACGAGGATGTGAAAGGCATGCTGCCGCCCCTGAGCATCGGGCAGGCAATCGCCCTGCGCCAGATGCTGGCCACCCAGCGCTATACCCGACCGGCTGCCCGCTACACCGAGGCCAGCCTGGTGAAGAAGCTGGAGGAAATGGGCATCGGCCGTCCTTCCACCTACGCGCCTACCATCTCTACCATCCAGAAGCGCGGCTACGTGGAAAAGGACACCCGCGAGGGCAAAGAGCGCCAGTACCAGGTGCTGACGCTGAAAAACGGCAACATCTCCACTCAAACCAAAACGGAGATCACGGGCGCTGAGAAGGCAAAGCTCTTCCCGACCGATATGGCCATGGTGGTGAACGATTTCCTGGTGGAGCACTTCCCGAACGTGATCGACTACTCCTTTACCGCCCGTGTGGAGGCCGAGTTCGATGAGATCGCGCAGGGCCTGAAAGAGTGGGAATTTATGCTGGGGCAGTTCTACCAGAAGTTCCACCAGCGCATCGAGTCGAGTGAGAGTATTAACCGGGCCGACGTGTCCGGGGCCAGGGAACTGGGCACTGACCCGGCCACCGGCAAAACCATCCTGGCGAAGCTGGGCCGCTTCGGGCCTTATGTGCAGTTGGGCGAGGAAAACGAGGAAACAGGCGAGAAGCCGGTATATGCCAGCCTCCGCAAAGGCCAGTTTATAGAGAGCATTTCGTTGGAAGACGCGCTGGACCTGTTTAAGCTGCCGCGCATTGTGGGCACGTTCGAGGACAAGGAGATGACAGCTGCCGTGGGACGCTTCGGCCCTTATATACGCCACGAGGGCAAATTCTACTCCCTGCCGAAAACACTCGACCCGATGAAGGTGACGGCTGAGGAGGCCATTGCCCTGATTGAGGCCAAACGCAAGACCGACGCCGAGCGCCTGATCAAGTCTTTTGAGGAGAACCCGGACGTGCAGGTACTCAACGGACGTTACGGTCCATACATTGTGGTTGGTAAGAAGAACGTGAAGATCCCGAAAGGCAAGGAGCCGACCGAACTGACCCTGCAGGAATGCCTGGATCTGGCGGAGGCCACGCCGGAGAAAAAAGGCCGAGGCGGCTTCAAGAAGAAAGCAGACGCGGATGCGCCGGCCAAGAAACCGGCTGCCAAAGCGAAAGCCGCTCCGGCAAAGAAGAAAGCCCCGGCCAAAGCCACGGCCGCTAAAGCGGCGGCAAAAAAGAAGTAAGTTCTATATCTATATATAAACCCAGGTAAAAAGGCCGCTCTTATATGGAGTGGCCTTTTTATGTTTTAATATTCAGCACCCCGGCCACAGACGTAGTGTAAAGGCTGGACAAAAACTGCTTCTGCAGCATCCACGGCGCCCTTTTCTCTTCTTTCACTGCTTTCTCGTAATGGTTGCCCTGCACCGCGTACTTCAGGGCCTGGTGCCCGAACCGTTGCCGGAGCGTGTCCAGGGTATCCATCAGCTTCGCGTGCTTCTCTCCGTTTTGGCTACTGAACAAATCCAGTTGCACCTCAGAGGCCGGCACCAGACCAGTGAGGATGATGCCCACTTTCACGTAGCGCTTGCCGGGCCGGAACATGCCTTTGAGCAGGTGCAGGGCGCGCGGCAGCAGTTCCAGTTCGCTGTTGGTGGGCGTGGGCAGCTGGATGGTGCGGCTGTTGCAGTAGATATCCTCCGTTACGGCAAAGCGGTTCGTCATCAGGAACACGTTGACGCCGGTGGCGCAGCTGTTTTGCTTGCGCAGCTTGGTGGCGCAGCGCACGGTGTGGGTGGAGAGGGCCTCCTCTATGTCCTTCAGTTCAGTCAGCGCTCTGCCGAAGGAGCGGGAGGTGCAGATGTTCTGCTTGTCCGGCGCTTCCGGCTCCAGGTCCTGGCAGGGCTGGCCGCGGAGCTCCAGCAACGTGCGCAGCCCGGTCACTGCCATGTTTTTCTTCACCCAGCCTTCCGGCATCCGGCACAGGTCCCAGGCGGAGGTCACATTTAGTTGCTGTAGCCTTTTCGCGTGCTGCCGCCCGATCCCCCACACGTCCCCGACCTGCGTTTCCCGCAGGGCCTCCTCTATCTCTGCCTGTTCGTTCAGCGCCAGCACGCCGTTGGCCCCCACACGCTTCTTGGCAAGTTTGTTGGCTACTTTCGCCAGTGTCTTGGTGCCCGCCACCCCCACCGACACCGGGATGCCCGTCCAGTCCTGCACTGTCTTTTTTATCTTTACCCCATATTCCTCCACTTCCTCCGGCCTCAGGTGGCTCAGGTCCAGGAAGCACTCGTCGATGGAATAAACTTCCAGGTTCGGGGTGAACTGCGACAGCGTGCTCACCACGCGCCGCGACATATCACCGTACAGCTCATAGTTCGAGCTGAACACCTCCACCCCCTCCCGCTTCACCAGGTCCTTAAGCTGAAAGTAGGGCGTACCCATCTTGATACCCAGCGCCTTGGCCTCATTGGACCGCGCAATCACGCAGCCGTCGTTGTTGCTGAGCACCACCACCGGCACCCCCTCCAGCTCCGGCCTGAAAACCCGCTCACAGGACACGTAAAAGCTGTTGCAGTCTACCAGGGCAAAGCGTGTTGTCGTTATCATGGCCTACACTTTTTTTACAATGCCTACCACAACGCCCCAGATGCGGCCCATATCGGGGTGATTGATTTTGATGCTCTCGTACTTCGGGTTCTCCGGCTCCAGGTAAGCGCCATCCGGTTTCAGCATCAGGCGCTTGATCGTGAAGTCCCCGGCCACAAAGGCCAGCACGATGCGGCCGCTCGTCGGTTTCAGCGAGCGGTCGATCACCACCAGGTCCCCAGGCTCAATATGGGCCCCGATCATCGAGTCGCCCTCTACGCGCGCCAGGAAAGTGGCCGTGGGGTTTTGGGTGATATAGGCGTTCAGGTCGATCGGCTCGGCATCATAATCCGCAGCGGGGCTCGGGAAACCCGCCTGCACGGCCGACGAAAATAAGGATAAGCGATGCGCCGTCATATCATGTAGCTGCATCACGTCCGGTCTGTCAATGATTATAACTTCTGCTTCCATACCGCTATTTTACGAATAAAATTAGCATTAGCTATATATTATGCTAAAATATTTAGTAATTTATTTTGCTTGATCGCTATATGTATATCGTAAGGTTTTATTGGCCAATCATATATACCCTCCTTGCGCACCCGAAGAAAACAGCAGCGGCAAGAGGCAACACAAGCAGAATGGATGGGGTATAGAAGGGGGAGCATATATATTCAGAGCGAGTGAAGACGAAAAAAAAACTGGTGGTGCTGACTGGCGCCGGTATCAGCGCAGAGAGCGGGATAGCCACGTTCCGCGACGCAAACGGCCTTTGGGAAGGGCATGATGTGATGGACGTGGCCTCGCCGCAGGGCTGGCGCAGGAACCCTGAGCTGGTCCTGGATTTCTATAACCAGCGCCGGAAAAACGCCCACAGCGCGCAGCCCAACGCCGGCCATATAGCGCTTGCTGACCTGGAGCGGGATTTTGAGGTGCGCCTCATCACCCAAAACGTGGACAACCTGCACGAGCGGGCGGGCAGCAGCAATGTCCTGCACCTGCACGGCAAGTTGTTCGAGAGCCGCAGCACCTTAGATCCTTCGCTTATATACCCGATGGAAGACTGGGAACTGAAGAAAGGCGATAAATGCGAGCGCGGGTCGCAGCTCCGGCCCAACATCGTGTGGTTCGGAGAGCCGGTGCTATTGATGGACCAGGCCATAGAAGAGACCATACAGGCGGATATCTTCTTAGTGGTGGGCACCTCATTGGTCGTATATCCTGCTGCCGGACTGGTGGATCTTGTGCCGGACGAGGTGCCGATTTTCGTGGTAGACCCCAACCTGCCCGAGATGCGCCGGCGCCCTAACCTGCACCGCTACGAAGAGAAAGCCAGCACCGGCATGCTGAAAGTAGCCCAGGAGCTGCGCGGGAAGTATATATAACCCATCCCGCTGTTTCTGACTTACAGGCCTCCTCCCCGCTTCCCGGTGCGGTGAGGAGCCTGCTTTTGTAGTACAGACAAGAAAACAACCGGCATTTATATATCCCCCTCTCCTGCACTACTATCCAGTTAGGTGGTCAAGCGAACCACAGATACACAAAAACATGCTTAAATATTATTTTAGACTAATCTAAATTACTAATTTGGCGTTCCTAATTATAATATTCAACTTCTTAAAATATATAGGGATGCTGTACAGAATTTTACTCTTGCTGTTGCTATGCAGCCTAAGTTCCATAGCTACTGCCCAGGATGGCGCGGTTAGTGGCCGGATCACAGCCGATGCCGGCGCGGTGCCTTATGCCACGGTTATCCTGAAGGGCACGCCGTGGGGCACGCCTACTGATGCGGATGGCCGCTATAAGTTGGAGAAGATACCCAGAGGAAAGTATGAGGTGCTGGTGTCAGCGATCGGGTTCAAGCCGGTGCAACGCCCGGTGGAGGTGCTCCCTGGCTCGGAAATAACGCTGAATCTAAAGATGGCCGAAGTGAACGCCACGCTGAATGAAGTGGTGGTAACCGGCACGCGCACCAGCCGGCGCCGGCTGGAGAGCCCGGTGGCCGTGAACGTGCTCGACAGCCGGATCTTCAGCCTCACCCAGTCCAACACGCTGTCGGAGGGGCTGTGCTTTCAGCCGGGCCTGCGCATGGAAACCGACTGCCAGACCTGCAACTACACGCAGCTGCGCATGAACGGGCTCGGCGGCTCCTACTCCCAGATCCTCATCAACAGCCGGCCTGTCTTCACGTCGCTCATGAGTTTATATGGTCTGGAGCAGATACCGGCCAACATGGTGGACCGGGTGGAGGTGGTGCGCGGCGGCGGGTCGGTGCTCTATGGCTCCAGCGCGATTGCCGGCACCGTGAACATCATCACCAAGGAGCTCGAGGAAAGCACCTACACCCTCTCCTCCACCTCCTCTGTGATAGACGGGCAGGCCTGGGACCACTTCCTGAATGCAAATGTAAACACCGTGAACGAGGCGCGGAACGCGGGGCTGTCGTTTTTTGCATCGCACCGCAACAAGGAGGCGTATGACGCCAACGGCGACGGCTTTTCGGAGCTGGCGGAGCTGAAAAACAACTCCTTCGGCTTCAACTCCTTCTTCAAACCCACCGCCCGCGACCGGATTGACGTGAACGGCTGGAGCATAAACGAGGAGCGCCACGGCGGCAACAAGCTGGAGGGCCCCGCCGACCGGTCCGACCAGGCAGAATACCGGCTGCAGAATAACCTGGTGGCCGGCCTCAACTGGGACCACCACTTACGCGGCGGCAACGCCTCCTTCAGTGTCTACGGCTCGGCGCAGCACACCAGCCGCACCCACTATACTGGCATCGACCAGTCAGACGGCTGGGGCAACACGAAGAACCAGACGGCGCAGGGCGGCTTCCAGTTCAATTACAGCCTGCCCGACTTTTTCGGCGGCAGCAACACCTTCACCGCGGGCGCGGAGCACCAGTATGATTACACCTTTGATGAGATCAAGGCGTACAACTACCTCATCGACCAGAAAACAAACCTGACGGGCCTGTTCCTGCAAAGCGACTGGGACGTGAGCCCGGCCATTACCGTGCTGTCGGGGGTGCGGGCCAACAGGCACAACAATGTGGAAGGGCTCACGCTGACTCCCCGGCTGAGCGCCGTCTATAAACTGGGTACCACCACGCAGTTCCGTGGCTCCTACGCCCGTGGCTTCAGGGCGCCGCAGGCCTTCGAGGCAGACCTGCACATCGCGTTTGCGGGAGGCGGCGTTTCCCTCATCCGGGTAGACCCGAACCTGCGGGAGGAAACCTCCAGCAGCTTTAACGCCTCCGTGGACTTTAACAAGGCGAGCGAGCAGATGATCTATGGCTTTACGCTGGACGCCTTCCATACCCGCCTCTACGACGCCTTTGTGCTGGAGGAAATAGGTACTGACGAAAACGGCAACCAGCTGCTGCTGCGCAAGAACGGGGGCAATTCTACGGTGATGGGTGCAACGCTGGAAGGCCGCCTCAACTACGACCAGCGGTTCCAGGTGGAGACAGGCATTACGCTGCAGCAGTCGCGCTACGACGAGCCGGTGGCCTGGTCATCGGAGATAGCGGGCACGCGGGAGTATCTGCGCACGCCCGGCACCTACGGCTATTATGTGCTCACGCTGTTGCCGCAAAGCCGCTTTACCGCCTCTTTCTCCGGGGTGCTGACGGGCCCGATGCAGGTGCCGCACTTCGGCGGCGCGCCCGGTGTGGCAGAGGATGTGTTATATACCTCCCCCACCTTTGTGGAGAACAACGTGAAGCTGGCTTACCGCTTCATCATCAAAAGCATTGGGAAAGACCTGCAGCTGAGTACCGGCGTGCAGAACATATTCAACGCGTACCAGCGCGATTTCGACACCTCCCAGTACCGAGACAGCAACTATGTATACGGTCCGGCACGGCCCCGCACGTTCTTCTTCGGCCTGAAGTTCGGGTTGATGTAGGTGAATTTAGGGGTTACAATAAGTATTTGAATTAGGTGAGTGGCAAATGATGTATCTTTGTACAGTACAAATTCAAACCCTTAACTATTCAGTAAAATGACACTCTTAAAAACTACACCCATACGAAGATTAGAAACAGTCCTGTTAAATCATGGCTACACTTTATCAACAATAGCTGATAAAACTGAAATGAGCGAGGAAGAAGTACTTAATGGAGTTAGGTCACTTGATAAAACTGTTATAGGTAAAATAAAAGATGCTATCGGTGTCCCCATGGTATACTTGTATTTGATTGGGGGACGTGCTGATTATAACAAAAATGGAGAATTGGCGCCTTACTAAATCTCAGTTCTATAAAAAAGCCTCTTTTAACCGGGTAGCTTTACTTCTTCCACACCAACCGGTGCAGCATCTGACAGTCAGTACGTATGCATCTGTAAAAATAAGGTTAGCATTCGTTGGAACGGCATTAGAGTTTAATCCGATACAGATTAATCCTCTGCCTCCTCCCCTTTCGCCACAATGTCGCCTTCGGTGAAGAGGATGGTTTTCATCATCTCGCGCCAGGCGGGCTTCTTGCGCAGCAGGAATTCGAGGTCCATGCCGAAGTGCTTGAACTCCTCGTTCTGGGCGTTTTTCATGATGGCTTTCGCCTCCTCGTCTTTCTCCACCGAAATGCGCTGCTCGTACCAACTGATGGCTTCGGCTTCCTCAATCACGGAGGTAATCATGCGCACAAAGGTGCGGGTGCTGTCGGAGAGTTCGTGTGCTGGCTCGTGGTATTGTTCGGTTGGCATATAGGTGTTGGTTAAAGTGAAAACTATATATGCTAACGCTTCGCCGTATGCCAGGGTTAACCGTTAACTCAGCATGCCGCTATATCCAGTTCACTACAAGCCATATATAAGGTATATATAACCTGCTTACACCCGGTACCACAGCTGCCCCCGCTCGATCTGCAGCGGCGACGGGATGTTGTTGTGGTAGAGCTGCCCGGTACCCAGGCCCTGCGGCATCGTGATGTCGTAGTTGGCGGTGAACTGGCTGACGGCGTTCAGGCCGATGTTGGACTCCAGGGCCGAGGTCATCCACCAGCCGATGCGGCGCGCCTCCGCCATCTCAATCCACTCGGCGCTGGCTGCAAGGCCGCCAACCAGCGTGGGTTTCAGGATGATGTACTGCGACTTTATATACTCCAGCAGCTGCACTTTCGCCTCCGGCTCCTGCACGCCGATCAGCTCCTCGTCGAGGGCGATAGGCACGGGCGTATAGGCGCAGAGCTGCGCCATCGCCTCGTGCTGCCCCTGTTTGATGGGCTGCTCGATGGAATGGAGGTCGTAGCGGGCCAGCCGCTCCAGCTTTTTGTAGGCTTCCTGCGGCGAAAAAGCCCCGTTGGCATCCACGCGCACCGTCAGTTCATGGGCACCGGCCACTTCGCGAATGCTTTGCAGGATCTCCAGCTCCTGCACAAAATCCAGCCCGCCAATCTTCAGTTTGAGGCAGCTATAGCCCTCTTTCAGCTTCTTCTCTATCTGCTCCTGCATAAACTGGCGGTCGCCCATCCAGATGAGGCCGTTGATGGGAATACCGGTTTCGCCCCGGCTGAAGGCATTGTCATATATAAGGCGCCGGCCACCGTGCTGTAAATCGAGGAGAGCGGTTTCCAGGGCAAAGCGCAAGGCCGGCCACTCCTGCAGTTCCAGCTCCTGCGGCAGCGGCTTTCCCGGCTGTAATGGCACCTGCTGCTCGTTTACCAGCTGCGCTACCGCCTGCAGCTTCTGCTCCAGGTCCGGGCGGGCATCGATGCTCAGACCTGCCAGGGGGGCGCATTCTCCCACGCCCACAATTTCCGTTGAACGCTCCTCCCAAAGGTTGATAAAGTGCACCCGGTGCTCCGAGATGGCACCGCGCGAGGTGCGGGCATCGAACTTAAACTGCAGGGTGTGGGGCGTGTAACGTAGCTTCAGGCGCATATGATTCTGCTGTTGATTTCGCGGTAAGATAAACCATAACCGCCAATTCTGACGTAGAGGAAGATCGAAGTGTGGAAATACGGGGATAAAACTTCTTTGCCCTCTGTGTGTTTCTATACCTAATTTATATATAACCCAGTAATTGCAACTACAGCCGGGATATTCACCATCCTTTGCCATCTAACCCGAAAACATTCTAACACAAAGCCGCTGCCTTTGTTCTGACCGGAGGCCCTAACCAAAATTAACCAACCTTGCACCTATGAGCACCCTCCTCAAAGCCCCCGCCGCGCAGCAAACGCTGCAGCAATACGAGCAGATCCGCGCCCGCACCGAACTCATCTGTCAGCCGCTGGAGCCGGAGGACACCGTGGTGCAGCCGATCATAGACGTGAGCCCGCCGAAATGGCACATGGCCCACACCAGCTGGTTCTTCGAAACGTTCCTGCTGCAGCCACACCTGCCGGGCTACCAGCTTTTTCACAAGCAGTACAGTTACCTGTTCAACTCCTACTACAACAGCGTGGGCAGCCGCGTGCAGCGCGACCAGCGCAGCACCCTCACCCGCCCGCCGCTCCGTGATATATATGCCTACCGCCGGCACGTAGACGAGCATATGAACAAGCTTTTTCAGCAACTCGAGGAGGATAAGCTGGAGGAGCTGCTGCCTCTTCTGCAGCTGGGCCTGCAGCACGAGCAGCAACACCAGGAGCTCCTCATCACCGACATCAAATACATCCTCAGCACCAACCCGCTGCTGCCTGTATATAAACCACAGCCGCAGCCCGCTATCACCACCACCCCCTCCAAGGCTATTTTTTTAGAGGTGCCCGGCGGCACCTACACCATCGGTTTCCGGGGCGAGGGCTTCAGTTTCGATAACGAGCTGGGGGTGCACGAGGTGCTCTTGCAGGATTTCCGGATCATGAACCGGCTCGTGACCAACGGGGAGTACATGGAGTTTATGCAGGATGGCGGCTACCAGGATTTCAGGCACTGGCTGGACGAAGGCTTCGCCCTGGTGAACAACCAGCACCTGGAGGCGCCGCTGTACTGGGTGAAGCAGGACAAGGAGTGGCACCGCTTCACGATGCACGGCATGGAGAAAGTGAACCCGCGGGAGCCAGTGAGCCACCTGAGCTTTTACGAGGCTAACGCCTACGCCAGCTGGGCGGGCAAGCGCCTGCTGACGGAGTTTGAGTGGGAGGCGGCCTCGCAGCTATATCCCCCTTCCCCCGGAAACTTCATGGAGAGCGGGCGGCTGGAACCTACGGCGGCCGACCCGGCCAACCAGGGCATGCAGCAGCTATACGGCGACGTGTGGGAGTGGACCTACAGCGCCTACCACCCCTACCCCGGCTTCACGAAAGCGCCCGGTGCCATCGGCGAGTACAACGGCAAGTTCATGCTGAACCAGATGGTGCTGCGCGGCGGCTCCTGCGCCACCCCCGAAAGCCATATACGCACCACCTACCGCAACTTCTTTCACCCCGACAAGCGCTGGCAGTACAACGGCATCCGGCTGGCACAATAACGAATAGATGGAACTGACTCCTACCAAAGTACAAATGATAGACTTAAGCCGCAAAGAGGACGGCACCAACAGCACAGAAACGTTTGCAAGGGACGTGGCCGCGGGCCTGGGCCAGAGCCCGAAGTCGCTGCCCTCCCGCTACTTTTACGATGCCGCGGGCAGCAAGCTCTTCCAGGACATCATGGCGCTGCCGGAATACTACCTGACGCGCTGCGAGTTCAAGGTGCTGACCGAGAACCGGCAGGAAATAGCCCGGCACTTTGCCAACAGCAGCTTCTTCCACCTGATCGACCTGGGTGCCGGCGATGCCCTGAAGACCAAGATCCTGCTGCGGGAGCTGGACGGGCAGCAAAGCGCCTTTGACTACGTGCCGGTGGATATATCCGGGGATGCCATGCGCCAGCTCAGCGACAGCCTGCACCGGGAGATGCCCGCCGTGCACGTGCAGGCCGTGGTGGGCGAGTATTTCCAGGCGCTGGAGTGGCTGCATGCGCATAAGTCGGAGCGGAAGGTGGTGCTGTTCCTCGGGTCGAACATCGGCAACTTTAAGCCGGACGAGAGCAGAAACTTCCTGAAGACCATCTGCAGTTACCTGGACCCCGGCGACAAGCTGCTGGTGGGCGTGGACCTCCGCAAGGACCCCGACACGATCCTGAGCGCTTACAACGATGCCGCTGGCGTGACAGCCGAATTCAACCTTAACCTGCTGCGCCGCATCAACAGGGAGCTTGGCGGGGACTTTGACCTTTCGCAGTTCCGCCACTACCCCATCTATAACCCACACGAAGGGGTGATGCGCAGCTTCCTTGTCAGCACGCAGGCGCAGGACGTCTATATCCGGGACACCGGCCAAACCTTCCATTTCGATGCCTGGGAAGCCATCCATACCGAAAACTCGCACAAGTATTCCATGCGGCAGGTGGAGGAGCTCGGCAAGGCCTGTGGCTTCGGCATCGAAACCGTTTTCCAGGACGATGCCTGCGGCTATGCGGATGTGCTCTTTACCGTCACCTGAAAGCTGGGAAGAATATATCTATATATACAACTCCATATAAAAGCCCCTCTCACCGCGATCGCCCCGGCCGTGGAAGGTGCTTTTGCTTTTCACCGGCTCTCAGGGTATTTTTGATCAGGAAAAAACAACCAGATGCCCATGAACCCGATCTCCCTTGCCTCCGGCGCCAGCTATTTCCGGAGCCCTGCGCCAGCCACTGCCGCTGCCATAGCGGGCCTAAAAGAGGGCAACACCACGTACGGCCCCACGGAAGGCACGCCTGCCCTACGACAGGCGATCTGCGACTTCTATAACAATGGCGGGCTGCACGTAAAGCCGGAGCAGGTGCTTGTGACGCCGGGAAGCAAGCAGGCGCTGTTCAACCTGTTCACCACCCTGCTGTGCCAGGGCGACGAGGTGGTGGTGCCGACACCAGCCTGGTTTGGATTTCAGGAGCTGATGAAGTACAGCAAGGGCATGGTGGTGCCCCTCGAGACAAAGCTATCAGAAGGCTATGCCTTGAAACCGGAGGCGCTCCGCAAGACCCTGAACGACCGCAGCCGTATACTCTTACTAACGAACCCCGGCAACCCCACCGGCCGCATTTACACCCAATCCGAACTGGAGGCGCTGCTGGAGGTGACAAACGATTTCCCGAACTTATATATCCTGTCTGATGAAATATATGACCGTGTTGCTTACGATGGGCCTTTTACTTCTCTCCTTTCCTGCAAAGGGGCAAAAGAAGAAAGAAGCATCCTCATAAACGGGTTCTCCAAATCCTTCGCCATGTCGGGGTGGCGGCTCGGCTATATGCTGGGGCCGGAGGAAATCATCAGCAAGTGCGTCGATTTCCAGGGGAGCACGCTGGCGGGGGTGAGCGTTTTCCTGCAGAAGGCCGCCCTGGCGGCGCTGGAGCAGGAGCCGGAGGTGCTGCCTCCTATGCTGGAAGTGCTGGCGCAGAACCGGCGCGTGATGCAGCAGGGCCTCGACGCAATACCGGAAGTAAAGTACTATTTACCCGATGGGGCCTACTACTTCTTCCCCGTCTTCAGTTTTTACCTGAATCGTCGCACCCCATCCGGCGACACCCTCACCACCTCCGTTGACCTCTGCCGCTACCTGCTTGAGCGTTACCATCTGGAACTCGCTCCCGGCGATAAATTCGGAGCGCCCGGCCACGCCCGCCTATCCTTCGCTATCGAAACGCCAAAGCTACAGGAGGCCCTGCAACGACTGAAGCAGGCGCTGGAGCTGTTGATTGTTGATTGTTGATTGTTGATTGTTGATTGTAAGGCATACGCTGACTGTGCGCTGACTGCTTTATATATGGGTGCAGCATACAGTTATATATAATACCCTTATCAGTTGGTTCATGCGCATTGCAATTTGTCTGTCTGCAGATTCCCCTCCTCGGAGGGGCAGGGGTGGGTTCTATAGAACAGCTGCGTGCGCAGTATTCAGTTGATAATGGTATAACATCAGCAGAAAACATCACATTTAAATAATTCCTGCGCACAATGCACAACAATCAACAACCAACAAGCAACAACCGCCTCAGGCTGCCGCCTTCTTCAACAGACAGCAGTTCTTGTACTTCTCGCCGCTGCCGCAGGGGCAGGGCTCGTTGCGGCCAACGCGTTTGCCGTAGGGGTTCAGCAACTGCCGGAAGTTGAGGCGGAAGCGGCGTTTGATGTTCTTCTGGTGAAAGATTTTGGTCAGCAGCTCATATAGCTTCGGGTGCTTCTCGGCCAGTTGGTCCGGCTTCTCGAAGAAATACTCCGTCACCACGGCAAAAAACTCCGCTTCGCTTGTCGCGCCGTAGCTGTCGATATCAGAGTCGCCCTGCTTGATTTTCTGGATTTTGCGGTACATCAGCTCCTGCCAGGGCTGCACGAGCTCTTCCGGCAGGTAGGCTGCCGGCGTGCCGTCTATCTCGCCGTCTGCCTGGTCCAGCATATGGGCAAACTCGTGGATGCCCACGTTCTTGCGGTCAGCCATGTCGTTGAAGCCCCGCTCCAGGGCCGGCTTGGAGAGCGTCACGTAATGGTCGTTCTGGAAAGGGTTCACGCGCCCCAGCACCTCCGACACCGCCTCGCTTTTTTCGTCTTTGTAGCGCTTGATGCTCCCCGGAAACACCAGCACCTCCCCCAGGTTCTGGTACTCCCAGTCGCGGAACCCGAAGATCGGGATGATTGCGCTGGATGCCACCAACAGCTTTGTCACGTCGTCCACCACCACGTCGATGCCGGTGATGCGCTTCTCCGACAGGAACAGCTGCAGCATCTTCTCGAAGCGCTGCTTGTCCTCCTCCGATTTCAGGGTATGGTAGAAGCCCACCCGGTCCACCAGAATCTTGCGCCACTCCGCCGGGAACTCCTGCGCCAGCACCTTTTTGCGCCGGCGCGTTTTGCGGGTAGCCCAACTATAAAAAAGCAGGCACATGCCTGCTACCAGTGCAATAAAAACTACGTAACCCATGCCCCACTTAAACGCGCCAAAGGCAGGAAAGATGCTTAGATAAGGAGCAAATTACACCCCCTGATGTCCGAATTGTCAAAGCGCCCCAGCACCTCGAACGTGCCGTCGTCTTGCATCCGTCCAATATCCTTCGTTTCGATAAAGGCGCAGGAATCTATATTGGCCAGATCGATGACGTTGATGCCGCCGGAGCGATGGCCCGGGCCGATATCGAAAGGGTCATTGAGGTCGCGCAGCAGGACGCGCAGGCTGTAACCTGGTCTGAAAACACCCTCTCCCTGGGAGTAACCCTGCGACAATAGCTCCGTCATGCCGTACTCCGAGTGAATGGCGCCCACGCCGAACCCCTTCTTCAGGTGCGCGTGCAGCTCCTCCCGGATCATCTCGCGCCGGCGGCCCTTCATGCCGCCTGTTTCCATCACCGTCACGCCGCTGAAATCCTCCTGCCCGTTCAGTTCTTTGGCCAGGTCCAGCAGGGCGTAGGAAACCCCGATCAGCAGCACCTTTTTGCCCCGCTGCCGCGCCTGCCGCATTGCCTGCAGCATCCCGGCATGGTCGCGGTGATAGAATCCTTCCTCCTGCTGCCCCGTCTGCTTGATGAAGTGCGCCACCATGGCCACGAGCGAAGAGCCGCCCTGCTCCAGGTAAGACGGCAGCAGCGCCAGCACCACGTACTCCTGCAGCGGCCCGTAAAACTGCTCAAAGGTGCGCTCTGCTACAGCGTGGTAAAACGACAGGTCGGCCACGAAATGACGGCTCCTGACCTGCCCGGTGGTGCCGCTGCTGTAAAAAACGACTTCCGGCTCAAAGTCCCCTGCCTTCACTTCCTGCTCCTTGAAAAATTCGATTGGCAGGAACGGAATCTGCGCCAGCGCCTGCACCTGCGCTGCCTCTACGCCCAGGTGCTTTATATAGGACTGGTACACCGCGTTGTGCTGGGCCTGGTATTGGAACAGTTCCAGCGCTGCGGCTTGGAAATCAAAAGGGGCATTCTGCAGCAGCAGCTTTTTGTGGTTTTCTTTAAAATCCATTGGATACAACAAATCCTATATTTCCTGCGTTAATTTTAGTAAATTTAGCTTCATTTTCTGATATCCTACATGAAACACCTGCTAAAGTACAGTGCTGCGCTGCTATTGCTGGCACTGCTGGTGAGCGGTTGCCGCGAGGAGCCTAGTTACCCGGATGAACCCTCTATTACATTTGAGCGGGTAGATCAGTATACGTACACCAAAAACAGAATTACGTTCGATTCACTGGTGGTGGTGGTGAACTTCCAGGACGGTGATGGGAACCTAGGCCTCCGCAGAAGCCCGGAGGGCGAGGGTGACCCAGACTTTCAAGGCTCTTTCGACCAGAGTTCTCCTTACTTCAACAACTTTTTTGTGAACCTGCAGGTCAAGCGGGGCGATACCTATGTCCCTTTCCCTTTTGCTTCGGAGTTCCTGAACCTGAACGGCCGCTTCCCGCGCCTGGCCCGGGATGACCGGCATGAGGTGCTGGAAGGCGAAATAAAATATACATTGACCAACTTCTCCAACGACATCTTCGACCCGCGCGACACGGTGCGCTTCGAGATATTTATATATGACCGGGCGCTCAATAAAAGCAACACGGTGTATTCTGATGACGTGGTGTTGTTTCAGGGGCAGTAGAACTCTTTAACGACCTATACAGCGAGCGCCCTGCAGTTTAAACTGCAGGGCGCTCGCTGTATAGGTTCATGGGTTTTGCTAGTAAATGGGCGGGTAAGCCTCCGGGTCTACCTCATGCATCACCTCATATACCATTTCAAACACATCCTCCGCGCTCGGCTTCGAAAAGTAGTCGCCGTCGGAGCCGTAGGCAGGGCGGTGTGCATGCGCCGAAAGGCAGGTCGGTTTAGAGTCAAGCCAGCGGTAAGCACCCTGCTCATCCACCACCTGCTGCAGCATATAGGCGGTGGCGCCGCCGGGCACGTCCTCATCCGCAAAAAGCACGCGGTTTGTCTTCTGGATCGAGTCTGAGATCATGTGGTCCACATCGAAAGGCAGCAGCGTCTGTACGTCAATCACTTCCGCTGAAATACCGAAGGCTTCGAGTTGCTTGGCCGCCTCCATCACGATGCGGCACATCGAGCCGTACGTAACAATCGTGATGTCCGAACCTGCCTTCAATATTTCCGGCTGGCCCAATGGTACCGTGAACTCCCCGATGTTGTTGGGCACGCGCTCCTTCAGGCGGTAGCCATTCAGGCACTCGATCACCAAAGCTGGCTCATCGGTCTTCAGCAGCGCATTGTAGAAACCGGCCGCCTGTGTCATATTCCGTGGCACCAGCACATGCATGCCCCGGATACTGTTCAGGATCATGCCGATGGGTGAGCCGGAGTGCCAGATGCCCTCCAGGCGGTGGCCCCGCGTGCGCACGATCAGCGGCGCCTTCTGCCCGCCTTTGGTACGGTACTGCAGCGTGGCCAGGTCATCAGACATGATCTGGATGGCATACAGCAGGTAGTCGAGGTACTGTATCTCAGCGATAGGGCGCAGGCCACGCATCGCGGCGCCTATCCCCTGCCCCACAATGGTGCATTCCCGAATGCCCGTATCGGTGACGCGCAGATCGCCGTACTTTTCCTGCAGGCCCGCAAAGGCCTGGTTCACGTCGCCTATATACCCCACGTCTTCGCCAAAGGCGAACACACGCGGGTCGCGGGCGAGCATGGCGTCAAAACAGGCCTGGAGCACCTCCCGGCCGTCCACGGTCTGCGAGTTCTCGTCAAACTCGGGCTTCACCTCCTCCACTAAAAGCACCGACTCCGCAGACTGGCTGAAGAGGTAGGAGTTGTAGCGGTCCGCATTCTCGCCAATGGTTTGCTCCAGCCAGCCCACCAACTCGCGCTTGGCCTGGCTGCGCTCGTTGCGCACATAGCGCAGGGCTTTGCGCACCGCCCGCACGGCATCGCTGCGAATGGGCGGCTCTATTTTGCGAAGTTCCTTGGCGATGGTGGCAAGCTGCGTGGCGTGCTCGTTGCTGCCTGCGGCCAGGTTGTCCAGCAGCCGGAGCGCCTCGTTCTGGTCTTTTTTAATGGAGCCCAGCAGCGCGTTCCAGGCAAGGCCACGGGCCGTGCGTACCGCCTCTTTGGCCTCTGCCTCTATTTTATCTACCTGCTCGGAGGTGGAAATGCCGTTATCGATAATCCACTCCCTCATTTTCTTCAGGCAGTCGTACTCTGCCTCCCAGGCCAGGCGCGCCTCAGGCTTGTACCGCTCATGCGAACCGGAAGTGGAGTGGCCCTGCGGCTGCGTCATCTCCTCCACATGCACCAGCACCGGCACGTGCTGCTCACGGCAGACGCGCACGGCGGCCTCGTAGGTTTCGCAGAGGGCCATATAGTCCCAGCCCTTCACTTTAAAAATTTCATATCCCTGCTCTTCTTCGCTGTTTCGCTGGAAACCCGCCAGGATCTCGGAGATGCTGCCCTTGGTGGTCTGGAACTCAGCAGGCACCGAGATGCCGTAGCCGTCGTCCCAGACAGAGACCAGCATCGGCACCTGCAGCACCCCGGCGGCATTGATAGCCTCGAAGAACATCCCCTCGGAGGTGGATGCATTGCCGATGGTGCCAAAGGCTACCTCGTTTCCGTTCCTTGAAAACTGATTCAGGCCCTGGAGCCCCGGGTTCTGGCGGTACAGTTTAGAGGCATACGCCAGCCCGAGGAGGCGCGGCATCTGGGCAGCCGTCGGCGACACATCGGCGCTGGAGTTCTTTATCTCCATCAGGTTCTTCCAGTTGCCCTCCTGGTCCAGGGAGCGGGTGCCGAAGTGGCCATTCATACAGCGACCGGCTGTAGAGGGATCAGCCACTGCATCGGTGTGGGCATATAGTTGGGCGAAATACTGCTGCAGTGTCAGCTCCCCAATCGCAAACATCAGGGTCTGGTCGCGGTAGTAGCCGGCACGGAAGTCTCCCGGGAGGAAAAACTTTGCCATCGCCAGCTGCGCCACTTCTTTCCCGTCGCCAAAGATGCCGAACTTGGCCTTCCCCATAAACACCTCTTTGCGTCCGGTGAGGCTGGCCTGCCGGCTCTCCCACCCGATCCGGTAGTCGTTGAGTATCTCTTCAGCTGTTAGTTTTTGAGTAATAGATGCTTCAGCAGTCTGCATGTTTTCTCAGTTTGGCTAAAATGTGGTGTACCCCTCAAAAGTACAGAAAAATACCCTATTTTCAAATCAGGGCCGGTTCGGCGCCAGTTTAGCGCAGGGCACGGTTTACCATTTTGTGAAAGAAATTTGTATATTTGTTTTGCACTGAACCCAACAGAACTTTAATTGCCTAACTTTTTGCTTCTCCGGTATATTATGAATAGAAAGCTTCACTTCTTACTGCTGCTCAGCCTGGTGTTTACCGCCTTTGCGGCCAACGCACAGGGAATGCTGAGCTTCGAGAAAGAAACGCATGATTTCGGTATTATCGCTGAGGGTACTCAAGCTACTTACGAGTTTCGCGTTAAAAATGTGGGCGACCAGCCGGTAATTATATCAGAGGTGCGGCCCTCCTGCGGCTGCACCACCCCCACCTGGACAACGGCCCCTATCCTGCCCGGGAAAACTGGCGTGATTTCTGCTATGTACAATAGCACGGGGCGCCCGGGCATTTTCAACAAGGCCATCACGATAACCTCCAGCGCGGCAGAGCCCGTGCAGGTATTGTATATAAAAGGAGAAGTCGGGCCGAAAGATTTAAAATCACATTACACCCCGGAACAAAAGGCAATGTCCCCGCGTTTGGCAGTTGGCAGAACGAACTACGACTTTGGAAATCTTGAAAAAGGACAAAAAGTAATTGCCAAATTCCGAATTAAAAACACGGGGCGGCAGCCGCTGGTGATCCAGGGTGTGAAGTCAGATTGCAACTGTGTGCAGTACCGGGTTTCGGAGCCGGCAATAAAATCAGGACAGACAGCACTTTTGGAACTAAGGTATAGTGCAGCGGTGTTGGAGGAACAAAGCGAGGAAGTAACAGTTTTTTCAAATGATATCGTAGTGCCTACGCTCCGGCTCACGCTGAAGGCAAATGTAGTAGAGCGGCAGGCACCTCAAAATATGTTAAGGGAGGGCAGATAGCCGATACCTTAGAGATAGTTTTTTTCATAGTTTTATTTTGTACTAATGGCAGTGATTCTATCACTGCCTTTTTTCATTCATACCCTTCCTCATCCCCCTGTTCTCCCCCAGTTTTTTGCACCATTTCTCTGGATTCCTCAGTCACGCCGGCCGGCTTTACCACACAGGCAGCACGGACTATTTTATTTGAATAGAGAAGTGGTATCTTTGCGCAACTTTTCAAAATTACTAGCAAGACAGAGCCACATGATAATTGGTGTTCCAAAGGAAATAAAGAATAACGAGAACCGGGTAGGTGCCACTCCTGCCGGTGTGATTGAACTGGTGCGCCATGGCCACACCGTGTACGTGCAGTCTTCTGCGGGCGCCGGAAGCGGTTTCGCCGATGAGGAATACGCAAGAGCGGGTGCCACTGTCCTCCCAAGCATCGAGGAGGTATATGGCATTGCCGAGATGATCATCAAAGTAAAGGAGCCGATTGAGTCGGAGTACAACCTGATCCGGGAAAACCAGTTGCTTTTCACCTACTTCCATTTTGCCTCTTATGAGCCCTTAACGCACGCCATGATTGCGCGCAAGGCGGTGTGCCTGGCCTACGAAACCGTGGAGAAAGCCGACAGGACGCTGCCGCTGCTGGTGCCCATGTCGGAAGTGGCCGGCCGCATGGCCATCCAGGAGGGCGCTAAATACCTCGAGAAGCCGATGGGCGGCCGTGGCATCCTGCTTGGCGGGGTTCCGGGCGTCCGACCTGCCAAAGTCATGATCCTGGGCGGTGGAGTGGTAGGCACCAACGCTGCGAAAATAGCAGCCGGTATGGGTGCCGATGTCACTATCATGGACACGAACCTGCAGCGCCTGCGCTACCTCGACGACATCATGCCGGCCAACGTGAACACCTTCATGTCGAATGAGTACAACATCCGCGAGCTGCTGTCCACCCACGACCTGATCGTTGGGGCGGTATTGATCCCGGGTGCCAAGGCGCCCCACCTCATCACGCGCGATATGCTGAAGGAGATGCGCCCCGGCACTGTGGTGGTAGACGTGGCGGTTGACCAGGGAGGCTGCATCGAGACCTGCAAGCCGACCACGCACGAGAACCCAACCTATGTCATTGACGATGTGGTGCATTATTGCGTGGCCAACATGCCGGGTGCGGTGCCTTATACTTCCACACTGGCACTCACAAACGCCACACTGCCCTATGCCATTCAGTTGGCTAACAAAGGCTGGAAGAAAGCCTGCGCCGACAGCGCGGAGCTGCTGAAAGGCCTGAACGTGGTGCAGGGCAAGGTTGTTTACCAAGGCGTGGCGGAAGCGTTCGGACTGGAGTTTGTACCGGCGGAGCAGGTATTATAAATACAGAAAATGACGATATTAAGCGGCGCCTTTTTGACATTGTCAGAAAGGCGCCCTTATTTTTGCCCAGCCATATATATAACATATATACATCAGATGAAGGTGAAGTCGCTGCTTCCCCTATATAGAATATATAAGAGCGCAGGAAAAGATGTTCGATACTACCTTTAGATTAATGCTGCGTCGCCTGGGCCTGTTACTGGCGCTGTATATGGTACTGCGCGTGGTTTTCTATGTCTTTAATTATAGCACCTTTGTCCCGGCCGGCGCGGCGGAGACATTGTTTGCCTTTGCACACGGCCTTCGCTACGACGTGTCTGCGCTCCTCATCATCAACAGCGTGTTCATCCTGCTCTCGCTGCTGCCCGTGGGCAACACGCTGCACCCGCGGTACCAGCAGGTGCTGAAAGGTGTGTATTTTCTCTCTAACGCCCCGTTTCTTGCGCTGGCTCTGGTGGATGTGGAGTTCTTTAAGTTCATCGGGCGGCGCTCCAGCAACGAGCTGCTCTCGATCGGGGGAGACGTGGCAGAGCAGATCGGGCAGCTGGCATTCTATTACTGGTACCTCGGCCTTGCCTTTGTGCTGCTACTGTTCGTGTTGATGAAGCTATACCCAAAGGCGCATGCCGCACCTGCCGCACCCTCACCCCCTATATGGCTGCGCAGCATACGGTTACTGCTGGTGGCGGCATTTGCAGTGCTGGGCATCCGGGGTGGATTGCAGCTCAAGCCGCTCCGGCCCAACCACGCCTTTGTGCTGGATACGGCTCAGCTTGGCCACCTCACCCTGAACAGCCCCTTCACCTTCATCAAGGGCATCGGCAAGGCTACCCTGGAGGAGAAGCATTATTTTGAGACGGAGGCTGAGCTGCTGGCGGCTTTGCCCTTCAACCCCAATCTATATATAAATCCGGGGGGGGATATGAGAAAAGAGAATGTGGTGATCATCATCCTCGAGAGCTTTGCAGCAGAATATGTGGGGGCGCTGAACGGCGGCAAAGGCTACACGCCATTCTTAGACTCCCTGGCGACGCAAGGCGTGCTGTTCCGGAATGCCTTTGCCAACGGGCGCAAATCCATCGAGGCGCTGCCTTCCATCCTGGCCGGCATTCCCTCGCTGATGGACCAGCCGTTTATCACCTCCCCTTACGAGGCGAACCGCTACAGTGGCCTGGGCAGCATCCTGCAGGAGCACGGCTACCAGACCGCCATGTTCCATGGGGCGGCAAACGGCTCGATGGGCTTTAACAATTTCTCGAAGGCGTCCGGCATACAGGCCTACTATGGATTGGATGATTATCCGTCGGAACTCCGGTACAATGACTTTGACGGCCAATGGGGCATTTTCGACGAGCCGTACCTGCAATATGTGGCACGGGAGCTGTCTTCTTTCCGGCAGCCTTTCATGTCCACCGTGTTCACCCTAAGCTCACACCAACCTTACACCGTGCCCCCTCAATATAGCGGCCGTTTCCCGAAGGGGGAACTGGAGATCCACGAGTCGCTGGGCTACGCAGACCATGCGCTGCGGGAGTTTTTCAAGACCGCCTCCCGGCAAGCCTGGTACCGCAACACGCTGTTCATCCTCACAGCCGACCATACGCAGAAAAGCATATCCCCTGCTTACCAGAACGAGCTGGGCGCTTACCGCGTGCCGTTGCTCCTCTTCCACCCGGGCCAAAGCTTTGCGGATATAAATCCGGAGCAGGTAGCCCAGCACGCGGATATCCCCACCACCGTCATCGACTACCTCCACATTCCGACGAACCAGTTGTTGCCGTTCGGGCGGTCGGTGCTGGACACCACCGGCACAGGCCGGGCGCTGCTTTTCGACGGCAACGCGTATCTACTGGTGCAGCAGGAGCAGATCACTAAACTCACACCCGACGACCAGGTGCAGACCTATACTTTCCCAGACATGGCCCCAGCCCCCGCTTCCCCCGCAGCGTCGCAGCAACTGAAGGCCTACGTGCAGTACTTCCGGAACGGCATGACACAGAACAAGCTGTATTTATTTAATGACTGAGACCTGGTCGGCTCAATTTTGGCCAAACGACATTTTATTACCTACACTCAGGAATTCAATCCCTCTGGGCTGAAGGCTGGGATGTCCTGTAGCGGCTGAAACTGCCTTGTCCTGAAATCAACTTGCCAGCAATAATGCTGCAGGCCGTTGGTGATCACCAGGAAAGGGGCCTGCAGGGTCTGGTTATATATGGATACCTGCTTCACGACCTCCTGCGTGATCGGCACATGCGCCGCCTTGCACTCGACCAGCAGGTGCGGCTTCCCCTCCGTATTATATACACAAAGATCAGAGCGTTTCTGCAGCTTGTTATAGTTGGCGCCACGCTCCACACTGAGCAGGCTTTTGGGGTATGCAAGCGTGTTGATGAGGTAGTGCACCACATGTTGCCGGACCCACTCTTCGGGGGTGAGCACTACGTATTTTCGGCGGATTATATCAAAAATCAGGTTATTAGTGCCGGATTTCGTAATTTTGTATTCAAATGGTGGCAGATTCAAAGCATCCATGCCGCAATTTAGCCATTTCCCGGTGCTCCGCCCCAGTAGTGACAGCTACTACGGCGGATTTTTTATATCAACTTATATACAGCACATACAGCGTATGAAAACCAAAGAAGAAATAGTGAGCGACTGGCTTCCCCGCTACACGGGGGTGCCACTGGATGAGTTCGGCGAGTATATTCTGCTCACCAACTTCATCAACTACGTGCGCATGTTTGCTGACCGTTTCGGGGTAGAGCTGAACGGCCTCGACAAGCCGATGCAGACAGCGACCGCCAACAACATCACCATCGTCAATTTCGGGATGGGAAGCGCCATGGCAGCCACCGTGATGGACCTGCTCTCGGCCATCAAACCGAAAGCGGCCCTTTTCCTGGGTAAGTGCGGCGGCCTGAAGAAGAAGACGCAGATCGGGGACCTGATCCTCCCGATCGCGGCGATCCGCGGCGAGGGTACCTCCGATGACTATATGCCCCCTGAGATCCCGGCACTGCCCTCTTTCCGCCTGCAAAGAGCGGTTTCGTCTATGATCAAGAAGCATGAGATGGATTACTGGACCGGCACCGTTTACACGACCAACCGCCGGGTGTGGGAGCACGACGAGGAGTTCAAGGAGTACCTGCGCCAGATCCGCGCGATGGGCGTGGACATGGAGACAGCCACCATCTTCACCGTCGGCTTCATCAACGAGATCCCGCACGGGGCCCTCCTGCTGGTGTCGGACAACCCGATGATCCCGGAAGGCGTGAAGACCTCTGAAAGCGACAAGCTGGTGACAACGACCTATGTCGAAAAGCACCTCAGCATCGGCATAGACTCGCTGCTGGAACTGATCAACTCCGGCGAGTCTGTGAAACACATGCGCTTTGAGTAAATATATATAATGAAGAAAACCTTACGCACCCTTGCCGCTGCCCTGCTTTTGGGCGCCTCCCTTTTAAGCAGCTGCACCAGCACCTCACAGAGCACCCGGCAGGCCGACCTGGTTGTGTATAACGGGACGGTATATACCGTAAACAGCGGTTTCGAAAAAGCTGAGGCCTTCGCCGTGAAAGACGGAAAGGTCTTAGAAGTAGGCACAACCGAGGCCATACGCCAGAAATACGCCGCCCCGGAAGAAATAGACGCTGGCGGCAAGGCCATATATCCCGGGCTGATCGACGCCCACTCCCACTTCTACCGCTACGGCCTTGGCCTGCAATCCGCGGACCTGGTGGGCACGGCCTCCTTCGAAGAGGTGGTGCAGCAGTTAGTGGCGCAGCGTGAGAAATACCCGGATGCCGACTGGGTAACGGGGCGCGGCTGGGACCAGAACGACTGGGCGGTAAAGGAATTCCCGACTAAAGATACCCTGGACCAGCTTTTCCCCGACACGCCGGTGATCATCACCCGCGTGGACGGCCACGCCGCCCTGGCTAACCAGAAGGCGCTTGACCTGGCGGGTGTCACGTCCCGATCCAAACTGGTGGGAGGACTGGTGGAGGTAAAAGACGGCCGCATGACAGGCATCCTGGTTGACAATGCCGTGGACCTGGTGACCTCTAAAATACCGGAGGCGGATGAGGCTGAGCAGCGGCAGGCGCTCCAAATTGCCGAAGCCAACTGCTTTGCCGTCGGCCTGACGTCCGTGGATGATGCCGGACTGGACAAAGCAACAGTAGACCTGATCGATGACATGCAGCGGAAGGGCGAGCTGCAGATGCGCGTCTACGCCATGCTGAACCCCACACAGGAGAACAAGGACCATTACTTCGAACATGGCCCCTACAAAACCGACAGGCTGCACGTGCGCTCCTTCAAAGTATATGCCGACGGGGCCCTCGGGTCCAGGGGAGCGAACCTGCTGGCGCCTTACCACGACAAGCCAGGCCATTTTGGTTTCCTGCTGGCGGCTGAGCAGGATTTCCGCGACATCGCCAAGCAGCTGCACGAGCACGGTTTCCAGATGAACACGCACGCCATCGGCGACTCGGCCAACCGCCTGCTGCTGGACATATATGGCGATGTGCTGGGCGGCAGGAACGACAAGCGCTGGCGCATTGAGCATGCCCAGATCGTGCACCCGGCTGATATGGACAAGTTCGGGCAATTCAGCATTATCCCCTCGGTGCAGCCCACCCACGCCACCTCCGATATGTACTGGGCCGGCGACAGGCTGGGCGAAGAGCGGATCGGGCATGCCTACCCCTTCAAGCAACTGCTGGAGCAGAACGGCTTCCTCCCGCTGGGCAGCGATTTTCCGGTGGAGGATATAAACCCCTTCTACACCTTTCATGCGGCGGTTGCTCGCCAGGATGGCAAGAACTTCCCGGAAGGCGGTTTTCAGATGGAGAATGCGCTGAGCCGTGAAGAAGCCCTCCGCGGCATGACGATCTGGGCAGCCAGAGCTAACTTCGAGGAGGATGAAAAAGGAAGCCTGGAGCCCGGCAAGTTCGCTGATTTTATCATTGTAGACAAGGACCTCATGACCATTGAGCCAGCCGCGATGCGCGGCGTGCAGGTGCTCAGCACCTTCGTAAACGGGAAGCAGGTATATAAGAAGAGTAAGTAATGCCGGATCCTATATACTTCCTGCCATAGCTACGGTTAAAATGGCACTCTCCTTTCATTCCAAAGGATGAAGCCCTATACGGAAGAAGGTTCAGACGACTTGGTGTAACTCCTGCTTTGTTGACAGGGGGACCCAAAACAGGAGGGCCGCTGCAAAAGATTCTTGCAGCGGCCCTCCTGTTCTCAGCCTGCAACTTACGTTGGTTTTTATATATGAACAGGCTGGATATTATCTGGCTGGGCCTCCAGCGACCTTTTACCGCGTACCAGCAGCAGGAACAGCAAGCCCAGCACAAAAAAGCCGATGATGGCGAGAATGCTGTAGCGCATCGACCCGGTGTAATGCGCGATCATACCATATGCCAGCGTGCCGAGCACAATAGATACTTTCTCCGTTACATCATAGAAGCTGAAGAAAGAGGCATGGTCGATCGTGGTGGCTGGGATGAACTTGGAGTAGGTGGAGCGGGAGAGCGATTGGATGCCGCCCATCACCGAGCCAACGACAGCAGCAAGCACGTAAAACTGGAATTCGGTGTAGGTAAAATACGCCCCGATGCAGATGCCGACCCATATAAGCACCGCCAGTATCAGCGCCCGGATATTGCCGAACCGGGCCGATAGCCTTGAGAAAGTATAGGCGCCCGCTACAGCTACAAGTTGTATGATCAGCACGGTCAGGATCAGCACGTCGCTTGGCAGGCGCAGCTCTACCTCCCCGAAGAGCGCCGCCAGGTACATGACCGTCTGCACGCCCATGTTGTAGAAAAAATACGCCAGCAGGAAGCGTTTCAACATGGGCAGCCCCTTCACCTGGTCCAGCACATGCTTCAGCTCTTTAAAACCGTTGAGAATCCAGCTCCCCTTTGGCTTGCGGGCATAGACATTGCCGGGCAGGTGGTAAAACGAGTATTGCGCAAACCCAAACCACCAGATGCCGGTGCTCAGAAAGGCGATGCGCGGCGGAAGCGAGGTATTCTCAACTGAAATCCCGAACCACTGCGGCTGCAGAATCATGGCCAGGTTAAAGACCAGGAGCAGCACGCTGCCCACGTAGCCCATCGAAAAGCCCCGCGCACTCAGCCTGTCATACTGGTCTTCTGTGGCGATCTCGGGCAGGTAGGCGTTGTAGAACACGATACTGCCGCTGTAGCCTATCGTGGCAAGCACAAACAACAGGACAGAAACCGTGAACGTTTCGCGCGTGAAGAAGTACAAACCTATACAGGAAAAGGACCCAAGGTAGCAGAACAGCTGCATGAAAAGCTTCTTACGGCCGCTGTAGTCGGCGATGGCTGTCAGGAAAGGGCTGATAGCGGCTATGATCAGGAAAGCCGCCGAGATGGCATAGGTAAAAAGCACGGCGCTCCCCAACTCAAATCCGAGGAAGCGCACCAGATCCGTCCCGTCCGGGTTGCGCGCCACCGCACTGTAGTATATC
Source organism: Pontibacter saemangeumensis (assembly GCF_039541895.1). NCBI lineage: Bacteria > Pseudomonadati > Bacteroidota > Cytophagia > Cytophagales > Hymenobacteraceae > Pontibacter > Pontibacter saemangeumensis. Next base: position 289,272 of record NZ_BAABHC010000016.1, read on the forward strand.
GGGAAGATCGTTGAAATAATGACCAACGAATAAACTGAGTTGGCCCAGTCATAAAAGCACCAGGCTCTGCTCACGGTGGGGTTGTTCTTCTGCATCATCTAAAATAGCAAAAATAAGCAAACGATAGCCTCTCCTTCGGCCGTAAGTACAATGGCAGTCTATGCGGGAATCGCCCGCCGCTTGAGAATAATCAGCACGGCCTCCCACAGGTGCTCGTACGGCACGATCTCTACCTCGGCGAAGGCATCGCCGGGCGGTGGCGCCTTCGCCAGCTTTTCGGAAAGGTGGCCGCTTGCCTCCCTTATCTGGTTGAAATCGAGCCCTTTCTTTATGGCCAGCAACAGCAGCCGCAGCAAAATCTTTGGTCGCTCCGCCTTATCCCCGCGCATATATTTCAGGATGTATTTCTTTATGCGCTCCGCGTGCGACTCGTAGTCGTCAATTTTTTTGGTGGTAAAGCTTTTAATGGTATCCAACACCAGCAGCGACAGGTTATATCCGGCCTTATCCTTGGGCAGGGTAACCAGTTCAATAAAAACATCTTCAGGCAACTCAATGCGCAGGCTCTCGGGAAGAACATCGCTCATCAGGACAAGGTACTTTCTGTACAGCTCCCACCTTTCCTTGGCAGGCTGCTGTATTTTCCTGAAAAAACGGTTCCCGACACTTTTCTGCAGCAGCTCCCCGGCCAGCGCATACCGCTGCGCATGCAGGGCCAGGAGCAGGTAGTTCTCCATAAAAGCAAACCAGTTCACCGTCTGGGGGTCGAAAAGCTGAAGGTACGCAGGGGCAAGCGAAAGCCCTTTTTCATATTGCCGGGTTCTGAGCAGGGCATATATGCGTATGAAAGCGTTGTACTTATGGTTGAACCAGTTTGCATGCAACTTACCCTGTCTCAGCAAGTCCTCCGCGTTTGCCACCGCCTCCGATATTGCATTAAAATCCCCTAACAGCTCTAAATACTGAATGCTCAGGATATGGTATCTGTTATAGATGAGAGGGGATTTGGAGCTCTCCCAAAGGGTATATAACTCTTTGAGCACCTCCGGTAAGTTGCGCATATATGCAAGCCGTGCACCCAAGCTGGAACCCAACTCTATCCTGGCGTGGTTGAACAACCCCGTTGCGGTTCGCTCCAAGGCTTCTAAACGATAGTATCCTTGTAGCTCTTTGTGAGATTCCAGGTATGTCTTTTTGTTGATGACAGTTGTGTGTATGTTTAACTTCTGCTCCAATGCCCTCACGATGCTCGTAGTAAGGTGGTGCTCTTTTGCAAACGCTATCGCTTGCGTCAATATCCTATCTGCAAGCTTGTACTCATTGGCGACGATCAACCCTTCTGCCTCCAGCAGAAGCGCATGAATTTTATATTGCTCAAAACTACCAAGGCTAAACTTATGTGCCGGAAACTCTAAGAAATGGAGGTGGTTCAGCAACTTTCTCCTCAACCGGGATTTCAGCATGCGGTAATTAACAGAAAGGCCCTTCCCGCCATACAGTGTTTCAGACGCATCCTCATCTGTTGCTACTTCACCTTGCTTAAGCAGGTTAAAAAATCTTGTTTCAAGACTCTTTTCGTCCTGGTAGTTGATAAGGGGAAAGGATTTCGGACTGCGCTCTACTATCAGGTTCACAAGCCTCAAAAGTTCATCCATGTATGCTTTTTATCAGTTGCCCTGTTTATCTAAAATAGAGAGTATATGTTCCCAAAGGTGCTCATAGGGCACAATTTCTATCTCTGCGTAAGCATCACCTGGCGGTGGGGTCTCTATAAGCTTCTGATAGAGCTTTTGCCCTTTGCTGCGGCAGACATCTGCGTTGAAATCTTCCGTTACAGTAAGGATCAGGAGCTTTAAAAAAGTTTTGCTTCTTAGGCTGAAAGTATCTTTCAGGTGGGTAAGTATATACTTCTTCAAACTTTCAATCCTGTACAGAAGCGCCTCAGAGTCCTCTTTTTGCAGAAAGTATATGAACTGCAGTATAAGATAAGCCACATTAAACCCTAGTTTGTCCTTGCTGTACTCAGGAAGAGAAAGGCTATAGGGATTGATGTAAATATTGTTTGCTGTCTTTGAGTTTAAGCTGATCACCCTATAGTACATCTGGTACAGGCTCCATCTTTCCTTGGCAGTGTTTGATATCCTGGAAAAAGAGTTATTTGAAAACACTTTATGGAGAAGCAGTTCAGATAAGGGAAGCTGATTGGAATGCAGAGCCAGCAGGAAGTAGTTCTCCATATAGGCAAACCAGTTTAGAAAGCCCTCTTTGAAATCTGAGGCAAACTTTTCGGCATATAATAATCCGTTGGCATAATCCTTATTCCGAAGATGGGCATATACTAAAACGAACTTGTTATAATTAGACTCGAATCTCAAAGGATTGACGGTACCTTCTTCAACCCATTTTCCTGCGTTAACAGTCATCTCAATGATCTTGTCAAAGCTGCCGACAAGCTCATAATAGGATATGGATGTCTTGTAATAAGCTTCAAAGGTAACAAAGGTACGTGCTTCCTGCCAGAGAGCCTCCAGGGTTTGGATCAACTCGGGCAATTTGGGGAGAAGGCGCTTCCTTGCTGTGACAGACTTCTTCAGGTTCACGCTTACACTTTGAAATATGTTCGTGGCTTTGAATTCAATATTTCGCTTGAACAGCACCTGCTCTAACGCTGGAAGCGCAGTGTTGAATTGCTTTAGATTGCCTTTCTCAGAGTAGCATGCAACGGCCAGTTCAAGAGCGGCAACCTGGTGGTTAGTATAGTCATATTCCTCTGCGATAGCCATTATCTTGGCTACCAAGGACAAAACTAAATCAAATTCGTAATTTAACCTTAGGATATATGCCTGCTGGAGCATCAGAAGGCAGGATTGCTCTTTTATGAAGTAACTTTTTGAACCGAGTTTGTTGTAGTCAAGAAAGAGTAAATTGTTCAGCAGCTTTTTCTTTAGCCGATGCTTTAGCATTTTGTACCGCACATCATTAGGACCTGAATTGTACAAGCTTTTAGCAGCGTCTTCATCAGATTCATATTTTCCGTTTTTTATCCCTTCATAAAAAACATCTTCCTTGCTGAGACGGCCATTCGCAATAGGAAGCACTAAACTTAAGTTGGTACTTTTAGTTACTAATTTAACAATTTTATAGAGCTCTTCCATAAGAATATGCTGTAACAGCTAACATGCGTTGTTTACAAAAGAATAATACAAGATAATAATAGATAATATATTGTTACTTACATTACAGCTTATTGATTTGCTTTTACAAAATAAGAATGAATATTTACTTAAACGATATGAGATCTTAAAGTTACTTTAAAATATTATTATATATATATTTTATCATTATTACACATAATATACTTAGGTTTTATCACACATAATCAATTTAAATCAATAAAAAATTAGGATAAAAACAGTTACTTTTTTATTAAAACATTCCTTTCGACATCGCTCATTCTGCATCAACTTTGTTTTAAATAAAACCACATAAACACTATACAATCATGGTAGCACTTCTTATATCCGTTTTGGTTAGTTTAGGCACTCTTTCTTCTGGAACATCCACCTCTACTAAAGGCACTACAACAACGACAACAACAACAACTACTACGCCAGCTGCCACTGTACTCGGAGGTACATCTACCTGGACAAATGGTGGAGTAGAATAAGCGAAGCTTAACTCTACCTTCTGGTCTTTTTCCCTAACTTGCCCTTCAGTAATGTATGTAGCCAAAGGGTATTTTAATGAGGAATTTCAGGTTATTAGTTGCAAGTCTATTCATAGTACTTTCAAGTTGCAGCCAGCCGGAACGTGCGCCAGAGGAGGTGCGGGTACGACTGGCAGTAGAGCCGGAAACGCTGAGCCCGGTGAGCTACAGCGATGCGGGAGCGCTACAAATTTTAAACCTGCTGTTCCAGAGCCTGCTTAGCGCAGACCTGGCGGATAATCAGATTAAGCCATACCTGGCGGCTGACTTGCCACAGGTGGAGCGCCTGGATTCCGTGTCGCTGTTCACGTACCAGATCCGGGAGGAAGCTTCCTGGACAAATGGTTCGCCTGTAACCGCAGCAGATGTTGCCTTTACCCTGAAGGTGCTAAAAGCGCCGTTGCTCAACAACGAGTTTCTAAAACCTCAGGTACAATTTATACAGGACATCAGGCTTGACAGCTCCAACGCCAAGCGCTTTACCTTCGTTTGTGAGGGGTACAGCCCGGAGATGGAGTTGCTGACGGGGGATTTTTTCATACTCCCTGCCTATTTATTTGATCCTGAAGCACTGCTCCAACCTCTTGAGGTCGCGGCACTTACCGGAAGCCTTTCCGAGCTAGAAAACAACAGTGATTTAAAAGCTTTCGCCGCCAGGTTTAACTCACCAGCGTATGGGCACAGCACCCGTGTGCTGCAAGGCAGCGGCGGATACCTGCTCGAAAGCTGGGAAAACGGCAAATACCTGACCTTAAAAAGGAAGAGCGACTGGTGGGGTAACAACCTGCCTGACGCCCCCTACCTATCCGCCAACCCGGAGCGTATCAGCTTCCAGTTGATTCCGGATAACACCACCGCGCTGATGGCCCTGCGGAGCAGGCAGCTCGATGTGCTGGATAATATTGAGGCCGCTGAGTTTAATGAGCTCAGGCAGGAAGAAGATTTCCTGAAAGAGTACGCCATGTATTCTCCGGACGCTTATGAATTCATCTATGCCGGCATCAACACCCGCCTCCCGAAGTTATCGGACAAGCGCACCCGACAGGCGATTGCGCACCTGCTGGATGTGAAGAGCATGATCAAAGTATCGCAGCAAAACTACGCCACTCCTACCGTCGGCCCCGTGCCGCCCTCACTCAAAGCGTATTACAACAACAAGCTTACCCCATACTCCCTTCATCAGAAAAAAGCAATGGAACTCTTGTCTTCCGCGGGCTGGCAACGGGAGCAGGACGGCTGGTTTCAGGAAATAAACGGGAACCGGGAACAGCTGACGCTGGAGGTTAACTACAGGGCAGGCAGTAGCAACTACGAGAACGCCGCCATTATTTTTCAGCAAAGCGCGGCCGCAGTTGGCATTCCGGTGCAGGTGCAGGCCATGGAAAACAGCCTGCTAAGCCAGAATCTGAAAGCACATGACTTTGAAATGTTCTTCCGTTCTTTGTCAGGCAACCCCTTTGTGCTCAACTTCCAGCCCCTGCTTCACTCGGATTTCGCCGGGAAAGGCGGCAGGAACGTCACCGGTTTCGGCACGCCGGAGAGCGACAACGTACTGGACGCCATTAACAAGGCAGACACGCCCGAGGTGAAAGCAAAACTCCTGAAACGCCTGCAGGAAATCCTTTATGATGAGGCGGCGTTCATATCGCTCTACTACCTGAAAGACCGGCTGGCCGTGCACAGGAGGTTTGGCAACGTCAAAGTATCCGGCTTAAAGCCTAACTATGATGTCAGCGCCTTCACCCTTAAAGAATAGCATTCAGGCATGGGGGGATACCTGCTCAGGCGATTTTTACTGGCAATACCTGCGCTGTGGGCGCTTGCTACCGTTGTGTTTCTGCTGAGCAGGCTGCTGCCAGGCACGTACGGCTCGGAGCGTATTCTGCAAAGCGGCACCGGGTACTACAGCAAAGGCTCCGAAACCGACCGGCAGGCAGCTTACCTGTCCTATGTAAAGCGAACAGGCCAGGACATGCCCCTGTTTTATTTATCAGCAGGACCGGCAACCCACTCTCCAGCAGAAACAGCAGTTTCTTACACAAAACAAACCCAGGAACAGCTTACGAAGCTGTCGTGGCGCTACGGTGCGCAAAATGCGAAAGCCTATATCCAAAGCGTAGCAGCCCTAAAGAAGCAGTGGCAGGATAGTTATCATAACGCCGTACCTGGAAACGCTGTAGCTGTGCATCTCCAGACGCTGCAAGCAGCAGACAACACCGAACCTTTAGTGGATGCAGCGGAAGAAATCAGGGCCGCCGCCGGGCACCCACGCTTGCGAAGGGCCGCCGACAACGTGCTTGTACGGCTGCAGGCGATGCAGCCACAGGGCTCTTTAGCCTTCCTGTTACCTGCCATTAGCTGGCATGGCAGCCAGAATCAGTATCACCAGTGGCTCGTGCAGCTCTTGCACGGCAATCTGGGCAACTCCTATAAAAGCAGCCGGCCGGTGCTGGAAGTACTGGTGGAGGCGGTTGGGAATACGTGGTGGCTCCTGATCTGCAGCATGGTTATCACGTTTTTTCTGGCCCTGGAGCTCAGTGTGCTGATGGCGCAAAAGAAAGAAAATCGGCTTCGGAAAGTTTTGCTGCCCCTTTTGTTCATGCTGGATAGTATACCGCCGTTTGTGCTGGCCCTGCTGCTGCTTGTACTGCTCGCTAACCCTAATTTTATACAGCTGTTCCCTGTCTTCGGGATGGGCTACTATATGCCACAGGAGCTGGGCCTTTGGCAGGAGCTGATGCAATGGGCTTATTTCATGGCCCTGCCCCTGCTTAGCCTGGTGCTTTTTAACCTGCCTTATCTCACAAGCCAGATACATAGCGCCATCAGCGCGGCCATGCAATCCGATTTTACCCGTACTGCCAGGGCGAAAGGGTTGGCCGAGTCAGCCGTTATCCGAAAGCACGCCCTCCGCAACTCCCTGCTTCCCATCATAACGATTGTGTCGGATTTTATACCGGCTTTAGTGACAGGCACTTTGATCGTCGAAACAGTTTTTGCCGTGCCAGGCGTCGGGCGGCTGCTTCTGGATGCAGTACTTTCGAGGGACTATCCGATGCTGACCGGGATCGTGCTGATCATAGCCGCTTTCCGGATAGCCGCTTACCTGCTGGCAGATATGGCTTATGCCTGGGCCGACCCCCGCATCAGACAACGGATGACATGAAGCAAGCCTGGCAAAACATACGAGCGCTGTGGAGAAATGAGACCTTGTTCAGGATAGCCGCAAGCTACCTGGGCCTGCTCTTACTACTCATTCTGTTATTGCCCTGGATCCCGCTTCCCTATGGCCCAAACGATCTTGACCTGGAGCATATATACCAACCTCCCTTCAGCCTAACGTATGCAACTAAGTCACACCCAATGGGGACCGATAGGTTGGGGCGGGATGTGCTTGCAAACGTGCTGTATGGTGCCCGCACGGCCTTTTTCATCAGTATACCTGTCATGGCCCTGGCCGCACTGCTGGGGCTGACACTCGGTGCGGGAGCTGGTTTTTTTGGCGATAAGGGATTCAGCACCAGCCGCAGGAACCTGCTCCTGTGTTTGCTGAGTCTGCTGTGCCTTGGCTACTATTGGCTGTACCTGCCGGTGCAGATAGCTTCTTTAAATTTGGGGACGCCCATGGCCCTGAAAAGTATTATGGCAGGGGCTGTTGTGGTTGTGTTACTTTTCTGCTTTTCAAGCTTACTTCAAAAATTCATCGCTCCGTTGCGCCAACGGGTGGCTGTTCCGGTGGACCAACTGGTGATGCGGCTAACGGAAGCAGTGTCAACCATTCCGCGGTTCGTACTCATTCTGGTGCTGGCGTCCTTTTTGCCGCCTTCTGTGCTACTGCTCTCCCTCATCATCAGCCTTACCGCCTGGACAGGCATTGCGCGGCTGGCGCGTGCAGAAATGATGCGTATTAAGCAGTTACCATATTTCGAGGCAGCCCGGAGTATTGGGTTGAACTCGCGGGAACTCTTATGGAGGCAGGCTTTCCCGAACCTGCTGGGGCCGGTGCTGGTCGCTTTTACGTTTAGCCTGGGGGGACTGCTGGCACTTGAGTCCACCTTATCCTTTCTAAATATCGGGGTGCCGCCTACGCTCGTGAGTTGGGGCAGAACGATCGCCAGTGTACGTTCAAACACCGCTGCCTGGTGGCTGGTGGTATTTCCCGGTGCCCTGCTAACCCTCACAATTCTCGCTCTCTATACCTGCAGCCACTATTTATCGAAAGTTTTTTCATCTAAAAACAGAGGCTGAAATGTTACTTTTCAATATTTTTTAACTCAACTATATTGGAGCTATTATTGGTCTGATTTCTCTCCAAAGCAGTTTATTTCTTAACAATAGCTATACACAAGGGCTTTTAATCCGGCGATTTTTGCCTACGTTTCCATGTTACCTGCCTGTGCTAATATTCCTGTTATCTGGATGCAGACATGCGTAAAATTGTTACGTCCTAAGACCCTAAGCCCTAACGTCACATGAAAATTACTGCGAACAAATCGACCCAGTACATGGCAGACAATTGCTACAAGAGCGCCTGCCTTTCCGCCATTGCCTTGTTAAAAGCGGGCACGATGGAAGAGGACCTTGTAGGCTACGCCACCATTGACGGTAACATGGTACACCATGTAGAGGTAGCCAGCGCTGTAAATAACGGGGCCGGGATTTTCATCGGAGACTACTTTGTAGGGTTAGCTGACAGCTATCATTCTATCAGCCTCACTACTCCGTTCATTCGCTATTAGTCAGTGAGAACATATATAATATGGGAAAAAATTTACATCTCTATTAGGTTAAAATAATTGTTGGTTGTTTGTGTTTAGATTAGGCAATTAGCCCTGTAGTCCCCCCTACAGGGCTATTGTTTTTACCGCCCTTTCGCATTATCCCCTCTCCCGTGCAACCACCTCAACGCCTGTACGGCATCAAACCTTTAGATCCGGAAATGTTATATAAAAGCTTATACCAAGTCGTCTAAATCATCTTCCATATACCGCCCCGCGCCTTTAAAAGAATGGTGGGCGGTTTCTTTGTAAAGATGGACGTATAGATGATCTGCTCTAACATCCTCTATATATGAAATGCATGCGCTTTTATACAAAATAGGTGATACGCTTTCAGGAATTGACCGGCACTTCGATAAGCAGGAATTCACAATCCGTCGTACTGTCGATCTCGAGATGGCTTGTGTCCCAGATCCCGATCCCGTCGCGTGTTTCCACAGGCTGCCCATCAACCTGCATGCAACCGCTTATCACAAAGATAAAGATGGCTTTGTTCACCGGGTTAAAGGTATATGGCACCTGCTGGCCTTTGTCAAACTGACCTAAAGAGAGCTTCGCATTCTGGTTTATCCAGCAGTGCCCCTGCCCTTCCTCGTTGCTGACAATCGTAACCAGTTTGTTTTGGCGGCTTTCCGCCGGAAAATGCCGGCGCTGATAGCGTGGCGCGATGTTTTGTACTTTCGGCTCAATCCATATCTGCAGAAAGTTCACCTCCTCGCTGCCCACGTTGTGCTCCTCATGGCGCAGGCCGCTGCCGGCGCTCATGATCTGGACCCAGTCCTTTTCCACCACTTCTTTGTAACCCAGCGAATCTATATGACTCATCGTGCCTGCCAGCATCACGGAGATGATTTCCATATTAGTGTGAGGATGAATGCCAAAACCGTTGCCGGTGGCAACAAAATCATCGTTGAGGACTCGGAGCAAGCCAAAGCCTGCAAGTGTCGGATCATAATGGCCGGAGAAGCTAAAGGTAAAATTACTTTTCAGCCACCCGATGTCTTTCAACCCCCTTTCTCCGGATCTATAGAGTTTATATTTCATAACTTGTAAATTATATCCTGATGCAGCCAATTGCCGCTGTCTTGCCCCATTAGATAGTTCAGTTGCAAATAAACTTTCCTGACCCAGATTGTATATATATAAAAGGCCGGCAGGTGTCTCCAGTACACTCCTGCCGGCCTTTTATATAAGATTTAGTTTAGGCCTGCTTCACTAACTGAATCTCGGCCTGAAGCTTGATTTCGTCGCTCACCACCACGCTGCCAGCCTCTGTAACAGCGTTCCAGGTCAGGCCAAATTCCTTGCGGCTTATCTTGCCTTCAACGGTGAAGCCAGCCTTTGTCTGACCATACGGGTCAACCACAATACCACCGAACTCTACGTTTACCGTTACGGCCTTTGTCGTGTCCCTGATGGTCAGGTCGCCGTGCAGCTTAAACCTATCATCGCCCACCTGCTCATACTTAGAGCCGACAAAATGGATTTCATCGTGCTGGTCGGCATCAAAGAAATCGGGCGATTTCAGGTGTGTATCCCGCTGCTCGTTGTTTGTGCTGATGGAATTCACATCTGCGGTGAATACGATATTACGGGCACCGCCAAACTGCTCGTCCTCGCTCTCTGCGGTAACGTTGAAGTTATTAAAATAACCTGTCACCGTCGTGATCATCAGGTGCTTTACCTTGAACTGTACTTCGCTGTGGGTTGGGTCTACTGCCCATTTTACATTCGCCATGTCGTTTAATTTAAAGTGATTTATATATAGATGTGTTCATTCTCGCTTTACAAATGTACAAACATTTAATGTATATACATATATAAGAGCGAAATTGTTCCTTCATTTTGATAGTTTGGTTGAAAAAAAAAGAAGGGAGATTGTGCATGCTGCCTAAAGAAGCGGCTTCTGCTTGCAGCATTGGGTGGACAAGAATAGTATGCTGGCTGCTGCTATATATGTTAACCAATCAGCTTCATCCAACAGAGACAACAAAGGCAAAAAATGATTTCCGTCAGGGCTGTGGGGAGAAAGCCTCTGAGGACAGGGGCGATATATTGCCGCACCTGGCATTTCATTAAGGTCTGATTTCAAAGCCCCCGAAAATATGAAAGCTTTAACAGCGCGCGTTTAGAAAGGGAAAATCCTCCCTTTCTGGTGAAAGGAAGGATAAGGAATTACACTTATTTGCAAGCAGTATATAGAACACAGCAGATCGTTCTACTATCCGATAGCTGGGATTTTATTGAAGAGATCAAGCCTCCTGTTTATCCAGTTGGAACAGCGTGCTTAAGCCTTCCAGCAAAGCCTCGGATTCCCCGCGGAGGCAGGCGCCCTTTAGCTCCAGGGCCGGAAGCTTTATGATCTTGTTCATCATGCTTTTGGTAATCGCCTCCACCGCCTCTTTTTCCGCAGCACTCATGTTCTTCATATAGCGGGCCATCTCCTGCTGCCTGATCTCCTCCAGCCTGTTCTTGAACTGCTGCAGGGCCGGAGACATTGCCATCTCCCTGGTCCAGGTGAGGAAGCAGGCCGTAGTGTCCGCAACAATGGCTTTTACCGCCGGGATAGCGGCCAGGCGCATTTCCAGCGCTTCGGTGGCACGGCTCCTGATATCGTCGATGTTGTGTACCGTCACGCCATCCAGCGTCTCCAGTGCCGCATCCACGCTGCGGGGCATCGAGAGGTCCACAAAGTTCTTTGGGGTGTGCAGGGTATAATCCGCAATCGCCTGCCTGCTGATATAGAAACAGTCGCCGGGCACAGAGGAGATCACCACGTCGGCCAGCGCGATCTCTTCCCAAACCTTCTCCCAATACACGGCCCTGGCACCGGTTTTCTGCGCCAGGTCCAGCGCTTTGTGGTAGGTTCTGTTGGCAATAATGATGTGGCGCACCTTCGACTTCTGAAAATTATCGCAGACATCCGCGCCGATCTCGCCTACCCCGATCATCAGCACGCGCGGGTTCTCGATATCCTTCGTCAGTTCCTCCACCAGCTCCACAGTGGCATAGGACACAGAGGCGGCCCCGTCGCGGAAGCCGGTTTCATTCACCACCTGCTTGTTGGCGGCAAAAATGGTGTGCAGCAGCCTGTGCAGAAAAGGGCCGGCCATATGGGCGTCTGCGGTCCACTGGTAGGCTTTTTTCACCTGGTTCAGTATCTGCATATCGCCCACCACCTGCGACTCCAGCCCCAGCGAGACATAGAAGAGGTGCTGCACGGCGGCTTCGTGCTGCGTGATGCTTCTGAAGTAAGGGGAGATTTGCTTTGTCGCCATAAAGCCCTTTTCAAGCGCTATCAATTTGATCAGCTTGCGGGACAGGTCCGCGTCTGCGGCATAGTAGACCTCGGTGCGGTTGCAGGTGGAGAGCACCAGCACTTCCTGGGCATCCGTAAACTCCCGGATCTTGTCCAGCAGGTTTTTACTGGCAATCTCGTTAAGCGCTACGGCCTCCCGTACGGCAATCGGGGCGTCTTTATAGGAAAGGGTCAGAACCTTGAATCTTTGCTGCATCGTGTTTCTCTCAACTTACACAACAAATTTCCGAAAAGGGAGCTGCTAAAAACATGACCATTGTCAGTTCTGCCCACGACATTTATCACTTACCCGGCCACATTCCGTGTCTTTTCTGCTCTGACTCCGGCTTTTATATCTACTAATTACGCATGTTGGCAAGCTTCTGCATCTGCAGAATGGTGATTCGGCTGCCCTGGGTGTCGATCAGCTTCTCGTCTTTGAAGTCGGCGAGGGTGCGGATAACGGTTTCCTTGGAGGCCCCCACGATGCTGGCCAGGTCCTCGCGGGAGATGGTAATCTGCTTCTGCCCCCCTTCTTCCCACTGGTACTGCTTCTCCACCAGCAGCAGCGCCTCGGCCACGCGCTTGCGCACCGAGTTGTAGGCAAGCTTCAGGAGGCGCTCCTCCCGGTCGGAGAGGTTGTCGGACAGAATCTTGATGAACTTGCTGGCCACATCGCGGTTGCGGTACAAGAGCGTGAAAAAGTCCTCTTTCGGGATTACGTAGACCTCCGAGTCTTCCATCGCCATCGCCGATTCACGGTACGGGGTTTCTTCCAGCAGATCGAGATACCCTATAAAATCGCCGTCTTTATATAGCGTGGTGATGTACTCCCGCCCCTCCTCGTTCGACTTATAAGCTTTTACCTTTCCCTTGTTCAGGAAAAAAAGCGCATTGGGCCTGTTGCCCTCCATAAAGAGGTTCTGCTTTTTCTTGAGGTTGGTGAGCTTGTGGTTGTCCGAGATCAGTTTCTCCATCTCCTCATATCCCCTTGCCTCCTGTAAAAACTGGTCCAGGCCCTCCGCGCTCTTCTTGAAATCCGCCTTCAGGATCTCGTTCTTCTTCAGGCGCATTTCAATGGCATCCAGCAGTTCCACGTCATCAAATGGCTTGGTCAGGTAATCGTCGGCACCCAGGTTCATACCTTTCCGGAAATCTTCTTTCTCTGATTTGGCCGTCAGGAAGATAAACGGGATGCCAGCCGTAGCCGGGTCCTTGCTTAACAGGTGCAGCACGCCATAACCATCGAGCTGCGGCATCATGATATCGCAGATGATCAGGTCCGGGTGCTCTTTGCGCGCCAGGTCCACGCCTGTTCTCCCGTTGTCGGCCTCGGCCACCTGGTAGTTTGCCAGCGAGAGTATCTCGGCAGTGTTCTCCCGTATCTCGTTGTTGTCTTCTATGAGTAAGATCTTTTTCATGCTTCGGCTGCGTTAGGTAAACAAATAGTGAAGGTACTGCCCTGGTTTAGCTCGCTCTCGTACTCCAGCGTCCCGTCCATAATCTCTACGTATCTTTTCACGATGTTCAGCCCCAGCCCAGTGCCCTGGATATTGGTCACGTTCTGGGCGCGGAAGAATGGCGTGAACAGGTGCGCCTGATCTGCCTTCGGAATACCGATACCGTAGTCCTGCACGGTAATGGTGACGCTGTTGTTGGTGATCGCAGTGGTCATCCGGATCGTTTTGCCCTCGCCGGAGTATTTGCTGCCATTCGTTAACAAGTTGAAAAGAATGTTCTTCAGCAGCTGCTTGTCTATGCTGATGGTTTCTACGTCGCTCAGGTGCTGGTAATCGATGTGCTGCCCTTCCTTCAGGAAACCCTGCATCTCCTCCACCACCTCCTGCGCAAAGGCTTTCAGGTTAAAGGTAGTGGGCAGGTTATATATCTTCCCTTCTTCAATCCGGCTGATGGAAAGGAAGTCGTTGAGAATCGTCGTCAGGTTCGAGACTGCCGACTTAATGCGGTCTACGTGCTTTTGCCTTTTGTCGTCGTCCTCCAGCCCCTTGTACTTGCTGATGAGTGAGGCCGATGACAGCACGGTGCTGAGCGGCGTCCGGAACTCATGCGAGGCAATGGTAACGAAACGGGATTTCAGCTCGTGCAGCTCCTTCTCTTTCTGAAGCGCCTTGTGTATTTCCTGCTGCGCTTTGTACAGGCTCCTGTTGGTATGCTCCAGCTTTTTGATCGCCTCGGCCAGCTCCTGCGTCCTTTCCTCCACGCGCTGCTCCAACTCGCCGTTCAGTTTCTGAATCTCCGCCAGGCTCTTGGCGTGCTCAATGCTGTAGCGGATGGAGCGCTCCAGGTCGAAGGGGTTGAACGTGCCTTTCACGAGGTAATCCAGCGCCCCGGCATGCATGGCCTGCTCATCTGTTTCGCGGTCGCTTTGGCCTGTCAGGAGGATGAACGGCGCTATTGCCCGCTCCTTTACGGCCGTCATGATCAGCTCCAGCCCGTTGTGCGCGCCCAGCCGGTAATCCACGAGGTACACATCATAGATTCCCTGCTTGATGAGACGGAGCGCCTCCCCGAAAGAAGAAGTCCAGTCGAGCAGATAGTTGCGCCCGGGTATGTCATTCATAATATCCCGGGTGATGATGAAGTCGTCTTCGTCATCGTCTATCAGCAGCACTTTTATTTTATCAGCCATCTAAAGTTAAAAAGTTGGAGAGTTTGGAAGTTAGAGAGTTTGGGAGTTAGAAAATTTAAGAGTTAAAAAGTCGGGAGCAATAACACGATGGTATACCGAGCCATCTATAACTTCCCAACTTTCTAACTCTCAAACTCCTAAATTTTCTAACTTCAGGGTTTCGGGAGTTCCACTATCTCAAACCAGTACTTGCTCAGGGTCTTCATCACATCCACCAAAGAGGCGAACGTTACCGGCTTAGTAATGAAGGAGCTCACACCCAGGTTATAGGTCCGGAGCACGTCTTCCTCGGCTTTAGAGGTGGTTAGCACCACCACGGGAATCACCTTCAGGTGCTCATCGCTCTTGATCTCTTTGAGCGCCTCTCGGCCATCCTTCTTGGGCATGTTCAGGTCCAGCAGGATGAGGCCCGGCGTCGGGTATTTGTCCTTGTCGGCGTACTTGTTGCGGTTATGCAGATAATCCATCAATTCCTCTCCGTTCTCCACAAACTGCATCTGGTTTGTCAGCCGGCTTTCGTCGAGGGCATCTTTCACCAACATGCGGTCTTCTGCGTCATCGTCGGCAATCAAGATGATAATAGGTCTTCTGTTTCGGCTCATGTTTGTCGTATTTTAGTCCTGAAGGTGCTTGGTCGCTAATGTCACAATGAAGGTGGTGCCTTGGCCCACATGGCTTCGCGCTGTGATGTCGCCCCCATGGCGCACAGCTATCTTGCGGCAGATGGCAAGTCCGATGCCGGAGCCCTCATACTTCTGCCCCTCCAGGCGCTGGAAGATGTTGAAAATGCGGTCCAGGTATTTTTCGTTGAACCCGATACCGTTGTCCTGCACATATATCTCCACCAACTGGTCTCCGGGCGTGGAGGTAAGATGCGCTCTGGGCTGCAGTAATTTGGCATATATCGCCACCTCAGGCTTCACGTCCTCTTTCCTGAACTTAATGGCATTGCTGATGAGGTTCTGGAACAGCTGGCGCATCTGCAACGGGTCGGCCTCGATGGTCGGCAACGGAGAGCGGGTAATCGTCGCCTCCGTTTTCTCAATAACGATCTCCAGGTCGGAGAGCACCTCAGTGAGAATCCGGTCGAGGTCCACCTCCACAAAGGCCTTGTCTTTCGCGGTCAGTCGCGAGAAATCGAGCAGGTCGTTGATGAGGTTCTGCATGCGCGATGCGGCATTCAGCATGCGGTCAACATAGTCTTTGCCCTGGTCGCTGAGCTTATCGTACTCTTTCGTCTTGAGCCGGTCGCCGAACGCCTGGATCTTGCGCAGCGGCTCCTGCAGGTCGTGGGACGATACATAGGCAAAGTCCTGCAGTTCCCGGTTGCTGCGCTCCAGTTCGGAGGCATAGCGCCGCAGCCTTTCCTCGCTCATCTTTTGCCGGGTAATATCGTGTATAAAACCCGTATATACTTTCCGGTCCGTCAGCTGCACTTCGCTGATGCTTAAGTAGAAAGGGAAAACCTTGCCGCTCTTTTTCAGGCCAGACACTTCGCGCCCGATGCCAATAATGCGCTTCTCACCTGTCTGGTGGTAGTGGTGCATGTACTGGTCGTGGCTGCTGCGGTCGGGCTCCGGCATCAGCATGTTGATTTTTTGGCCAATGAGTTCGTGTTCATCGTACTCGAACAGCCGCGCGGCAGCCGGATTCACCATTTCTATGATACCCCGGGTGTCGATGGTAATGATGCCATCCACAGCCGTTTGAATAATGGAGTTGATCTTGCTCTCGCTCTCGCGCAAAGCTTCCTCTGTTCGCTTCAGTTCCGTGATGTCGTGCACAATCCCGGTGAAGATGCGCTTGTCCTGCAGTTTCACCTCTGCGATACTCAGGAAGAAGGGGAAGAGCGTGCCATTCTTTTTTTTCCCGAGCACCTCCCTTCCCTTTCCAATAATCTGGCCAACGCCTGTCTGCAGGTAGCGGCCGATATACGTGTCGTGCAGGCTGTGGTCGGGCTCAGGCATGAGAACGCTCACGTTCAGCCCAATGATCTCTTCCGGCTCATATCCGAAAATGCGGGCAGCGGCAGGATTAACGCTCTCCATGATGCCGCGGGTGTCGATGGTGATGATCCCGTCCACGGCGGTCTCAATGATCGCTTTCAGCCGCGACTGGCTGTCTATATTCAGGTCCTGTTGCTGTGGCAGATTTTCCAAAAGTAAGGCTTTTTTATAAATATAGTCACTCTTGCGCAAGCGGCCAAAGCGCCGGCGCTTATTTCCCATTCCGCAAAGTAACGGACTAATTTAAAAAAAAACTGGCTGCAAACGGCGCTACATAGTCTTGAGTCACCCCTCATAAGCTGAAAATAACTTAAGTCATTGGTTGATAAGTTGCTGTTCCCTGGGCCAGAAACTGCCTTTATTTGACTTTACTGCACCCAGCCGCAATGGAAGAGAGGCTTATGGTTTATATCATTATATAAAAACATATATAAAAAAGGGTCCAGTAAAATGCATCTCTGCCCCTTCTGGTGCGCGCGGACATGGCTCTATATATAAAACTATACTTTCAGTAGCTTTAGGTTCCGGCCTTCTATATGACTAACCATTAGGTGCGCTGCCCCCTCAAACGGCAAGAAGCCCTGCCATGCTACACTTAAATGCTTTAGAACCTATTGGGGCGCTTTTAACGTTCTATCCAAACCTACTTTAAAAGAACTATGGAAAACACGGAAGAAAAGTTAGAAGACAATGTGCTGATGCCAAACCCTTTGTCCATGGTGCCCAGTGCCCTGCGCGAGGTGAATGCACTTTTTATAGGCCCTGTGGCTGATGGTTTCTTTCAGCCTACCCAGGACAAACTGGAGAACCCGCCCCGATGGGAACAGGGCAACTACAGCCTGACAGCCGGAAAGTGGCCAAGCCAGCTGCCTAACCTGATGGACCTGACGCCCTACAACGGCTATGCCTTGATGGTGATTGCCGCCGCCTGGGACAAGGAGGTGATCAGCCAGGCCAGGATTGTTGGGGTTATGAGCAAGATGGCCGGAGATGTGCTCTCAAAATTCGCCTACCTAACACTTCAGGAAAAGGAAGAGGAGATTGCCGGCTATACCTCGGGCCTGAGCAACTAAACGACAGGCTCATTAGATGGATGATCTTCCTCGCGTAGATCAATTAAAAGAACCTGTTCACGCGGGTGAGTTCGTTCCGGTACTGCGTCAGGAGCCTGCTTTTCGATATAAAGCCCTTGAACTTGCCTTTCCGCACCACGGGCAGCGACCATAGTTTGCTCTTGTCGAATTTATCGAGCACCTCTGCTGCAGGATCGTCTATTTCCACCACGATGCTGGGCGGCTGCATCAGGTCCCTGGCCAGCACGACATCGTAGTTTGAGACATCCCCAAGTTGTTTGCGCATATCGTTGAGGGCAATCACCCCCACCAGCATTCCTTTTTTATCCAGCACCTGCAGCACATCCCGGTTGGAGTTGGAGAAGTTCTCCACGACTTTACGGAAAGAGAAATCCTCCTGCACAGGCGCACCGTCCTCCTCCACCAGTTTGCTGATGTCAAGCTGGTTCAGCAGAATACGGTCTACCCGCAGGGCTTTGCTCTGCCCCTTGGGGTGCTCCACGCTTTTGCTCAGGTTCTCAACGTAATACTTCAGGAAATAGGAGACTGCGCATACCAGCATCAGCGGCACAAACAGCTGGTAGCTTTGTGTGATCTCAGCCACGAGGAATATGGCCGTTACCGGTGCGTTCATGATGCAGGCAAAAACGCTGGCCATGCCCAGAAACATGAAAGTGGAGGCGTTCAGGGCATAAAACGGGAACAACAGCACCACGATTTTATAGAACAGGTACCCCAGGAACCCGCCCGTGATGATGGAAGGCGCAAAATAACCGCCCTCCCCGCCGGAGTTCACGCAGATGCCTGTGCTCAGGGGTTTCACCATGGTGATCAGGAAGAAGAAGAGCAGGTTGAACCAGACCGTGTTGGGCAGCGCCGACAGGGGCGAGTTTACGATGAGGGAGCGCTCTTCCGAATTGAGCAGCGCGTTGATGCTCACGTAGCCCTCTCCATACATCGGCGGCAGGAGGTAGATGATGCTGCCCAGCGCCACGCCACCTATCAGCGCGCGCAGGTAAGCGTTTTTGATGCGGGAGAAATAATTGGCGCAGTAGCTGTAGGTCTTCAGCAGGTAGTTGGACATCAGCATGCCCAGCACCCCGAGCATGATCACCAGCGGGATCTGCTCATACTCGAAATCGGTGAGCGGCACCTCAAAGCGCAGGTGCTCCCCCATAATAAACTCATAGAGGATTTTTCCGGTGGCGGCGGCCACCAGCAGCGGGATAAGAAGCGTGGGGGTGAACTCGGGCAGGATGGTCTCGAGGGCAAAGATAAACCCTCCCATCGGCGCATTATAGACCGCCGAGATGCCGGCAGCCACCCCGCAGCCGATCAGCAGGGTGCGCAGCCTGTAGCCAAGCCCGAGCACGCGGCCCACGTTTGACCCGACGGCCGCCCCGCTGGAGATAATGGCCGCCTCCACCCCCGAACTCCCACCGAAGCCAATGGTGAGGCCCGTGGTGATGAACTTGGAGTATATAAGCCGGAACCTGATGATGGATGCGTTCTGCTCAATCGACTCGATCACGTTCCGGGCCCCGTTAAAGTAGGCGGTCTTGCTGAATATGTTGCGGTTGAGGAAGGTAACGATCAGAAACCCGATGAGCGGCAGCAGGAAGTTGAGGATACTCGGGGCGAAATAAACGGCGTATTGCTCAATATAGAAAATGATCGTCTTAATGAGGATGGCCGATAAACCCACGATCAGCCCCACCACCACGCTGAGCACAAAGGGCATGATGCGGTTGTTGCTCTGCCTCCTGCGCCACCTGAAAAACGCAAGCTGGAATCGGTTCAGTTTATGCTTCATTGCGTGGGCACTACCTATCGTTTTAAGCTACAAGATCCGAATTTTGAAAGCATGCCTTCAGTGGGTGCGGTTTAGATGCATATGCCGCCCCCGACTGCACTAAAACTCAACCTACCAGCCCCTCTCTCACCCTGTTCCTCCACCACCATATAAGCGTCTTTCAAAGATAAAGTTGTGCTTCTCCTCAAACATTCTCATCCCCTAATCCCGGCTTGTTCGGACACACCGCAATATACACACTTAATCGGGTGCTGATGCTGCCACAAAGCATAACGAACCTTAAATCACAGCAGCAAAAGCTTTCCTATCCCTTCTGTACTTTGGCATTCGGATCTGGTGGTGGGCAACACGTGAAAGACGAACCTGTAATATGACATCTTTCCTTAACTTAACATAATTTTAGCACTACAGAATCAAGCATCTATCAAAGCCTATCATTTAGTCAAGTCACGAGCCCAACAGCAACAAATATTCCGGCCGGCATTGCCTGCGCTGTTGTTCCACTTTTCTGGGCTCCGGCTGAAAGCCCTCGCTATATGCTGCGGCTAAAGACCAGGTTGAAACTGGGGATGAAGCCGGCCACAGGCCTTGGTTATATATCACCGGCAATTGCTTGAGCATAAAACCTATCAGATTTTCCCTTAACTTTCTACACCTATACAACATCCGTTCACAGCAGCCTATGACTTCGTACGATGAAATTTTCGAGAACAACCGCAAGTGGATTGCGCAGAAAACCAGCAGCAACGAGAATTTCTTCAGGGAGCTGGCCAAAGACCAGAACCCGGAGTACTTATATATCGGGTGTAGCGACAGCCGGGTAACGGCGGAGGAACTGATGGGCCTCGGCCCCGGGGAGGTATTCGTGCACCGCAATGTCGGCAACCTCGTCAATAATGTGGACCTGAACGTGATGGCAGTCATCAACTACGCGATCCGCCACCTGAACGTCAAGCACATCATTGTCTGCGGGCATTACGACTGCGGCGGGGTGAAAGCGGCCATGGCCTCGAAGGATCTGGGCATTCTGAACCCCTGGTTGCGGAATATCCGGGATGTTTACCGGTTACACAAGGCAGAGTTGAACGCGATTACAGAGGAACACAAACGCTTCGAAAGGCTGGTGGAGCTGAATGTGGAGGAGCAGTGCATTAACATCATTAAAACGGCGGCCCTGCAGTCAACTTACGCCGCCACAGGGTACCCTCAGGTGCACGGCTGGGTGTTCGATATTCGCTCCGGGAGAATCATCGACCTGCACATTGACTACGAGCATATCCTGAAAGACATAAAAGACATATATAACCTGACCGGCGGGTAAATCAGTCAGGTGGATATACCTAAAGGTTCCCCCAAAGAAAATCCCGGCAGGGCCATGCGACGCTGGCCCTGCCGGGATTTTCTTTGGGGATCTTTCAGCTGCTAACTCAGCGCTGCTTATTCCCCAGCTTGGCGATCAGTTTATCCAGGATCTCCTGTGTAAAGCCGATCTGGCGGGTGTATTCGAGGCACAGATTGTACTCCCTTTCCTCCACTTCGCCGTCCTGCAGCACCATCATCACCAACGTCTGCAGTTCCATGGACTTCTGCAAACCATCCTCCGGAATGATAAAGGAGAGCGAAGAGAGGTTATCTGTAATTTCCAGGGTATCCTCTTCCGAGAGATCCAGCTGGTTGCCGATCGTGAGCAGAAAATCGCTTTCCATCTTATCTATATACCGGTCTGCGATTGCAACTAGAACAAGGTTCTGGAAAAATGCCAGTTTCTTTTGCTTCGTGTCTAAAAATGTATCTTTTGATATGCTGGTAGCCATAATTAATTTTTTAAAGATTTAAAAATGAGGAACCTACATCTTAGAATCCAGCCCATTCTGTCAGGTCTCTGGCTCTTAAGATGTAGGTCTGATGCACTGTGCTGATTTATTTTTGAGCAGACTCAACAGTGAACCTCGAAAAGCCTGCTACCTGTATAACGGCAATGTGGCATTAGCCTATATACCCCTCACGGCTTTTTAATTTACATGGCTGCCGTTTTTGCCTTGCATCGTTTCTCGTTCGCTGCACCACCCTGCCATGTAACCGTGAACGGGCCCTGTAGCCCAAAACTTTCATATCTGATGGCTTCCTTTACGAGCCCCATGGAGGACCTCTTTACAGCCTTCGTGAGTTCAGAAATTAAAAGAATGGCTGCACTAGTGAGTTCTCACGGGCATGTTTAGTAAATTGCCGTAAAAAAAGCCGTAAAGTAATCGAGGCCCAATGCATAGATATAATCTTATATTTCTTATTTTGATAACAATGTGCGTAGTGCAGTGCCAGACCAAACCCACCCCTAAACCTAAAATAGCACGCATAGCGCAGCAGGCGTTTCAGGAGTATGGCTCGTACAAAGAACCCGCTATTGTAACCCGTCGGTTCAAACACGAGCATATCGTACCCCTGTTAGAGCAACTGAAACAGGACCCTCTCTTTGATGTCGATGTAGTCGGCCGTTCTGTGGAAGGGCGCGCCATATACCTGGCAAAGGCAGGCACAGGAAAAACCAAGGTGATGCTCTGGTCGCAGATGCACGGCGACGAGTCCACCGCTACCATGGCGCTGTTTGATCTTTTCAACTTCCTGCAGCAGTCTGACGAACTGGACCCCATCCGGAAGCAGATCCTTGAGAACACCACGCTTTATTTCGTGCCCATGCTGAACCCGGACGGCGCCGAGTACTTCAAGCGCCGGAATGCCCTGGACATTGACCTGAACCGCGATGCGCTGCGCCTGCAGTCGCCGGAGGCACAGCTGCTTAAAAGCCTGCGCGACAGCCTTGATCCGGAATTCGGCTTTAACCTGCACGACCAGAGCCGCTACTATACCGTGGGCACCACCTCCAAACCGGCCACTATTTCGTTTCTGGCCCCTGCCTTTGACCACGCCCAGACCGTGAACGAGGTGCGCGGGCGGGCGATGCGTACCATCGTGGGCATGAACAAGGAGCTGCAGCAGCTGATTCCGGGCCACGTGGCCAAGTACGCCGATAGCCACGAACCGCGTGCCTTTGGCGATAACATTCAGAAGTGGGGAACGAGCGTGATCCTGATCGAGTCCGGCGGGTACAAAAACGACCCGGAGAAACAGCATATACGCCGGCTCAATTTTGCCTCCATCGTGTCGGCGCTGCACCTGATCGCCGGCAAGGGCTACGCACAGCACGAGCTGGACGAATATTATGACATCCCGGAAAATGAGCGCTATCTATATGATGTGGTGCTGCGGAAAGTGAAGTACGCGGACGAGGAGCGGGATTACCTGTTGGACGTGGGCATTATGCGGGACGAAGTAAGGGCTCAGAATGACCAGGGGTTCTACCACCGCAGCAGTGTGCAGGAAATCGGGGATATGAGTGTGGCCTATGGCTACGAGGAGATAGACGGCGAAGGGCTGACACTGGTGCCCGGCAGGGTATATGACCAGCCTTTTGACAACCTCAAGGCCCTGACAACGGAGCGTACGCAGGAACTGCTGGAGGATGGCTTCACCACCGTGCGGGTAAAAAGGCTTTCCGCCGCTAACGTCAACACCGTAGAGCTGCCCCTGAATGTAACCACGCTCTCGGGGAGGGTAAACCATGAGCTCGACCTGTACAGCGATGCGAACTTTGTCTTAAAAGACGCCAAAGGCGAGGTAAAGTATGCCATCGTGAATGGTTTTATATATGATTTGGCCGGTGAGAAACCCGGGCTTTTCCATGGCTTGGTGATGTAAGCGCATCACCGGTTGCCGTTAGTAGTTTCATATTGCCCACTTCGGCTGTTTCGCATCAATTACACTATATGAGATCAGAGAGGCTGGTTCTGGAAAAATTCAGAGAAGAGGATTTTGGCAACTATTACAGGTTAGCGGGCAATGAACTGGTCATGCGTATGGTTACCGGGAACGCGCTGTCACAGCAGGAAGCGGAGGAGAAGTACAAGCAAATTTTAGCGGTTAATCTCAGCCAGGAAGAACTGGGTTACTTCGCGGTGAAAACGATCGCCGCAAACAGCTGTATCGGTTTGGGCAAGATCGTGCTGACTGATCCGGAAGAGGCTGAAATCGGTTACCTGCTGCTGCCCGAAAGCTGGGGGAAAGGGTATGGCGGAGAAATAGCAAGGCTCCTGGTAAAGCACGCCCAGGGCCTCCCCTACCTTAGAACCCTGTCCGCAATCATCGACCCTGCCAATACAGCATCCAAAAGAATCCTCGAGAAGCTTGACTTCAAGTTATTTTATGCCGGTGCGTTGGACAACTTACCGGCAGAGCTATATAAACGTCCCCTTTAGACGCGCCTTCCTCGCTGCCAGCATCCTTCGCCTCACCATTCCGGTAACGCACAGAGCCGGTATTTTTTTATGCAAGATGGCTTTGTATCTTACAGGTTCATTCCATACCAACCTTAAACTGCATGGTTTTAAATTACCTATGGGCGGCTTTCTTCCTGATCGCTTTCTGCCTTGCCCTGTTTCAGCTCATCTTCTTCGGGAACATCGAAATCTTCCAGAAACTGGTCGCCAGCACCTTCGACAACGCAAAGCTCGGCTTTGAGATTTCCCTCGGCCTCACCGGCGTCATGACCCTTTGGCTGGGCCTGATGAAGGTGGGGGAGCGCGGCGGCATCATCGCCATCTTTGCCCGTATCGTCGGCCCCTTCTTCAACCGCCTGTTCCCGGAGATCCCCAGGAACCACCCGGTGTTCGGCTCCATCCTGATGAACTTTTCGGCGAACATGCTTGGCCTCGACAACGCCGCCACGCCCCTCGGCCTGAAGGCGATGAAGGAGATGCAGGAACTGAACCCGGACAAGGATACCGCCTCAAATGCGCAGATCATGTTCCTGGTGCTCAACACCTCGGGCCTTACCCTTATCCCCATCAGCATCATGGTGTTCCGGGCCCAGTTGGGAGCAGCCGATCCCTCGGATATCTTTATTCCCATCCTGCTGGCCACTTTTTTCTCCACCATGGTCGGACTGATAGCCGTGGCGCTCTACCAGCGCATTAACCTGTTCAACCCCGTGATCCTGGCGTATCTGGGCAGCCTGATGCTGCTGATCGGCGGGCTGATCTATTATTTCAGCACCATCCCGCAGGAGCAGATCAGCGTGATCTCGACTGTTGCCAGCAACGTGATCCTTTTCTCCATCATCATTGCCTTCATCGCGCTGGCGATGGTCAGAAAAGTAAACGTGTATGAGGCGTTTATAGAAGGGGCGAAAGAGGGGTTCTCTGTGGCCATCTCCATCATCCCGTACCTGGTGGCGATCCTGGTGGCCATCGGCGTTTTCCGGGCTTCCGGCGCGCTCGAGATACTGGTGAGCGGGCTTGGTTCCCTTTTTGGGATGCTGGGCATGAACACTGATTTTGTGCCGGCCCTGCCGGTAGCCTTCATGAAGCCGCTGAGCGGCAGCGGGGCCCGCGGCATGATGGTGGAAGCCATGAACACCTATGGGGTGGATTCGTTTGTCGGGCGGCTGGCGTCGGCCATCCAGGGCTCCACGGAGACCACGTTTTACGTGCTGGCCGTTTACTTCGGCTCCGTCAGCGTCCGGAAAACGAGGTACGCGCTCACCTGCGGTTTATTGGCGGACCTGGCTGGTGTCATTGCCGCCATTCTCATCTCCTACCTGTTCTTCCATTAAAGCTATAGACGGGAAATAAAACTTGGGTCACCAGGGTATATATAAACTCACGCAGCATCGCATCAATGATTTCTTTCACTTCTAATTCGTTTGGGTAAGGTAGCCTAACAACGCACCCTGCATCAGCTTTAAATAGCCGGTGCAGGGTGCGTTGTTTACATCAGGCCAGGAATACTTTCTCCTGATATAGAAAGCCCGGTTTATAGAGCGTTACTCGTACAGCGAAGCGGCGCGCAGATCCAGCAGGGCGTCCTGGGGCCGGATGCGCTTTGCGCGCAGAAAGCGTCCCCGCTCGTAGGCATCGTAGTTCTCCGCCTCCGGATTCATGCTGCTGATGCGCACCCTGCCCGAGGCATGGATAAACGTCATGCCCTCCCCGAGCCACATGCCCACGTGCACCACCCGCTCCGGCTTGCCCTCGGCGGCGGGCACCCCGAAGAACAGCAGATCGCCCGGGCGCAGCTGTTGCCAGCCGCCAGCGGTATCCACCACCTCTCCTAAATGGATTTGCTGGGAGGCATCGCGCGGCAGCACCAGCCCGTTCATGAAATAAACTGTTTTGGTGAAGCCGCTGCAGTCCACGCCTTTAAAAGAGGTGCCGCCCCACAGGTAAGGCAAGCCCATCAGGCGCCTGCTCGTCTGCACCAGGTTCTCTTCCGTCGGTTGCCGCCTGGCTACCCAGTCTTCATATAGAACACCGCTGCCGGACGGTATATAGCCGGTGCGCCCGTCCGGGAACACCACCTTATAAAAACCAGCCTGCTCACCCTCCAGCACCAGCACATCGCCATATACCAAATCTGAGACGGTGGCTCCATTGCCATCTGCCGCGGCATAGGCAAAGCCGTACGGGTCGGTGTACAGTAGCTTTGGGCTTTGCTGCCAGTTTTTAAACCCGGCGCTATCCAGCAGCGTGATACCGCCTGCGTCTACCCAGGCTATATACTCATCCGGGGTCTGCACCAGGTACCAAGTCCCGTCCTTTTTCCAGACCTGTATTGGGGTGCCCAGGGTGGCCTGCGTTGCTAACTCGGCGGCGTGCTTCGGCTGCGTACGCAAGTTCGCCACCGAAATGGTGACGAGCGCCCGGTGCCTCCCCTCCAGATCGGGGGCAGGCAAAACGTGGATGCTGTCCTGGAAAGGGATGTTGGCGGCCTGCAGGCGTTCCAGGAGTGCCGCCTTCGCCTCCGGCAGGTTGGTTTCACCTGAGAGTACGTGACCAAGCGCCTCCACCTGAAACAAGACCGTGCGCTTGTCCGGGGCATATTGTTGGCGAACGGCGTCAATGAGAGTTTGTAGCATCATATCGGTTGAGGAAGATGGCAAAGGGGTACGGCCGCCGGCGCAGGACATCAGCAGGGCCAGCAGCAGGAAAGTGAAACATTTTTGCAACGGAAACGGGAGCCTGTTCATAGCGCAATCATGGGGTGCTTAGCGTACAGTATATACAATGTTTTGATCACGTATGAAGTTCCTGCCTGCCCTGCTGCACCACATTAAAAACAAGTTACGCTATTGCCTCTGATGCGCGGGAAACAGTCCAGGTATTGGAGACCTCCACGACTTTGAGCCTTGGTTATACCAATTCCCCCTTTCAACGGATGCTACTCAGGGAGCTACCATCTGCATCAGCAAACCGCATATATAGGCTGCGTACGTGCCGATGGCATAGCCGAAGATGGCCAGCAGCACCCCAACGGGCGCCAGCGCCGGATGGAAAGCCCCGGCCACGATCGGGGCCGAGGCGGCCCCGCCCACGTTTGCCTGGCTGCCCACCGCCAAGAAGAAAAAGGGGGCTTTGATCAGCTTGGCCACGATAACCAGTAACAGCATGTGCAACGTGATCCAGATAAAGCCAACCAGAAACAGGCCCGGGTTGCTCAGAATGGCGGTCACATCCATCTGCATCCCGATGGTGGCGACAAGGATATATAGAAACACACTGCCGATGCGCGAGGCACCTGCGCCTTCCAGCTGGCGCACCTGGGTAAAAGACAGCATAATACCGAAGGCTGTGGCCAGCACCACAAGCCAGAAGAACCCCGATGTCAGGCTGAACTGCTCCAGCGACGGCGCATGCGTGCTGATCCAGGGCGCGATCAAATCAGCCAGGAAGTGTGCGCCACCCGTTACACCCAGGCCTACGCCCACAATCAGCATGGTGTCGGTTAACGTGGGAATCCGCATAATGCCGAGCCTGTATGCCTCCACCTTCTCCTTCAGGTGGTTTACCGCGGCATTGTCCGCCTTGAAGCACTTGTCTATCTTGTCTGATTTCCCGACGCCATACAAAAGCACCGCCATCCAGACATTGGCCACGATCACATCCACCGCTATCACGGCAGAGAAAAGGTTGGGGTTCGGCTGAAAAACCTCGTACATGGCCAGTTGGTTGGCACCGCCGCCAATCCAGCTGCCTGCAATAGTGCTCAGGCCACGCCACACCGCATCCGGCCCCTGCCCGCCGACGATCTCCGGCGCAAAAGTGGACACAATCAGCACAGCCAGCGGCCCGCCCAGCATGATCCCGATACTCCCCGTGATGAACATCAGCCCGGCTTTGTGACGCAGCTTCCAGATTTCTTTCAGGTCGAGGCTGAGGGTGAACAGCACCAGACTGGCAGGGAGCAAATACCGGGAGGCCATCTGGTACAGCGCCGAATGCTCCCCGGAGATGACACCTGCGGAGTTCAGCAGGCTGGGGATCAGGTAGCAAAGGAGCAGCGAGGGCACCACGGCATAGAACTTCCTGAAAAAAGGGCGCTTGCTAGAGGATGTCTTAAACACAAAGGCAAGAATCAGCACCAGGATTCCCAGCACAACGGCATCGTTCGTAATCAGCGGGGTTTGCTCAGCTACTTGCTGCATAAGTTATGGGTGTAGAGGTATATGATGATCTGTGGGTTAAATAACTGGGTAATGGCAAAGCAAGTGTTGAGCTGTGCTATGCTGGCACAAAACTATTGATTAATTCTGTCAGGTGCTGCATATCGTCCGGTGTGTGCAGGCTGTTCAGGATGACGCGCGTGATGGGATCGTGGGCGGGTGTTGGGTAGCGGAAACTGGAGATCAGGACCTTGTGCTTCTGCAGGTACGGGCACAGCGCGTGGCGATCGGTATAAAACACCGGAAAATCGTCGAAAAAATGGAACATCTCCGGCCTGTCGAGCCGCTGCTTGAACCGGGCGACGTTTTCGAACAACCGCTTCCGCGCTGCTTTATATACCTCCTGGCTTTGGAGGAAGGCGAAGAGGTAAGCGGGTACAGCGGGCGAGGCACCTCCAAAAAACGGGTTCTCCCGCAGCTCCGCAATCAGCCGCGCGTCCCCCAGAATAACACCGGCCGGAATGCCGAATGCCTTTCCTAGCGAACTGACCACAATGGGGCGCACGTACGGCACCATCGGCAGCTGGCCATATATACCGGCTCCCTCTGCCCCGGTCACCCCAAAACCGTGGGAATCGTCGATGACCAGGGTGTACTGCTTCTGCGGAGGCAAAGCGGCTAACCAGCCAAAAGAGTGGTTGCGGGCGTGCAGCGGGTCCAGGGAATTACAGACGAGCACGATATGCTGCTCCGGCCTGTACATCATCTCCTGAAGCAGTCTTCCTACCCATTCCTCAAACACCTGCCCTGCATCCGGCGCATCGGTCGTGTCGCGCCAGACCGCCGGATGCGTGCCCGGGCCATATATAAAATGGCCGCGGCCCAGCAGCGCCTGCACCAGCACCTGCCCCGCCAGCAGCCCCGACGAGAAAGTGAGCGCGGCCTCCGCCCCGGTATATGCGGCAAAAAAGCGCTCTATTTCGTCAAACACCTGCAGTTGCAGGTTCGAGTTGCGCGAACTGGAGTAGTTGGTGCCATACCGCCCCATGCCCTCGAGCAGCCTTTCCCTGAAACCCGCATCCTGGGAAATGCCGAGGTAGGAGGTGCCGCTACAATACAGGTACTCTTCGCCGTCCACACGCAGGGTGCGTCCCGGCAGTTCATCAGCAAAAAGGTATCCGGAGGCAGACATCAGGCTAACAGCGTGGCCCCGGTGCCGTTTTCAGTACTGAAGCTCACTTTGCCGTAGTCAATCGTCACGCCGGAAGCGATGTCTTCGCGCAGCAGCAGCGCGCCATCCATGTCCACGTAATCGAGAAGCGGCAGGAGCTGCGCGATGGCCGATATGCCGATGGACGACTCCGTCATGCAGCCCACCATCACCTGCATACCCAGCTTCTTGGCCTCGGCGATCATCCGGCGCGCCGGTGTCAGGCCGCCGCATTTCACCAGCTTGATGTTTACCCCATGGAAGCGCCCCTGGCACCTGGCCACGTCTCCTTCGGTGATGCAGCTCTCATCGGCAACCAGCGGCAGGGCAGAGCGTTTATATACCTCCAGCATGCCCTCCAGATCAGTGGCCGGCATTGGTTGTTCTATAAACTCCACCCCCAGTTCCTTCAGCTGCTGCGAATTCGCGATCGTCTCCTCCACACCCCACGCCCCGTTGGCATCCACCCGAAACACCGCGTCCGTGTGCTTGCGCAGCTCTTTTACAATGGCGACATCCTCGTGCGTGCCCAGCTTGATCTTGTAGAGGGGCCACGGGCGTTCCTGTAGCTTCCTCACCATATGGTCTACCGTGTCGATGCCGATGGTATAGTCGGTGAGCGGCATTCGGCTCGCGTCCAGGCCCCACAGTTTGTACAGCGGCTGCCCCTGCATTTTACCGAACAGGTCGTTGGCGGCCATATCCAGGGCACAAAGGGCAAAGGGATTTTCAACAAGCATAGGCTGCATCTGCGCCCAGTACGCCTCCGGGCTGGTGAGCTCCGTTGTCTCGATCCGCTCCCGGAGCTTTTCCAGCGCCTGCGTCATATTCCCGATCGTGAAGCCATAGTATGGGTTGCTGGTGGCCTCGCCATAGCCTTTGTACTGCCCCTGCTGCAGCTCCACGATCAGCGTTTCCTGCACATCGCGGGAGTCGTAGGAGATGGTAAAGGTGTGTTTCAACGGGAGATCGAAATTCCGGATCGTCAGTTTCATATTCGTTTTATTTTGTAAAAGGTGTTGAGGGCCTGCTCAGTATTTCTCATGCACTTCCGTCATGATGCGCACCATTTCGTTTCGGATGGCGGAGGTGGACACGGCGTAGTTGTTGTTCATGAAACTGAAGAGCAGCAGCTTCCCGCTTTTCGTGAGGATGTAGCCGCTCTGGTTGTGCACATGCGACAGCGTGCCCGACTTGCCAAACACAAACGGTACCTCCGCTTTATATATGTTCTGGAAAGAACCCGGCTGCCCTCCCGCTGCCAGCAGTGGGAGCAAGCGTTCCCGGGGCCTCTCCTGCAACAGCTTCTGCAGCAGGAAAATAATGCTGCGCGGCGTGAACAGATTCTTGGTAGATAACCCTGATCCGTCCACCCAAACCGCCGTATCGGGCAGGTCCGTCAAAAAGTTTTCCAGTGCGTAGGCAATGCCGCGCTCCACGGATAGGGTATCGGATATAGTGCCGGAGCTGAGTACCATCAGCTGCTCGGCCAGCAGGTTGTCGCTTACCTGCAGCATCCGCTTATATACCGTGTCGGCGGGCAGGCCATAGAGCGTTTGCGCCTGCGCAGGAACGGGCCGCCTCACCCACTCCACAGGGCGCTTGAGGGTATCGGCCAGCAGCTGCACCGTCATTTCAGGAGAGGTAATGAACGGCACCTCCACCGAGAACGCGGCCCTGGCGTGCCGGGGGTAATAGGTCAGGTTGTTGGCGCGCCAGTCCCGCACAAACGCATCGCCCTGCGCGGTCGCCGCTGTGTCGGTTTTCACGAGCGGCTTGAACCAGGCCGGGGCAATCCGGAGGGCGCTGGTATCGCTCCGGGCGAACTTGACCACGTTGCCGTGGATGGGAAAGACGCTCCGCTCCGGCTGGTAATAGTAGTTATAATCATCCCAACCCCAGTTGATGGCGAAGGGCGTGCTGGCAAACGGCGCCTCTATATAGTACAGCTTCTCCGGCCGGTTCTTCAGGAAATCATAGGCGATGGTGTTCTTCACGTCCATGTGCGTGAAGGTAGGGTCACCGGTCCCCCAGAACAACAGCGAATCACCGTGCACCGCATACTTTAACGCCGGAAGGGTATCTCCGAGCATTTTCTGGGCGGCGTAGAAGGTAAAGAGCTTGGTGTTGGAGGCGGGCACAAAATACTTGTCCGCGTTGTGTTCCACTACCATACGGCCCAGTTCCGGGTCATAGAGCGCAAAACCCACAAAACTCTGCCTCAGCACCTCCGACCCGGTGACCTGCCGCTTGATTTCGGCCGGCCCATAGGGAGGCGCAACCGCAGAAGGTGCCTGCCGGGAAGTGCTGCAGCCTAGCAGCAGGAAAGCACACAGCCCTAACAGTATATATAAACGGGCGTGCGGGGAAAGGAGCGGAAAAGACAGCATGCTATATATACTTTTTATACAGGTTGTAGAGCACAATCTTGTCCGGCTCCGTGAGTACGGCCGTGGTATCGGTTTGTATAAAATGAAGCTTGAAGGCCCGTATGGCCGCTCCCATATCCTGTGTGTCATACCCGATGATGCGAAGCGCCTCCTGCGGATCGAAATGCTCCGGGTAAAAAAGGGGCTCCCCTACAACAGCACTGTCAGCGGTTACGAGGCTTCCGGTTGCTGCGCTGGTGTCTGGGGCCAAAGCGGACTTTTCTGCGGGCAGCGAGGCCATATAGGAAGCATATGCTTCCAGCACATCCGCGTCGTACCACAGGCCATACCCGTTCCGGGCCAGTTGCTCCCAGGGGAAATACTTGTTCGGGTCTACTTTCCGGACAGGGGCGATGTCGGAGTGGCCGATGAAGTTGGCTGCCGGTATCTTGTACGTATCCTTGAGCATGGCCAGCACCTGCAGCAGGCTGTTAATCTGCGCCTCCGGGAAAGGCTCCGAACCATTGTTGTCGAGCTCTATCCCGATGGAGGAGGAATTCAGGTCCGTGGAATTGCCCCATTTGCCGGATCCGGCGTGCCAGGCCCGCAGGAGATCGTGCAGCATGTGGTATACTTTGCCGTCTTTCCCGATCACGTAATGGGCGCTTACCTCCGTCTCGGGTTTGGTGAAGGTCCTGAGGGTTTGGCCGGTGGAGTCCTGCTCGGTGTGATGGAGGATGACATAATTCGGTCGGCGCATGCTGAAGTTGGTGGTGCCTACCCAGTAATCGCCCTGCGGAATTGACTGCTCCCGGGGCGTCGGTGTCGGATAGGTCCGGAGCTCCTCCGCATAAGCCTTCACCTGCTTACGGTGCAGTTTGTTGGTGTCGGCATAAGGGTTGGAGGTACACGAGGTCACCACGCCGGCCAGCAGCAGAAAAAGCACCGTGGGTGCGTCTTGTCGCAGAATGGGGGTTCTCATCAAACTAAAGTAACAATATCTTTCATAAGCCGCAATTGCCGGGTGCCGCTACCGCTTCCCCATTTGTTGCTGCCGCATCAGCTTCCGCCTGAAAAAGCCGGCGGTGGCGTTGCCCACCTTCAGCACGTTCGAGAACTTCAGCCAGTGGTGCGGGTCGTCGCCCAGCGGCGGCAAGTGGGTGGCTTCGCAGGATTCGCTTAACCTACGGTTAAAAGCTGCCTGCTCACCCTTCATGTTGGACTCTAATCAGAAACAGCTTGAAAAATATTTTCAGATAGAAATTTGCCTGTATCGGGTGAGGCTTCAAAAAACACGGCCGATTCTCCCGCGCTGTCGGAAGCGCTCCGGTGGGACGAAAAGCAGTTGCCATGGTTGCTAATATTTATAAAACAAAGCCGTTCCTAGAATTTCGGGGCAACTCTTAGTTTATATATGGTTTTAGGCTTTGCTGCGGCTTTTCCATTCGCCCGGCACCTTTTACTCTGTGTAATCTATCCTGAATTTCTCCAGGTTTGGCTGGTGCTTCCGCTTTCGTTTTAGCTCAAAGTCATATATGGCCTGGCCTAAGTTCTTCATAAACGGAAAAGCCACTTCCTCGTACTCATACTGCCCGTCGTTGAATACCTCGTTTTCGTTCGCCAGCAGCACCGCCGTCAGCAGGAACTCCACGTTGTTTTCAAAATCCACAAGGTAGGCATTGTCAATAATGAAGCCGTAGGCATCCCCTACCTTGTTAAAGATCCGGATGTTTTCCGGCAACCGTTCCTTTGTGTTGCCGAACAGCAGGAATTTAACGTAACCGTCGGGGTACTCACCGGGGTCGTAGCTTGGGTAGTCGCTCTCCCGGGGCAGCATCGACATGTATTTATATAGAAACGCGTAGTCATCGGGCGTCAGGTTAAAGCGCTGCTGCTCCGGAACGGACTCCGGGAAAAGCACCGTCTTCAGAATTCCCTGCAGGTTTTCGATGGATATAGAATTCTTGTTTGAGAAGTCCATCGGCCCGTTCACCAGGCTATCGCCCAGGTAGTGGCCCTTTCCCAACAGTGTTGTATTCGAACGGGCAGGCACCGGTGCAGGGTTGTACAGCATGGGCTGCTGGTAGACAATTTTCTCCCCTTCATAAAAAGTAAAAGGGTTGGTACGGGCATTCTCATCGGGGCTGAGGAAGACAGACAGGCGGTGCACCAGCCGGACATCCCCGAATCCTTTGCGGTGCAGGGCCTCGTTGAGTTGCTGCTGCCCCACAAACTCATATAGCCGGTTGTAAGCGTCGTTGTCGCTCACCAGCAATACCTTCTTGATATAGTGGGCGATGGACGGGAGCTGGTTTTCGGAGCTGCTGTCGGTTTTCACGGCGCTCTGACCGGCGTACGCGCTGTCGATCCGCAGCGGCGTGTACTTGTTCAGCCCTGGTATATCCAGCGCGTTCAGCTTCTCCAGCGCCACCAGCGCACCCGGCAGTTTCACGGTGCTGGCCGGGTAGAAATACTCGTCCGGGTTCAGCCGGTAGCCAAAGGAGGTAAAGTGCGGCTGGTTC
Source organism: Pontibacter saemangeumensis (assembly GCF_039541895.1). Classification (NCBI taxonomy): domain Bacteria; kingdom Pseudomonadati; phylum Bacteroidota; class Cytophagia; order Cytophagales; family Hymenobacteraceae; genus Pontibacter; species Pontibacter saemangeumensis. Next base: position 323,188 of record NZ_BAABHC010000016.1, read on the forward strand.
TGGGCATCCCGGTCTATTTGCGTGTACAATATCTGCACGCGGTACTTCTCCGGGTTTTCCAGTATCTCCCCGAACTTGTCGGGCTGCTTCTTGAGTATTCGCTGGACCAGTTTTTTAGACGACATATGCTGGGCGGCGGCAGGTATAGGATTCATAAAGCAAGAGGCGAGTAGAATCAACATATACGGTAGCAGTGGCAGGCCTGCTGTGCCGCGCGGGATGAGCTTGATCATAGGGTCCTGAATTGTTCTGATAATAAGGTAGGTACTTTTTCCCAATTTCGGTAGGTAGCTCCGATATAAGAACAAGGCACCTAATACACTTAACACGTAATCTCCCATCGCCCCGCCCCACCGTCTCCAGCAAAAAGTCCAGCTTCTAATTCCCTCTGCTACAGACCAGCCAAGGCATGATCGCACGCGGCGGCTGATCGCATCCAGGGAAGTTATATATACCCCAGGCAACCTGCTGGCGCATTCCCGTAGAAGCGGCGGCACCTTGCAGTATCCTTTTGGATGGAATAAAACGTAGATTCTATATATGGATGAACTCTGGTATAAGGACGCTATTTTCTATGCGGTAGACGTAGAGAGCTTTCAGGACGGCAACGGGGACGGTACCGGTGACTTTCAGGGGCTCACCTCCCGCCTCGATTATCTGAGCGACCTGGGCGTGAACTGCCTCTGGCTACTGCCTTTCTACACCACCCCGAACCGCGACAACGGCTACGATGTAAAGGATTATTACTCCATAGATGCCCGCCTCGGGAGCCTGCAGGACTTCTCTGACTTTGTGGCCGCTGCCAGGGAACGGAAGATCCGCATCCTGATCGATCTGATCGTGCACCACACCTCTGATGAGCACCCCTGGTTCCAGGCCGGTTCCACGGACCCCACCTCCAAGTTTCATGCGTTCTATGTGTGGCGCGAGGAAAGGCCGGCAAAGGAGGAAGCAGAAAACGTTTTCCCGGGAGAGGAAAACAGCGTGTGGTCGTACGAGAAACGGGCAGGCGCTTTTTACCACCATCAGTTCTATAGCTTCGAGCCCGACCTGAATGTGGCGAACCCGGAGGTCCAGAAAGAAATTCTCTCCCTTATTGAGTTCTGGCTCTCGTTTGGCATCGACGGGTTTCGAGTGGATGCGGCCACGCATCTGCTGGATGGAAAAGGCAGGCCGGGCACGCGGCTTAGGCGTCCGGCGGCCTTCCTGAAGAGTTTACGGAAAGCCGTCACCAAAAAAAGCAAGGCGACTATCCTGCTGGCGGAGGCTGACGTTACCCCGGATAAGGTGGGCTTCTACTACGGCAAAGGAGACCGGATCAACATGCTCTTCAACTTCCTGCTCGATAATTATATGTTCCTGGCACTGGCCCGGGAGGATGCCGCTCCCATCACAGGCTTTTTAGAGAAGCCCGCGCCCCCGGAACGCTGCCAGTGGACAAACTTTCTACGGAACCTCGACGAGCTGGACCTGGAGCGCCTCTCAGAGGAGGAAAGGGAGGATGTGTTTGAACGCTTCGCACCCGAGGAGAACATGCGCATCTTCAACCGTGGCATCCGGAGAAGAATGGCCCCGATGCTGGACGGAAACAGGAGCTATATGGAGATGGTGTACAGCCTGCTTTTCACGATGCCGGGTTCGCCGCTTCTCGTTTATGGAGACGAAATCGGGATGGGCGACGACCTGGAGCAGCCGGGGCGCACCAGTGTGCGGAACCCCATGCAGTGGAACAGTTGCACAGGCGGCGGGTTTTCCGATGCCCCGCCCGGTAAACTCTTCCGGCGACTGATCACATCCGGGCCGTTCAGCATCAAAAAGGTGAACGTAGAAGCGCAACTGCACGAGGAAAACTCGTTCCTGAACTGGATGAAGCGACTCATCATGATCCGTAAAAACTCCAGTGAGATAGGCTGGGGCCAGCCGCAGGTCGTACAATCAGACCAGCCGCACGTTCTGGTGCACTCCTACGATTGGGAGGGAAATGTGCTCGTTTTTGCCCATAACCTCTCCGCAAAGCCCTGCCAGTTCAGCATTAGCTCCAGGAAGTTCCACCCCCGCCAGTTCGTTGATATTTTCTGCGATAAGGATTATGCGCCCACCACGGAGCACACGACGCAGGTGGCGCTGGAGGGCTATGGCTACAGATGGTTCAGGGTAAACGAGCTGAAGACAAAGCAGTAGTTAAACCAGGTAGGGCGGGCAACCGGTATATGTATAATGCTATAACCGCCCATTTGGAAATTCATAAATTTTAAGAGGATGGAGAAAACAACAAGCAAGCACCTTTGGTGGCAGGAAGGGATCATTTACCAGGTTTACCCGCGGTCGTTCCAGGACAGTGACGGAGACGGCATCGGGGACCTGAGGGGCATCACCAGCAGGTTGGACTACCTGAAGTGGCTTGGCATCAAAGGCATCTGGGTCTCCCCTATCTTCCCCTCTCCCATGGCTGATTTCGGGTACGACATCTCAGACTACTGCACGATTCACCCCCTGTTCGGCGCTATGCAGGATTTTGACGCGCTGCTGCACGAGGTCCATGCCCGAGACATGAAACTCATCCTGGACCTTGTCCCGAACCACACTTCCGACGAGCACCCCTGGTTTCAGGAGTCCCGTTCTTCGCGTGACAACCCGAAGCGCAACTGGTACCTCTGGCACGACGCCAAACCGGACGGGTCGCCTCCGAACAACTGGCTCAGCGTCTTCGGGGGCAGTGCATGGGAATGGGATGAGCCAACGCAGCAGTACTATTACCATGCGTTCCATACAAAGCAGCCCGACCTGAACTGGCGCAACCCCGAGGTGCAGCACGCGATGCTCAATGTCATGCGCTTCTGGCTTGACAAAGGGGTAGACGGCTTCCGGGTGGATGTGATGTGGCATATGATCAAAGACGAGCAGCTGCGCGACAACCCTGCAAACCCCAACTACAACCCGCTCGAGTTGCCTTACAGGCAATTGCTCCCCACCTACTCCACCGACCAGCCGGAAGTGCACGACATTGTGAAGATGATGCGACAGGTTACCGACAGCTACCACGAGCGCATGATGATCGGGGAGATTTACCTGCCTGTCTCAAAGCTGGTCGCATACTACGGGGCTGATAACAAAGGGGCGCACCTTCCCTTTAACTTTCTTTTGCTGGCGCTGCCCTGGGATGCACAGCAGCTTGCCTCTGCCATATCTGAGTACGAGGGAGCGCTTCCCCCCGGCGGCTGGCCGAACTGGGTGCTGAGCAACCACGATAAGCCCCGCATCACCAGCCGCGTCGGAAAGTCGCAGGCAAATGTGGCCGCCATGCTGCTGCTCACGCTGCGTGGCACGCCCACCTTCTATTATGGTGATGAGCTTGGCATGCGGGACGTGCCCATCCCGCCCGAAGAAGTGCAGGACCCGCAGGGGCTGAACATACCGGACAAGTACCTCAGCCGCGATCCGGCGCGCACCCCCATGCAGTGGGATGACAGCGACCATGCGGGCTTTACGGTGGCAAAGCCCTGGCTGAGGCTCCCGGAGAACTTCCGGAAAGTGAACGTGAAAACGCAGCAGGACGATCCCTATTCCATGCTTTCTTTCTACAGGAAGCTGATCAGGTTGCGCCAGGAGGAGCCGGCGCTCCGCATTGGCGATTACGCGCCCGTATATACCGACAGCCAGGCCATTGCCTACACACGCGAGGCGGGTGAGAAGCGTTTCCTTATAGTCCTGAATCTGACCCACAGGCCCTGTTATTTTAACCCGGAGCACGAGGCTTTCAGTGGCACCATCGCCATCAGCACCTACCTTGAGCGGGAGGGGACCCCAATAAGCGGCACCATCAGCCTGAGCGGGGACGAGGGGATTGTCGTGCGGCTGGCTTCATAACGCAGATTAGCTGCGCCTGTCTGTGAGTATATAAAAACCGCATAGCCCTTTAGCTTCTTCCAATTTTTCATCAAAGCCCTGAATCTAAGGATGTCAGACCGCTTGTGTCTGTCTCTGATTGACTATTCTGGAAATATGATACCCACTCATACTCTTAAGAGAGGGCTATATAGGCTTGGGTAATTCAAGGCGTTCATTAGCTTTATACTCCCCCTCTAACGAGGCGCCTCCTGCTTATGCACGGTTTAACCGGCAGTAAGATATCCTATCCGCATACCCTAAACTTTGAAAGAAAGCGGGAGGTGGCAATGATGCGCTAGCACTCTGCCCGTTCTTTGCTCAGACGGCGGCTATAGATGATACAGTCCTAAGATTTTTGCATTTTTTATGCATTAATACCTACTTAAAACCAGTATTTAACGAGGTATGTTTTCTGCGGACGAAAAAGTATCTTTCCTGAGCAAACATTGAAAGCCGGAGCATCAGAATGACACCTATGGCAGCTAACGTTACACAGGTTTTGGAGGAATTCGAAGCGCATGTAAGAGATGGCAAAATAATAACTTTCTGGGTTACTGTCGGCAAGGACGGGCTCTGCTTACAGGCAGGGCAAAGCGGTAAAAAGCGGGAAATACCATTAGAGGAAGACCTGGTAAAATCTCTTGCTGTTTTCTTTTATGGCGTAGACAGGATAGAGTACAAGTCGCACGATTACGCTAACCTGAAGAGTTTCATCAACGCCCGCGCGATGCTGGACAGGCTGCTGAACAAGGAAGACACCTGAGTCGCTGCTGTTGCATTTGATCCTGGCCGGAAAAGCTTTTCTGTGGCTGTAACAGCGGGGATAGAAGCGAAGGAAGGTGCCACCAACTACTATTCCCTATCCCCCTGTTAAAAGTACCCCTGGTAAAACAGCGGAACTTTATTCAGCAGTGCCTTTTACTGTATGGCAACCACGTCTGCGGAGCGCTGCGTAAGCCCGAAATAACCTGCCCGGAAAGCTAAAATCCACCTGCTGTGCTACCGGAGGCAGGTTGATTCGAAATTTTGTAACAGCGGGCGAGCGCCCCCTGTGCTGTTTTTCGCTTATCTTGCCGCATGAAGTTCTCCAGAACAGAACAGCTCCCAATCCAGGACCTGCTGAACCAGAAGGCGCTCACGGTGATGCCGCTGGAAACATTTGCCAGCGAGCTTTCGGAGGTGCCCCACAGTCACGACGCCTATATGATCATGTATGTGAAGGAAACAAAGGGAGGCCATCACCTGATTGATTTCCAACGCTACCCCCTGGAGGCAGACCGCGTATTTTTACTGCGGCCGGGGCAGGCGCACCAGCGGGAGTCGCGGCAGGAGAAAGGCGTTCTGGTGTCCTTTTCAGAGAAGTTCCTGCAGGCCGCCGGCGTGCGCACCCACGATGCCTTCGTGATCTTCAGCTCGGTGTACCAGCACCCTTACCTCGACCTGCCCGAGAAGCTGAAAACCGTTTTCGAGGAGTTGGTGCACCTCATGATCAGAGAGCTGCAGGAGCCGGAGCCGTCCGAGCCAATCCTGTCGCGATACCTGTACATCCTGCTGCAGTACCTGCTCCGCGAGTGTCATGTGCAAATCGAAAAGCTGACGCCTGTGCGGCACAGTGAGCGTCTGTTCCGTCTCAGCAGCCTGATCGAGAGCCATTACAAAGAGCACCGCAGCATTGGCTTCTACGCAGACGCGCTCAGCATCACCCCGAAGCACCTGAACAGCCTCTGCCGCCAGTACCTGCATACCACGGTAGCCGATATGCAGCACGAGCGTCTGTTGGTGGAGAGCAAGCGCCTGTTGTTCTTCACCAGCCTGTCCGTGAAGGAAATCGCCCACCAGCTCGGTTTCGAGGATGCCTCCTACTTTGTGCGCTTCTTTAAGCGGCTGGCGGGGCTGACGCCGACGCAACTACGAGGCGGAGGTTCCAAAAGTACCATACTTGCTGCTGAAAGTCCTGCGAGTTGAGCTGGGCGCCGCTCTAATTTTGCATAAATGATTTTTATATGCAAAACAGCAGCAACCTAAAGGCTTTCGGGTGGGGCTCCCTGGCCTGTGTCTTTTTCAGCTCTACTTATATACTCAACAGTTTCCTTTCCTCGAAAGGCGGGCATTGGGCCTGGACGGCAGGTTTGCGCACCACCTTCCTGGTGCTCCTGCTGCTGGCCGTGCTTTCAGTGCAGGGGCAGCTCCGTCACCTGCTGAGGGTGATGCGCCAGAACCTGGCGGTGTGGCTGGTATGGGGTGGGGTGGCTTTTGGCCTGTCTTACTTCTTTCTCACGTTTGCGGCCTCCTTCGGGCCCGGCTGGCTGGTGGCGGGCGTGTTCCAGTTTACGATTGTGGCGGGCATACTGCTCTCCCCTGTGCTGTACAAAGACCACCGCGCCAAAATACCCGTCAAAGCACTGCTCCTCTCTTTGCTGATCCTGGTGGGCATCGCCTGTATGCAGTGGAGCCAAATGAACGGCAGTTACTCGCGTCAGCAACTGTGGTGGTGCGTTGGGCTGGTCCTGGCGGCGGCTTTCACCTGGCCGCTGGCGAACCGCAAGCTCCTGCTGCACCTGGAAGAGACCGGCCAGCACCTGAGCGCCATCCAGCGAGTTGCCGGCACGGCGATCGGGAGCGTTCCGGTGCAGCTTTTACTGCTGCTCTACGGCTTCGGCCAGGCTGGCCTGCCGGGCAGGGAGCAGCTCCTGACGGTACTAATCATATCCCTGAGTTCCGGCGTGGTGGGCTGTATCCTGTTCTTCAAAGCCATGCACCTGGCCCGCTCTAGCGCCGCTTCACTGGCTGCTGTGGAGGCTACCCAGTCGATCGAGATCCTGGTCACCATCGTCGGGGAAGTGCTGCTGCTCGGCATAGCCTGGCCCAACTGGATTGGCAGCATGGGCATCGTTCTCATCATCAGCGGCCTGGTGCTGTACAGTGTGCCCGTCCGGCAGAAGGTGCTGCAGGTTACTTGAAACCGCACAGCCTATATATAAGCGGACTGGCCCATCTCAACGAGAAGCCAGTCCGCTTATCACAATTCCCCTCGCTTCAATACTTTATTTGTTAAAATAGGAAGCATACTTATTCGGCAGTGCCTCCAGGCTTTTGATTTTGATGTCTTTGTAATATACCTCTGCGGCTTCGCTCTGCAGCTGCAGCCTTCCCCGGGTAAGGGGTACCGCCTTGCCATCGCTGCCGATATAGCGGGAGTTCTGAAGCACCATCACGACATGGCCGTTCACGATGTGGAGGCTTTTGTCTTTGAAGCACACCAGCTCGATTTCCGTCCACTCCCCTGCCGGGCTCTCGTGGTCTTCGCTGCGGAGGCAGAACCCGCTCAGGTCTGTGCCTGCGCCAAGCGGCAGAAAAGGCTGCCGTGTGCTTGCCACGGTATTCATATCTCCCTCCGGTATATAGGCCCGCACGTCCATGGCCGAGTTGGCGATTGTCCAGTAGTCGCCCATATGCCCTTCCATCACCTGGAACTCCTGCGAGAGCATCCAGGCGCGCCAGTAGTCTACCCCGCTCTCCCCGATGGAGTGGTACAGCACGCCGGAGTCCTTGAGCTTGGCCATACGGGGCACCCACTTTTTGTCGCCCCACCTCACCTTCAGTTTCAGGTGATAATTCTCGAATTCCTGTTTCGTGAACACACACCCGTATATCTCGCCGCTGACCTTCAGAACCGGCTCGCCTTTTTCATCTACCATGGAAAAAACGTTGCTTACATCCTTGTTATAACCGATAGGTTCCACGATGCGCCCGTCCTCGTGCCTGGGCAGGTCTCCGTTGTAGCCCTTCTTGTGGCGGTAGCTCAGGTACACCTCCCACTTCGACATATCTTTGTCGAGCAGCGGCACCCACTCCTCTTTCACATAAAAGGAACTCATACAGAAGATGGCAACGGCGCAAAAAGCCAGGGCCAGCAAAGCTTTAGACATGATTTTCATAATTCTCTTTTTAGGTTTTGGCTCGTATATGGCCGGCAAAATCAAACGCTATTGAATTACCGGCACCTGCATCACATACAAAAGCGAGAAACGGAAGCAGGTAACCATTCTCAAAAGTAGGAAGGGTGGCGAAGGACAATGTTGTAAAAATCTACTATTCTATGGTAGATATGCCCTTATATTTGTACTTTCAGAGCATGAAGCGCTATATCCAGTACGAACCCTTCAATATCTACCTCTTCGATACCGGCACGTGGCAACACCCGGTTCACAAGCACAGCTACTTCGAGATCATTTTTATCCGGAGCGGGAGTGGCCTTCACGTGATCAACGACAATACCGTGCGTTACACGGCGGGCGATGTCTTCCTGCTCGGCCCCGAGGACTACCATTACTTCGAGATCCGGGAGCACACCACCTTTTGCTATATCCGCTTTACGGAGGTATATATAAATGCTCCGGCACTGCCCAGCGTGCCGGACTGGCAGCGGACCATCGCGTTTATCCTGCACTCGCCCTACCAGTGCAACGGAACGATTGTGACGGAAACAGATGAAAAGGAGCAGCTTGACCGCCTGCTGACGGTGCTGCTATATGAATACGACAACCGGCACGACAGCTCCTATGAGCTGATCATGAACAGCATCATGAAAGCGATGCTCGGCATGCTGGCCAGGAACATGGTCCGGCAGAACCTCCAGGAACGGAAAAAGGCAAAGAATTCCAGGCTGATAGAGGATATCATGCTGTACATCAGCCAGCACATATATGAGCCCGACGCGCTGCGCATAGAGCGGCTGGTGGAAAAATTTAATTTCTCGCCTGGCTACCTGGGCATTTTCTTCAAAAAGGAAACCGGTGAGACCTTGCAGCAATACATCCTGCATTACAAGCTCAAGATGATCGAGAGCCGCCTGCTGGCCAGCGAGATGACGATCTCCCAGATTACGCACGAGTTCGGCTTCACGGACGGAAGCCACCTGAACAAGCTGTTTAAGAAACACTTTGGCGTTGCCCCCGGTGAATACAGGGCCATGCGCCTTTCGAACAAGGCCAAGGCAGAGAAGACGTAACGGCAAAGCCGTATCAGCCGCCTTTCGCCTCGTCCTGCTGTGCTGAAAAAATTCGTTCACTGAGCAGCAAGCACCTTTTTCTGTTCCCCAAAAACCATCCTACATTTCTTTCATTCGTAGGTGTAGTATGTGCTGCAAAACCGGCAGTATATATGAAAGGAGGAAAAACGAATGGACCAAAAAACGACAATTAACCGCATTGCCGAAACAGAATGGCTCGAAACCGCGGGCGACGCCATACAACCTGCCGTGCTTAATGCCTTTAAGGCGGGCGGCGAGACCGGGCAGGCAATCAAAAACGCGCTGCACGGCACCTGGCTCGGACACCCGCTCCATCCTGCCTTAACGGATGTTCCGGTCGGGGCCTGGACCACTGCCGCCGTGCTGGACGGCCTGGAACTGCTGGGCGAGGAAAAGTACAAGCCGGGTGCGGACGCCGCCATCTCGGTTGGGTTGGTTGGTGCGGTGGGCGCGGCGGTGACGGGGCTGACGGACTGGACCGGCACGACCAAGGAAAGAAGAAAGATCGGGTTGATGCACGGGATGCTGAACGCCGGCGCGACGGTGCTCTACATAACGTCGTTGTTCCTGCGCCGCCGCAAGGCAACCCGCGGACGGCAATCGGCCTGTCGATGCTCGGCTATGGCGTGGTCAGTGCGTCGGCGTACCTGGGGGGGCACCTGGTATATGGCAAGCAGGTGGGCGTAGATCACACGGCTACGGCTGACAAGTACCCGAAAGACTTTGTCGCGGTGCTGCCTGAGAGCGAGTTGGCGGAAAACACCATGCGGCGCGTGGAAGCCGGGGAAGTTCCGGTTCTGCTGGCCCGGAAGAACGGGACGGTTTTCGCCATTGCGCATACCTGCTCCCACCTGGGCGGGCCGCTCTCGGAAGGCGAACTGCTGGATGATGGCACCGTGCGCTGTCCGTGGCACGGCTCAGTGTTTTCGCTCAGGGACGGCAACGTGGTAAACGGCCCGGCGACAGAGCCGCAGCCAAAGTTTGAGGTTCGGGTACGCGCAGGTCAGATTGAGGTCAGGCTACAGCAAGAAGCGGATAAGTAAACACAGGTTATTTGTTTCATACGCATCCAGAATTAGCAGAAGCCGCTTTGCCAAACCTTCATCGGCACGTTTAAAGCCGTTTATATACAACACCTGCGGCGCTATGCCGGGGATATATAAAACTGCTTCAATTTGTCCTAAGCCGGCTGTTACAGCACTTCATGCCACCAGGCTGGTATAGGAATAGTGCAAGCAAAGCCTGGCTTTCTTTCTGCTGAACAACCCGGAACAATGCTTGCAAACCAGCACATATAACATGAAACAGCTTCTTTTCCCAAAACAGCATACAACATGGATTTAGCAGTAAAAGGACGTACAGCAGTTATTACAGGAGGGGATTCCGGCATCGGGCTGGCCACCGCCATGTTGCTGGCCAGCGAGGGCGCACATATCGTCCTGAATGATAAAACAAAGGAGGAACTGGAGACAGCCGCCGAAAAGGTGCGGGAACATGCCTGGGAGAATAGCCGCGTGGTGGCCGTTACGGCAGACTTAACCCAAAACGGCGCGGTGCAAAAGCTGGCTGCCCAGGTACAGGAGCAATTCGGAGGGGCGGATATACTGGTTAATTCCGCGGGCATCCGGGGGGCGGCCGGAGACTTTCTGAAACTGAGTGACGAAGACTTGTACAACACGATTGACATTGACCTGATGGGGGCCGTGCGTGCGTGCCGCGCTTTTATTCCGCAGATGCAGGCCAAAGGCTGGGGACGGATCGTGCTGATCTCCTCAGAAAACGCCTTACAGCCCTACGAGGATGAAAGCCCTTACAATGCCTGCAAAGCCGGGATTATCAACCTGGCAAAGTGCCTCTCCAGAACGTATTCCAAAGAAGGCCTCCTGATTAACTGCGTTTCACCTGCCTATATAGCGACCCCCATGACAGATGAAATGATGCAGGAACTGGCCGAGAAGCGCGGCACTTCTGAAGCCGAGGCAGTCGAATGGTTCTTAAAAAACAAGCGGCCTCAAATTGCCGTGGGCCGCCGCGGTGAAGCCAGCGAAGTGGCGTCCGTCATTGCTTTCTTGTGCTCGGAGCAGGCCAGCTATATCACAGGCAGCAACTTCCGCGCGGACGGAGGGTCCGTGGAATCGGCCTTTGGCTAAGGTGTTGCCTGATGAATCAAACTGCCCTATCATATATAAAAAGGATATATAAGAAAGTCTTGAAACATCATACGCCTATCCGTTGGTGCAAGCGTCTTGCCTATCACCTGTCTGCAGATTCCCCTCCTCGGAGGGGCAGGGGTGGGTTCTGAAGAACAGCTTCATGCGCAATGTTCAGTTGATAGTAGTATTGTACCCACAGGGTATGCCACACCCCCGGCTCCAAAATTCAATTGCAGCTGTTCGGCCCTTTTTCCAGGCCAGCCCTGTCACACGGTTTAGCGCATCAGGAACCGGAAGTGCCCGATGTTTTTCAGGGCGATTCCCGTTCCTCTCACAACCGCGCGGAGCGGGTCCTCCACCACATGGGTCGGGAGTTTTGTTTTGGAGGAAATTCTCCTGTCGAGGCCCCGGAGCAGCGCACCGCCACCGGTCAGGTAAATCCCTTCCTGGTGTATGTCCGCCGAAAGCTCGGGAGGGGTTATCTCCAGCGTTTTCAGGATGGCATCCTCAATCTTGGCGAGCGACCTGTCCAGGCAATGGGCTACTTCGGTGTAAGAAACTTTTACCTGTTTGGGGAGCCCGGTCATCAGATCGCGCCCCCTGATGGAGACATCAACAGGCGGCTCCTTCAGTTCGGGCAGGGCGGCCCCCACTTCCATCTTTATTTTTTCGGCCGTCTGGTGCCCGATCAGGATGTTGTGCTTCCGACGCATATAATGCACGATCTCGGCGTCGAAGCTATCCCCCGCCACCCGGATAGACTGATCACAGACAATGCCGCTTAGGGCTATTACGGCTATCTCAGTGGTGCCGCCCCCGATGTCGATGATCATGTGGCCGGTAGGCTCCTGCACGTCCAGCCCGATGCCCACGGCGGCGGCCACAGGCTCGTGAATCAGGTACACCTCCTTGGCCCCGGCAATTACCGCCGAGTCGCGGATCGCTCTCTTCTCCACTTCCGTGATACCGGACGGCACGCAGATAACCATTTTATAGGAAGGGGCGATGCGCCTTTTACCGTTGTCGATCAGTTGGAGCATGCCTTTGATCATATGCTCTGCAGCGTAAAAATCTGCGATCACACCGTCTTTCAGGGGCCTGACGATCCGGATGTTCTCATGCGTCTTCCCCTCCATCTGCATTGCCTTGCGGCCGACAGCGATCACTTTACCCGACCTTCTGTCGAACGCCACGATAGAAGGCTCGTCTACCACAATTTTATCTTCGTGAATGACCAGGAAGTTCGCTGTACCTAAATCGATGGCGATCCCCTGGGTGAAAAAATTAAAGAAACCCATTTATTGGTATTAGTATATGATATTTTTCTTCCTGCCTTTTACGCTTTCAGCGGATCTCGGTCACTGTACGGCACCATATATAGAGATTAAAGGTAAAGGTCGCCAGCAGCCTCCGGCTGATAGATGATTTCCTCGACCTTGTACTTCAAAGTGCCCTGTGGTCCGGGCCACTCCACCTCCTCGCCCACGCTGCAGCCCAGCACAGCGGTGGCAACAGGCGCGAGAACAGACACTTTCCTGTTTGCTAAATTAGCATCTTTTGGGTAAACAATGCTTATTTCCATTTCCGCAGAACTTTTCAGTTCCCGAAGCTTTACAAGCGAGTTCATGGTGACCACGTCCCTCGGCACCTCCGCTGAGGGCACTACTTTCGCCCGCTTTAGCTCTTTGCTGAGCGCTGCCACCACATGAGGCCCGTTTGCCTGCCGTTGTTCCTGCACCAGGCCGTGCAGGCGCTGGTAATCTTTTTCTGTTAAATAAATCGTATCCATGGTATAAAAAATTAAAAGTTTTAGAAATCATATCGCCTGCTGCCCAGCCAAAGGATATCCCATACTCGCATCTTTCACTGCTCCTGAGCTTACGCCTCTCCTGGTTTTTAATTGCTTTGGCTAAGAACACTTGCATCTAAAAGCATATAGCGCCATCCGCACTTATATGCCTTCACATTATGATGGCTGGGTAAAAGCAGAAACATGCCCTATCCTTCTTCTGGTGCAGGTATGAGGGACTTCATCCTTCCAGGTTCTGCAACATGCTACACGAATCTTATAGAAGAGGGAAAATCAAAAAACAGGCGCATGCTGCGCTTTTCAGCGCGCATATCAAACCATTAACTAAGGACAGAGAAGTTGCTGGACGGGGGTTCCGGCTTACCCGATATTGTCTTTGGGAACCGTGTAAAAATGCAGGCAATATCCATTCAGCACATCACTCAAAGAGACATGATGCGAAGCAGCGACAAAGCCTGAGAGCGGCTTCGGGAAAGAGGTATAAAATCTGTGGTAAGGCAGCACGGTCAAAATCAAGTATCTCAAAGTAAAGCAATACCTGCCTCAAAAGCAACACGCGCTTAGTGAAAGGCATCTTTCGGCATCTCTCATCATAAACGCTCCGGCTCCAGGCTTTTCCACTGCCTGCGTGAAACGCGTTATATCCGCCAGCGCTCCCAACCGGGCGCTCCAAATACACTTCCCTCCCACTGCTTCCCTGCCGGCGCTTATATATAAACTCCGCTGCATGAACAGCGTCTGCTTCAGACCACGGTTTACATACAATCTCCTATATATACCAAACCTTTTCCTGGTGCCTCTCTGCTGCTGCCTGTTGTTATGGGAATCCCGAGGCTATATATAGCCACTCCTATTATACGCTTTCTTCAGCACGCGTTACGCCGGCATCATGATATAAATCATTTCCGGTCCTGACGCAGGTCATTCAAACATCGGTTTTAAAACGGCAACTTTAAGCTATCCAATATGACCTTCTAAACGCTTTACCATGAAAAAGATAGTCTGTCTATATGATTTCTCGCTGAGTTCTGAGAATGCGCTCCGTTACGCAAATGAGCTGGCCCAGATCCTGCAGGCCCGCCTTCTGCTCTTTTATAACGTACCCGCGTCTGCCGCAGCCACGCCTGCCTCAGGGGGTGCCCCGGAACATACCCAGCTCGTTGCCCAACTCGAGGAACGGAACGAGCATGTGAAAAGGCTGGAAGAGGTAAAAAGGCGGCTTGCCTATGATGACCCTGCCAGGCAGTCGTCATTGGAGTGTGTCATCAAATACGGGTCAGCGAAGGAAAACATCTCGTCGCTGGTGCGGGAAGCCCAGGTTGACCTGGTGGTGGTGGGGAACGAGGATGCCGAAGCGTTACAGGAGATTTTTGCAGGGTCGGTTGCTGCCGGAATCATCGATCGCGTCCACTGCCCGGTGCTGGTTATCCCGGAGCGGGCTTCCTTTAAGTCGTTCAGGAAAATAGTGTATGCGGTGGATCAGATACAGGAACCTTACGAGGATGCGGGCCTGGTGCTGCAGCTGGCGCAGGTGTTTGGCTCGGAGATACTCCTGCTGCATGTCCTGACAAAAGAGCAAACCAGCGCCAATGCCACCGCCAACGAAGAGGTTTACGCCCTGTCTTCCTGGCGGTCACATAAGCATGTGAGCTACCATGTCATTATCAGTGAAAGCATTGAAGAAGGAATCAGCCAGTTCACCCGCGAAAACAGGGTTGACATGCTGGTGCTGGGCCATCATGCAGAAAACCCGTGGCAACACCTGCTCCAAAAAAGCCAGCCCAACCAAAAGGCATACCACACCTACCTGCCGGTGCTGTTTACACATATAAAAAGGCACAGCTGAAGCGCTGTCTCATCCATCGCCATGCCTATATAAACACATAACCTAAACACGTTCTGCCATGTCTCCCTATGTTATCCCGTTCAAAGACATCACACTGCAGCACATTCCTGAGGTGGGAGGCAAAAATGCTTCACTCGGTGAAATGCTCCGAAACCTGTCTGCCGACCGCATCAGCGTTCCGGACGGCTTTGCCACCACGGCACAGGCGTACCAGGAATTCCTGACAGAGAACAAACTGGAGGATGAAATAAAAAAGCTGCTCTCATCGCTGGACACCCAGAACTTCACCAACCTGCAGGAAACGGGCGCAAAGATCCGCCAGCTTATTCTCCAGTCCCGGATACCCGAAAGCATAGCCGGGGCGATACGCGGTGCTTACCAGGAAATGTGCCGGGAATACGGCAATACGGTTCAGGTGGCTGTCCGGAGCAGCGCGACGGCCGAAGACCTGCCCGATGCCAGCTTTGCCGGTCAGCACGAGTCCTACCTGAATATTGCAGGGGAAGAGCAGGTGCTGAAAGCCTGCCTGCGGTGTTATGCTTCGCTGTTTACGGGTCGGGCCATCAAGTACAGGCACGACCACGGATTCGAGCACATGAAGGTCTACCTCTCCGTAGGGGTGCAAAAGATGGTACGTTCTGACCTGGCAAGCGCGGGCGTTTGCTTCACCCTCGATCCTGAGTCGGGGTTTGACAAGGTCGTGTTTATCACCGGAAGCTGGGGATTAGGCGAAAACGTTGTGCAGGGCGCTGTGAACTCCGATGAGTTTTACGTGTTCAAGCCTACGCTGCGCCAGGGCCAGAAAGCGATCCTGAATAAGAAGATGGGCTCCAAGGCCCTCACGATGGTGTATGCGGAAAACAACCCGGACCAGCCGACCATCAACATCGTGACCCCTGCCGAGAAACAGGAGCTGTACGTGCTTACCGACAGCGAAATAACGAAGGTGGCAGAGTGGGCCGTGCGGATTGAGGAGCATTACGGCAAACCCATGGACATTGAATGGGCGAAGGACGGCGAATCAGGAGAACTTTTTATCGTTCAGGCCCGGCCCGAGACGATCCACAGCCAAAAGACAAGGCAGCTTTCCCGGAAGATCTTTACCCTGGAGGAAGCAGGCACTCCGCTCACCATCGGAAAAGCCATTGGCCACCGTATCATCAGCGGCATCGCCAGAAGCCTCAACTCCCCAAACGAGGCGAGCCAGCTGCAGCCCGGTGAGATCCTGGTGACAGACATCACCAACCCCGACTGGGACCCTATCCTGAAGAAGGTATCGGCGGTGATCACCAACAAGGGCGGCCGGACCAGCCATGCCGCCATCGTGGCCCGGGAGATGGGGGCCCTTGCCGTAGTGGGCACCGGGAACGCCACCGAAGTGATTGAGAACGGGCAGGAGATAACGGTATCCTGCGCCGATGGCCAGAATGGCCTTGTGTACGACGGCAAACTGAACTGGAAAGAGGAAGAGCTTGACTTCGGGCACCTCGGCAAGCCGGAGACGCATACCATGCTGATTGTGGGCGATCCTGACCAAGCCTTTGAACTCTCCTTTTACCCGAATGACGGTGTGGGGCTAATGCGGCTGGAGTTCATCATCAACAACAGCATCCAGATTCACCCAATGGCTTTGGTGAGGTACGATTCGTTGAAAGATGCCTCCGTAAAGGCAAAGATCGACGCGCTGACGCACCATCACGAAAACAAAGAAGATTACTTTGTGGAGAAGCTGGCGCAGTCTGTTGCCACCATCGCCGCCGCCTTTTACCCCAAAGACGTGATCGTGCGCATGAGCGACTTCAAAACAAATGAGTACGCCAACCTGATCGGGGGGCAGGAGTTTGAGCCGAAGGAGGAAAACCCGATGCTGGGCTTCCGGGGCGCCTCCCGTTACTATAACCCGCGTTATCAAGAGGGCTTCGGCCTGGAGTGCAAAGCCATGAAGACGGTGCGGGACGAGATGGGGCTGACAAACGTAAAGCTCATGATCCCCTTCTGCCGCACAGTGGAGGAAGGGCAAAAAGTGCTGCAGCAAATGCAGGAATATGGCCTGCAGCGAGGTGCGAACGGGTTGGAGGTATATGTGATGGCCGAGATCCCGAGCAATGTGCTGCTGGCAAAGGAATTCGCCGGTATATTCGACGGCTTCTCCATCGGCTCCAACGACCTGACGCAGCTTACCCTGGGCATCGACCGCGACTCTTCCACCGTCAGCGAACTGTTTGATGAACAAAACGCCGCCGTCAAGGCCATGATTAGCACCATTATCCGTGAAGCCCACAAGGCCGGCGCTAAAGTGGGATTATGCGGACAGGCCCCCAGTGACTTCCCCCAGTTTGCCAAGTTCCTGGTGCAGCAGGGCATCGACAGCATCTCCTTTAACCCGGATGCCTTGCTACAGGGAGTCGAGAATATCCTGGCCGCAGAAAGTGAGAAAGGCAGCGAAAGCAAACCTGTCCAGTCAACGCCTGTAGAGGAGGCAAGGTAAGCGCATATGAAAACACATTGGCTTTGAACGGAATTAAGCTGTCATTTCAGTGTATGCCAAAAGGGAGAAACCAGGAAAAATATCGACCCGGCTTCTCCCCTTCTCCGCTGCCATATACAGAATATACGCCTTTCATATTTACAAGCAGTGGGCTCCGCTGCCAATCCCGAGCTATATAGCACCTTTTGGAAAGGCAGCTGCAGAGCGTTCTTTGCCCGTTCTAGATGATTAAAATCATATGAGAAGAAGACGAGAATCATGTTATCTCTTTACCAATATGGGTAATTTTAAAAGGAAAGTAATATATGGAAACCACTTAACTTATATATATGAAAACGATTCTGGCTTTGACAGACTTCTCTGCTAACGCGGCCAATGCCATCCGGAATGCCGTGGCTTTGGCAAATCTGATCAGTGGCAAATTGATTTTAGTCCATATCCTGCCCCTTGAGGTGATGACCACGGCTGAAAGCGGGGTATATACGTCTTTTGATCCGGTTGTACACGAGCACTATGCCACCAAACTGAACGACATCGCCAAAGAGATACAGCTGGAGAATGGCTTTAGGTTTGAGGTGGAGGTTTTCTGCGAGCATGGTCCTTTCAATGAGGTGGTCAATGCGCTGGTCATTAGCTCGAAGGCAGACCTGGTAGTGATGGGCTACAGGGGCACCAACTCCTTCCTTGATAAAGTGATCGGCAGTACCACCGCCGCCTATATGAGAATGGCCGCGTGCCCGGTGCTGGCGGTACCTTCAGCGTCACGTTTATGGGGTTTTTCGAAGATTGCCTACGCCTCCGACTTTACAGGCCACGACCAGGTGTATCTTCAGCAGCTTTTCCGGCTCACGGAGCCCTTCAAAACACAGGTCTTCATTATCAATGTAAAAACTAAGAAGAAAGCTGCCTCTGATGCCGAGGATCGGATACTTCAGGATATGGCAAAGGCATTTCCTAACAGCAGGTATTGCATTACGCAGGTGAAGGCGGACAGCATCCCCGCTGGGATTATGGCATTCATAAGCGACAACAAGGTAAATGTGTTGGCGGTGTCTCTGCATGAGCGAAGCCTCCTCGAAGACTTTTTCCATAAGAGTGTCTCAAAAGAGCTGGCCCTCGAAACAACGGTGCCCCTCCTGAGCCTTCCTGAGAAACCCTATAACCTGAGAAACCATCAAACCGAAGGAACAGAGACGATCGCCGGATAGGAGCGGGAAGGACGGGTGCGTACAGAGCATAGCATGTAAAGCGGTTGCTAAACGGCAGGCCTTGCCTGTCCCTTATTTGCTTTTGTAAAGGGGTGACCGATGCTTCGGCGGGAGATTGATATATAGCTAAGAAAATCACCCCGTTGATACAAACATATAAACATTGGCATCTTTGTTCCGCCGGGACAACGACCACCCCGACGGGATTTAATATGACAATTTATCAGTAACCACGCTGGATGAATAACTGAAGTCAAACAGCTTTTCCCGGCGGGTGCTATATGAAGACGACCATGAAAGACACTGTTTCTGAAGCCAAAAGAAAAAGGGAAAACGTTATCAAGTCGGATGAGGAAAGGTACTTCCTGGAAGGGCCCCATTCCCGCAGGCGGGAATTCTTCTTCGTAATAAAAGTTTTGAAAGAGTTCATCCGTGGCTTTCGGATGCTGCATTTCGTCGGGCCCTGTGTCACTGTTTTCGGATCTGCCCGGTTCAAAGAAGACCATGAGATATATAAGTTAGCCCAGGCTATCGGCTATTCCATGGCCAGAATAGGCTTCACGGTTATGACCGGTGGCGGACCGGGCCTGATGGAGGCTGCGAACCGGGGGGCAAAAGAGGCGAAAGGTGTTTCTATCGGATGCAATATTATTCTGCCCCAGGAACAGCAACCCAACCCTTACCTGGATAAGTGGGTGAACCTGAAGTACTTCTTTGTCAGGAAAGTGCTGCTTTCCAAATACTCCTACGCGTTCGTGGTGATGCCGGGGGGCTTCGGGACCCTAGATGAGCTGTTTGAGGCGCTGGTGCTTATTCAGAATCAGAAAATGATGCGGTTCCCGGTGGTCCTGATGGGAACAGAGTACCATGCGGCGCTCTATCAGCACCTGCTGAACATGTCGGCGGCGGGGACTATCCATGCCGCGGACCTTGAACTTTTTCTGTTAACTGACTCCGTGAGCGAAGCGACAGCGCATATAGAAAAGTACACCATAGAACCCTTCGGACTGAAACGGTATAAAATTAAGTTGTAAAGCGATCAAAAATTCAGCAGCGGCGAACACTCCTATATGTGTTCGCCGCTGCTGTTTTGCAATTATATATGCCAAAGAACTGGCCGATGTTCATCTCCGGGATTCGTTTTGGTTACACATCAAAAATTGATGGCCAGTTACAAGCAGCAGTGCCATAGCCTAATTCTGAAGTTTAACAGGCGATTGCTTACCCTTTTTATACCGGCGTGCGGGGTGCACAGAGTCCATTTGCTGCCCGGCTTTTTCCTGCATGTGCGCCAAAGCTGTTGCCTTGCCGTGCTTCGGCAAAGCCAACATGGGTATATTCAACGTATGCAGCAACCGGCTTGTCACACTGCTGTGAAAAAGGTCTTTCCACAGCGCATGATCAGATACAGTAAACGCGACCAGGTCACAGTCCCTGGTTTTAACATAGTGCTCAATGCCGTCTACTACACTTTTGCCTTCAATCATTGTGTAGGCAACCTCATCTTCATCAAAGTTATGCAGGAGATAGTTTTTAAGCACAGCCACATTTATACGGCTTTCCTGCCCCTTCCTTTCCACGTAAAGCAAACTCAATGAGGCGTGAAACAGCTTTTTTAGTTTTGCCATCACAAACACGGCCTCCGTATCGCTGGGCCTGAGCGCAGATGCATACACGATATGGCTGATGGCACCAAGCTCAGCACTTTTAGGGACCACCAGCACAGGGCACGGCGCGTGCCGTACGAGTTCCTCTGAGGTGGTGCCGAAGACCCGTGCCATATAGGAGTTGCTTCCGCCTGTTCCCATAACAACCATACTGACATTCCTTGCACGGACCAGATCCAGCAGTTCCTCCACCACATCCCCGGCCTTCGTGGTGAATTTTAAAGGGACAGCAGTTGGCGCGTTGGATTTCACCATGTTCACATACTTTCTGAGCTGCTGCACAGCGTGCTTCTTCGTTTCATAGGCAGGCAGCGCAAACTCGGGCTCATTCTCATCCCCGGTAATAACAGGGGGCTGGAAAACATGGCACAATAACAACTGAGCCTCTATTCTAGAGGCCAGGCTGAAGGCAACCTCTAAGGCTTTGAGAGACTTGTCAGTGTAATCTATCGGGATTAGAAAGGTTTCCATGGCAATAGTTCCTCCAGTATGTTTACTTCATCCTTGATGTTCTTCCACCACTTTAACCTCTGCTGCACTCGTGCTTTCCACACCGACAGCGGGAAGTGCCAGGAGGGGCAGAAAGGCTTTCGCCATGATTTTCTGGGTCAGGCTTCTGCTCAGCAGCTCCTCGAGGAAGGGGTGCTTCTGGGGGACCAAAACCAGCAGACTGGCCTGTTGTTCCTGCACAAAATTTGTAACACCCTCCGCAAAATCCTTCTCTTTCTGAAAAACTACTTTGTAGTTGATATCGAAGAGCTGGCGGTCGAGGATGTCCAGCGAAGCGAGCGCTTTCTCTTTTTCTTGCTGCAGGCTATTCTCATGATAGAGATGAAGTATTTGCAGCCTGCTGGCGAACTGCTTCACAAACCCCCTCAAAAACTCAAAAACAGTGTTGGGCGGGAGCTTGAACAAATCGGCTGCGAAAACAACGGCTTCGAAACCCATGAAGCGGCAACCCAGCGGAACGGCCAGCACTGGCACCTTGGCATCCCGCATGACATTGATGGTGGTGCGGCCCAAGAGCGCCCTGCGCAAGGCCCCTTCGCCCCTCATCCCCATCACCACCAGATCTGCCCTGTGAACGTCAACAGCTTTGAGGATTTCATCGAAGGCAAACCCGAATTTGCAAACGCACCTGATGTCTACTCCTGCTCTTTTAGCCGCCGCGTTATCGACCTCGACATGGTGAAAGCCGCTTTTTGTTACGGGGGTTTCCCGCTGTACGCCTGTATCCAGCGTGCTTTGGAATCTGACGGAGAAGTTATCGAAGGCATAGGCCTTGAATCTCTCCGCGTAGGCTTCCAGCTCCTCTGTCCTTTCTCTTTCCAGCTCATTGACGGCAGTCGTAAAATCCTGGGAATAGGACAACGAGAGCGGCTGGTAAAAAGCGTGGAAAAGCACAATCTTGGAGCCGGTGACGGATGCTATCTCGGTTGCATACAGCAAGGTGTCATGGGCGTCCTGTGAGAAATCGGTGGGTACTAATATCGTTTTCATGATTGCTGATTTTAAAATAATTCGATGAGGTTATAGCAACACAACACTTAGCCAAACAACAGATTAAACTTATATATAGCCTTCTAAAGAAATATGGAAATCATTTTTATCAGCCGTATCTGAGCATCCAGATACCAAAGTACCGCGGGGCAACTGCCTGTGGTAGAGCACGCCAGTCTGGAAGTCCCTATATCCGTTTAGGCCGCCTTTAAAATGTGCTGTGCCTCGGAGGCCAGGGGAAGTGTGGCACTGAGCTCCCGATAAAGCATCCTGGCTTTGACACGGATGGAGAAACTTTCGAAGGAGTTTTTAAAGGCCCTGAACTCAAAGCCTTCCAGGATGCCGAGCACGCTTGCCTGCCACAGGGCCGCGGCAAGCACCTCGCACCTGACAGGCAAAACCTGCCGTACGAGGCCTTTCTCCACAAACTGGCATTCCAGACTGTTTCTTCGCTGCTTCAATAGCAGTGAGCTGCTGTTCTTTAGCGCAGCCGATAATTTGGCTAACTCTTCCATTGGTTCTATAATTTTCTCGGTGATATGGTCATTCGGTGATTTGTTCAATTTGCTCTAGCATCGCCTCACGCAGGGTAAAAACACTCCTGACCAGTCCCTGCAGGCCCCCGTAGGACAATGTGCATAATCAGCTCCGGCTGAGGAAAAGCCCTATGGGACTGAAGCCCCTCAATCACGGACATGCTCCAGTTCTTCCGCGGCTATATCCTGGTTACCGGTCTTCGGGACAGGCAGGGCCAGCAGCGGACAAACACTGTTGGCTACAATTCGGGAGGTCACGCTTTTATTCAGGAGCTTCTCCAGTAAAGAATGCTTCTGTGGCCCAAGAACCAGCAAGTCTGCTCTATGCTCCTGCACATAGGCCTGTATTCCGGCTGCCACATCCACACGCTGTTGCAGGATCACCTTGTAGTCTAAATCATACAGTTGCCTGTCAATTATTTCCAGGGCATCCTTTGCTTTTTGCTGAACGGCCTTCAGGTCGTGCTCTTTGTCGATGTGCAGCACCTCCAGTTTAGGACAGAAGGTTCTGACATAATCCCGTAGTTTATTCAGCATAAGCTTGTTGGGCTGCTGCCGTAAATCAGATGCGAAAACCACAGTTTCCGAATCGTTAAACATCATGTTGAGCGGCACCCCCAGCACAGGCACCCGGCTGTTGCGCATCACCGAGATGGTGGTACTGCCGATGACCGCCTGGCCTAAGGCCCCTTTCCCCTGCATGCCCATCACAATCATATCAGCCCCGTAGGCTTCTGCCGCAATCATGATCTGATCATAGACGGAACCCAGTTTAGCGACGCAGGTAACATGCGCGGGGTAGTTATCGCGATGCGTTCTGGAAACTTGCGACGTATGAAAGACACTGCGCAATTGGGCAGGCTTGGCGTTAACGCGCTGCACATCATTCTTCAGGTGCTTGTAGGTGATAACGACATCCTCCTGGAGCGCATCCCTTGTCTCCCGCACATACTGCTCCAGTTCTTTGCTCTTCTCCCGCTCCAGGTCAGGAATGAAAGAAGGGATGTCATAGGCTGCCGGGGGAGACACCATATAATAAAACGAATGAAACACCACCACCTTCAGGTCTGCCTTATGCGCCATTTTAAGCGCATACAGCAGCGCGCTTTTGGAGTTCGGGGAATAGTCAACCGGTATCAGTATGGTTTTCATTGTTATAGCTTTAAGTAAAACAACGGAAGGCAGCGCATGCATGAATCGCTGATTTACAACATAAAGGTAGGCTGAAGGGCATACGGAAACGATGACCTGCGTCAACCGAAAAAGCGATCTTCATCAGTTTTCGCAGCCTCACAACTGCAAGAGGCCCAGTATATATAGCCTTGGGAGGCGGGTAAAATGAACACGTACGGAGCAGGATAGCCGAGGTGCCGGAACGGGTGCGGCAAATGATTGGGAAGCGGCACCGGGTGCGAATAGCGGCAGGTTAGGGAAGGCTGCTTCGCTTTTATGTAGTATATACCTAACCTATATACCACGTATGCTTTTGCTTTGAAAAACCGGGAAGCGGGCGCATCGGTAGAAAGGGTTCTCCATCTTACAGATCATAAATTCTCCCTGCCTCCGCTATGGAAACCGGCCAGTGCAGGGTATCGCTGATCTTTAACCGCAGGGACTCGCTCGCCTGCGGTTCGCCGTGGTTCAGGAATACCCGTTGGGGCGGCGCTTTAAAATGCCGGATCCACCAAAGCAGGTCTTCCTGGTCGCCGTGCGCGGAGAGGGAGCCAATCTGCCTGACCTCAGCCTGCACTTTGTAATAACTGCCGTGAATTTTGAGTTCGCTCGCGCCGCTCCGAAGCAGGTTTCCGCGTGTTCCCGGGGCCTGGTAGCCCACCAGCAACACCGTGTGCTGGCTGTTCCCGAGGAGTTGCTCCAGGTAGTAGAGCACACGTCCGCCGGTTACCATGCCGCTCCCGGCGATAATGATCTTGGGCTCCTTCCTGTCCAGCACATGCTGGGTTTCCTCAAACTTATAGACGCGTTTCACGTCCCGCATCATGGTTTCGCACTCATCGTCTGAGAGGCTGTGCCAGTCGCGGTGGTGCAGGTATAGTTCCGTGATGTTGATGCCCATGGGAGAGTCGAGGTAGATGGGCAGGGGTGGGATGCTCTTGTCCATGCGCAGGGTGTTCAGCAGCAGCAGCAACTCCTGCGCCCGCTCCACCGCAAAGCTCGGGATTACCAGCACTCCGCCCTTCGCGTAGGTATGGTTCACGACCTCCGCCAGCTCCTCGTACGGCGTCACCGCGCTGTGCAGCCGGTCGCCGTAGGTAGACTCAAGCACCAGGAAATCGGTTTCCTTTACAGGCACCGGCGGTTCCATCAGCAGCGGGCGCCTGCGGCCCAGGTCACCGGAGAACACGAATTTGCGGCCCTGGCACTTCAGCTCCACCATGGCCGAGCCGAGTATATGCCCGCTCTTCCTGAAACAGAATTTGAAGTCCTCATTGATGATTACCCATTCGGCGTCCTCGTGGGTTTCAAAAAGCGGCATCGTCCGGTCCACGTCACGCTCAGTATAAAGCGGTTTGGCAGGATGGTGCCTGGAATAGCCCCCTGCATTCGCCTGCGACGCATCCTCCTCCTGAATGCGGGCACTGTCCCGGAGAATAATCTCGGCTACATCGCGGGTGGGCGGGGTAGAGTATATAGGCCCCGCATACCCGTTCTTGGCCAGCACAGGCAGGTAGCCGCAGTGGTCCAGGTGGCCGTGCGTCAGGATAACCGCATCCAGCTCCTCTATGTTCAGCGGCAGCGGCTCCCAGTTCAGAAGGCGCAGCTGTTTCAGCCCCTGAAAAAGGCCACAGTCTATCAGCACCTGGTAATGGCTTGTTTTGAGCAGGATTTTGGACCCGGTCACCGTGCCGGCGCCACCTAGAAACTGCAACTGTACAGGAGTTGGCTCTGGAATCATATAGGCGATATATCGTTGTCTAATAAACGTATCAAGCTAAATAAAAGCCATCGTAATTAACACTTGTCTTCGGCCGTAAGCATATAGCAGGAACAGCCATTCTTTACGCTACTTATATATAAAGCTAGCGTGAAGCTGCTACAGCAATTGCAGCTTGCTCCGTTAAAATACTGGCACCTTCATGTATGTTTAAGTTTAGCAGGATATAAACAATTATACGGTGATGCATCCTCTCTTTTAAAGTGAGAGATATCATCAGGAAGCGTAAAAATTATTTTAAATTTTACGGCGAGAGAGGAATTAAGCAATACTGACAACTGGCCTTCCGGCTGATATAGAGGACACGGTTATGAAATCATGGCACGCGATGGAGGGTTCGCCTTACCCGATGGGAGTATGCTATATCCCGGAAGAGGATGCTTATAATTTCACGCTCTACTCCAAAAACGCCGTGCAGGTCACGCTCCTGCTGTTCGGGGAAGAGGGATATGAAAAGCCTGTTCTCACCTTCGACTTCAACCCGCTGAGAAATAAATCGCAGCGGGTGTGGCACTGCCGCCTGAACAAATCTGAGATGGCCAGTGCCCGCTATTATGCCTACCAGGTACATGGCTGCACAGACCACCTGAGCCGGCTTTGCCGGATAGACCCCGAGAAAATACTGCTGGACCCCTATGCCCGCGAGGTTTTCTTCCCGCCGGAGTTCAGCCGCAGCGCCGCCACCAGCCCGGGCTCTAATATCGGCAAATCCCCTTTGGGTTTTATTTTGCCTGACCACGAAGAGTTCGACTGGCAGGGCGACCATATGGTGCCCCACGAGCATGACCTGGTTATATATGAGATGCATGTGCGCGGCTTTAGCCGCAACCCCAATGCCGGACTCGGAAAAGACACCAGGGGGACCTTCGCCGGCATAATAGAGAAAATCCCCTATCTGCAAGAACTGGGGATAACCGCAGTGGAGTTAATGCCGGTGCACCAGTCTGACCCGCAAGCCAGTGACTACTGGGGGTATATGCCGCTCAATTTCTTTTCCCCGCACAAGAGCTTCGCGGCCAACCAGGCACCCGCCGGGGCCATCCATGAGTTCAGGAAAATGGTCCGGGAGCTGCACAAAGCCGGGATCGAGGTGATCCTGGATGTCGTCTTCAGCCACACCACGGAAGAAGGCACGAACGGGCCAACTTACCACCTGAAAGGCATCGACACATCTACCTATTACCTGGTCGCGGAAGATCCGGAGCATCCTTTCATCGACTTCAGCGGTACCGGCAACACGTTGCGGACAGACCACCCGGCCGTGCAGCTTATGATCATGGACTGCCTGCGGTACTGGGTGAAGGAGATGCACGTCGACGGCTTCCGCTTCGACCTGGCCTCCATCTTTACCCGGCGTTCAGACGGAACTATAGGCGAGGCGCCCATTTTCTCAGACATTGCCACCGACCCGGACCTGGCGCGCATCAGGCTGATCGGGGAACCCTGGGATGCGCAGGGCCTGTACCAGCTGGGGCGCAGCTTTCCCGGCATCAGCTGGCAGCAATGGAATGGCGGCTTCCGGGATGATGTACGCCGGTTTGTAAAGGGTGACGAAGGAATGGTGGGCGCCTTGATGCAGCGGATCTACGGGAGCGACAACCTGTTCCCCGACGACCTGCTGCACGCCTACCACCCCTACCAAAGCATCAACTACGTCACCTCGCACGATGGTTTCACGCTTTACGACCTGGTGTCTTACAACGAAAAGCACAATGCGGCCAACGGGCATCACAATGAGGACGGCATGGCATATAACTTCACCTGGAATTGTGGCTGGGAAGGGGACCGGGATGTCCCGGCAAGCGTGCTGGAACTGCGGAAAAGGCAGGCCAAGAACCTGTTCATGCTGCTGATGCTGGCTAACGGCAGCCCCATGTTTGTGGCCGGAGATGAGTTTCTGCAAACCCAGGGCGGCAACAACAATCCCTACAACCAGGATAACCTCACCACCTGGCTGGACTGGAGTCGGCTGGAGCTGATGCAGGAACATTTCGCTTTTGTGAAAAAAGCCATCGCTTTCCGAAAGCGCCATCCCACCCTGGGGCGAAGCCGCTTCTGGCGCGCGGATGTAAAATGGTACGGGCCAAGCGGAGCAGCGGATATTTCCCCGGCCTCGCGCACCCTTGCCTACTTCCTGTCTGGCAAATCAGTAAACGACAGGGATTTATATGTCATGGTTAACGCCGGAGGCGAAAGCATGGACTTTCAGTTTATGGAGCCCGGTCCCTGGAGCCGGGTTGTGGATACGAGCCTGAAGCACCCGCAGGATTTCCTGGAAGATGACCAGGAAGAGGTGCGTTACCCCCACTATGCAGTCGGCTCCCGGTCTGTTGCCGTTTTTGTGCGGTAGAACGGCAGCTGCTTTGCTGGATAGCTTATATCTTATTCTGGTATTAACTGGAAAGTGGTGCTGGCTTTCAAATACGGATTTTCAGGGTACAGCACAACAACCATCTGGTTGGGGTCATATTTTACGACATACCTGACAAGCCTGCCACCCGGAAATCTTGTCTCACAGCTATATACCGCCAGGTCCTCCTCGTTCAAAATGGTTCTGACGATAATGTATGTCTCGTCCCGGTACCGGCTTTGTATATGGATCGATTTATTTTGTTCATCTAGCACGATTTCACCAGGCGCTGGCGTCCTATCTGGCAACACCCCCGCCCAGGATTCCGACGAATAATGCAGCACCCGCGGCTGAGCCAGGGAATTAAGGCTGCACAGGAGTAAGCTCAAAGCCAGCACTGCTTTAGTCATGACAGGACCATAAAAGCGGTTTCACCTGTATCGTAACAATGCCTTGCAATTTATCATCACTTCTCATGGCGCTGTTTATAGGGTTGAATAGAATATATTTTCCTTTGGTATATATAGACCAAAGGAAAAGCGTGGGAAGCGCGCCTGCAATGAGAAGGATCAGCGCCCCCTATGACAGTCATCAGTAATAAATGATCATAGCACCAGGGTCAGAACCAGCTAATGCCCTGCGACACTCTTCGTTCGTGGCTCCCTGCAGAAATGGTCTACAAGCTAAAACTGGTGTCATTCAGGGAAAAGAACCTTTTGCTGAAATTCTCCCCTATGTAGAATTAGCCTCTATGCTTTAATTCTTATATATGATGAAGATCATTTGATAAGTGCATCCATTCATTGAAATTTAAATAATTTCCACTGGAAGCGGTAGAAAAAACTAAAGTGCTGCTGTTCAAAATATATAACCCATTTGCGCTATACTTACAAAGTCGAAACATGACCCACCCCCGCCCCTCCGAGGAGGGGAATTTCTCAGAAACGGAATTTTTATTCCCCTCTTGGGAGGAGCAGGATTTCACACAGCAGATTTATATATCTAATTTGAGTTATATAATAATCAAAAGCTTTCGAATATACAGCAGGAGCACCATTAACCAGGTATTTATCATATAAAGAAATCAGTGATGGACTTAACACACATTCATATGCTGCTGAATCATTTCCCGATCGTCGGGACCCTGATCGGCGCTGGCGTCATGCTGTGGGGCATGGTGCGAAATCAGAAAACTATAAAGGCGGTAGCTGCTGCCATCATCATAGCCATGACCGTCATGGCAGTACCGGTATACCTGACCGGCGAACCTGCCGAAGAACGGGTAGAAAACATACCGGGCATATCGGAGAGTGCGATCGAGGAACACGAAGAGGCCGCAGAGCTGGCTATCCTGGTGATGGCCGCTGCCGGTATAGCCTCCCTGGCCGCCTTGCTGCTGCAGTACCGTTCTTCCTCCAAAGTACCTTTCAGTATAGCCACTCTCCTCACGCTGCTGGCATTTGCGGCCATGGCGCGCGTCGGGTACCTAGGCGGCCAGATCAGGCATACGGAGTTGTACCCTGATCAGCCGGTAAGCCAGCAGGTGGGCAGCCACGAGAGCGACGATGACGATTAAGCTGCAAAGCTATGCTGAACAGGATCATATCTTTCTCCATAAATAACAAGCTCATCATCGGGCTTTTCGTGATCGGTCTGATCGTGATGGGCATTTACAACCTCATGCGGCTGCCGATCGATGCGGTGCCCGACATCACCAACAACCAGGTGCAGGTGATCACGGTGGCGCCCTCGCTGGGCGCACCGGACATTGAGCGACTCGTTACCTTTCCGGTCGAGCAGGCGAACAGCAACATTCCCGGCATAAAGGAGATCCGCAGTTTCTCGCGTTTCGGCCTTTCGCTGGTCACCATTGTGTTTGAGGATGGAGTGGATGTATACTGGGCCCGCCAACAGGTGGCGGAGCGGCTGCAGACGGTGCAGCAGCAGATTCCGGCAGGCGTGGGCACGCCGGAGCTGGGACCTGTTACCACCGGCCTGGGGGAAATTTACCAGTATGTGGTGCGGCCCGAAAAAGGCTACGAAGGCAAGTACGATGCCATGGAGCTCCGCACGATCCAGGACTGGATCGTGCGGCGGCAACTGCTGGGTGTGCCCGGTGTGGCTGATGTGAGCAGCTTCGGAGGCTATCTGAAGCAGTATGAAATTGCGATCGACCCTTCCCGGCTCAAATCCTATGGCCTTACGATCTCGGATGTGTTCACGGCGCTGGAGAATAACAACCAGAACACCGGCGGCTCCTACATTGACAAAGGCGACGCCGTGCTCTTTATCCGCAGCGAGGGCCTGCTGGGTAGCTTGGAGGACATCCGGGGTATTGCCGTTAAGAACACCGAGAGCGGCACGCCCTTATACCTGCGCGATGTAGCGGAGGTTGGCTATGGGCATGCCACCCGCTTCGGCGCCATGACCTACAACGACCAGGGCGAAGTGGCCGGTGCCGTGGTGATGATGCTGAAGGGCGCCAACAGCAATGAAGTGATCAAAAACGTAAAAGAGCGCATTGACCAGATACGCGAGTCGCTGCCCGAAGGCGTGGTGATCGAGCCGTTCCTGGACAGGACCAAGATGGTGAATAACGCCATCAGCACGGTAGAGAAAAACCTGCTGGAAGGCGCCCTGATCGTGGTTTTTGTGTTGGTGCTGTTCCTGGGGAATCTGCGGGCGGGCCTGATCGTGGCGTCGGTCATTCCGCTTTCCATGCTCTTTGCCGTGACCATGATGAATACGTTTGGCGTGAGCGGCAACCTGATGAGCCTGGGTGCGCTGGACTTCGGCCTGATCGTGGACGGTGCCGTGATCATTGTGGAGGCGGTGCTCCATACCTTTCACTTTAACAAGCGATTCGCCACCACTACCCGCCTGTCTCAGCCCGAGATGGACGATACCGTGCAGCAATCGGCCAGCCGCATGATGAACAGCGCCATCTTCGGGCAGATCATCATCCTGATCGTATACCTGCCGATCATGGCGCTGGTAGGTATAGAAGGCAAAATGTTCCGGCCGATGGCACAAACTGTTTCCTTCGCCCTGATCGGGGCTGCTATCCTGTCGCTGACCTACGTGCCGATGATGAGCGCGCTGTTCCTGAGCAAGAAGATCAGCCACAAGGACACGTTCTCTGACAAAATGATGGCCCGGATTGAGAACTTCTACCAGAAGCGTTTGCGCCGCGTGATCGAGTTTCCCAAAATGGTGATTGCCGGGGCGGTGCTGCTGTTTGCCGGGGCGGTGCTGGTGCTGATGTCGCTGGGCGGTGAGTTTATACCTGCGCTGGAGGAAGGCGACTTTGCCGTGGATACACGCGTACTGACGGGCAGCAACCTGAACACCACGATCAAAGCGACGCAACAGGCCTCGGGTATACTGCTCGATCGTTTTCCGGAAGTAGAGAAAGTGGTGACCAAGATCGGCTCCGGCGAAATACCGACCGACCCGATGCCGATCGAAGCCAGTGACATGATGGTGATCCTGAAGCCCAAAGCCGAATGGACTTCAGCCACCTCGTTTGATGAACTGGCCGAGAAAATGGGCCACGCCATACAGGAAGTACCCGGTATAACAGCTGGTTTCCAGTACCCGGTGCAGATGCGCTTTAACGAACTGATGACGGGCGCCCGCCAGGATGTGGTCTGTAAGATATTCGGGGAGGACCTGGATACGCTGGCCCGCTACGCCAGCCGCTTAGGCGAGCTGGCCACTACGGTAGAAGGCGCTACCGACCTGTACGTGGAGACAGTGACAGGTATGCCGCAGATCGTGATCCGGTATAACCATGCCGCCATTGCCCAACACGGCTCCAACATCGCCGACATCAACCGGACCGTAAATGCCGCTTTTGCCGGCGTGAGCAGCGGGCTGGTGTTTGAAGGAGAACGGCGCTTTGACCTGGTCGTGCGACTGCAGGGTGAACTGCGCCAGAACCTGAACGACGTGCAGAACCTGCTCGTGCCGACGCCTTCCGGGCAGCAGGTGCCGCTCTACCTGCTGGCAGATGTGCAACTGCAGGAAGGCCCCTACCAGATACAGCGCGAGGACGCCAAGCGCCGCATTATGGTGGGCTTTAACGTGCGTGGCCGCGATGTGCAGAGCATCGTGGATGAGCTGCAGCAAAAGGTACAGCAACAGCTGACGCTGCCACCCGGCTACTACGTGGTATACGGCGGCGAATTTGAGAACCTGGAAGCCGCCCGCAAGCGCCTGACCGTGGCCGTACCGATTTCATTGGCACTTATTTTCCTGCTGCTCTACTTTGCCTTCCGCTCGGTGCGCTACGGTTTGCTCATCTATTCCGCTATACCTTTGTCAGCCATCGGCGGTATTTTTGCCCTGTGGCTCCGGGACATGCCCTTCAGTATTTCGGCTGGCGTGGGTTTTATTGCCCTGTTCGGGGTGGCTGTATTGAATGGCATTGTGATGATCGCTGAGTTTAACAGGCTTCGCCTGGCCGGCGGGCTTACGCTGCAGGAAATCGTGCTGGAAGGTACTAAGTCAAGGTTACGGCCGGTTCTGATGACGGCGAGTGTGGCCAGTATGGGCTTTCTTCCGATGGCTTTAAGTATGGGGGCCGGGGCCGAAGTACAGCGGCCGCTGGCCACGGTGGTGATCGGTGGTTTGATCGTAGCCACGTTTCTTACCCTGTTTGTGCTGCCCTCGCTGTACATCCTTTTTGAGAAAGCCGCGCATCATGACAAGGAACCAAACAAACCGGTGGCGACTACAGTCGGCATCATACTCCTGCTCCTGCTCCCGAACCTGGCGTCAGCCCAGCAGCCTATCACATTGGAAAAAGCGATCGCAAAGGCACTTCACCAGAACCCCTCGCTGCAGAACGAGCGCCTGCAGGCTGCTTCGCTGCAGAAACTGCAGGGAACCGGCTGGGATATACCACAAACCACAGTATCCGGCGAGTACGGACAGATCAATACGGCATACAAGGATACCCGCTTCAGTGTGTCGCAAAGCATCAGTTTCCCGACGGTGTACGCGCAACGGAAGCAACTGCTCAGGCACGAGTGGCAGCAGGGTATATTGCAATCGGAGCTGACAGCATTTGAACTGCAATGGCAGGTAACGCAGGTATACTACGACATGCTGTATACCCGCGAAAAACAGAAACTGCTGCTCCGTACCGACAGCCTGTACGCCACCTTCCTGCGCAATGCCGAATTGCGCTTTGAGAAAGGCGCCAGTAACATCCTGGAGAGAAATACGGCCCAGACCCAACGCGGACAAGTAAGCCTGCAACTGAAGCATCTGCAACAGGATATAACCGGGCTGCAGCAACAGTTCCAGCTCCTGCTCAACACCGACACCGTTTTTATACCCGCCGCACATCCTTTAAAAATGGTGCTGCCTGCAACCGGCGACACCGCAATGAGGGACACTCATCCGTACCTGGAACTATTGCAGCAACAACAGGAAGTAAGCCAGGCGAGGACCAAGGTGGAACAGTCGAGGCTGTTCCCCGACCTGCAGGCAGGCTACAACAACCAAAGCATAAAAGGGCTTCAGAATGTAGATGGCGTGGAAAAGAACTTTACCGGGTCCGACCGCTTTTCGGCCGTGCAGCTGGGTATAGGCGTGCCCTTGTTCTTTGGCGCGCAGAAGTCCCGCATACAGGCAGCCCGGATACAGGAGCAGGCCGCCCGCAACAGCTACAACGCCGGCAAGCTGACACTGGAAACGCAACTGCGAAAGGCGCTGGAGCAGTACCAGCTGGCAGCAGAAAGTATCTCCTACTTCGAGAAAACGGCCCTGCCCAATGCCGAGTCCATCCTCCGGACAGCCGATGAGCAGTTCCGGGGTGGTGAGATCGACTACCTGGAGTGGGTGCTGCTCACCAACCAGGCCATCACCCTCCAGACCAGCTACCTCGACGCTGTCAGAAGCTATAACCAGAGCATATTCGAGATCAACGCCCTGACCGGAAAAAGATAATCCCATGAAAAAGCCACTCTATCTATACTTTCTCGCTGCTGGCCTGCTTTATGGCTGCAGCAGCGAGCAACCAGCCGAATCAACCGTCGCAGAAAAGCCGCAGGAAACCAACCTGGTACAACTCACGCCGGCGCAGATGGAAAATGCCAGCGTAGAGACAGGCAAGCCGGAACGCAAAACCATCTCCACGGTACTGCAGGTAAACGGCGTCATGGAAGCACCGCCACAAAACGTGGTATCCGTCAGCGTACCATTGGGCGGCTACCTGAAAGAAACCACCCTGCTCCCCGGCATGCACCTGAAAAAAGGCCAGCTGATGGCCGAGCTGGAAGACCAGACCTATATCCAGCTGCAGCAGGATTACCTGACAGCGCAAGCCCGCTTGGCTTACCTGGAACAGGATTTTAGCCGGCAGCGTGATCTTAACCAAAGCAAGGCCAGCAGCGACAAGATCTTCCAGCAGACCCAGGCAGACTACAAAAGCCAGCAGGTGCTCCTGAAGGCACTGGGAGAGAAACTGCGCATGGTCGGCGTCAACCCCAACCGGCTCACGGAAAGCACGCTCACCCGCACCATGCGCCTCTACTCCCCTATCGATGGCTATGTGACGAAGGTGAACGTGAACATTGGCAAGTATGTCGTGCCGACGGATGTGCTGTTTGAACTCGTGGACCCACGGGACCTGCACCTCATGCTCACGGTGTTCGAGAAGGACCTGGATAAACTCGAGATCGGGCAGCAGGTACTGGCGCATCGGGCGAATCAGCCGGAGAAGAAGTATCCTGCTAAAATCATCTATATAGGCAAGGATGTAGCCGACGACCGTGCCGTGGAAGTACACTGCCACCTGGAGAAGGAGGACGCCTCGCTGGTGCCCGGCATGTTCATGAATGCAGAGATCGAAGTTCAGAGCAAGGAAGCCTATACCTTGCCCGAAGACGCCATTGTACGCTACGGCAACAAGCAGTACGTTTTCGCGGTGCGGGACAGCAGCATTTTTGAGATGGTGGAAGCACAGACCGGTAACTCAGAGCAAGGCTATACTGCCCTGCTGCCGAGCGCCGCGCTACAGCCCGAAAGCCAGACCTATGTCACCAGGGGAGCCTATGCCCTGCTGATGAAGCTGAAAAACAAGGAAGAAGAGTAAATGAGCTGATTACTTTACACGACATATAACAGATGGCCGCCATAGACTCCGTACAGCACAGGAAATACACAGCCGGTTTACAGACAGAGGTAGACGCCGCTTTCCTGTACGACCGTATTGCCGCTGCGGAGGAAGTGCCGGCCATAGCCGGTATGTTCCGGGAACTCGGCGCGATAGAGCGGGAACATGCAATCAAAATGCAGGAAAAGCTGGCACGGGACGGTGTGGCCATCACGCTGCCTCCTCCCTCCTGGCGTGCCCGTGTGCTGGACCGCATCGGGAGGATATTAGGCTACGGGTATGTGATCGGGGTGATGATGGACACCGAGAAAAGCATAAGCGCCGCGCAGCTATCCCAAAAGGAGAAAAGCCATATACCCATTTCCGGCGACGAGGCCAACCACGTGAAAATACTGCAGACGCTGCTCAACAACAAGAGCAAGGTCTCCGGTGAGCATATCTCCCGTATTGAGGGAAAGCACAGGTCCATCGGCGGTAACGCGCTCCGGGCTGCCGTGCTCGGTGCCAACGACGGGCTGGTTTCAAACATGAGCCTGGTGATGGGCGTGGCCGGCGCCACCGACGCAGGCAGCGGCGTGCTGCTGGCAGGTATGGCCGGTTTGCTGGCGGGCGCCCTGTCGATGGCGCTGGGCGAGTGGATCTCCGTGAAGAGCTCACAGGAACTGTACGAGCGGCAGATGGCGCTGGAAATGCTGGAGATCGAGACAAACCCGGAAGGCGAAATGCGCGAACTCGCGCTCATTTACATCGCCAAGGGGATACCCGAAGCACAGGCGCGGCAGATGGCGGCCACTGCCATACAGGACACCGAGCACGCGCATGAGATACTGGTGAAGGAAGAACTGGGCATCAACACGGAGGAACTGAAAGGTTCGGCCTGGGAGGCGGCCATTGCTTCTTTCCTGCTGTTTGCTGTCGGGGCAATCCTACCTGTCATTCCATTCTTCTATGCTTCCGGCTACCAGGCCATTTTCCAGAGCCTTGCATTCAGTACGGCAGGCCTGTTCCTCATTGGTGCCGCCATCACCCTTTTTACCGGCAAAAGCGTCTGGTATTCCGGCTTCCGGCAGGTGCTCTTCGGGCTAGCTGCTGCGGCTGTTACTTATGGTATCGGAAAGCTTATCGGAGTTAGCCTTTCGGGTTGATCCCCTGATAATACACCGCCCCAGGTTGCACCAGGGAGTGAACCGCTTCGCTGGCTGCCGATTATGAAAGCATATGCTCCTCACTTTAAACGAACTGCTCTTACCATCTGACACAATGAAAAAGGCCTTCAACTTCTGGCTTACCTCGGTACTGTTCCTGGCCATGACGAGCCAGCACCTGCTGGCACAGGAAACAGACACGCTAAAAAAGTACCAGCGCCCTCCGGCAGACACTTCGCTGCGGGTGCCCTTTTACAAATCCAAGCTTTTCAAAGCCACCATTGTCCCGGTTGTTCTCATCGGTTACGGCGTCAGCACTATCCGGGGCAACGGCATTTACTCCAGCTACGACCTGCGGGAGGACATCCTGCGAAAGCAACCTAATTTCGATACCTGGGCCGATGACCCTTTGCTTGTGGCGCCCTATTTGGAACTGGCGATCGCCAACCTGGTAAACGTAAAATCAAACAACGACCTGATCAACACCACCCTTGTCACCCTGAAAGCAGAAGCGGTGATGGCGGCCCTGGTATTCGGGTTGAAGGAGGCAACAAAATTGGAGCGGCCCAACGGGGAAGACACCAAGGCCATGCCTTCCGGGCACACAGCCCAGGCTTTCCTGGCCGCCTCCATTGTGCACACGGAACTGCGGCACAGGAGCCAGTGGTACGGGGTCGGGGCGTACGGAATTGCCACAAGCGTAGGTGCCATCAGGATGCTGAAGAACAAGCACTGGCAATCGGATGTGTTTGTGGGCGCGGGAATCGGGATACTTTCTTCTCACCTGGCGTACCTGTCTCACCGAAACCGATGGGGGCGCAAGCCATTTACCCTGGTGCCTACATACAGCCCTAACGCAGCCGGTCTGGCACTTTTCATTCACCTTGATGAGTTAGACCACACACAGCAGCCTGCCACAGCAGCTCATTCTTTCTGAAAACAGGAAACGCTGGGAAAGAAACCTGGCAAAGCAATGCCAGCAGACATTTTCGGCAGTATATGAACCGGGTTGATCTGTGCTGAGGGAGAAGGATGCTCCGGAACCTCTACTGCTATATATAGCCCGCGCCTGCACACCATGAAACGCAAATTGCTTAGCCGCACCGTATGGGTGCTCTCACTTGTCAGCCTCTTCGCCGATGTGGCCAGCGAGATGCTTTACCCTGTGCTTCCCATCTACCTGCGGCACATCGGCTTTTCGATGTTGCTGATCGGGGTGCTGGAAGGCGTGGCACAGGGGACGGCAGGCCTCAGCAAAGGATACTTCGGCAGGCTCTCCGACCAAACGGGGCTGCGGCTTCCCTTCATCCGCTGGGGCTATCTTTTGGCGGCATTGTCCAAGCCCCTGCTAGCGGTTTCCATTGTTCCGCTCTGGGTGTTCGGTGCCCGCACACTCGACCGCTTTGGCAAAGGGCTCCGTACCGGTGCCCGTGACACTATGCTCTCTGAGGAGGCCACCCCGCAAACCAAAGGCAGGGTATTTGGCTTCCACCGCGGAATGGATACGCTGGGTGCCTGCATCGGGCCAGGCATCGCCCTGGTATACCTCTACCTTTATCCGGGGCACTACAGGCCCCTTTTCTATTTTGCCTTCTTGCCTGGCCTGGCGGCGGTAGCGCTGCTTTACCTCCTGCGGGAGAAGCGCAAGCCTGTCCTGGCAACGGTAAGGGAAAGCAGGTACAACTTCTTTGCGTTTTTGCGCTACTGGAAAGAAAGCCCGTCGGGGTACAGGCGCCTGCTGACAGGGCTGCTGCTTTTCGCGCTGTTCAACAGCAGCGACTTTTTTCTGCTGCTGCGGATGAAAGAAGTAGGCCTGGACGACACGCACCTGATCGGGCTGTATATCCTCTATAACCTGGTCTATGCGCTGAGCTCCTACCCGATGGGCATGCTTGCCGATAAATGGGGGCTGAAGCGTGTTTACCTGTCAGGGCTTGGCTTGTTTGTGCTGGTGTACTTTGGAATGGCAGCTGGCCTGGAGCGTTGGGTGTACCTGCCGCTCATTTTTATATATGGTCTTTATGCTGCTGCCACAGAAGGCATATCCAAAGCATGGATCACGAATATCTGCGCCTCTGAAAACACCGCCACCGCCATCGGAACCTACACTGCCTTCGAAAGCATCGCCGCCCTGGTGGCCTCTGCCCTGGCAGGCCTGCTCTGGCAACTATATGGGGCGGCAGTCACCTTTCTGGTTTCCGGAACAGTTGCCCTGGCCGTAATCGTGTACCTGGCGATTACTTCAAGCGCCCCTGTTCAGAAAAGCGCCTGATCGCGCTGACCACTTTCAGGATGCCTGCTGCTTTGGATAAATGGATTAAGGATATATACCTAAAAAACCAGCGTCGCGCTTACTCCCGCTGACTTGAAACCGGGCTGGGGCGTGATCAGGAGCCGCTGCCTGCGAATCCTGAGTTTCTGGTTGACCATATCATACAGATAGTTGGTTCCTTTCGCAGAAAGGTATCCCACCAGGGCGCCCGCCATCACATCGGTAGCCCAGTGCGCGTTGTCGTTGATGCGCGACAGGCCCACCAGCGTCGCGACACCATAGGCGATCGGGGGAAC
Source organism: Pontibacter saemangeumensis (assembly GCF_039541895.1). Taxonomy (NCBI): domain Bacteria; kingdom Pseudomonadati; phylum Bacteroidota; class Cytophagia; order Cytophagales; family Hymenobacteraceae; genus Pontibacter; species Pontibacter saemangeumensis. The sequence continues at coordinate 361,458 of NZ_BAABHC010000016.1, forward strand.
CAACCTGTGCTCATCCCCATACACAGTCGCGACAGAGGTTGCCAACGCAAACGCCGTCGCGGTATGGGAGGAAGGAAGCGAGGTGTTGTCCGTCTCCAGTACCGGGCCATCAAAAATATGATTCTCCGTTGTCTCGCTGGGCCGGTGCCGGCGAAACTGGTTCTTCAGCATGCCCGTCACCACGGCGCTGGCCAGCACACTGCCCAACGACACCAGCCCCGCCTTCTGCAGTTGAGCGTCCTTCAACAGCAGTCCGCCCGCAAAGGCCGCCCCGGCAAGAGGGGCCATATAGGCCTGGCGCCCCAGTGGCTCCACAAAACCCGCGACGTTATCGGCGAGGGACGTACGGTGGCTTTGAGTGTACTGCTGCAGGGGCTCATCGGCGAGGGCAAACGTAGCCGTCCAGACGCCTGCTCCCACCACTACCAGCGCTGCTCCCTTGGCCAAAGGCGAAAACGTAGTTTTTTTAAATAAAATGGGGTGTTTGGACGCATCCGGAGGAGGGAAAGCCTGCAGGAAGTGGTTTCTGACAGGCGCGTCAGCTGAGAGGTATGCTTTTTGCGCCTGTAGCGGATTATAGATAAAAAGGGGCAGTAAAAGTACCCACAGCTTCAGGCCATAACGCCTGGTTTTAGTAGGTGCACTCGGCATCGCAAAGGGCATATGCAACTCATTTATTAGTGATGTTTACCTTATTTGAACCGAAAAAAAGGGCTTCCTACTCCGTGCTCCGTATATAAGCGGATAACTTTGCCCAACCTGTATATAGGCTGCTGCAGCAGAGGTTGCTCCAGTCAGTACAGCGAAAGACAATCAGGCAGTACCTATATCCGGCCTTAGGCTCCTTTTAAGAACAAGCGGGAAAACAAGGATCGAACCTGAAAGCAACCTCTAAACAAAAGACCCGTTCCGCACGAAATTCGCCAGAGACGGTTTTCCTGTTCTTTAGCGCAGGTTTTTTGTTCAAATAAAATGTAGGCGTGTTATCTATATTGGGGATTTAAGGAATAAACGCAAAAGCCTGGTCGATAGTATGTTCGAAACAGCCGATTCGCTTGGGTGTAACCTAGAGTATATGTATCGATTTACCCAATGTCGCAGAATCTGTCCCCCTGGCCAGCTTCAGTTACACGACATAATTGCGTAGCTCAAGATTTCAAATCTTTCTTGCTTATAAAGAGCATAGCGGCTCTTTGCTTCTATAGCATAGTCCCTACTCCGAAACCCGGGGCCGCCTCTCCAAAAGCCGGAAAGACGCTATACCCGGGAAAGTGGTATAGATTTCGTGCGATGCCTGTGGAGCCACGCATTAAAGGTGCAGCGAAAGTGTTTAGGGTATATATAAACAGAACGCAAGTTACTGCCAGGCACTTACCAGCAGCCAGGCCATCGCGAGCAGCCCTACCAGCAGTGCCGCCAGCAGGGTGGGCAGGATGTTGTTAGCAAATATATCCTTGTAGTTCCGGATGTTGGCGACAGAGGCCGCCGCAATTATATTGTACAGGCAGATGGCATTCCCCAGCGAGGCACCAGCCAGCTGCAGGGCCAGCACTATTTCCGCATCTATGCCTAACGACATGGCGGCCTGTTGCTGCGAAGCCCCGAAAACAACATTGGAAATTGTAGTGCTGCCTGTAATAAAAGCGCCGATCACCCCGATGAAAGAAGCAAACAGCGTATAAGTTTGCCCCATCATGCTAAGCAGCCCGGCTATATACCCCACCATGGAGGGCTGCCCGACGCCCGAGTAAATCATCAGCTGTGCGATGGCAACAGAGGGGAAAAGCACGACAAACACGCTGCCCACTTTTTTGAGCGGCTCTTTCAGGTAGAGCGAACGGCTTTTCCTGAAATAAGCCACCCCCAGGCCCACCACCACGAACGGAAGAAAAGGCGACTGCAGCGGCTTGATGCTTGCCCGGATCCCGGACCCGAACATGTCACCGAAAGTCAGCTCCCAGCCAATCCACTCCCGCAGAGGGGCCAGCAGCTTCGGCAGGAGCAACAGCACAGCCAGCACCACGTAGGGTAGCCAGGGCCACAGGTTTATCCGGGAGCCCTTCTGCCTCAGGTAGAGCACAGACAGCCCCAGCATCGCCAGGGCACCGAAAACAGTGGCAAGCTCGGGGGCCAGCCAGGCCAGGGCACAGTAAGGCACTATGAAAAAAGCATACAGCACCAACACCTGTTTCCGGTTCTCCAGCGGGCCATGCTGCCTGTTTACCAGCCGGAAAACGAACCACAGCACCACGAAGCCGGCCATACTCACCAGCAAGGCGGCGATGAAGCCTATTTCCCTCACTTCCCCGGCTGACAGGCGGAGCGGCAAAGCCAATCCTATAAGCACAGGCGTGCCCACCGCGCCGAACAAGGCAAACAAGCCGTCAAACAGCAACACCACCGACACCGATAGCACCGCTTCGAACCCCATCGCCATCAGGATCAGCGGCACGATAGCCCCGGGTGTTCCAAAACCCGCCACTCCCTCAAAAAAAGCCGTTAAGCCAAGGGCAAGCAGAAAAAAACGCAGTTCCCTGGATGGGTGCAGCTTATCCAGGGAGTGCGTAATCTGCTCTATCAGCCCCGTGTGCGACATGATGTTATAGAGGAAAACCGCGCCGAGCACAATCAGCAGAATATTCACAGACGTAAGCAGCGACACTCCCAGTGCCCCCAGGTAATGCGCGACACCCGCCCCCCAGTAAAAGAAGAGAAGTGTCGTGACAAGCCACCCCACCATCACCGCCGGCTTCACCCCTTTCGTTAATGAGACAGTCACCAGAATGAAGATGGGCAGCAGCGAGAGCAGGTAATTCATGTTCACTTTTTTTGATACGTTGGATAGCGTCAGGTTTAAATTACGCACACGAACAGGAAGGTAGCACCGCCCGACGGATTTACCCTGGTTCAGGTTAGCTTAATATATCAATGAGATTCGGGCTTGCGGCGGCCTGCCGTATCGCTGCGGGTGCCGATTCCTAGCATCCGCCCGAGGGGTTGCCAGCCTTCGACCTGGTCGGCCACCAGTTTCAGGATCGCCAGGAATGGCACAAACAGGATCATGCCGGCGGCCCCCCAGACAATACCCCCCGTGATAATGGCCAGGATCATGAAGAGCGTGTTCACCTGCAGCCGGTAACTCACGGCTACCGGAAAGATCACGTTAGCCTCCAGGTACTGCACCAGCGTGAACACCGCTACCACGCCGAGGGGGTACCAGACGGAGTCGTAGGTGAGCCAGGCCATGGTGATGGGCAGCAGCGATCCCAGCGTAATGCCCACGTACGGGATAAAGGTGAGCAGGGAAGCCACGATGCCGAAAAGCAGCGCATGCGGTATCCCTAAAACCAGCAGTCCGGCCACATTCAGCACGCCCACGATGAGGTATACCAGCGCCATCCCCTTGATGAACTCATAAAACGTGTTGATCGTCTGCCGCAGGATGAGCTTCATTTTGGCTGCATCCGTCCCGGGGAAAAGCTGGAACAGCGCATTGGCGAACTGCTCGCGGTAATAGAGGATCAGGGCGCTGTAGAATGGAATGAGGATGAGTAAAACCAGGCCTACCGCTGAGCTATAGACCAACTGGCGGGCCAGCGGCAACAACTGCTGCACACCGCTCAGCAGCATTCTCTCCAGCCAAAGAGCCTGCGTCCGGAGCGGCAGGTTAAAGCGTGAAAACAAATAATGGCTCAGCTGGTCTCCCAGCCCCGTGATTTTTCCCCGCAGCGAAGGCCACTCCTCTGAGAACTGGATGAACTGCTGCACCAGCAAAAGAACAAGCCCCCCCACCGCCAGCAGCACCAGCAGCAGGGCCAGGGCAATCGCCAGGGGGCGCGGCATTTTCCGGCTTTCGAGCCAACGGCAAACCGGGTAGAGCACGAAACTCAGCAGCAGCGAAAAACTCAAGGGCACCAGCAACGACTGCCCCAGGTACAATAACACACCGATCACCAGGATATATAGCAGGATCCGCAGGTAGTCGGGTTTGTGGGCAGATGGTGCTGGCAGCATACAACGATGGCTTAAGAATAACACTCACGTTTTGTTGGGGAAAAGTCTCCACCGCTATGACGGTCCCCGCGCACCGGCCTTTGTCTTGCCAGGCTATAGCGGCGCCGCGCCTGTCATTCCTATCCCTCTTTCTGCCTCCCCCTTTAAGGTTACACTGGATTCAGGATTTAAGTTAGGATTGTCTGCAGGTATTCACAATGATATCGGTCATGTATCACCCACCATGCAGCATCCTGATCCCCTTTTAGCTAAATGGCAGGGTAGCATGCCGCCGCACTTTGTGAGAATTTATAGGTGCTTGCCTGCATATTACCACACCCTAAAAACTTCTTTCCATAGCTACAGTAAAAATGCCGCTCCCTCTCAAGCAAAAGAAGGAAGCCAAATATATGGTATGCCTGTTTTGGCGACTCCATATATGCTTTTTATTTGCAGACCAGGTTTGCCTGCTGTGCACGTGCTGCGCCCTGCTGTGCAGGTGTTGCCTTGGAGCTGCTATAGAGTCAAACGAACTGAAAGCAAGAGAGCAAAGGAAAAGCTGACGCTGGCATAGATCAAATAAATCAAAACCCGTTAAATCCATATATGGCTTCGGAAGATTCTATCAATTAGGATCTGTGCCCATATATAATCCCTGCCCTATATAAAGATGATACGAGCGCTATTTTCTCTGCTTCTGCTGGTGCACGGCCTGATACATTTGATGGGATTCGCGAAAGCCTTCGGCTATGGCCACATAACGCAGCTTAGTCACAGCATTTCCAGGCCTGCGGGCGTGCTCTGGTTTGTCACGGCTATGCTTTTTTTAGTTGCCGCTGCTTTGTACCTGCTGAGAAAAGAATGGTGGCTGATCGGTTTCCCAGCAGCCCTGCTGTCGCAGTTGTTGATTATTTCGGTGTGGCAGGATGCCCGTTTCGGCACCATCGCCAACTGCCTGGTATTGGCGGTGGGCTTGGTAAGCCTTGCCGACTGGACGTTCGACAGGAAAGTGGCAAAAGAAGTAACGGCTTTATTGGCCGTCAACAAGGGCAATGCGATAACAGTCACGCCCGAAATGCTAGCGCCTTTACCGCCGGTGGTGCAAAAATGGCTGCTGCGCTCCGGCGCTGTGGGCAAGGAATTGATCCACACGGTACGGCTGAAACAAAAAGGCGAAATGCTTACCAAACCGGGCGGCAGGTGGATGGACTTTGAAGCAACCCAGTATGTGGTGGTGGACCAACCGGGTTTCAACTGGCAAACAAAAGTGCAGGCGATGCCAGGCGTGTTCCTGTCGGGCAGGGACAAGTACGCCAACGGGCAGGGAGAGATGCTGATCAAGCTGTTGTCGCTGAAGGAAGTGGTGCACGCTGGCGGCACCGAGCAAATGAACCAGGGCACGCTGCTGCGCTTCCTCGGCGAAACCTGCTGGTTTCCCACGGCGGCACTCAGTGACTATATAAAATGGGAGCCGCTTGATTCCCGCTCAGCCAGGGCAACGATGACGTACAGAGGGGTGACCGCAACGGGAGATTTCTTTTTCAACGAGGAAGGGGATGTCACGGGTTTTGAGGCCATGCGCTACGGCGATTTCAACGGTAAAACCTCCCTTGAAAAATGGCATATCGAAAACAAAAGCCACCGGGAGTTTGAAGGTATCCGGATCCCATACCAAAATGAAGTGACCTGGAAACTGAAAACCGGCGATTTCACCTGGTTGAAACTGGAACTGACGGAGGTGCAGTACAACAGAGCAGCTATGTTTGAGTGAGAACCCGCGCTCCGACGCCAAAGACAAGTGTTACACACTTGCTGTACAGCCCGCAACGGAGCGAAGTTATAGCCCATCTTATATAGTACAGGCATTTGCGGTTTCTGTTTGGCTCAGACCCCTGCATACGCGTATCTAGTACGATATCCATTACTGGCTGAAATGCTACTGGCTGTCCTCACCCTGCTTGACGAGAAGCTGTAAAGGGCCACCGGATATTCAGAGCTATACCGCCTCAGAACACCCCTGCAAGGGCAAGGCACACCCTATATGGAAATGACAAGTAAACTCGCTTTACGTCCGGTATATGAAACAACTAATTCTATAGGCGCCGTCAGCCGGAAGCAAAAAGGCTTCGCCAGATTCCGGCTTAATCACAACGGAGCAACAAAATGACAAGATCCTTTAATTCTGCGCGTTTGATTTTTAAAAGCTGAAGCATCATGAGAGCCATCCAGGGTCAACTCCCGCACCCCCGCCATACCGAGGTGCACCGGGTTTTTGTAAATGCCCCACCCGACATGGCGTGGCAGGCCGCGCGCCACTTCGATATGGCCTCCATCCCGTGGGTGCGCCTTTTGTTTGATATCCGGTTACTGCCCGAACGCCTGCTCGGACACCAGCCCTCCGAGGCTGACCGGCGGCTGGGCGTTGACCAGGTAACAGAGAGCGGCAAGGGCTTTATGATCGTCCATGAGACTCCCGGCAAGGAGGTGGTGGTGGCATCCGTCGGTCAGTTCTGGCACCTGACTATTCCCTTTGCCGCTGTCGCGCCGCAGGATTTCAGGTCTTTCCAGACACCGGGCTATGGCAAGCTGGCCTGGGCCTTCTCCGTGGAACCCTACCTGAAGGGTAGCACCATCAGCCTGGAGCTGCGCACGACCGCCACCGATGAGGTAAGCTGGCAAAAACTGAATGCCTATTACCAGTTGATCGGCATTGGCTCCCGCCTGATCCGGGAAGCCAGCATGCATCATCTGGTTGCCGCGCTCGGGAAACTCCCCCTCCCGGACGATGACGTGCGGGCATTGCCCGGCGATGAGCTTCTCCCTCAGGCATCCTATGCCCTCACGCACCACATCAACATTGAAGCGCCACCCGAAATAGTCTGGCCCTATCTCATGCAGTTGGGGTGCGACCGGGCCGGCTGGTACAGCATCGACAGGCTCGACCATGGCGGCGTGCCCAGTGTGGACCACCTGGTGCCGGGTTGGGAAACCAGGAAAGTGGGTGACAGGCTCTCCGCCACCCCTGCCCAGGACAGCTTTTTTGAGGTGCTGGCCCTGGAAGAAAAAAAGCATTTCGTGATAGGCGGCGAGACACAGCGGTTCGGGGGGCCGTACAAAATGACCTGGGCCTTTATCCTGGAACCCATCGGTGAAGACGCCACGCATTTGGTAAGCAGAACAAGGGCGGAAGCGACGCCCAATTGGGAGGAATGGTTGATGGAACACCTGGTTTACCCTCCTGTGCATGGCTTTATGTCGGGGGCGCAGCTAAAGCATATCAGGCAATTGGCTGAGCGGGATGCGCAAATGCGATAACAAGACCCATATAACGGAAATTGTGGCTTGTTCCCTGGCTTTCTGCTATATATATTGTGCCTTGTCCTGATGAATACGGAAGCTGATGCTTAGGCCTATATGCGGCGGTTCTATGGCAGCACGTACTAAATATGTACCCGACTCCTCCGCGGGATTTTATCATGATTTTATTTATTCTCCGACAGGTAACATATATAGCTGATGCTTTTTAACACTCCTCCCTCCGACGATGAAATGCGCAAGCAATTAGAGGCCTCGCACACCCCGGACAAGATCAGCAGCCGTCTTCGGCACAAGGCGGGGGAAAGCTACCTGAAGGATTTCGTATATGGGGCCGTCGACGGGGCGGTAACTACCTTTGCCGTGGTTTCGGGCGTGGAAGGGGCTGACCTCGCCCCCAGGATCGTGATTATCCTGGGCATGGCGAACCTGTTTGCTGACGGATTCAGTATGGCCGTCAGTAACTACCTGGGGGCACAAACCGAAAAACAGTTAATCGAGAAAACCCGCGCCGAAGAGCAGGCGCATATCCAGCTGTACCCGGAAGGCGAGAAAGAGGAGATCCGCCAGATCTACGCCGAGAAAGGATTTAAGGGGGAGAACCTGAAACGCGCCGTCGAGATCATCACTTCCGATAAAAAACAGTGGGCCGACACCATGCTGAAGGAGGAGTACGACCTGCCGTCGTCGCACATTGTCGCCTGGAAAGCGGCGCTGGCCACTTTTACCGCCTTTCTGCTGATCGGCTTCATCCCGGTATTCCCGTTTTTATGGAATTACCTGTCGGGGCATCAGTTCCAGAGCCCGTTTCTGTGGAGCAGCGTCAGTACGGGGATAGCCTTTTTTGCCGTCGGAGCCATCAAAAGCAAGTTCGTGGATAAGCCCTGGTACAGCTCGGGCATTGAAACCCTTTTATTAGGAGGCGCGGCAGCGGCCTTAGCCTATCTAATCGGCGATCTGCTGGAAGGACTGGCATAGGCCGCGGTTACCTGGTTTGCGAAGGGCAGGCGTTCGCGCTTTCCGCCGATCTTATCCGCCCCGCTGTTCCCTGTTTTTGCCGATCAGCACGGAGAGCTGTTGAAGGATTTCTTTTTCGATCCTGCCTAGAGCTTTTTCGGCATTAATTCTCAAGAGCTGCCCCGGCGCTACCTCGTTCGGCTCGTGGTACAGCTGCCTGAGCAGCTCAAAATCCGCAAAGCGCGCATCCGACACCACCTGTCTGCTTTTGTCGCGCTTGGCCAGCCGCTTCCGGAGGGTTTCGTCTGATGCCTGCATCTCTATGAAAAGAAAGGGAACCTGCGCGCGCGACAGCCCCTGCCCAAACAGCGCGCGGTGCCGGGGCTGGCCAAAGGAAGCATCCACCACTATGCTTCGCTGGTTCATGACCGCATAGCGTGTCTGGTTGAGCAGGATCTGGTAAACATGGTCCGTGACCTGCTGCGCATATAAGTTGGCCCGCATTTCCGGGCTGCTGCGCTGATGCTGGGGTATGTCGAACAGGGCTTTCCGGGTGATGTCGCTGCTCACATATTCCCATCCGAGCAGCTCGGCTAAGCGGCCGGCGATGGTGCTTTTGCCGCTCCCGCTCCTGCCACAGACTACAAGCACGGCAGGCTGTGAGCCGAAAAGGGCGTAATGCAAGGCTAGGCTGCCATAACGCCTGGCCTTTTCCCGGCTGCGCTGTCGCTCAATGGCGGGCACTTCCGGCTCCTGCGATGTGATACACTCCACCTTGGCCCGTACGCAGGCCCGGTAACATTTATAAAAGTCTGAAAGCAGGGCCAGGTCCGGGTCGTGCAGCAAGCTGGCCAACCGGGAGGTGATATAGCTGGCCAGGTCAGGCCTGCCGTGAAAATCAAAATCCATCGCCAGGAAAGCCATATCGGAGGCGACATCTATATAGCGAAAGCGGTCGTTGAACTCGATACAGTCGTAAATACATACCTTGCCCTGCCATATATGGATATGGTCCAGGTGAAGGTCGCCGTGGCAATCCCGGATTCTCTGCTCCTGCACGCGCTTTTCAAACAGTGCCTGGTTGTCCGCGAAAAAACGCGCGCAGTAATTCTGAACCGCTTCGAGCGACGCCTCCTGCACGATTTCCCCGGTGTGCTCTTTCAAGGCGATCAAATTCCCCTCCACGACCTCCCTCACTTTCTCAGCCTCGCCGTAGGCAGACACGGAGGGGGCCGGGGGATGCTCTTCATAAAACCTCTTCAGTTTTTGCAGGATCAGATCTAGCGTGGCGGGGGTAACCTGGTCGGACTGCAGCAACTGGTCCAGGAAAAAACCTTCCGGGAGCTGCCTCATCTGGAGGGCATACTCTACAATGCGGCCCTCAGCCCCGAAAAACAGGCGATTGTCTTTTGAGGCGATCGGGAGTACACCTATATATAATTCAGGGCATAAGCGGCTGTTCAGCCGGCGTTCCCGCTCGCAGTTTTCTTTCCGCTCCGATAGACGGGTAAAATCGAGAAATCCTAAATTGACGTGTTTTTTGACTTTGTACACATAGGGCGGCGCGATGGCCAGCACGGATGCGTGCGTCTGCCTGATTTCTACTGCGGGGGGGCGGTGCGGGTAAGCAGAAGGCTGCCGCAGGAAAGCGATCATCCTTTCCGTGGAATCTTCCAGTGTGGCCATGTGCTTGTTCCCTGTCTCATCCACTTTTCCCAGGCTATAGGATATGAAGTCTCCGCCTTTGTCACTTACGCTTTTGAGGGTTCCGGTGCGTGCTCTACCTCCAGGTTGTTTTCCACAAACTGGATGCCCGGGGCCAGCCAGGCGGCCTTCTCCGCGTCCTCTTTCTCCGTCAGGGAGCGCACCCGCCCCGTTAACACCACCTTGCTGCCCGTCACCTCCACCTGTATCCTGCTGGCGTCGATGGTGGCGTTGCGGATAAAAGCGGCGCTGATCTTGTGCTTCAGATCGGAGGGAGCCACTTTCGGGCGAAGAGCGATGCTGTTGATGACTTTCCGCACGCCCGCCAGCCTCCCGGCCGCCCTTGCCGCCGACTGAAGCTGAAACACCCACTCCACCTCCCCTTCCAGTGTCACCACCCCATCCTCCACTTTCACGCGTATGTGATCCTCGGGGATGGAGGTGTCCCACTTCAGGGCGTTCAAAACGGCGGCCGCAATTTCGGCGTCGGTCCTTTTGTGGCGGGGGGAAACACCCACGTGGATATCCTCGGCAATGGCTTTCACGCCCGCTACTTTTTTGGCCTCCTGCTCCGCCTCCAGCTTTTTGTAGTAAGCATCCACCTGGCCCGAAAGCGTCACAATGCCGCTGTTGACAGAGACGCCTATCTCGGAAGCCGTTAACATCGGGTTCCACTTCAGCTGGTTCATCACATCCTGTTGAATCTGTGCATCTGTTCTCATGGTTGCAGCTTTAAATATTGAATGATATATGCCAGTGTTCTTTACGTCTCAAAAAAAGCCATCTGCGGCTGCCAGGCTATTAGCAGGATCAACGGATGGCATATTGCGCTTTTTCGGGCTATATATAGTACATACAACTAAATAATCAGCAAATCATTATAGTTGAGGCAACCGGAATATCTCCAGCCAACACACAGACGCAGAGTTTCCTTGTCAGTCTTAGAACTTGCTTTCCCTTGTTGCGCTTAGTTGGGCATATGCTGCAGCTTCTGTTCGTCCTTGATCAGGATTTTACCGTCTACGATGTCGATCAGTTGCTCCTTTTTAAAGTCGCTCAGGGTGCGGATCAGCGATTCTGTGGACGAGCCCACGATGCCGGCTATATCATCGCGGCTGATCTGGATGAAGGGGCGCGGTTCGTGATGCGTCTGGTACTTGGAGTGCAGGAACAGCAGGGAATCGGCCGCGCGTTTGCGCAGGGAGTTGTAGGCCATGCCAGAGAGCAGCTTCTCTTTCTCCGAAACACTGCTGGCCAGCATCTTGATCAGCCGTTTGGCAATGTGGGGGTCCTGGTAAAGCAGGGCCATGAACTCCGATTTCGGTATAACCACAACCTCAGAATCTTCCATGGTTTCGGCGGCTTCCTGGCATTCCGTTTCCTCGATCAGGGGCAGGTATCCAAAAAAATCGCCTTCTCTGTAGATGCCGGTGATATATTCTTTGCCGTCCTGGTTAGAGCGGTACGTTTTCACCTTCCCCCTCCTTACAAAAAACAAACGCGTGGGCTCTGTGCCTGCCAGGTATAGGATTTGTTTCTTTTTATATGCGTACACCTTTTTATCCTGCGTCAGGTATTCCAGTTCCTTATACTGCCGCGCGGTACTGATCAGTTCCTGTATCCCCTCAAACGATTGCCTGCACTCGTTTTTGAGTGCGTCCGCCCGCTGCAGGTGGATTTCAACGGTCTGCATCAAATCGTCTTCCCCGAAAGGCTTGGTAATGTAGCCGTCTACCCCGCTTGCCATGCCTTTCCGCACATCAGTCCGCTCGGTGGCCGCCGACAGGAAAATAAAAGGGATGGCCGCTAACTCCCGCTTTTCCTTGAAATGAAGCAGCACGCCGTACCCGTCCATCACGGGCATCATCACATCGCACAGCACAATATCGGGTTTTCGCTGAAGGGCCAGTTCCAAACCTTTCTTGCCGTTTTCTGCCGACAACACCTGGTAATGCGCCAGTTCCAGCATTTCAGTGATGTTCTCCCTAATGAACTCATTGTCTTCGATCAGCAATACTGTTTTCATAGAGGATAAGGTTTGGTGGAAACAACCACGTGGTGCAACGCCAGAATTGGTGGGTAGCCAGCCGAAGGCGTTGACGCTGGAGAGAGAAAAGCTGCGCGTTGCCAGCACCTGCACCTACACAGAGATTCAGCTGATCTATTTCGCTTACAGCTCCCTAAGGAAACAATGCACAAAAGCGACAGCTGATTTCCCGGGGTGCTTCCTACTTATAACGAATTTTCAGAATATAAGTAAATGATAAAGTCTAAATCAAACGTATTTTATTTCTAAATTTCGATTTTTCAACGCAGTATCCAAAGGAAGTCCGGGTATATAGCGGCTTACCGGGGCAACAACGAAAGCTGTAGCTGGCACGAAAACAGCATCTGCTGGTAGTAAATAGAATGATAACAAAGGCCATGACTTCAATGGGATTTAATATACTGTCTATCATCTGTTTATCGTAAGAATAATTAGGGAGCTTACTATTCTATATAAAGAACCCGTTATGGAAATCATCCTCTGCCCGACCGATTTTTCCCCCAGTTCCCTGAATGCCATTCGCTACGCCGACGAGCTCGCCCAGCGCATGAATTCCCGCATTGTGCTGTTTCACAACATATATGAATCGGCTGGGGAGCAATCCTCCGCAACGGGCGCCCTGCCAGGCAGTCAACCTGCCCGGGACCCGAAGTACCACCAGGAACAGAAACTGAAGCTGGATGGGCTCCGAAAAAGCCTGGAGGATGTCGAGTGGGGAATCCCGGTGGCGTATGAGGAGAAAATCGGGTATGGCCTGCCCGGCGAGACAATTCCGCAGCTGGCCCACCAGGAACGGGCCGACCTGGTGGTGGTTGGGTACGAGCGGCCGGAAGGTATGAAAGAGGCCTTCTTCGGTTCGGTAACGGCCGAAGTGATAAAAAAATCGCCCTGCCCCGTTTTGTTCATCCCGCGCCAGGCTGTTTTCAAGCCTGTTTATAAGATCGTGTTCGCCACGGACCTGCATGGCGAGCCTTTTACCGATGTGGCGTTCGTTTCGAAAATTGCCGGCCTGTTCGAAGCCGAGATACTTTTCCTGCACGTCCTGACAGAGGCCTTGCACGACAACCAGCAACTGGCCCAGGAGGAGTTAGAGCGGCTGCACAAAAGCCTCCCCTATAAAAACGTGAGTTTCCACACCGAGGCCAGCGCCCATCTGGAGGACGGCATCAGTCAGTTCTGCCACCGGCACCAAGCCAACCTACTGGTGATGGGATATCACCCCCGGAACTTCTGGGAGCATATGTTCAGCCAGGATTATAGCCTTGAGATGGCATACCATACGTACCTGCCGCTCCTGATCATTCATTACCGCATCTAGCTGCTGTAGGAGGTAAATTGAGACCTTATCAGGGAGGATAGCCAGACGGGAGCGTTATTGACAAACGGGCTTTTAAATGCGCAGTCCCTTTTAGGCAAGGCTCCTCTAAGACACCCGCTCCCGAAGATCGGGTGCAGCGGTGCTCTTACCAGGTTTTCTGAGTAGCTGAACGCTAAAGAAGGTGGATTAATGGAATCGCCTCAATGTTGTCAGCGATAGATCATACAGGACATCGCTGTATATAACATCGGATAAAACCATCACGATGTCAAGCAGGATTGACCAGCATCGGTTGTTTATTCCCCTGGCCCTGCTCCTTTCCTGGGGGCCCTGGGTTGTTGCGCTGCTCTCACAAAAAGGCTTCGACGCTGGCGTTGTGAAAGGGTTGCTCCTGCTGGGGCTGCTGGGGCCGGCTGTCAGCGCCTGGCTGCTGCTACGAAACAAGCCGGATAGGGTGAAGCGAATTTTTCTCAACCGGATCATCGACTTCAGGCTGATCTCCGTGAGAGGCTACCTGTTTATCGTGCTGGTTCCGGTTATGTTACCGCTGCTATCGGTCCTTGTCTCTACATTGGCAGGTTACTCTTTCCACCAACTTCAATTGTCAGAAGAAGCAACGCGAAGCGCCCCCTACTTTTTTACTTTCCTGGCCTATACACTGCTTGTTGGCCCTTTACCCGAAGAAATCGGGTGGCGGGGGTACCTGCTGGAAAGCTTGCGGAACGACTTTAGCGGGCTGCAGAGCAGTTTTATCATTGCACTGGTGTGGGGTATATGGCATGTGCCTTTGTTCTTTGTGGAAGGGTATCCCTTACAAGGATTTATTGCCAGCCCCCTGCTGCTTTTTACCTTCTTCGGCAATTTGTTCCCGCTGTCGATCCTGTATACCTGGCTTTACTATGCAAACAGGAGAAGCATCCTGGCGGCCATCCTTTTCCACTTTATGATAAACTACGCGGGCACGATCATCCGGATTTCCCCCTTCACGGAGCTTGTTCAGTTTATATGGCTGCTGGTCATCGCTTTGTTCCTGGTTCTTCAGAATAAAAGGATTTTCTTGTTAAGAATATAGCCCGTACAAACGGGCAAAACGGAGGGCGCAACCTGATTAGTCGCATCGGCAGCTTCCAATTATCACCTGTTATTCGTATACAAGAATAGAAGCCGTTAACAACTGGCCACAGGCATATCCATTCACAATAGTCCTGCTTATCACCCTCAAATGCACTTGCCTTCAAAGGCTCAGAAGTAAGATCAAGCTTTCGCCACCTGCCTAAGACAAAGTTCAACTACCACACCGGGTCTGTGTGATTTAAGTCACATACAATAAAGAGGAAAGCATTTATCTTGGATATACCCTGAAATAGGATAAACCCTAAAACTTTACTGAAAACTCACATGAAACTAAACCAGGAACAGCAATTTATAGGCTTTTTGGTAAAAGTGGCCAATGTGGTAGGACTTAGCAGCTTAGCGGTCTTACTGCTGCTGGGTATCATTGTTTTGCTGCTCTTTTACCAACCCGACCTGTCGTTGCCACAGCTAACCTCAGATGAGCCTGTACAAACTACAGCGCCAGCGGCTGCCGGCACCCCTGCCCCGCAGGCTGATGTTATGTGGAGAGCACCCGACCTTGCCTCGTTACCGGCTACCCCGGAAGGCGACCAGATACGCTATGGCCGTGAACTTGTGGCCCATACCGCCAAATACCTTGGCCCTGAAGGAAGCGTGCTGCATTTATCCAACGGGATGAACTGCCAGAACTGCCATCTTGATGCAGGCACTAAACCCTACGGCAACAACTATTCTCTCGTCGCCTCCACTTACCCTAAAGTCCGTGCCAGGTCGGGTAAGGAAGAGGATGTGGTGAAACGCGTCAATGATTGCTTTGAGCGTAGCCTGAATGGCAAGGCGCTGGCTGCTGACTCAAAGGAAATGCAGGCGATGGTGGCTTATATAAAATGGGTCGGCAAGGATGTAAAAAAAGAGGAGAAAGTACCCGGTTCGGGCCTGATGCCGATTGCACTGCTGGACAGAGCGGCAAGCCCTGAAAACGGCAAAGCGGTGTATGTTCAGAAATGCCAGGTTTGCCACGGCCAGGCTGGCGAAGGGATGAAGCCGGTGGGGAGCGCAGAATACCAGTTTCCGCCACTCTGGAGCGCGAACAGCTACAACGACGGCGCCGGTTTGTACCGAATCTCAAACTTTGCCAAGTATGTAAAAGCCAACATGCCGCTTGGCGCAACGTATGCTAGCCCCATGCTGACAGATGAGGAGGCCTGGGACCTGGCGGCCTATGTCAACAGCATGCCACGCCCCCAAAAGGATATTCGTAAAGACTGGCCTGACATCTCCAAAAAGCCGTTTGATCATCCTTTTGGCCCGTACACTGATAAGTTTGATGAAAAGCGGCACAAGTATGGACCGTTTCAGCAGATAATGGAAGCGAAGGAAAAAGCCCGGTAAGAAGAGTTGATTTGGGCAGCCTCGCGTTTTTTAGTGGTACCCGCTACTGTTGCCATATATAAAGCTATATTATGCCAAAGATTAAATGAGTACAACTGCCTTTTTTATCCAACAGTGGCAAGAAGCCAGGACACGGTTCAGCAGGCAACTACCTGCGCTAACAGCAAGCGACCTGGCAAAGAAGCTGGCGCCTGCCCCCAACTCCGCCGGTTTCCTGATCAGGCATATAGCCGATGTGGAGTTGCTTTTCGCCAAGAATGTATTCAATGCCCCGGACATAAAAGTAGTTGCCAAAACAGTCATTGACCAACACGACACCGGCCAGTGGACAGACCTGCAGGACCTCAAGGACTACCAGCAGTCAGCTTTTGAGCAGCTGTCAGCCGTGCTAAGCCGGCAGCCGGACGATTCGTGGGAGGAAAAAATCACGACAAAAGAATTCGGGGAGAAAAGCAAGGCGGAAGCACTGGGCAGGATAGTTTCGCACACGGCCTACCATGCCGGGCAGTTAGCGATGATCCTGAAGTATGGGCAGCCTGCGCTGTAACGAATGGCTATATATAGCAGACTGATGTTCACGCCTCTGTTCACCTCCACAGGATATAACAGACTTTTCTGTCGGATTTGATCAACCAGGCTTCTTCACAAATGACAACAATACAAGCGGCGCCACCTTCAAAGCTACCGAGGACATATCCCTGAGCCGCTAAGTAATGCTGCATAAAACAGATCGGATCAAAGAGCTCCTGCAATACAAGGAGCAGAGTGTAAGCGAGATCGCTAATCGGCTGGGCTACAGGAGTGTGCAGCACCTGTCGGCCCAATTCAAGGAAGTGATGGGCGTTACCCCAAGCCGCTACCGCAATCAGGGAGGCCCGGCCCGAAAACCTATCAACTTGTTAAATACTTAGCGAATTGATTTTCTTTGGTAAAGAATATATAAACGCAAATTTTTTCTTTAACAAAGTCTATTCGGCGTGGAATTATGATAGCCGTATATATAGTGAGCGCCTATATTTTATATAGATGAAATATGTCTATATTTTATCTATAAACAAAGGTAAAAGCACCTTTTTAATAACAGGATATGGACCACGACCAGCACCACCACACAAACAAAAGCCACCGTCATGAAGCTCAACAGCAGAAAGACCAGGTAACGGAGCGGCTGGAGGAAAAGACGCTGCACGGCCACAGTGAAGCCATGGAAAGTGACACTGGCGGCCATCCGCCCCACGAAGGTCACGGAGGCTACGGTGAGGGCGGGCACGACCACCACCGCATGATGATCGAAGACTTCAGGAAGCGGTTCTGGATCTCGCTGGCGCTCTCTGTCCCTGTCATCGTCCTGAGCCCGATGGTGCAGCACATCCTAGGCTTCTCACTGGACATCCCCTACAGCATGTATATCGCCTTCGCCCTTTCCAGCGTCATCTATTTCTACGGGGGCTGGCCCTTCCTGACGGGGCTTGTGGAGGAAGTGAAGAAAGGATCGCCGGGGATGATGACGCTGATCGGCGTGGCCATCACCGTGGCCTACGGCTATAGTTCGGCTGTGGCGTTCGGGCTGCCAGGCATGGATTTTTTCTGGGAGTTGGCCACGCTGATCGTGATCATGCTGCTGGGGCATTGGATCGAGATGCGCTCGGTGCTGGGAGCTTCCAGGGCGCTGGAGCTGCTGGTGAGTATGATGCCGGCAGAGGCCATGCTCATCAGGGACGGCGAAACCGTAAAGGTGCGCATCGAGGACCTGCAGAAAGGGAACCTGATCCTGGTGAAACCCGGGGAGAAGGTGCCGGCCGACGGCATGGTGGAGGACGGCGAAAGCCACCTGAACGAGAGCATGCTGACCGGCGAGAGCAAACCGGTGAAGAAAACGAAGGGCGAGAAAGTGATCGGTGGCTCCATCAACGGCAACGGTTCGCTGCGGGTGCGGGTGGAGCACACGGGCAAAGAAAGTTACCTAAACAAGGTGATCACGCTGGTGCAGGAGGCGCAGAAGACAAAGTCGGAGACGCAGCGCCTCGCCGACCGAGCCGCCAAGTGGCTGACCTACGTGGCCCTCACCGCCGGCTTCGGCACGCTGGCGGCTTGGCTGCTGCTGGGGCAGGAGTTCTCCTTTGCCCTGGAGCGCATGGTCACCGTCATGGTCATCTCCTGTCCGCACGCATTGGGGCTGGCCATTCCGCTGGTGGTGGCTATTTCCACGGCTGTTTCAGCTAACAACGGCCTGCTGATCCGCAACCGCACCGCCTTCGAGAACTCCCGCAAGATCACCACTGTCATATTCGACAAAACCGGCACCCTCACCCAGGGTTCCCATGAGATCGCCGCCGTGATCACCTTCCCTAACACCCTCGACGAACGGGAGATGCTGCGCCTGGCGGCAAGCGTGGAGCAGAACTCGGAGCACTTTATCTCTCAGGGCATCCTGCGCAAGGTGAAGGAAGCGGGCATCTCTGTGCCGCCCTCAGAAGCGTTCAACTACCTGCCTGGCAAAGGGCTGGAGGGAAAGGTAGAGGGCAAGGACGTGAAAGTGGTCGGCCCAAACTACATCAAGGAATTTAACATACAAGTACCCGCCAGCGAAGCCGAGGAAGGCGTGGAAACGGTGGTGTATGTGCTGGTGGACAAACAACCCGTGGGCTATATCACCATGCGCGACCAGATCCGGGAAGAGTCTGCGGGCGCGATAAAGGTGCTGAAAGCGCACGGCATCAGGAACCTGCTGCTCACCGGCGACAACGAGCGCGTGGCCAAAAGCGTGAGCGACAAGTTGGGCATGGACGGCTACCTGGCCAATGTGCTGCCGCACCAGAAGCAGGAGAAAGTGAAGGAACTGCAGGCACAGGGGGAATTCGTGGCCATGACGGGCGACGGCGTGAACGACGCCCCTGCCCTGGCGCAGGCCGATGTGGGCATCGCCGTAGGCTCCGGCACGGATGTAGCCGCCGAGACCGCCGACATCATCCTGGTGAACAGCAACCCCCAGGACATCGCCTCGCTCATCCTTTTCGGCAAGGCCACCTACCGCAAGATGATCCAGAACTTGATCTGGGCCACCGGCTATAACGTGATCGCGCTGCCGCTGGCCGCGGGCGTGTTGTACCAGCAGGGAATCATGATCTCGCCCGCTGTCGGGGCGGCGCTGATGAGCCTGAGCACGGTGATCGTGGCCATCAACGCGCAGCTGCTGCGGAGGGAGATCAAATAATACGCTGGACTCATAAAGAAGCTGCCCATGAAGAAAAAGCATTCAGCCAGCATTCGAGGCACCCTGAGGGCAAGCGGACTTGTGCTTTTGGACGGGTTTCTGCTGAACCTGATCTGGGAGAATGCGCAGGCTCCGCTTTACCTCGATTATAGTGGGTTTTACAGCCATTTAAAGATATGCTTTGTTGCCGCTGTGGTTGATGCGCTGGTTATCCTGCTACTTTACCTGTTATTGGTAGCTTACAATCAGAACCTGTACTGGCCAATGGGTGCAGGGCCGTGGCAATATTTATTCCTCACGCTTCTCGGTGGGCTGTTAGCCGTATGGTTTGAAAAATGGGCTCTACAGGGGGGCGAGTGGTCTTACACTGAGGTCATGCCCATTGTACCTGTTCTTCGCGTGGGGCTTTTTCCCCTGCTACAGCTTATGGTGCTACCGATTATTGCCTGTTGGGTTAGTTCCTGTATTGTCCGGCCGCATCTCACTTAAAAACTATCACCGTTGTATCGCCGAAAAGCGAACGCGCAAAACACATATAAACTTTATTTAACACAGATTAAATTTCTATACTATGAAAAACTTTATGTCAGCAGTTGTGGTGCTCTTCCTGTTAACAGCAACCAGTTGCCAGCGGGAGGCGACCGTCCAGGAAGTGATGGACACCGAGGCACAGCGTAAGGAAGTATACGCCACGATTATGGATAACCCGGAGATGCGCCAGGAAATGATGCAGACGATGCGCCAACATCCTGAAGGAGGTATGATGATGGGAGAAGGCATGATGGGGCGTGGCCAAATGATGGGCGACAGCGCAGGAATGCAGGGAATGGGCAGGATGAACCAGGAGAACATGCACGATATGATGCAGCAGATGATGACTGCTTGCGAACAGGATTCTGCCAACTGCCGGATGATGTCGCAGATGATGATGAACAATCAGCAGATGATGCAGAACATGATGCAACATATGCAGCAGAAAGGTATGATGGATGAGGCCTGCTATCAAAAAATGATGAACAACATGAAAGCAGGCATGAAAAAATAGCACAGTCGACCGGCTCTTTGAACTGGGGCTATAACTATGTGGATGAGCACCATAAGGAGCATTCTTTCCTGTTGGAGTCTAACCTCCAAAGCGATAAGTTTGCGATATACGGGCGCTACGAACTTGTTCAGAAATCGTCGGAGGAATTAGGTTTTGAGGATTGGAGTTAGCAGGATAGAGTTCAAATTTGTTGAATCTTCTTCTCCAAGGTAGTTCTAAAATGGGGGAGCCTACAGTTGTAATAGTCAAGATGTAAGCTGACATTCTGCACAATCGAACAATATATTAACTGACAGTTCTAACCTAACATTTCTCTTTCGTAATCCCCTCCCGCTTAAATATGGAGGGGTTGCGAAAGAGAAATGAACCTGTAATCTTGCTTCAATCAAATTTAGCAACTGTGTCAGGTCATATAGTGGCTATTACACTACAGTAGACCTCAAAAGTAGTCAGCATCACAACGTCCTCTGAAAAGTTTAGCTTCAGGTCTTTACGGAGCCTGTTTTAGATTTTTCAAGGTGGTCTTCAAGCACTTGTCTGGGGGTTCGCATAGTATTATTGCTCATATTGTGAATAATACGACTATCAGTTGGTTCATGCGCATTGCAATTTGCTTGTCTGCAGATTCCCCTCCTCGGAGGGGCAGGGGTGGGTTCTATAGAACATCTTCGTGCGCAGTATTCAGTTGATAATGGTATAAGGAAGTAGGAGTGGCAGCTAACCAACATCTAAATTGAATCGCCGAGGCGAAGACTAAGATTAAAACCTCACTGTTAAACCGCCGCCTGCTCCAAAGCGGTTGTCGTAGCTGCCCATCAACGAAAAGGTCTTGGACACCAGGTATTCAAGCCCCACGTTCCAGGTTGTTTCGCTCCGGTAGTTATCCACTTTAACCGTGCCTTCCTCCGGCTCAAAGTCATTTACCCAACCAAAGTCTGCCTGGTATTCATACTCGCCAAACAGGAAGGTTCGCGGCAAAATAAGCACTTCCCTGCCTACCCTTATTTCCGGGCGAAGCTTGTTGTCTACCCGCAGGTCGAGGTTGAACATGTAGGGCGTCAGGTACCGGATGCCAGCAATGGCGGTGGTCTCCACTTTATCCATACTATCCTCTTCCACGTTTTCCGCATTCACCCCTACAAAAATATTTAGATAATCGTACAGGAACCTGCCGTAGGTAAACTCTGCCTCCAGGTTCTTGTTCCAGCCATACTCCGCCGACAAGGTGAACTGGTTCCGCAGGTTCGACAGCACCATCCTTGTTTCCCCCATGTGCGAGGCTGCGTCCACGGCTCCCCAGAAAAAGAAATGGTTGCTCTTGTTTGTCAGGATCCGAAGCGGGTAGCCTTTCAGTCGCGGGTCGCGGACGGTGTCATAGCTGAAAATTCGGGCCATACCCGCATCCAGGTGGTACAGGATATGGCAGTGGAAAAACCAGTCGCCGTAATCG
The DNA here is from genome assembly GCF_039541895.1 of Pontibacter saemangeumensis. Lineage (NCBI taxonomy): Bacteria > Pseudomonadati > Bacteroidota > Cytophagia > Cytophagales > Hymenobacteraceae > Pontibacter > Pontibacter saemangeumensis. The sequence continues at coordinate 382,967 of NZ_BAABHC010000016.1, forward strand.
TTGGCGTCGAACTCGAGCACCACCTTTTGCATCGGCGCCACGTTTACCGTATGCTTGAGCGGCGAGTATTCCCCATGTTCATTTATTACCCTGAAGAAGTGGCCGTGCAGGTGCATCGGGTGGTGCATCATGGTCAGGTTGTTGAGCGTAATGCGAACCACCTCACCCTTTAGAATTTTGATTTTGTCTGCCTCTTTCAGCGGAACCCCATTCATGCTCCAGATGTAGCGCACCATGTTTCCAGTCAGGTTCAGGAGGATCTCACGCACAGGCTTGCCTTCAGCAAAGTCGGTTGGCACGGGAGCTTTCAAATAGTTATAGTTATACTCAGAAAACATGTCCATACCAGGCATCCCCTCGTGCTGCATCCCTATCCCCTTCCTGGCTTCCGGCTGGTTCATATGCGTGGTATCAGCAGCTTTACCATGTTTGCTGTGGTCCATTTTTGAATGATCCATTTCCACGGCAGCGGCGGTGTCTTTCTGCATTTCCTTATCGTGCATGGTGTGGCCCATTTTGGCGTGGTCCATACCCTTTGCAGCGGTGGTGTCTTTTGGCATCTGCATCTCCCTTTTCTGCTCCCCCATCTGATGATTCATCTTAGAGTGGTCCATCTTTTTAGCACCCGCCGTATCCTGCTTCATCTCCATGTCATGCTGATGTGTGGGCTTCTTCTGCTCTTCAGGTTTAGAATTATGCTCCATACTTTTTCTGTGGTCCATGTGCGTACCTTCCTCCATCTGCATCTCACCGTCCATGTCCATTCCCCACTCCTTCATCATCTCGTAAGGCTCTTCCTCGCTGGGGTTGAACTTGGTGGCCGGAGCGCCCATTTTCATATCCATGGCTGCCATCTGCTGCATCATGGCGATCTTATCAGGTCGGGGAACATCCGGTGCAGGTATAACAGGTCCCTGGCCGAGCAACGTAGAAGTATGGCCGGAGCCGTCCTGCGCGGTGGCCTTCATTTCCAGTTTACCGTTCTGCGGAATGGTTACTATAAAATCGTATGTCTCGGCTACTGCGATAAAGGTTTTGTCTCGCTTTACAGGTACCACGTCAGGGCCATCGGCGGCAATTAACAGCGGTGTATCCCCTCCGAAGGTGAGCCAGAACTGGCTGGAGGCAGCAGCATTGATCACCCGAAGCCTTACCTTTTGCCCCGGTTTATATTCCGGATACTCCCGTACCAGCTGCCCGTTACTAAGAAAGGCCGGGTAGTACACATCGGCGATGTCGGCACCCTCCATCCGCTGCTTCCAGAAGTTGAGCTGTGCACCCAATGCGCCCCTGGCGATTACCATACTTAATGGCGTGGAAGTGCCTTTCTGGATGTCGTATATTTCAAGTCCCCGCTTCAGCGTCTTCAGGACGTTTGTTGGTCTTTCATAGGTCCAGTCCGACAGCACGATCACCAGGTCAGAGTCATACTCCAGTTTTTGCTCCCGGTCCTCGATCACAATTGATCCGTATACCCCCATCTGCTCCTGCAGGCCGGTGTGGGAATGGTACCAGTACGTACCGGTATGCTTTAGCTCAAACTCATACGTAAAGGTAGTGACCGGCTCAACGGGTGGTGTGGTCAGGTAAGGTACCCCGTCAAAAAAGTTGGGCAACAGGATGCCGTGCCAATGGATAGAGGTCTCCACGTCCATCTTGTTCGTCACATGAATAACCGCATAGTCGCCGATCTTAAACCGCAGGGTCGGGCCGGGAATCATGCCGTTGATGGTCATGCCCATACTTTTCTTCCCGGCAATCTTCACCTGCTCCTGGTCAACTGTCAGGTTGTAGACCACGGTATCGGGCTGTGCTGCAGTATCTTTGGGAAAGTATGAAAAAAGTGCGGTAAGGATTAAGATCAGGATGTAGGAGTATGAACTTTTCACAGCGTATATTTTCAATGTTATGTTAATGGCAAACTGACTTAAATCAGGCTCTTCGGCAGACTTACTATATTCGGTAATTAGATCTGCTTATACTGTTATACTTATTGATTTCAGACCATGTTCTGATTCAGAGCCGATTAAGTGCTCAGCCATGGCGCGAGCGTTCTCTCCTGTTCCTGTTCTATAACTTTTCTGGGATATGAAGTTTAGTATATTAAGGATCGTGCACATGCCGTAAGTTTAGCGTTAGCGCAGCTTACGGCTTCACATGAGGTCAGTTTGTAACTGACGTTTTACCTATCCAACGTTTACGCCTTTACAAACTGGCTTTAACCATTACCACCAGTTCCCGCTGCGCTAAAACTGGCGGTATAACTTAAAAAAGGTAGTTCTCCGGCCCTTGGAGTCAAAGACTCAACACCCACTGTTAATCAAGAATCCGGAGATTCGCTCCATCTATATTGACTTCTGCAGCATAGCCATCAGGTTAGTCCTCTCAACTCCTGAGCCCCTCTACCCGTTTAGCAGACAGAAACAACAATGGTTTTATGAACTACCTCTACCTTGTTTTGGGCATCCTTCTTTTTGTACTGACGGTGATGGACCTGATCAAGACAACCTTCTCCTCCAACGGCGGAGGAAAGATCACCAGTGCCGTCTCGAAGGGGGTCTGGAATGTGTTTTTCGTTGCCTCAGGGAAAAACGGCAGATCAAAGCTGCTTAGTTACGCAGGCCCTGCTGTACTGATATCCATACTCCTGGTCTGGATCATCGGCCTTTGGGGCGGCATGTTCCTGATGCTGCTTTCTGACAAAAACTCCATCGTGAAAAGTAGCACTCTCGTTGTTGCTACTCCCCTAGAAAAGCTTTACTACGCCGGCTTCACGCTCTCTACACTGGGTGTGGGAGATTATATAGCTACTACTGATTCCTGGCGCATCGTCACCAGCCTTGCCGCTTTTTCCGGGCTGGCCTTTATTACCGCTTCCATCACTTATTTTGTGCCCGTACTCTCTGCAGTTGGGCTACAAAGCAAGCTAAGTTTATACATCAGTGGCATGGGCAAAACACCACAGCAGCTAATTCTCAACAGCTGGAACGGGAAAGACTTCTCTTCCTTTTTTGATACCGTTTCGGACCTGTGCCAGATGCTGATGCAGCACACCATGAACCACCACTCCTACCCGGTTATCCACTACTTCCACAACAACAAGGTGAAGTTGGCCATTACCCCTGCCATTGTGCTGCTCGACGAAGCGTTTCACCTGCTCAAATGTACTTCTTCAAAGGATGAGTTGAAGATGGAGATGCTGCAGACCACACTGGATACTTACCTGGAAACGATGCGGGAGAGCTTTCTCAAAAACGATGAAGCTCATTCAGATGCCCCAACGCCAGTCCTGGAGCCACTACAAAAGCAGGGCCTGCTGCAGGAAAATACGGAACAGGTAAAGCAGGTATTTGAGCGAGAGCAGAAGGATCGCCGTAAACTGCTTACGGCACTGCTGGAAAAAGACGGCTGGTCGTGGAAACAGGTTTATGGTTCTGGTGATTAATTATACTTTTTGGGAAGATTGTCTGTAGCTGCTGTCATTGCTTTTGCTCCCTGTTGCTGATTCGGATTTGCAAACCGGATATTTGGTAGTCATAGGATTTGTAATCCGAATCTTTAGTAGTCATCGGATTTGAAATCCGTTGCAGCTGCACCTTCAGCTCGGGAATGTTTAATCGGTTTGCAGCAGCCTTTGCAAGGCGGATTACAAATCCGCAATAAAAATAATTCTGATTGCAAATCCGAATCAGCGGTAGTCGGCGATAACTAAAACTTCAGAGCATCTTCCTTGTTTACTCTCTCGCTAACTTTGGTTTTAACCCGACTGGGCCAGAGGCCCAAACTATAGTAAACACGAGCGTGGACGCTCACGCTATGAAATCCTGATTTCATGAGAGTTACTTCTACTGGAATCAGCCGAAACTAAAAAGCAATTTCCACCTACAACCTTCCTGTAAAAACGTAAAACCAATCAATAACCAAAAGAAGCGAATCATGTGGCACATGGACGATGATTTTTGGGTCATGCATTGGTTCTGGTGGATGTTCTGGATCATAGTTGCTATCATCATCTTTGCTTTTTTCTGGTACATCCGGAGTAAACGTACCAGCAAAGAAACTCCCCTTGACATACTTAAGCGCAGGTATGCTGCCGGGGAGATAGACACAGCAGAGTATAACATCCGAAAAAGAGAACTGGAAAAAGGCAGCTAAGCCTGCGTATGCGACTTTTCTTTCTCACCAGATTGTGTCTGCGCATGGTTGATTGCCGCTACCAGCACGACACCCCCAAGTATGTTCCCGATCAGAGCAGGTAAGGTATAGGTTAGCAGCACATCTCCCCAAGTGGTCTCCCCCATAGCAGCAATGGTAAAAGTTTCCATAGACCCTGCGATGACATGGCTGAAGTGCCCGATGGCCACCACGTAAGTAACAAGTATAACGATCCACACCCGAGCCGAGCCTGCGTGAGGCAACAGCCATACCATCAGCGCAATAAGCCAGCCGGCAAACACACCTCGCAGCAGCACGGTGCCAAAGCCCGGCTTCATGGCTTCATGACCCAGCTTGGCAAAGGTATCAAGTATATGCGGGTCAAAGGCCGACGTGTGCGCTACGGTTAAGGCGACCAGTAATGTACCCACCAGGTTGGCTAACAGCACCACGCCCCACAGCCGCATCACGTTCCTGAACTTTTCCAGTGTTTTATCGTGCAGCAGCGGCAGGATGGGTGTAAGTGTGTTCTCCGTGAAAAGCTTCTGCTTGCCAAGTATAACAATAACAAAGCCCACGCTGTAGCCGAAGCTGGAAACCAGCACCGTCCATTTCGCCTCCGGCAGGTAAGCCTCCAAAATGCCTTCCACGATCATGGATAAACTCATGGACAAGCCTGCTGCCAGGCCAGACCAGAACAGGTTGGATGTAGGGCGCTCCAGCTCCGATTCTGCCTCCTTGTAGATGGCATCATGTATAGCTGTGGCAGAAGGAGAATTACCGATCTCTTTTACCTGCTCATGGGCATAGTCTTCTTTTTCGGCTGCCATACCTATATGCTCCTGCTCTTACGCTTCATCTTTCCCATGCCCATTAGTGCCCCTATCAGCCCTCCTAAAGCAATACCCACCACTGCGCCCACAAAAGTACCTACCGCAGTACCTGATGTGGCATATTGCCCCAGGTCTCGGATGGGCCAGGCACCGGAAGAGATCATGTAGCCCATGAAGCCAAGTATAAACCCAAAAACTATAGCCCAGATGATGGCCATTTTCAGGATGGCAGGGTGATACATAACGTGCCCTTCCGGGTCGTAGTTGGTGTAGCCTACAATTAAGTCTGCGTCTTTCTTATCGGTAGTATTTTTCATTTCTGTTGTAACGTGTCTGCTTCTGAAAGAGGTTTAGCTGCCTTAGGATTCTTGAAGGGCGATAACAGGAAATCTACTTCCCGCTGTGTAGCCTCTGATACGGTGCCTGTGTCGCCGATGATCCAGGCAAAGTTCAAAATGGTTTCCTGCGGACCTGTCGGAAAAGGTTTTACCATGGTGAGGTAGCTGTTTACGGCTTTGGGTACGCTGTCCTGCGCCACCAGAAGTATAGGCCCGTGTTTGCCCATGTGCCCCAGCACCGCCGCAGGAATCATGTCCAGCATGTTGTCTGCGTTGCCGATGATGAAATTGTGACCGGCCTGCGCAATACCCCATCCCAGGCCCCTTGATTCCTGGTTTTAGGTTGACAATTTTACCCTTGAGGTCCAAGTAGGGCTCCGGCTGCAGTTGGCTATCCTTCACCACGCGCACCTCTCCTATCTGGTCGAGGATGAAAAGCCTGTCGTCATTGGGTGGCTGTGTCAGGAAAACGGGTGAGACGAGGTCAGAGGCGATCAGTTGCAGCCCCACCGAATCGATCAATACCTGCTCTGTGGATGCAGTAGCCGTGTCTGTTTCTTCTTCAGAGGATGGAGTGGAGGTGCAGGAGAAGCATAGCAGCAAACCTGCCATGGCGTAGAGTAAGTCATTTTTCATAGTCTATAGCTTTAACGAAGATAACCAGCGTTTTATATCAGCCAGGTATTGTTACAGACGGTTTAAATAACTTTATAGTTATCTTTGCTCGGCGTTCTATTTTTCGTGCTGCTCTAAGTACCTGCCTTGTGCCCCTACTCCTTCTATATAAGCCAGTTGCGAGCCAAAGTGGCCGGTCATACTCACAAAAGTGGCTGCAGCAACAATCACTAAAGCCGTGATCAACTCTGCCGCTAGTTTTCTGTTAAAAAAAAGTAGCTCACCGACTTTAGCACAAGACCGATGCCACTAAGCCGTAAAGTGTAGGTAGCATATCTTTCATGTATTTCAACCACCTGCTGCGTTCGCTTTGGCAGCCCCTGCGTGTGTGGGTGCACAAAATATACAGCCACAATGGCTCCTACAAAACTCCGACAATTAAGAAGCTGTTTTAAAAGGTTGTTAAGCGGAAATAAAGAGTGCCGTCATTGGTTAAGACAATTATTCGGCCAACTACCCAAAACCTTTGTGAGCACCAACCACAAGAAGGAAAAAAGAAAGAGTTACCCAAGCGACATGAGTAAAAACGGCTGGAAAAAGCTCAGGCAGGCCATGCCGGTTGTGCCGTCAGGCAGCAAGCACGGCGGGCGCCCTGCTGCAGACATAAGAGAAGTGATGAATGCTGTTCTGTATATGGTCAAGACGGGCTACAGCTGGCGCAGCCTGCCGCACGACTTGCCCTGCTGGCAGACAATGCACGGCTATTTCAACCGCTGGAGCAAGGGCGGCAGTTGGGAGGCGATGAACTGCTTTCTGGCTAAAAAGGCCCGCACCAAGGCAGGCTGCCTGGACTCGCAGAGCGTCAAGACCCCGGCATGCGGCGGCCGGAACCGTGACTACGATGCCGCAAAGCAGATAAGGGGTCGCAAGCGCTTCATCCTGACTGATACGCAGGGCTTGCTGCTGGCCGTGTGGCTGTGCGCGGCGAGCGTATCGGAGAAAATGGGGGCCAAGTGCCTGCTGCGCTACCTGCGCCGCTCCTTTAACCTCGGGGAGCTCTGCAGTCAGGTAAAGCTGGTGTGGGTGGACGGAAGATACCGGGGAGATGATTTGAGGCGCTTTGCTCAAAGTAGGAAAGGCACTGAATTCAGCCGTTAGGTTCCCATCCCCGAAGACTTTCTCAATAACGCTGTTCACCACCGAGTCCTGACTTGTCGGGCTATTATCATGACCTGCTGCGGAGGAACTACCTGTGGCTAAACTAACCATTATCAGTAAAGAGCCTGCATTAAAAGCTTTCTCATAATCACAGCATTTACCGTTGTTTAAAAAAGAATTGATCGGCGGCTGTAAAGGGAACTGTTTACTAAAAATCACCACGACCATGAAACGCGTTTCTCTCATCACCGCCTGCAAATGCACAGAGAGGTACTCGTAGAACACGAAGCGTTGGCTACATCCTAATTTACTTGTACTTTCCTCCTGAGGGGGCTGCAGGTGTTGGGCGTATATGGGAACGTCCTTCTCATCCAGCACCATGAGTTTTTGCCCTCCCTCCGCAGTTCTTTTGCTTTCCTCAACGTTTTAATTCTACAAGCTGCTTTTGTCCTCGCTTCCATGAATCCGGAAGGATGAATTAATTGATTCAGTTGAACCGTTTCCAGTGGATTGACGCTTATATATAGCTATATGATGAAATCTTTCTGTTGCGGTGCTATTTGGATCACCCCAAGCTTAAGGCCTCCTCCGTTTCACGTTCAGTTACGCCACTCCAGAAGCTGCTATATTCTTTGGCGTCTTTCATTCGCCGGGCTGGCTCTATCTCCGGCGCTACTTTTTTAAGCGTGCTGACCAGCGCCTCGTAAGGCCTGTAACCGACAATGAGCAGCCCCGGCTGCCCGGGTTTGCTGAGGGTAAGAGCAGGGTAGCGGGTAATACCAAGATAACGCACCTGCTTCAGGTCCTCCACAAAGGCATTCCTCGCCTCCTCGCCGTGGAGCTCCCGCTCAAATTGAGTATAATCAAGTAGCCGGGTCGCTTCCTCCGACAGCCCCTTAGCCACCTCCAGCAGCACCTCCTCCTTCGAGATATCCCTGCCGTGCAGCATCACCGCCTCCCGCACCCGCCGCAGGTACATCTCCGCCGCCTCCGGCGACTGCAGCCCAGAGCATTTCATGGCCAGGCAGGCGGGGTAAGAGGATGCGGGGGGATTAGCAAACCACACCTTGTCCTCTATGGGCATCCCTGAGAGGTGTTTGGCCTCCAGCCAGACAGGCCCCATCTGCAGCGGCTTACTTACGCTGTTCAAGGGGTCGCTGTAGCTGCTCCAGTTAGGAATCATCCCAGCCATGCGGTAGCGCCACCGGATCTTCCCACTGTACTCGTAGCGCAGCCTGCGCCACTGGGGCTCAAAGGCCCAGCTCCAACAGCAAAGAGGGTCGGTGTAGAACTCAATCTCCACCAACCCTGCTTCCTGCATTACTGCATCATTATTACTTTGTTCTTTCTCTGTCATACGGTGGCAGCATACGCTACAGTTTCTGCTGCGGATATGTGCTCCACTGGTTCTCTCCTTTAGGGACGGCGGCAGAGATCTCCCCGCTGCGCTCCCCTCCCAGCTTTTTGCTCACTTTCTCCGCCTTGTCTACGGTAATATAGGTTCCTTTCGGTTGCTGGTCCAGCATACCGTTGGTCTGGATCACGTGCTGCAGCGGGTCCTGCACATACTGCCATTCCTCCCCTGTAACGGGCGTTTCCCCCTGGTTCCAGGGGCCACGTACCTCCGCCCCGTTTGACATGTTAAAGTAGACGTTCGCATAACGGGGGTCAGCCTGCTGCACCCCGGGCGGGAAGTTTGGATTTAGTGTCTGCAGTGCGGCCTCAAACATCTGCGCGTGTGCCACCTCCCGCGTCATGAGGAACTTGAGCGTTTCCTTCACATAGGGATCGTCGGTGAACTGCATCAGGTATTCGTAAACGATCTTAGCTCGGCCCTCCGCCGCGATATTAGAGCGCAGGTCCACCGTCAGGTCGCCGTTGGCGGTTACGTAGGATGCGGTCCACGGCACCCCCTGGCTGTTGGTGAGCGTGGGGCCGCCGCCACTAAGCCCGAAGAACTGCGGGTTGACCATCGCCTCGTGAATGAAGGACTCCTTTTCGCCTTTGCCCTTGAGGAGCTGCATGATCTCGGATTCGTCGGCCGCCTTCTTCAGCTCCCCGTTGATGCCGCCGAGCAGCATCTGGATGGTGGCCCCGACGATCTCCAGGTGGCTGAATTCCTCCGTGGCAATGTCCATCAGCATGTCATACTTGTCAGGGTATGGCTGGCGGGCGGGAAAGGCCTGCACAAAGTATTGCATGGCCGCTTTCAGCTCCCCGTTTGCCCCACCGAACTGCTCCAGCAGCAGGCTGGCGAACTTCGGGTCCGGCTTTGAGACGCGCGCATTGAACTGTAATTCTTTTACGTGGTGAAACATTGATACCTCCTTTTATTAAGTTTGATAGATAGCTTGAGCTACAATAAACGAGGTTAAGCCGCAAAAGGATTATGCCCTCCGGGGATTTCCACCTCCCCCTAAACCTTGTAAATTGCTGCCTGCTGGCCTTTCTTACTGGTTATCATATGTCTGCGAGCATGGGTCGCCCAATACCGGGGCTGCAGTATTTTTTCCACGCCATAGGAGGCATTCCCCTGACTAGGGACGGCTAGGAAGGCAAATGTTCAAGCACTGATACGGACGAAACAGAAGCAGTACCGATCAACCATTCGTCTCCTTTGATAAAAAATTTCCCTATCTTAGAACATCCACTTCGGAGCATAAGATCAGATACATGCTATTGACTAACGCTGGCACTTACAACATGAAGCTTCTCCTGCTAATTTGCCTGTTCCTCTTCGGGACTGTACTTTTTAACACAGCGACTGTTTCGGCTGGAAGCAGCCTTTTGAGCGGCAAACAGCCGAACGCGGCCATTGACACCAAAGGCGCCATCCGGGTTGTCTTTGGGAAAGGGAATGATATTTATACCATATCCTCCACCGACAATGGGCAAAGTTTCTCGGAGCCGGAGAAAATTGCGACACTGCCAGACATGCACCTGGGCATGTCGAGGGGGCCGCAGATCGCCTCCTCCAAAAACTACAGCCTCGTTACGGCAATGGACAAGGCGGGCAACATCCATGCTTACCAGCTAAAGCACAGCAACGGCAAATGGACAAGGGCAGCCGGGGTCAATGATGTGAAAGGATCGGCACCGGAAGGTCTTGTGGCGCTCACAGCTGACAAAGAAGACAACTTTTACGCCGTGTGGCTGGACACCAGGGGAGACAAGAAAAACAAAATCTTCTTTTCTTCCCTCCACCCCGGCAAAGGCTCCTGGTCAGCAAACAAACTGGTCTATACCTCTCCTGACCAGACCGTCTGCGAATGCTGCAAGCCCAATATTGCCTTCCATGGTGACAAGCTGACGATCTCCTTCCGAAACTGGCTGAACGGCTCCCGGGACATCTACCATACCTCCTCCACTGACAAGGGGAAGAACTTCACGGCTCCTCAAAAGTTTGGCCAGGGCACCTGGAAACTGGAGGGCTGCCCAATGGACGGCGGCGGTATCGTAGTAGGAGACAATGGCCTGGTAAGCTCTGTCTGGCAGCGGAAGGGAGAAATCTTCTATTGCCAGGAAAACCAACCGGAACAGCTGATAGGGACAGGAAGGGATTGTGCTCTGGCGCAGGCAGGTGCAAACACCGTGATCGTGTGGCAGGAGAAAGGGCAAATCAAACTTAAGAAGTTAGCCACTAACACGACCCTGGAATTGGGCCATGGCAATACCCCACGGGTATATGCCGTAGCCGGCGGCAAAACGCTCTGCCTCTGGGAAGATGCCGGTACCGTGCAGCACAAGCTTATATAAAAACAAACAGCAGGGTGCAAAAATCAATCTGCCCCCTGCTGTTTGTTGATCATGTCCACCACCAGGCCCGACCAGGTAAACTCCTCTGCTCCGTGGCCTTCGCCGGTGAAGGGGTTATAGTACTCCCGGAAGCCGCTCCCGGACACCAGCTTTTTTACACTTTGCAGGAGCGCCTGCGCTTCCTGTTCATATCCTTTCTCCAGCAGAAACTGCTGCATAAACCAGTTGAACACCACCCACGTCGGCCCGCGCCATATATAAAGCGATTCATTGGGAACGAAAGCAGGTTCATTCACGGACAGCGACGGCATGGGAAACGGCACATGGAAGCCATCTTTGTGCAGCAAGTGCCGTTCCAGTACCTGCTTGCACACGGTATCTGGCACGCTTTTTAAAACCACCGGGAAAAAGATAGTGGCTGTCCGCACCTTTAGCTTCCCGTAATCATGCCCGTAAAGATCATAAAAGGCGGCATCGGTCTCGTCATACATGTATTTATATATAGCCTTACCGGTTTTATCAGCCTGCTCCCGGAAATACTGTTCCTCTTCGTCTCCAGCGAGGCGGCAAAGTTCCGCCATGGCGGACAGGTTCTGCGCGTAGATGGTGTTAAAGGCAGCATCCTTCACTATAAACTTGTTGCTCCGGTAGATGGCTTTCAGATCATATCCCTTCCGGAAGTTGTGCATATCCACCTGCAGCACCTTCCAGAAAAGCTGCGGTCCTGCTTTGCCTTTGCTATACCCGAGCACGGGGTCATAGGAGGCTTTCCAGTCCATCCCGGATTCAAAGGGCGTAATGATAGAGAGCAGCCCCTCCCCTTCAAAGTCCCTGTTCCGGGCCAGCCACCTGTAGTATTTCCTGAGCCTGGGCAACAGTTGCTGTACAAAACTCTTGTCCCGGGTTAAGCTGTAAACACGCAGCACTGCCTGCGCAGCGAGCGGCGGCTGCACCAGGGCTGACATATGCGGCTTGTAAAGCTGAAGCAGATCGCGGGGCCTAAGCTGAAACAGGTCGGTGATGCGGGCGGGCCAAAGGCGCTTCCAATAACTCATATGGCCAACAAAGCCATCTGGCTGCTGCATCTCAAACAGGCTCAGGATATGCTTCCTGGCCATGTCTTCCTCTCCCAGGGCAGTGAGCGTGAACACATGAAAGCACGTGTCCCAGAAGTACTGGAAAGGGTAGGTGCCTGGCGACGGTTTTGTATAGTGATAGGAAAACCCCGCCCGCTGGCCACTGATCATGTTTTTATAAAGCACCTCCCGCACCCGGTCTTTGATCTCCTGGTCAGGCAATACGCGTTGTCCGCCAGGATGCCTCTGTTTATCTGATATACTCATCCCATCCTGCGTAACGCTGCGTTTTCGGACCTAAAGGCAAGGCCAGTGCCGCCACAGCCAGCCCCAATACCACTCCGGTTATGCTTAACCCTGTCGGGCTGTTAGTCAGAAACCAGGGTGCCACCGCCACAGCCAGCCCGAGCAGGATGTTTACATAGCGCCCGATGCGGAGCGGTTCCCCCATGCAGAACACAGACACCACCACCACCAGCGACCCGGACAGGTGAAACACGTCCGCCACTGTTTCCTGTATCCCGACACCGAAAAGCCCGGGGGCAAACACCATCGCCGCCCCAAGCAGCGTAGACACAGTCAGCGTCCAGGGGAAACTGACACCCCAGATGGAGGCATTGTATACCGGCCCGGGCTTTTGTGGGAGTTCTATCAGTTCCGGGGCTTCATCTTTTGCATCGCTCTCAATGTTACCGCCTTTCCAGAACACTTTCCAGAAGCTCTCGCCTTGGTTCACTTTCTTTTTCATGAACTGCCCCATGGCAATCACCTCATCCACCTCCAGCGGGATCATGGGGATCATGATGGCCGCGGCCAACAGGCAGAAGGTGCACCAGGCACCCACCAGCACGGGCTGGCTGATGACAAGGAAAATATGTACCATCCCAAGCGGGATCACCAGGATTCCGAAAATGGCGACCATCCAGGGCATCGTACGCCATCGCGAGGGGGCTCCCATAAAACCCATCAGGAACTCCAGTGTGTAAGCGATGGCTCCAAGGCCGGCATCGGAGACTGGCAAGGAATGTGACATGGCGGAATTGAGCACCTGCTCGGTCTGCTGCCCAAAGAACGGGTCCCAGACGCTGTCGATATAGCCCAATTGAAAGGCTGCCAGGTAACGGGAAACGACCCAGCCCGCAAATCCCAGCACCATCATGATCCAGCGCTGCGGCCAGCTGGAGGGGTTATAGCTCCAGCCGGGCGGCGTGTCGGGACCCATTTTCATGTACATGATCATGTTGGGCATGCCCGGTATGAGAATCGTAAGGGCAATGATCAGCGCACCGACCATGGTATCATTCAAGTAGGCGACAGCCGTTGGGGACCAGAACAGCAAGGGGGCCATGGTGAGCCAGATGCCGACAAAGCAGCAGATCCAGAGGCTGACGGGGCGGTTGGGGGTAAGGCCGCGCCACCCGAAAAAGAGAAGCAGCGCACCGCTGATGATGTCGCTCCACTTCATGAACCCGATGCGCTGTTCCAGCGAGAGCCACACTTCACGTCCGCCGGAGGGCTGCACGGTGCCGCTGCTGTAATCGAAGGTGAACGGCGAGAGCAGCACCCAGGCCCCCAGAATGATGATCATCCAGTACACCCAGAGTGTCTGCATGTGATGCATGTGCAGCATCTTCTCCCGCATGTCATCCGACATCATATCGCCATGCCCACCGTCCTTGTGCATTTCTTCGTTGTGTTTTCGCACCTCTTTCTCAGCCATCGGGCGTGTCACACCACGCATTCCCATTGCGCCCTTGTGCTTCTCTTCGCCATCCTTCTGCTTATTTTCACTGCTGTTGTCCATCATGGTTATATGGTTTAAGATATATAGCCTGAAACTCTTTTATACGCGGCAGCAATGGTCAGGATATGACGGGTATATAATCATGAAATACAGCACCGGGTCATATCGTAAATTCATAACAGGTGAAGGCCATGGCTCTGATGATGAGGCGGAGGGATCAACTTACTGGTGGAGCGCAAGCAGGATATCCACATGCTTCAGCGGGTGTACAACATGAGCCTTACATACAATTTCGTGCTGCCAGACACAGAAGATTTGCAGCGCCTAATTGACATAGAATTTTGCGCAGCTTACCGGCAGTAGAGAATCACGTGCAGCGGCCTCCTCTGCTCAATAGAAGATTAAGAATATAGGGGAGATCAGTATTTCTTAAATTTTCTCAAAAGCATCCTCTATACTTTTATATAGATTTTGTTTTTGTACATCCAGTAAAGAATATACCATTCTACCAATAATACCAAGGAACCCTTTACCAGCGTAGCATAGGGTAAACCAAAAACCTGATCATAATCTTGCCCTAAATGGATGGATAAGGAAGAGGCGATAAAGGAGCCGAAGCCATCGGCTATCACATAGGCCGCGATGGAGTTCATCCCGATCACCATCAAAGGGAAGGACCATTTCTTGTAATTCGCCACATCTATTACCCAGTAAAACAAAGCCAGCAGCAGGAAACAACAGCCACCGCTAAAAAGCACCCAGGCGGGGGTCCAGATGCGCTTTACGATCGGGTTGATGCCCATCACGTGCAGCAAAACCCCCGCTGCCAACAAACTGATCCCTGTAATCAAAAAAAACTTCAGCTTTACCTTTTGTGCAGTAGTCGCCCTTAACGCTTTCCCCGCAAACAATCCTAAGATCATGGTGCCCAGCGCAGGTATAAAGCTTAGGGTAGCGTAGCCGCCGCCGTTATGCGTAAAAGGGTTCTCCCGGGGAAACAGGTTGAGGAACCAGCGGTCGAAATACCATGCGAAGTTGGTGTTCATGTTCCAGTGGGCGGCGAAGCCACGGAGGTTGTGCTCCCAATCGGGTGCCACGCCAACAGCCTCGTAATTGAAGCCGGCACCCGGCAAAGGGAAGAAAGCAAAGGCAGCCCAATAGCCAACCAGAATCAGGGCCAGCGCCCCTAATTGCACCCGTTGCGAAGAAAAGCCGAGCAGAAAAAGAAAAGGGTAGCCTAACCCGATCTGGGTAAGGGTATCTTCGAAGGTAAAATTGGTCTGCTGCGAATGCAGGGAGCGCAGAAATATCCCCAGCAAGATCAGAATGAGGGACCGTACGATGGCATGACGTAACAAAGGCCCGAACTTCGCGCCTTTGGCCAGGCGGCTGCCTATGGAGAACGGCAGGGCCACCCCTACCAGGAAAGTAAAAGAAGGCTGGATCAGATCATGCAGCGAGCAGCCCACCCACGGCACATGGCTTTGATGAAAATCGAGAAACTGCCAGAACCGGCTATCCGGCAAGGCTTCTGCGACACGCCGGAAGGAAAGCACTTCTGCCATCATCAGCAACATGACAAAACCCCGATACACATCCACTGAAGCAACTCTGCCGGTGGAAAGCACAGGGTTTATAACAGGAGCATCGGAAACAGGCGCAGTCGTCGTTCTCATAGGAAGTTTTAAATAAGATAGGTAATCAAATCTAAAATCTCCTATATATCAGCAGGAATTTTATCCGCTAAATGGCTTTAAGAACTAAGATTGATACAGGAAAAGATGCGGCTATCGGGTACCCCTTGCACATGCAATGTAAATGCGGGTCAGATTTTATCATCCTGTATAGAATGTAAAAGATGGGCAAAGCCGCTTTGCCAGAAATTGCATAGGAGTGCCTAAGGATAGCAATAATAAGGGGGATATTTATAATGCAATTCAAAGAGAGGGAGAAATCTCTTCATTGCCGTAACTTCTTAACTGAAATTTCCTGCCGCCTAAACTTTCAACTATATAGAGCTTCATCCGTTTGAGCTGAAGGGGAAGGGCATTTTTACAGTAGCTATGGCAGGAAGTATATAGGAGCTAGCTTAAGCTGCGGCAAAAAAATATGCAGAGATTTATATGTAACTCTCCACAACCAAGCACGACAAAAACACGAGAACTGCCTGACTAATCTGAATGTGGGCATGCAGAGGCTCCCAACAGCACCTGATGTATAACCAGATAGACAAACTTCTTAATCTGTATCTAAGGTGAAGCGCTTAATCAGCAAAAAATAGAGCTTACGCTAATAGGCGATTTCACCAGTGATAATAACAAGCCCGGCCTCAGCGGCTGGAACTGAATAAGAAACACCTGTATAGTGGCCGGACGCATCATAAAACCTGCCTGTGCCACCGGTGATGGTATGGTTTACAGTTACCAGCAGCCTGCCATCCTGCTGTGGAACGGCTGTGCCTGTAAACGAAGAATGGAGCTCATCCCCGTTGGCAGCCGTGATAACATTAGTACCATTTGTAATAAAGGGAGGCGGTGGCGTAAGGTTAAGTGTCGTATTTGTAACAACGATGGATTTGCCCATATGAGAAAACTGTCCCTGCCCCGTAATCCTGATGCGCTGTATCGGAAAAGCAGACTCCGGTAAAACATAATGCCTTGTTTCGTAAGACCCTCCAAAGGGCCGCATCTGCATCTTGGCATCAGCGCTTTCAGTACCGGAGAGTGTAATCTCGTCCAGCTCATTCTCTGCTGAGCAGGACGTCAATGCAAAAAGGCACGCCACAGCAAAAAGCAGCAACGTGAAATTGGTTAATTTCTTCATCACATCGAAAAAGGAGTTAAGGTGTTAGAAAACATCAAGCGAAGCACGAGTTACAGGGGCTCATTGGCAGGATGTCCGGGGGAGAGAAGACAGTTGCATTATTCAATTGAGCTACAAATTAGCCACTTGAAAGTATATGGGTAAGGTTAGAAAGCAGTGGACTCCCATTGGCATACTGCCAGTGTACATGTGTGGGTGCCTTCGAATGGATGATGAAAGCCGCAGCCGAAATTATGGCCGTTATTGAAGGCCAAGAGAGCAGACTATCTATAACGCTTCCTAAACAACAAAGTTTTATTTATAAAAGGTATAATTTTGATTTAAAGCACTACTGAGGGACATATAATTTACAGATGGTTACTACTTCGCAGTTAAACGGATATTTTCACATATGTAGAGTTTATCAGCTCCCTAAAAGAATATAATCCCGTTATATTCTTTGGTAGAAAGAGCCTTTATTAGCGATGTACATATATCCCTCTCAGCTATTTATGCACATTTTTTATCCTGAGGCCATTTTAATTCATTGGGAAGGCTTAAAAGGTGGTAGCGCCGCCTCAACTAATTAGATTCGTTTCAATGCTATATATAGCTGATCCTGTTATCAAGAAGGCAAAAAACCGAATGAGTTAGCTAGGAGGCAGAAACGAAAAAGCCTGCAAACTCTTCATTTGCAGGCTTTTGATTATATATGGTATCACTACCGGCAGAGAGTGAGGGATTCGAACCCTCGATACCCTTTTGAGGTATACACACTTTCCAGGCGTGCTCCTTCAACCACTCGGACAACTCTCTAATTGCTGCTGCAAATATAAGGCAATTGTCGGGACAGTTGCAAGCCCTGCCCACTTTCCGTCGCTAATTCTACAGTGTTATTTCACCGCTCAGGTCTTTCATGAGCAGTTCTTTTGTTTCCGCGTCAGGCAATTGCTGCCCCAGCACAAACATTAGTTTCGTGATCGCAGCCTCCGTGGTGATGTCGGCCCCACCGATCACGCCCATCTCCAACAGGTAGCGGCTGGTCTCATAACGCCCCTGGTCCACGCGGCCCTCATCGCACTGCGACACGTTCAGGATCAGGATGCCGCGTGCAATGGCATCGCGCAGCAACTCCAGCAGCCACGGGTTGGTTGGCGCGTTTCCGGCACCGTAGGTTTCCAGCACCACGCCGCGCAGGTCCGGCGATGTCAGGATGCTTTTCACCACATAGGGCGTAATGCCCGGAAACAGTTTCAGGATAGCCACCCGGTAATCCATGTCGTAGTGCGCCTTGAGGGGCAAATTCGTGCTCGGCCTGATGGCTGTCCAGTAGTAGTCGATGTTGACGCCGGCCTTCGCCAGGATCGGGTGGTTCTCAGACTTGAATGCGCTGAACTGGGTGCTCTCCACTTTCTTGGCCCGGTTGCCGCGCAGCAGCAAATTATGGAAGTAAATGCATACCTCCGGCACGGTGCTGCCGCCATCGATCTTGGTGGCCGCGATCTGGAGCGCCGAGATCAGGTTCTCCCGTGCATCCGTCCGCACGCGGCCGATGGGAACTTGGGCACCGGTAAAAATAACGGGCTTCTGCAGGTTCTCCAGCATATAGCTCAGGGCGGAGGCACTGTAAGCCATCGTGTCGGTGCCGTGCAGGATCACGAAGCCGTCGTAGGCCTCGTAGTTCTCCTCTATCAGGCGCACCATCATCATCCAGTCCGCAATATTCACGTTGGAGGAGTCGATGGCGGGTTCTATGCTCATCACCGTCAGCTTGTAGTGGAACTGCCTCAGTTCCGGCACCTTCTGCAGTATCTGGCTGAAATTGAAAGGCACCAGGTGTTTGTGATCTTCATCAAACACCATCCCGATGGTGCCGCCGGTGTAGATGATGAGGATGGATGCCTCCGCATCTTTCGGCGTAGCGGTATCGATGTTCACGTTTACGACCTTCATCTTTACAGCTTAAAGAGGTTTAAAGCGTTGGCAGAAGTTTCCCGGGCCACTGTTTCTATGGGCTGCTGCAGCAAGTCCGCCACTCGTTCCGCTATCAGCGTCATGTATACCGGCTCGTTGCGCTTGCCGCGGTGCGGGGCGGGCGCCAAGTAAGGGCAGTCTGTTTCCAGCACCAGGTCCGAGAGTTGCACGTGCGGCAGCACCTTGTCCAGGCCGCCGTTTTTGAAGGTGGCCACCCCTCCTATTCCCAGCAGGAAGCCGAGCTCCTTCACCTTCCGGGCCTCTTCTGCAGTGCCGGTAAAACAATGGAAAACCCCGCGCAGCGTGCCGTCCTGCGCAGCTGCCAGTATTTCATATGTCTCGTCGAAGGAGTCCCGGGAATGAAGAACAACGGGCAGCTGGTGCTTCTTTGCCAGCGCCACCTGCACCTTCAGGGCCTCCTGCTGCTGTGGCAGAAAGGACTTGTCCCAGTACAGGTCGGTGCCGCACTCGCCGATGGCCGCAAATTTTCGCCTGCCCAGCCACTCCTCCAGGATATATAGCTCCCGTTCGAAATCCTTACCCACGGAAGTCGGGTGGAGGCCCATCATCGGGATGCAAACGCCCGGGTACTTCTCCTCCGCCTCCAGCATCGCGTCTATCGAAGTGTGGTCGATGTTGGGCATATAGATCCGGGTTACCCCCTCCTCCTGCGCCCGAGCCACGGCCTCTGCGCGGTCTTCATCAAACTTTTCGGAATAGATATGTGCGTGCGAATCAATTAAACTCATTTATCTACTGTCGTTACGCAAGCATTAAAAATTGCTGCTGTATATGCTTGAGGCCGTAATTTAGGAATTAAATCTCTGATGCGTTTTATTGTGCATGGTTAAATTGCTATATGGCTGACGGGTAGGATCGAGCCAAACTCCATCGCAGCGGCCCACCTCTATATAACCCATCAAGCCAAATCCCTAATAGTCACGCCCTTTCCAGGTGATGTTGAGCGGCAGGAAGAAGTAAACGATCAGCACCACAGACGACACCAGCAGGTAAATCTCAAAGGCAATATACAGCCACCACGGCGCAGACTGCCCCACACGGCGGAGGCATATATAAACATACAGGCTTTGCAGCAGCAGTTTGCCGATGAAAACCCCCAGAGCCACCCCTACCGAGGTGTAGGCGAAAAAGGGCAGCAGCACCGGGTAGTAAGCCGCGTGCAGGATAAAGATGACAGCCATATATAAAGGCAGGTGCATCGAGCCGCTCATCCAGCGCCTGCGTTGCTGCAGGTATGCCGGGATGCTTTCGGCTGGCGTAGAGTATGCCAGCACCGTACGGTCAAATATGTTCCGGAAGCCCCAACCTTTTTTGATAATGGAATTGAAAATAGCCACATCCTCTGTAATTGAGAACGGTATTCCCTCAAAGCCCCCCACCGCCTCGTACGCCTCCCGGCGCAGCAGCATGTTGTTCCCGATGGTGGAAACAGGCAGTTCCAGGTCTGAGATGACCTGCATCAGCCCCAGCGCATAGAGCCAGTCCATGGCCTGCAGCCTGGCCCACAGGCTTTCGCCCGCGATGGACGTTATACCGGTCACCACCCCGACTTGCCCCTGCATCTCCGACAGCATCCCCCGCACCCACTGCGGCGGCACCGCTATATCCGCATCCGTAAAAAAGAAGTAGCCCGAAGTGGCCTGCCTGGCCAGTTGGGCCAGCACATTGGCCTTCCCACGGTTGCCTCCGCTGTTTTGAGAGATGGGGAAGCACATGAAGTTCGGGCGGTCCTGTATATAGGCTTCCACCACGGCGCGGGTGGCATCCGTGGAGGCATCGTCGCCTATCAGCACTTCCATTTTACCGGAGGGGTAATCCAGCGCCGAGATAGCCTGCAGGCAGCGCAGGATGGTGTGCTCCTCGTTTCGGGCGGCGATCAGGATACTGATATGGGGCTGGTGGTGCAGCCGCGGGGAATAGGGTGCGCGGTTGAGGATCAGCAGGGCCAGCAACGAGAGGAAAAGCAGAAAATAAAGAGTGAAATAGACTACTGATACAATCATAGGGTCTCAAACGCATATCCCAGCCGGGAGAAGTGCCCCAGGAAACGCGGTAAGGCATATTGCATATTACGCTGCGCTTTCAGGCTGTCGTGAAATACGATGATGCTGCCGCTTTGGGTGTGACGGATAGCATTTTCAAGGCATTTTTCCGGGGAAAGCGTGGCGTCGTAGTCGTTGGTGAGCGTGTCCCACATAATCAATTCATAGGACTGCCGCAGAGCTGCGGCCTGCGCCGTGGAAATGCGGCCATATGGCGGCCGGAACAGCCTGACTTTTGGGTTTGGCTGCAGCGCGTCCAGCTCAGCCTGGCACAGGGCCGTATTCTCAACGTACTTCTCAAATGATGTCTGCCAGCCCTTCAGGTGGTGGAAGGTGTGGTTGCCGAGCACATGCCCCTGCGCCAGCGCCAGACGGGCCACCTCGGGGTGCTTCACCAGGTTATCGCCCACACAGAAGAACGTGGCCTTCGCTTTATATATGGCCAGTTGCTCCAGCACCCAGGGCGTCACCTCCGGGATAGGGCCGTCATCGAAGGTCAGGTACAGCTTTTTCTCCCCTGCCTCCCGGTGCCAAGTATAGCCCGGCAACAGTTTCCGGAGCAGGTAAGGCGTTTTGTAAAAGCGGATCATCTTGATTGTTGATTGATGATTGATGATTGCTTGCTGCTGATAGCGACCATAATCAGGGCCGGCTGGCCTTCACTCTACAATCAACAATCAACAACCAACGATCAACAATCAAATTACTTAAACCGGCACGAGAGCAGCGTGATGTCGTCGTTGAAGCTGATCTCCTCGCTGTAGAGCTTAATCTCCCGGAGCAGCTGCAGGTGCAGCATCTTGGAGCTCAGGAAGCGGTTGCGCTTCATGAACTCAATAGTGCCCTCGATGCCAAACTCAGCCTCATGCTCGTCAAACACCTCCGTCAGGCCATCGGTATAGCAGAGCAGCACCGCGTTTTTGGGGACCGTCACTTTGGCCACCGACATAAAGGGCAACACATCAAACACGCCCAGCATCGTGCAGCCCTCGTTCAGGAGCAGGTGCGAGTTGTTTTCGTACAGCAGGATCGGGGCGTTGTGGCCGGCGTTCACGTACGAAAGCTCCCGCGTCCGGCGGTTATAGATGGCCAGGAAGGTGGTGATGAATTTCTCAGCGATCGCGTTGCGGTAGATGAGATTATTCAGTTCGGCCACAACGGTACCCAGGTCCGAGGTCTGCCGGAGGATCGTCCGAAGGCCCGCCTGGAAGTTCGACATCAGCAATGAGGCCGGAACGCCCTTGCCCGACACATCGGCCACGCAGAACAGGAACTGGTCCTGGTCAATCTCGATAAAGTCGTAGTAGTCGCCGCCGATGGAGGAATGGGGGATATAGCTGGCATGGATCACCACATCGCTGTCGTTGGGGAGCGACTTCGGGAACAGCATGGACTGCACCTCGCGGGCAATCTCGATCTCCCTCCGGATAGACTCCTCTGCCAGCCGCTGGCGCGCCATCTTGTGGTTTTCGATCGCCACCAGCATGATGTTACTCACCGTCTGCACAAACCCGAGCGCGCCGAGGTTCTGGTAGTAAGGCTGTATCTTCCCGATCATGACAAAGGCCAGCACTTTGCCGTTGTGCAGGATCGGGATCACGATGTCGAAGGTGCGCCATTTCTTGTCGACCGGCAGCCTGGCGGTCTTGGAAATCTCTTTCAGCGTCTTGATGCCATCCGGTAACCGTTGCTTTGTAAAGTCCTGCTCCGTGCCGAAGCACACCTTACACTCCCAGGCCTCGTCGTGCACAAACAGCACCAGGCGGCTGATCTGCAACTGCGCCAACAGGGTGAAGCGGTATATCTTGTACAGAGCAGTCTCCGGCAGGTTATCATTGATCGCCTGCGTGATCTCAAGCAGAGCCGAAAGCTCCAGTTTCTTGAGATTGAGTTCCTGCTGTGTATTCGGTGTAATGATATCAGGCATTCGAAATCAGGATTATTGGATCATATGCATCCTGTAAATCTTAGCACCTCATCGCGATGAAAGGCACAAGATTACTGATACATATACTAGGTAAAACTAATAAAAAAATACCAGCCCCCGCATCTTTTTACTGGAAACCTTCAGATGCTGCTCGCCGCAAAGAAGAGCTGAATACGAGAAGGTAGGCGGCTGAAAACTTAACCCACTTCCATTCCAAAGGTTTTGGCAAAGTAAGCCGTGGCAATAACGCTGCGCTAGCCCAACTTATTGAACGGCAGGTTGCGGAACACCGCCTGTTGCTGCAGAAAACCAGGTGCCTGCGCAGCATTTACATGAAGGTCAAAGCTAAAGCAACCCGTGTGCTCCCATTTCCATTCAGGGAAGTTCAGGGGCAAGACATGATAACACATTTCGACACATACAAATCTTTAAATCAGATATTTAGTGTCAGTCACTGCAATGTTCTCTTACACACCCTTGTGCAGCAGTAGGGGTGACTTTCCAAGGCACTCATGTGAAAATTTTATGCAGGAGTCGCTGCCGCTTCATCTTTTAAAAAAAGCACCGCCGGCTATAAATATATTAGCACGCACTAAGCAAGCATAGTTGCCGAAGAGGCTTTTCAGAGGGAATTATGCACCACCAGGCCTGCCTTGGTGGCAAGGTAAAAATAATCGTGGCAATGCTGCGCGAAAGTGCTTTCATCGTACTCGTGCTCAGTATCCTGGTCAGGGTATAGGATTTTCACATATCCCCGCCTGATCAGTGACTGCAGGCTCTCGCAAAGCTCCTCATCGCTCAGCGAAAGGGTGCTTCTGAGATCCGGGTAAGACGTCACAAAGTACAGTTCGTCCAGTAAGTCAAATTCATTATCGCTCATGAGTTGCGGATTATCCTCCCTTTCCAACGGTAGCGCCCCAGCAGGCCGCAGGCACCAGTAAAAACCACGTAAGGGACGTAAACGAGTTGCAATGGCAGCATATACCAAAGATACCTTCGTTTGCCTAAGAAGCCCAGTACCTGTTTTAAAAATAAGAAATCCACTGCGAATTTCGAAATATATGCGCCTATAAATATCCAGAGCGGCATGCTGCCGGAAATCACCAGGGCGATGGCCAGGAACAGCAGGAAATTCACTAGGAAAACCGCCACCGCAACCAACTGCACCTCCAGGCTTTGGTAGGATTGCCACTTGCTCGCCCACCTTACCCGCTGCCACACGAAGGAAATCAGTGTTTTACGGGCATCCGTATAAACTATAGATTCAGGATTTTTCAGAAAGGCCACTTTGCCCGGATACTGCTCGTGCACCTTGTGCAGCAGAAACTCGTCATCGCCGCTCGCGATGCCCTCGTTGCCTGAAAAGCCTGCCACGCTGTTGAAAACATCTTTCCGGTAGGCCAGGTTAGCACCGTTGCACATGTTGGGTTTGCCAAGCCCGATGGAGGCGCCGCCAATGCCGATCAAACTCGAAAACTCCACCAACTGCATTTTCTCAAACAAGGTAGCGGTGTTGTGGAAGCTAACCGGCCCGCTGATGAAGTAGGGCTGCTGCAACCTATAGAGGTACGCGTACTGCCGAAGCCACTCCGGCCCCACCCTGCAGTCACCGTCAGTAAACACCAGCAGCTCTCCCTGCGCCAGCTCCACCCCCTTCTGCACGGCGGCTTTCTTGAGTTGCATAGCAGGGTAATCATGCAACTGCAACACCCTTATACTCATTGTGGAACCTGCCTTGTATTCATTCACCAGTTCAACCGTCCTGTCCTCGGAATGGTCGTCTACCACCAGCACCTCCAGAAGCTCCTTGGGATAAAGCTGCCGCTCCAGGTCCTGTAACAGCAGGAGTATGTTCTCGGCTTCGTTTCGGACGGGGATGATGACAGACAGCCGGACGTCAGGTATATAGCTTGCAGGGGCGTCAGAGACGGGAAGCTCCTGCCACGCAGACCGGCGGCGCAGAATAATCCAGGCATAGGCCAGCAGCGTGGCCGAGAGCAGCAAGATCACGTGGTGACGCCTTTCCGGGCCAGCCGAAGCCGCAGTACAAAGAACAGGCCGACGGCACTGGGCACCGCAATGTTGAGCAGCCAGAGGCTTAGGCTGGCGCTGAGCACCTGCAGCCTCACCTGCCCCAGCAACCCGAACAGGTACATTGCCGACAACTCCCGCATGCCCAGGTCTGAGAGCAAGCTGACGGAGGGCACCACCGACTTGAGGAAAAATGTGCCGGACACGCCGCCTATATACTCCACTGCGCTCAGGCGCACCCCGAATAAGACCAGCAGCAATATAAACTGCAGCAGGAACACAAAGTACCGGCCCAGCGACAGCAGCAGGAGGCGAGAGAGTTCGGGAGAGGAATAGGCGGCCATAATGGCGATATACGGCACAAACTGCTGCAACGGTTTGATGCCAGCCACTACTCCCACCATCGCCCGCGCATTGTAAAGCAGCAGCAGCACGATCAAATCCAGGGCGAGAAGGAGAAACATAAGGCTTAGGCAAACAGAGGGATACAGCGGGAAGTAAAAGCGAAGGATGAAGTAAGCCAGGCCAAGGGAACCGACGAGTACCGTTGCCACCAGCTGGCTAAAACGCCCCATAAAAATTGCACCGATCGCCTCCAGCCGCTGCCGGCTCTTCAGCTCCAGCACGCGGCCGGCAAAGTCGCCGAGGCGATTTGGGGTGATGAAGCCGAGGGTGAGGCCCACCATCACGGCGCGGTAAGCCTGCAGGAATGAAAACCGTTCGATCTTCTGCCCCAGCAGTTGCCACTTCATAGCCTCGAAGCCCCAGTTAATGGGTATCAGCACGGCTGTGAGCAGCAGCAGGGGGCGCAGGGGATTCTCCCAGGCATGCCGCAGCACAACGCCCCAACTCAGGAAAGTGTCGGGCGCCTTGAAAACCGCCTTGTACAGCAGGTAGAACGTGAGCACCACGACCAAGGCTTTTCCCGCAGCCAAAAGGAATTTTCTGTTGAGGTTAATGTTCAAGATAATATCTCTAATTTTGCAATCCTATGGCGCACCCTTCCGCACTCCCCCCTAACAAGTTCATCCTTGGCATCGACCCTGGCACCCAGGTAATGGGCTACGCGCTGATCGAGGTGACGGGTTCCAAAGTGCAGCTGGTGCAATATGGCGTCATCCATCTGAAGAGCTACAGCAACCACGCCATCAAGTTAAAGAAAATTTTTGACCGCATGATACAGCTCATCGACGAGTACCTCCCCGACGAGCTGGCCATCGAGTCGCCGTTTTACGGCACCAACGTGCAGAGCATGCTGAAACTGGGACGCGCACAGGGAGTGGCCATTGCCGCCGCCCTCTCCCGCGACATCCCTTACGTGGAATACGCACCCAAAAAGATAAAGCAATCCATCACAGGCAACGGGAATGCCTCGAAGGAGCAGGTAGCCAGCATGCTCATGCAGATCCTGAAAATACAGGACGCACCCAAACTACTGGACGCCACCGACGCCCTGGGTGTAGCGCTCTGCCACCACTACCAGAAAGGCAACAACGCCAAACAGGGCGGCAAGTCCTGGAAGGGCTTTCTGCAGGACAACCCGGACAGGCTGGCTACAAAATAAGCTACTTCTCCCCAGGCCATATATACTATACCAGTTATATATAAACCAGGAGCCGCCTTTTATTTAGTTGCTCTTTTTGATGAGCTCGTTGAGGTACATATAGGAGGAGACTCATGCAGCTCTCAGCACCCCAACCGAAAGCCGCCGTTTTTACCATATCACCTCCCCCATTGTATGCGGCTGCCCTATCCGGAATGAGGGGGCAACGGCCTTCTGAAACACAGCAAGCATTTCTACCCTGTAAACTGCTTCCACGGCCCAGGCAGCTACGCTCGTCACCACGATTTACCAGCACAAATCCCCATTGCAGCGGTTTTACTTTCATTTAGGACAACTTCTTGCTTATCTTTGCCGGCGCAGAAGGGACGCAGGCAGGCGATGTTCACGTTTGACTGCAAAGCTGTGAAAGTATAGCGGTTCTGTTTCGCCGGAGGCTTTATATATAAACACATGTACACGTTTTACATTGGTTGCCGCCGCTGAAACCTCTCCCCTGCCAGGGTGCAGCAGATTGGCATCGCATTTAAAGTTAATTTATACCTTTACATGATTGGCCGGAATCTTTCACAACCTTGTACTTCGCTCAAACCGTATGTGCAGGTAAATCTTTCGATTGATTTCCCCCTGTGCCGGTACATATAACCTGACTCGTCCGGTTTTCATCTGACAACGAATGGATCAAAGTAACAATAAGAAGACACCTCCTACCAGAACACGCAAATACGTCTTCTCCCGAAGGGCTGACCGCATCTTCCTGGAGCTATCCTATATATACGCCTTCGTCGCCCGCTTTTTCAGGGAAGTGCTGTTCCCGCCCTACGAGTTTAAGGAGGTCATCAAGCAATGCTATGAGGTTGGCGTCCGCTCGCTTCCGCTCATCTCGGTCACCGGCTTTATTATCGGCATCGTGTTCACGAACCAGTCCCGGCCGTCGTTGGCTGACTTCGGGGCCACTTCCCTCCTGCCCGCCCTGATCTCGGTGGCCATTGTGCGGGCCATGGGGCCGCTGGTGACGGCTATTATTGCCGCAGGCAGGGTCGGCTCCAGCATTGGGGCTGAGCTGGGCTCGATGCGTGTGACGGAGCAGATCGATGCCATGGAGGTATCAGCTACAAACCCCTATAAATTCCTGGTGGTAAGCCGCGTGCTGGCCACCACCTTCATGATTCCGGCCCTCACCATGTACACTACGCTGGTGTCGCTGCTGGGCGGCTACCTGAACGTGCACCAGAACGAGCTGACCACCCTCACCACCTTCTTTACCCAGGTTTTTGACGCGATCACGTTTCTCGATATCATCTCCTCTTCAGTGAAGTCGGTGCTGTTTGGCTTTACCATCGGGATGGTGGGCTGTTACAAAGGGTACAATTCCTCCAAGGGCACAGAGGGTGTCGGAAAGGCTGCGAACTCCTCGGTGGTGACGGCCATGTTTCTCATTTTTATTGAAGAGCTTCTTGTCATGCAGGTTATCAATGCGATCCGCGTCCTGTAACCGCCTCTTGAAATGAAAAAGATCAACCCAAACATAATAAGAGAGAACAAAGTCATCGAGATACGGGGGCTGCAGAAGGCCTTTGACGAGTTTGAGGTGCTGAAAAATGTGGACCTGAACCTGTACCAGGGAGAGAACCTGGTGGTGCTGGGCCGCTCCGGCACGGGCAAATCGGTGCTGATCAAGATCATATCGGGGCTGCTGCGGGCCGATGCGGGCATGGTGAACGTGCTGGGGCAAGAGGTAGGCCATCTTTCGCCGAAGCAACTCGACGCGCTGCGCCTGAAGATCGGCTTCTCGTTTCAGAATAGCGCCCTTTACGACAGCATGACCGTAAAAGAGAACCTGGAGTTTCCGCTGGTGCGCCACTCCAAGCACATGACGCAGCGCGACCGCACCCGTATAATCGACGTGGTGCTGGAGGCGGTCGGGCTGACCAAGGCCATGCACCAGATGCCCTCTGAGCTGTCCGGGGGGCAGCGCAAGCGCATCGGCATAGCCCGTACGCTGATCCTAAGGCCGGAGATCATGCTCTACGACGAGCCCACCGCCGGCCTCGACCCGATCACCTGCATCGAGATAAACAAGCTGATAAACGAGGTGCAGCGGCGCTTCAACACTTCCTCCATCATCATTACCCACGACCTGACCTGCGCCCGCGCTGTAGGTGACCGGCTGGTGATGCTGCTGGACGGGGAGTTTAAACGGCAGGGCACCTTTGAGGAGGTTTTCGCCACGGACGACGAGCGAGTAAAAGCATTTTACAATTACAATTTCATAGACTAAATGATCACTGCAGATAATAAACGTTCCGTAATCGTCGGGATTTTCGTACTCCTGGCCATCGCCATTCTCGTTGCCGGTATATTTACCCTGGCGGGGCAGCAAAAACGCTTTATCGACTCCATCTCCATCCGGGCGGTGTTCGACGATGTGGCGGGCCTGAAGCCGGGAAACAATGTCTGGTTCTCGGGTGTGAAAATAGGCACTATCAAAAGCATTGAGTTCTATGGTGACTCCCAGGTAGAAGTGACCATGAACGTGGAGGCAAACGCGCAGCAGTACATCCGGGAGGATGCGATTGCCCGCATCAGCTCCGAAAGCTTTATCGGCAACAAGAACATCGTGATAGAGGGCGGCAGCGAGCAGGCGTCCCCGGTGGAGGATGGTGACCTGATACGGGCCGCCAACCCACTTGACACCGATGAACTGGTGGAGACGCTGCAAAAGAACAACAACAACCTCGTAGCCATCACAGACGATATTAAGCAGCTCACCTCCAAGCTGACGAAAGGCGAAGGCACCGTAGGCAAGCTCCTGACCGACTCTACCCTGGCCAATAACTTTGAGGCCATGGTCGCCAACCTCCAGCAGACCTCCCGGAACACCGCCCGGGCCTCGAGGGACCTGAACCAGTTTACAGACAAGCTCAACACACCGGAGGGACTGGCCAACCAGGTGCTGACCGATACCGTGGTCTACAGCCAGCTCCGCGCCTCGATGGCGCAGCTGCGGGAGGCGACTAACTCTGCAGCGGCGCTCACCCAGAACCTGCAGGAGGTGAGCACCCGGCTCAACAACGAGGGGAACGCAGTAGGCGTGTTGCTAAGCGACGAGGAATTTGCCCGTAACCTGAAAAACACCATGCAAAACCTCGAAACCAGCACCGATAAGTTTGACAAGAACATGGAGGCCCTGCAGAGTAACATCCTGTTCAGGGGCTTCTTCCGGAAACAGGCGAAGGAGCAGGAGGAACGGCTGGAGGAGCTGGAGGAGCTGCAAAAGCAGCAGGAACAGCAGCTGCTGGAGCAGGAACAGGAGAATCAGTAGCGGCTTTTTCTCACAGCTGCTAAAGCGGGAAAGGGGTTAGAAGCGGAGCCGGTGCTCATCTTCTAACCCCTTTCTGATTTTAACTCAGTGCTATCTTTCCAGCTATTGTTCGTAGGCGGCCTTGATTTTCGCGGCTGTTTCTTCAAACTCCTCTTTGCTGAACTTCTGCTTGTTGGCGAAGTTCATGTCCTGCATGCTGTTGAGCGGGATGAGGTGCACGTGGGCATGCGGCACCTCGAGGCCCACTACGGCCACGCCAATGCGTTTGCAGGGCACCACTTTCTCCACGGCAAGCGCCACCTTACGGGCAAAAGCCATCAAACCTATATAAACCTCCTCGTCCAGGTCGAAGATATAGTCCACCTGCTGCTTGGGGATGACCAGGGTATGGCCCTTCGTTGTCGGAAATACGTCCAGAAAGGCAAGGTAACGGTCGTCCTCCGCCACTTTGTAGGCCGGAATCTCCCCCTTTACGATCTTGGTGAAGAGTGATGTTTCCATAGGGCTTAGCGGCTTATTTCCAGTATCTCGAATTGCAGCTTACCGGCCGGCACCGTGATATCGGCCACATCGCCCACAGACTTGCCCAGCAGGCCTTTGCCAATCGGAGACTTCACTGATATTTTGCCTGCCGCCAGGTTCGCCTCCTCTTCCGCCACCAGGATATAGTCAACCACCATGTTGTTCTTCAGGTTCTTGAGCTTCACCTTCGACAGGATCAGGGCTTTGCTGGCATCCAGGCCCGACTCATCCACCAGGCGGGCATTGCCCATGATCTCCTCCATCTTGGCGATCTTCAACTCCAGGTGGCCCTGGGCGTCCTTGGCCGCATCGTATTCCGCGTTCTCGCTCAAGTCGCCTTTGTCGCGGGCTTCGGCCAATTGGCGCGCCACCTCGGCGCGTCCTTTTGTTTTGAGCTCAGCCAGTTCGTCTTTCAGTTTCTGCAAACCTTCGGCTGTGTAATAAGAAATCTTGCTCATAATCAGTTCTCACGTTTAAAACACAAAAACAAAGAGAACGGTTATGGCTTGCATAACCGTTCTCTTTGCCAGATATGTACAATTTATATATTAATTCCGGTGCGGCGGCAGGCATATGCAGGATATGCTGCCACCAACGTATGGCATACGCTTCAAATTAATTATACGACAAGGCCTTTGCCTTGTAGCTCAGCAAATATACAAAATTTGCGACACAAGTAGCAAGACCCTATATGATTGTTGATGGCGCTGTTGTTGAACGGTTGGTTACTGATAGGTAGAAGGCTTAAATGTTTGGTTCAAAGCACATATGGCTATTCTCCCAAAACCTTCCATACCGTAAGTGTGAGCGTAGCGGTGACTTCTGCCCTTCCATGACAGCAAGTTTCCAACGTGCGTTGCCCACTATCTAAACGCAAGTTGAAAAATTGCTGCTATACTTTACCACAGGTTACCGCTGCGCTCCAACTTGCGGCATGATGGGGTTAAATGGCTGTTTGAATGGTATATGGCTATACCTGAAACCAACCAATCAACCGGACAACAACTTATGAATGGAACAAGTGATGATCACAGCAACTGCCTGATCTTTTCCACCAGCACCTCGTTGATTTTGATATAGGATTCGTGCGTCCAGCCGGCGATATGCGGCGTCAGGATGACGTTGTCGGCTGTTGCCAGGTATTGAAAGTTCTCTTGCTGTGCCGCCGTGAGGGTTTTCAGCTTCTCGTTTTCGAGCACATCAAGCGCAGCGCCCTTTACCTTCCCCGATTTCAGGTGCCGCACCAAGGCCGCCTGGTCCACCACATCCCCGCGCGAGGTGTTCAGGAACCACACGGGCTTCCGCAGACTTTCGAAGAACGCGTCATTCACCATCCCGAGGTTCTCGGATATATAAGGAATGTGCAGGCTCACCACATCGGCATCGGCCTGCAGTTGCGCCAGCGTTACGTTTTCAGCGGGTGCCTGTATTTTCCCGGGCGCAAAACGGTCATAGGCGATGATGCGGCAGCCGAAGCCGCTCAGCACTTTGGCAAAGCGCTGCCCCATGTTGCCGTACCCGATGATGCCGACCGTTTTACCGCTGATCTCCTCCCCCCGGTTCTCCTCCCGCAGCCATACCTTCTCCCGCACCTGCCTGTCGCTGCGGGGAATATGGCGCACCAATGCCACCAGCACCCCAGCCGCAAACTCCCCCACCGCCTGCCGGTTTCCCTCATTCGCCCCAAGCAGCGCGATGCCCCGCTCCTGCAGGGCCTGCGCATCGATGTTGTCGACGCCGGCCCCTGCCCGCGCCACGAACTTCAGCTGGCCGGCCAGCTCAATGGTTTCGGCCGTGACGCGCATTTTGCTCCGGATAATAAGCCCGTTATATTCTGCCAGCGCCTGACGCACGTCAGCCGGGGCCATATCCGGACGGTAATCCGCCTCAGCCCCGATGCCTTCCAGCAGCGGGAAAAGGCTCGGGTGCATCTCGTCGATGATCAGGATGCGCGCAGCAGGTGATGCCATAAAGAATCAAGATTAAATTTTTGAAGAAGTTTATATATACATGCCAGGAGAAGGGCGTCCCAGATATCCACTCATCCTATATATCCTTACACCAGAAAATGAATTACCCATTTCGTAGTGCTATTTAGCGGATATCTGCTGGGCTCTTTCTTCTACAAATTATAAAGCAGATGCGCGATGCCGAAGTAAATAGCAAGCCCCAGCAGGTCGTTGGCGGTGGTGATGAAAGGGCCTGCCGCCACAGCCGGGTTAATGCCGAACCGGTCCAGCACCATGGGTGTGATGGTGCCCATCAGCGAGGCCAGTATTACGACAGAGAACAGCGCCACCGACACCACGATCGAGAGCTTCAGCTCGTGCCGGAACAGGTAAGAGAAGCCGAACACCAGGATCGAGATGATCAGGGCGTTGAGCATGGCCACCAGCACCAGCTTTAAAATACGTTGGGCGAAATTCTCGAACACCACGGCATTCGATGAAAGCGTCTGGATGATAATAGACGAGGACTGGATGCCCACATTGCCGCCGGTGGCCGTAATGAGCGGCACAAACAGCGCCACCGCCGGCAGCATCGCGATATCGGCCTCGAACAGGCCCATGAACTGCGCCGCCAGCAAGCCGCCCACCATGCCGATGATGAGCCAGGGCAAGCGCGAGCGCGAGATCCGGAACACGCTGTCGTCCTCTTCCACGTTCTCGGTGATACCCGTCATGAGCTGCCGGCTCAGTTCCGCCTGCTCCTGCATCACGTCCACCACGTCATCGATGGTGATGCGGCCCAGCAGCCTGCCTTGTATGTTCACCACCGGGATGGCCTCGAGGTCGTAGCGCTGCATCACGCTCACCACCTCGTTCTCGTCCCGGAAGGATTCGATGGAGATCACGTCGGGGTTATAGATGTCCTTCACCGGCGTGTCGTCTCGGGAGAGCAGCAGCCGCTTCACGCTCACGCGCCCCACCAGTATGTCCCGGTTGTCGGTGACGTACACGGTATAGATGCGCTCCACGTCCTCGGCCTGCCGCCGGATCTCCTCGATGCAATGGCGCACGCGCCAGTTCAGGTTTACCTTGATGAGCTCTTTCCCCATCAGACCGCCCGCGCAGTCTTCCTCGTAATGGAGCAGGTCGAGGATGTGCTCGGCCTTCTCCTCGTTGTCGAGCAGGGCGATCACTTCCTCCCGCGTCTGCACCGACAGCTCGTTCAGGATATCCACCGCGTCGTCAGAGTCCATCAGGTTTACGTAGCGGGCGATCTCGGCGCTGGTGAAGTAGCCCAGGAAATCTGTCCGGATGTCGTAGTCGAGGTCGCTGAGGATCTGGGCGCCCGTGTCCGGGGGCAGCAGGTCCATCACGTACTTCGACTCGTTGGTGTCCAGCTCGTAGAGCACCGTCGTCACATCGGCGGGGTGCATGTCGGCCATGGTGCCGAGGATAAAATCGGCGTCTTTCCGCTCAATGGCTTCCTCTACCTGCTCAATGTAGTCGCGTGTTATTTCTACCTGCTGCATATAATCCCTATATATTCTGCTCTATCAACGTTGTTAAAGCCACAAAATCCTGCACCGATAGCTGCTCTGCCCGCTTATCGAAAACGGGCTGCGCCGTTACCTCCGGCGGCAGGTTAAAACTCCGGAGGGAGTTACGGAGGGTTTTGCGCCGGGTTCCGAAACTCAGCTTCACCACCTGCTTAAACAGCACCTCATTGCAGCCCAGCCGCTCCACCTCGTTGCGCTGCAGCCGGATCACAGCCGACTTCACTTTGGGCGGCGGGTGAAACACATGCTCGTTCACCGTGAACTTGTACTCTATTATATAGTAAGCCTGCAGCAGCACGCTCAGGATGCCATATGCCTTCGAGCCCGGCGGGGAGGCCAGCCGTTCGGCCACCTCCTTCTGTATCATGCACACCACTTCCGGCACCCTGTCGCGGTGCTCCAGCACTTTAAAGAAAATCTGGCTCGAAATATTATAGGGAAAATTGCCGATGATGGCAAACTTGCCGGGGAACAGCGTGCCCAGGTCCGTTTTCAGGAAGTCTGCGGAGATGATGCGGTCACCAAGCTGCGGGAAATGCTCCTGCAGGTAAGCGATGGATTCCCGGTCGATGTCCAGCACCGTGGTGCGGTAATCCTTGTGCTGCAGCAGGTACTGCGTGAGCACGCCCATGCCCGGCCCTATCTCCAGCACGTCTTCCGCCCCCTGGTGCAGCGTCAGCTGCTCCACTATCTTGGTAGCGATGTTCTGATCCACCAGGAAATGCTGGCCCAGGTGCTTTTTTGGTTTTACATTGCCCACATTCTGCTTTTTTATGGTCTGCTGACTGCCAAGAATACTTTTCGGCGCAAACCCGTTATACGATAAGGTGCAGGAACAGCAAAGCTGTGACAGCCGACGGATTTTCGCATTCCGTATTATACTTACTATATTGCACACCAAAGATACGAACGACAAATGCCAACGCAACTCAATTACGATACAAGCTTAGCGAATAATACCAGCCTCGCCCTTGTGGTGGAGGCCGGCCAGGCGGCCCAGCTGCAGGAACTGCAGCCGGAGGAGCAGCAATACGTGCAACAGCAGGTAAAGCAGGAGGCCAAGCTTGTAGCACTTAACCGATTCTCACACTTCTTATATATACTGGTGGCCCCTGAAGCCAAAACCGATGCCCTGCGGCATGAGGCCCTCCGGCAGGCCGGCCACTCGCTGCTCAGACAGCTGAAAACAGACAAAGTGGAGCGCATCACGCTGCTCGACAAAACAAATGATGGGGCCAGTTTATATATAGCCGAGGGCCTTTACCTGAGCAATTACCAGTTTCAGAAGTACAAAACAAAGGACGCCAAGCCAAGCCCGCTCCAAACCATCACCATTGCAGATGAGCATGTGAACGGGCAAACGGTGCAGGAACTGGCTAACGTGCTGGAGGCCGTGTATACGGCGCGTGACCTGGTGAACGAGCCGAACAGCCACCAGACGGCCACGCAACTGAGTGAGGCTTTCATCGGGTTAAGCGAGCAGGCAGGCTTTAAGATCGATGTGCTCGACCTGCTCAAGATCCAGTCGCTGAAGATGGGTGGCCTGGTTGCCGTGAACCAGGGAAGCGAGGAGCCGGCCACGTTCAACATCATGGAGTGGAAGCCGGAGAACGCCAGGAACAGCAAGCCCTATATACTGGTGGGCAAAGGCGTGGTATATGACACCGGCGGACTCAGCCTGAAGCCCACGCCGCAGTCGATGGACTATATGAAGTCTGACATGGCGGGTTCTGCCGTGGTGGCGGGCGTGCTGTACGCGGCCGCTAAAAACAAGCTCCCGCTGCACATCATCGGGTTGGTGCCGGCCACCGACAACCGCCCCGGCCCCAGCGCGGTGGCCCCGGGCGACGTGATCACGATGTACAACGGGCTGACGGTAGAGGTATTGAACACCGACGCGGAAGGCCGCCTGATACTGGCTGATGCGCTGAGCTTCGCTAAAAAATATGATCCGGAGCTGGTGCTTGATTTCGCCACGCTCACCGGCTCCGCAATGCGCGCCGTCGGCAAGGAAGGCCTGGTGGTGATGGGCACGGCGGGCGAAGATGTGATGGCGGGCCTGAAGAAAGCCGGTGACGAAGTACACGAGCGCACGGTGGAGTTTCCGCTGTGGGATGAGTATAAAAAGCAGCTGGAGTCTGACATTGCCGACCTGAAGAACCTGGGTGGCGCAGACGCGGGCCATATCACGGCGGGCAAGTTCCTGGAGGCCTTCACCAGCTACCCGTGGGTGCATTTTGACATCGCGGGAACGGCTTACCTGCACAGCGAAGACAG
Organism: Pontibacter saemangeumensis; assembly: GCF_039541895.1. NCBI lineage: Bacteria > Pseudomonadati > Bacteroidota > Cytophagia > Cytophagales > Hymenobacteraceae > Pontibacter > Pontibacter saemangeumensis. The sequence continues at coordinate 418,629 of NZ_BAABHC010000016.1, forward strand.
CTACCGCGGCAAACTGGCCACCGGGTCCGGTGTCCGGCTTGTTTACAACTACCTCAGTGCACTGGCTCGATAATCGAAAATGGATAATAAAAATAAACCCAAATTAGGCATCAGCATCGGCGACACCAACGGCATCGGGCCGGAGGTGGTTATCAGAACGCTCTCTGATCAACGTATTCTCAATTTCTGCACCCCCGTTATATATGCCTCTGCCAGCCTGCTGAAGCATGTGCGCAAAGCCCTGAACGCGGAGCATTTCCAGTTCCAAGAGGTGGAGTCGGCGCAGGCGCTGGTGCCGCGCAAGATAAACCTGATTTCCTGCTGGGAGAATGAGCTGGAGGTGAACCCCGGCCACCCTACACCAGAATCCGGCAAGGCCTCCCTGGACTCGCTGCTGGCGGCCAGCAGGGACCTGAAGGCCGGGCTGCTGGACGGCCTGGTAACGGCCCCCATCAACAAGGACAACATACAGGCGGAGGATTTCCGGTTCCCGGGCCACACCGAGTTCCTGACATCATACTTTGATGCGCCGGAAAGCCTGATGCTGCTCGTGAGCGGCGGCCTGCGTGTGGCCACGGTTACGGGGCATATACCCGTGAAAGAGGTGCCGGCGCGGCTGACGGAAGAACTCCTGATTCGGAAGATGACCATCCTGCTGGATTCGCTGCGCAAGGACTTCGGGATTCTGAAACCGCGCATCGCGGTGCTGGGCCTGAACCCGCACGCCGGGGAGCAGGGGCTGCTGGGCCGCGAGGAAGTGGAGATCATCCGTCCGGCCGTGGTGCAGATGAAGGAGCGCGGGTACCTGGTGTTCGGCCCCTACCCGGCCGACGGCTTTTTCGGGATGCGTCAGTTCCAGCAGGTGGACGCCGTACTGGCCATGTACCACGACCAGGGGCTGATCCCGTTTAAGACGCTGGCATTCGAGAGCGGGGTAAATTACACCGCCGGTCTGCCGATTGTGCGCACCTCCCCCGACCATGGCACCGCCTACGACATTGCAGCTAAGCACATTGCCAGTGAAACCTCTTTCAGGGAGGCGCTGTTTGTGGCCTGCGACGTGGTTCGGAAGCGGTTTGAGGCCGAAATGCCCGTCGTATAAATAGGACAGATAGTTTTATTTATCAGAAATATGTTCTAATTTTGCATCTTGCAATAAAAAGTCGGTTGTGAAGAAGCTAAGAGACTATGAAATCGGCATCGCCAAACTCAGCAACAAGCAACACTTGTATGAGTTTGAGCTGGATGATTCCTTTTTCGATCTTTTCGTGAAAGACATCATCCTGGGCGGCAACCTGGTTGCGCAGGTGGAACTGGACAAGACAGAGTCGCTGCTGACCTTCCGCATGGGTATAAAGGGCCATGTACGGCTTACCTGCGACAGGAGCCTGGATGAGTTTGATTACCCGGTTGATGTGCAGGCCACTTTCCGCGTCAAGTACGGCGAAGAGAACGCTGAACTTGATGACGATTTGTGGCAAATAACACCGAACACGCAGGCCATTAACATTGCGCAGCACCTGTACGATTACATAGGGCTGGCCGTGCCGATGAAGAAACTGCACCCGCGCTTTGTGGCGGACGCCGATGAGGAAGACGACAACGACCAGGACATCCTGATCTACTCTTCCCGAAACCAGGCCACAGAGGGCGAGGATGGAGAGGACGACGATGACGACGAAGTTGATCCGCGTTGGGACGCGCTCCGCAACTTAAATTAGTGAAATTCAGAAGTATAAAGCATAAACTAAAGTAAATTATTCTAAAAAATGGCACATCCTAAACGCAAGATTTCGAAGACCAGAAGAGATAAGAGAAGAACACATCAGAAGCTCTCTGAGAAAGCCATTGCAATTTGCCCTACCACCGATACACCGCACCTGTACCATCACGCATATGTGGTAGAAGGCGATCTGTTCCACAAAGGCAAACTGGCAATCAAGAATTATACAGCTAACGCGCAGTAAGTATATCCGACTGCTTTAGCTTTAGTTCTGTATACTCCAATATACCCCCTGTAAATGAGAATCGCTTTAGACGCCATGGGCGGCGATTTTGCACCTGAGGCAGTTGTGAAGGGTGCAGTGATGGCTGCTCAGGAGCTTAAGAATGGTGAGGTTATCCTGCTCCTTGGGAAGGAGGACGTCCTGCATACACTGCTCCAGGAGAATGGTTACACAGGCAGCAATATTTCCGTGATGCATGCGTCGCAGGTAATTGAGATGGGCGAACATCCCACCAAGGCCCTGACGCAGAAGCCTGACTCCAGTATTGCCCTTGGCTATGGCCTTTTGAAAGCGCAGAAAGCCGATGCCTTCTGCAGCGCCGGCAACACCGGCGCCATGCTGGTGGGGGCCATGTTCAGCGTTAAAGCGATTGAAGGTATACTTAGGCCGTCCATTGCCAGCTTTGTTCCGAAACTGAGCGGTGGCCTGGGCGTGATACTGGATGTAGGGGCCAATGCCGACTGCAAGCCGGAAGTGCTGGAGCAGTTCGGCGAACTGGGCTCTATCTACGCCAAGTACGTGCTGGATATCCAGAACCCGAAGGTAGGCCTCATGAACCTGGGCGAAGAGGAGGGCAAAGGCACCGTAAACACGCAGGCCGCGCACCAGCGCCTGAAGCTGAACAAGGACATTAACTTTATCGGCAACATTGAGGGGCGCGACATTTTCAACGACAAGGCAGATGTGATCGTCTGTGACGGTTACACAGGCAACATCATCGTGAAAATGGCAGAGTCGCTTTATGACATCCTCCACCAGAAAGGAATACATGACCCGTTCTTCGACAAGTTTAACTACGAGACCGAAGGCGGCAGCCCGATCCTGGGCATCAACGGCAATGCCGTGATCGGCCATGGCGTATCGAGTCCGCGGGCCATATGCAACATGGTGCTGCTGGCGCAGAAGATGGCCGTCTCTAAAATCTCGGAACGGTTCAGGAAGAACTACAGCGCTTAGAAGTCGCTACTGTACGTGGCACGCAATACAAGTCTTGGCATAGTCTGCATCGGTTATTCTTTTTAAGGAACCGGACAGGTTATGCCAATTTTTTTTTATTAAATTGCCGCCCTTGATATCTAAACAACCTAAGAAGTATTAAAATGAGTAAAATTACTGCTGCCATAACTGGCGTGAGTGGCTATGTCCCGGAATATGTGCTCACCAACAAAGAGCTCGAGACAATGGTTGAGACGAATGACGAATGGATCACCTCCCGCACCGGTATCAAGGAAAGGCGTATTTTGAAAGGTGAGAACATGGGCACTTCCCAAATCGCGATTCCAGCAGTAAAAGAACTCCTCCGGAAAACAAATACGAAGCCCGAAGAAGTGGACATGCTCATTTGCGCCACCACCACCCCGGACATGGTGTTCCCGGCAACGGCCAACATCATCACCGCTGAGGTGGGCGCTGTGAATGCCTTCGGTTACGACCTGCAGGCTGCCTGCTCAGGGTTTCTCTTCGCGCTGGCCACAGGAGCGAAGTTTGTGGAGTCGGGGCAGTATAAGAAAGTGATTATCGTGGGGGCTGATAAAATGTCCTCCATCGTAGACTATACCGACCGTGCCACCTGCATTATCTTCGGAGACGGCGGTGGCGCCGTGATGCTGGAACCAAACACAGAAGGCCTCGGCATTCAGGACCAGGTGCTGAAGTCCGATGGAACGGGGGCCCCGTTCCTGCACATGAAGGCAGGCGGCAGCCGCAGACCGGCAACCATCGAGACGGTGCAGGCACGGGAGCACTATGCTTTCCAGGAGGGGCAGCAGGTGTTTAAGTTTGCGGTGAAAGGCATGGCCGACGTTTCGGCTGAGGTGATGGAGCGCAACCACCTGACCGGTGATGACATTGCCTGGCTTGTACCCCACCAGGCAAACAAGCGCATCATTGAGGCAACCGCCAACCGCATGGGCCTGAGCAACGACAAGGTGATGCTGAACATCCACAAATACGGCAACACCACCAGCGGCACGATCCCGCTTTGCCTGTGGGAGTACGAGAGCCAGATGAAGAAGGGCGATAACATTATACTCGCAGCTTTCGGCGGCGGCTTCACATGGGGCGCCATCTACCTGAAGTGGGCATACGATACAAAGTAAGCTGCATCAGGCATATATAGAAGAGGGCAGCTTTTAAGAGCTGCCCTTTTTGTTCCCCCTCACCAGCGCATGGGATATATAATACTCCTGCTACCTGCATACTGCGCACGAAGCTGTTCTACAGAACCCACCCCTGCCCCTCCGAGGAGGAAAATTTGCAGACAGGTGAAATGCAAGGCGCAGCAACCAATGGATATGGTTATGCTATATATAAATGGAAATCCCATCGCCTAGTTATAAGCGACGGGATTTCCATTTATATATAGCGCCATTAACGGCAGTAAACCCTACGGCATATAGGAGACATCCACCCGAAACTTTGAGTCTACAGCACCCAATTTCTGATACGCTTTCTTAGAGATACGCACAATCACCTTGTCATTCGCGCCTGTTTCCGGTAGTTTGCCGATCACGCGCACGTATACCACCTGCCCGTTCATAGCGTTCTTCACCTGCATGATGGTCCCCACCGGGGCCGACTTGTGCAAGGCGAGGTATTTGTTCGTATCCGCCTTCGGGTCGATCATCTCCGCCATGCCGCTCTCCATGATCTTTTTAACGCCAGAGACAGTCTCCTCTTCTACCTCTTCCGCCGCGGTAATGACTGACGCATCCGCAGCAGGACCAGCCGTTGATGCGGTGGGGGCGCCAGTGGTGACGGCAGGCGTTACGGGAGTGGCCGCCGATACGCTTTCAGTTGTCCTTGGCTTAGTCATTTCATCGTCAGCCTCAGGCATATAGACAGGCTTTTTGGTTGCCTGAGCAGACCCTTTGCCCACTACCAGGCTGGTGCCAATGCTGATGCTGTTATCCGTCATGTTGTTCCAGCGGCGGATATCCTCCACAGCCACGCCGTACATTTTGGAGATGGAGTAAAGGGTTTGGCGCGCCTCCACGATGTGCATTTTGTTTCCGGACTCGCTAACGGTATACGTTCGGCTGCTGGCGGCTGCCGCGGCAGGTGCGGCCTTGGCAGTAGAGGCCACGGCATTATACCCGCTCGATTTGCGCGGGATCAGGACAATGTCGCCTATTTTGATGGTTGTCTGCACGCTTGGGTTCGCCTCCACGATCTGAGAGACAGGCACACTGTATTTTCTGGACAGGGCATAGAGCGTCTCTTTCGGATCCACTTTGTGCTGCACAAAAAGTTTCCCGTCCCTACGCTCCACCCCTACCGAATCGCGAACAGCCGATACACCGAAGGCGCTGGCTGAAAACGAAAGCGCGGGTGCTACTACAAGTGTGAATAAAAATGATCGTACCATGGCTAAAAATTTACTAAGCTAAAAGTCGATATACCTTCAGAATGGCTTTATCCTTTACGAAGTATAAATCGCCCATAAAGATAAAAAAAGTATCTGAACCGATTCCACTTAATCCGCCGGCGAGTCGCTCTTTTAAGCATAAAGAGCCTTCAATATCAAATACTGCCATATAATTCTGAAGCGTGCTGTCCGCTGCCTGCACGTAGTAGCTGACGGCCAGATAAGCGTCTGTCTCTGCATACTCGATGGCCTGCGTCGCTCCGGTCAGTTGCTGCGAATCCAGGAACTGCTGCACCTGGGCAAAGTACTCCTCCCCCTCCCTGTAAAGCACCGGATACACCGCCTGGCGGTACCTTAGGTGGCTATGCTGCGCCACCATAGCCGCCGCCTGCTGCTGCGTGATGCCGTCCTGCACCACCTGCCCCGTAGCTGGCTGAAGCAAACGGAAGGCGGCTTCGGGGGTTGCGGCTATATAGGCCAGCATTCCATCGGCTGCCATCCCATAAAAGGCCAGTTCCGTCTCCTCCCAGGCGACGGCTGCAGTTCCGGCCTCCACGGCAAGGACGCCTTTGTGCTGCCCCATCCTGCGGTCGCCGTAACCGTGCAGGTATATATAAGAGTCCTGCGCTTCCTCCAGCCCCTGCCACCAGGCCGTACCCTGCGGCAGCGGCAGCTGTTTTAGATGGCGTGTTCCTAGGTCCATGGTGTAAAAGCTTGCCAGCAGCAGATCAGGGTCCCGCACCTCCAGCGCCAGCCGGTTTGCGGTGGTGTCGAGGCGGATTCGCCACACGGGCGCGCCAAAATCGTATTTAAACTGTAGCGGAAGAATATGCGGTGTTTTTTTAGTATCTTATTGCCAGTAAAAGGCCCTTAACCAGCTCTCAAATTTATGAAAACCTATCCAAAGCAACAGTATATGCAGGTGCTGTATCTGCTTCTTCCCTTCCTGCTGCTGCCTTTTGCTTCATCAGCACAAAGCAGGCCAAAGGTATTTGTGATGGAGGTAAAGTCGGAAATAGACCCACGCACCAACCGCTACACCCAAGTGGCCTTTGATGCTGCCACCGAGGCGGGTGCCGACCACGTGCTACTGGTGCTGGATACATTCGGCGGGGCCCTGAACGACGCCGACGAGATAAGGAAGCGGGTGCTGAATTACCCAAAGCCTGTTTATGTGTTCATCGACAACAACGCGGCGTCCGCCGGCGCCCTGATCTCCCTTGCCTGCGACAGCATTTATATGTCGCCGGGCTCTAACATTGGGGCCGCCACCGTGGTGGGCGCCGACGGCGAGGCAGCACCCGGCAAGTACCAGAGCTATATGCGCTCCATTATGCGCTCCACGGCCGAGGCGAACGGGCGCAACCCCCACCTGGCCGAGGCGATGGTGGAGGCCAGCGTCGACAGCACGCTCTCTGCCGGGCAGGTGCTGTCGCTGACAACGACAGAGGCCGTGAAGTACGGCTTCTGCGATGGTGTGGCCGAGGACGTGGAGGGCGTAATGGCACAGCTAAACCTGCAGGATGCCCAAATCATTCGCTTCGAGCCCAGCACCACCGACACTATTATCTCGTTTTTCCTGAATCCTTTCATCAGCGGCATCCTGCTGCTCATCATCATCGGGGGGCTGTACTTCGAGCTGCAGACGCCGGGCATTGGCTTCCCGTTGCTGGCCGCTTTCGTGGCGGGCATTTTTTACCTCGTGCCGTACTACCTCAATGGCCTGGCTGAGAACTGGGAGATCCTGATGTTCGTGGCAGGCTTCGTTCTGATCATGCTTGAGGTTTTTGTGGTGCCGGGGTTTGGTATTACGGGCATTAGCGGCATTCTGCTGGCGGTTTGCTCGCTGGTGCTGATGATGGTGAACAACTACAACTTCGACTTCACCTTTGTGCCCTCCGAGAACCTGATGAAGAGCCTGATCTCGGTGGTAGTGGGCATGGTAGGCGCCGGTGTGTTGATTGCGCTCACCTGGAACCGCCTTGTCAGCAGCAAGGCTATGGACAGGGTGGTGCTCCGAAACAGCTTTCACAGCAAGGAGGGCTACCGCTCTGGCGACACCGCCGCGCACCTGGTGGGGAAAACCGGCCTTGCCCATACCCCCATGACGCCCACCGGGCGCGTGCTTATCGACGACACCATCTATGACGCGCAGGCCCGCGACGGCTATATAGAGAAAGGCGAGACCGTGCAGGTAATAGACCAGAGCACTTTCTCACTGCGGGTAAAGAAGGTCAGCTAACCCCTATTTATAGCCTGTAATTTATATATGGCGTGCGCGTAACCGCTGATCCTGAAGCGCTGCGCAAAGCCTTGGCTTTAGTCTATATATCCGAAGATAATCAAACCTATTATAGCTCATTGACTAAAAACGATATGGCCTCACACCTTTTCCTGTCGCTGCTTGCGCTGATTGCCGGCCTGGCCTCCTGCCAGACAAACTCCATGCGGGAAACGGAATACGAAACCGCTACCGCCACTTTGCTCTGGACGGGCGAAATCGCTGCTGACGGTTGCGGCTTTGAGGTGGTGATCGAAGGGAAAAAGTACCTGCCGGAAAATGAAGAGGCCATCGACGCGTCGTTCAAAAGCCAGGAAAGTACGCAGGTGCAACTGGAGTTCGAGCGCCTGCCAGATCCCATTGACCGCCAGTGCGGGATGCTGCCGCAGCCCAGGGTGATGGACGCGATCCGGGTGGTTTCTATTGCGCAGCCATAAAAAACTACTGCCGCCGCACAGGTTAATGCAACCTTTTTAGGAAGAATAGGATCATCAGGATATATAAATACCCTGACATGAGAAGAATGTTCCTCCTGAGTATCTCGCTGTTATCGTCCCTGCTGCTGCTCACCTCCTGCGATGAGGACGAGGAGGACAGTTGGCAGACTCAGACAGTAGACGCCACCCTGGTGTGGTCCGGTGATTATGCCGTGGACGGCTGCGGTTATATACTATATGTCGGGGAAACGGCACATAAACCTACCAATGAACAGGACATACCGGACAGCTACAAAACCGCTTCCCCTGCAGCCGTAGAAGCCAAGATCATCAACTACGGCAAAAACACCAAGACGTGCATGGCAGGCACAGCGATGCGCAGCATCAAAGTGATTTCACTGCACACCAGGTTGAAAGACTGACTATTGACAACTCTATACTGATCAGGGAGCTATATCATCCTGGCTAAGAATATAGGAAAGGTGCTTTATCACATTATCTTTTGCTGTTCCCTACGCTGCTCATTCGTTAATCATAGCCAGGAATTCGGAATTGAGCCAAGTGTTTCTGTATATTTGAGCCAGCAGCCAAAGCCGCTTAAATCCTTATCAAGAAAAAAAACACATGGACGCTATTGGCATTATTCCGGCGCGCTACGCCAGCACCCGCTTCCCCGGCAAGCCCCTCACCAACATTCTCGGGAAAAGCATGATCCGGCGGGTATATGAGCAGGCTAAGCAGGCTGGCCTGGCAGAAGTGCTGGTGGCCACAGACGATGCACGCATCAAGGAACATGTGGAGAGCTTTGGCGGGAAAGCCGTGATGACAGGCGAACACCACCAGAGCGGCACCGACCGTTGCTTCGAGGCGTACAAGCTGCACGATGTGCCGTACGAATACATCATCAATATCCAGGGGGACGAGCCCTTTATCAAGCCAGAGCAGATTGACCTGGTGGCTTCCTGCTTCAGCAGGTCAGAAACACAGTTGGCTACGCTCATTAAGAAAATAAACACGCCGGAAGAGCTTTTCAACGTAAATGCACCGAAAGTAGTGATCAACCAGGCCAGGGAGGCGCTGTACTTCAGCCGGCAGCCCATCCCCTATTGCCGCAACGTGCCGAATGATATATGGCACCAGCAGCATACCTATTACAAGCACATCGGCATATATGGCTATCGGGCGGATATACTGGAGCAGATCACGCAGCTGCCGCCCTCGGCGCTGGAACTGGCCGAATCGCTGGAGCAGTTGCGCTGGCTCGAGAACGGCTTCCGCATCACCACCGCCCTCACCGAGTTCGAGACGATTGGCATCGACACCCCCGAAGACCTGCTGAAGGTGCTGCCGCACATTGAGTAATGCCGAGTTAAGCGTTCCGACTGAGCATAATCCCTATATAATTCGGGACTCCGAACTGACAACAGATTCACCCTCCTGCTTTTTTGGCTTTGTAGCCCGCTGCCTGCAGCACCTGCAGGGCCTTGTCCCTGAAATCGCCCTGAATCAGGATTTCCCCGTCTTTGGCGGAGCCACCCACGCCGCATTTGCTTTTCAGCAGTTTCCCAAGGTCTTTCAGATCCTCGTCAGTTCCCACAAAACCCGCGACAAGCGTTACCTGCTTGCCCCCGCGCGCCTTCTTGTCGAGCATCACTTTCAGGTTCTGCTGCTGGGGTGGCAGCGTTTCTGCGGCAGGCTCCTGCTCGTAATCGTAGTTAAAGTCTGAGTTGGTCGAGTAAACCACACCCTGGCGGCCTTTTTTATTCTGGTCTTTCATGCTATGCTAATTTGCGGTGTTACTACTTTCAGCGACAGCGGCTGGATATGCACGTCGAAGGCCGAGGTCTTACCCATATACTCGCCGTCGGCATGGAACATCATCGGCTCCTCTGTCTCCACTTGTACGTGCGTGGTTTTAAAGTACTCGGCACTGTCGGCGTGCGCCAGCTGGTTCGTGAGCATGGAGTAGCTCAGGTTCAGCGCTTTGATGATGTCTAACCTGCGCACCAGGCACACGTCCAGCAGGCCGTCCTGTATGTCTGCCTCCGGGGCTATATAGGCGTTGTTGCCGTACTGGGCGGCATTGGCGAAGGCCATTACAAAGCAATCCGTGTCGATGACGGCGCCGTTGATGCTCGCCTTCACGGGCAGGTGCCGGTAGTTACGCACCTCCTTCATTACCAGTTCCACGTAGCTCTGCAGCCCCCGTTTTTTGTTTCCGGCGAACACGGAACTGATGTAAGCGTCGAAGCCAATACCGGCGGTCGTAAAAAAAGGGTGCCCGTTGATACTGCCACTGTCGATGGTGGTCACGTGGCCCTTGTTGAGCACCCGCAGCGCCCCTTGTGGCATAATCGGCACCAGCAGGTGGCGCGCCAAACCGTTTCCGGAGCCTCTGGGCAGAATAGCGAGCGCCGTATCAGTATGGAGCAAGCCGCGCGCCACCTCGTTTACCGTCCCGTCTCCCCCTACGGCCACCACAATGGCGCACCCGCTGCTGGCCGCCTCGCTGGCCAGTTCGGGCGCATGTCCCGCCCGCTGCGTGTACACCACATCATGGCTGAACTTCCCGTGGTCGAGGTGCAGCTGAATCTGTGCTGCCATATCCACCTTGCTCTTCGGGCCGGAGGTAGGGTTGATGATAAACCTGATGTGCGGGCGTTTGCTCATAGCGTATGTGTCGGGGCTGTAGACAAAATTACCAATTCCGGCGCAAAAATAAAGCATGAGGTGCCGTGGCATCCCATGCTTTTATAAAGTGACTACTTCGAGCCGGGCATATATAAATCCGGGTCTGAAGAAGACAGCCACTGTGTAGCCGGAACAACCCCACAGCAGGCCCAGGCTTGAACAGTGTTACCTCCGCAGAAGGCCGGTATTCTAAGTTCTGGCTATTTCAGATGAAAGGTCAGTACCGGGATATTGGTGTGGTTCACAAGGTCTTCGGCGATGCTTCCGCTGAGCAGGTGTGAGAGTCCTGTCCGGCCATGGGTAGCCATCATAATAAGATCAGCGCGGATATCCTGGGCGAAATGCAGGATGCCGTCCTCCTCAATCGTATCGTTGTATATGTTGATGCTGAAATTCTGTAGCCCATGTTTCTGGGCCACCTCCTCCAATTTACGATGCAGGTTTCCACTCGACTCAAATGCCCCCGGCGTATTGATATACACGAGGTGCATCCGGGCCCCGAACAATTCCTGGAACGCTTTAAAACGCTCCATGGCTTGGCCCGCCTCACGCTTGAAATCAGAAGCAACCACAATTTCCTGCACGTCAAAAGGCGGCTGCCCACTCTTCACGGTCAGCACTGGGCAATCAGCGGTGCGCACCACCTTCTCGGTATTCGAGCCGATCAGAAACTCATCAAGCCCGCTGCTTCCCTTTGAGCCCATCACCACCAGGTCTATTGCTTCTTCCTGTATCGTGCGCTTTATCTTGAAGATCGGCTTATCTACATCCACTTCCTGCAACACGTTCACCCCCTCGTGCGGCACAGCGTCTACCAGCTTTTTCATTTGGGCTTTTGTTGCATCCAAAAGCTGTAATACATACACCTGCTGCATGCCGTCCGGCGTGTTGGTATCGCCAGTCACGCTAAAGTCTGGCACATAGGGGGTCTCCACCACATGCAAAAGTTTTACAGCGGCCCCTGTTTTGCGGGCGATGACCAGGGCTACTTCGAAGGCATGGCGCGCTTCTACGGAGAAATCGGTGGGGACTAAGATCTTTTTCATCATGGATGTTGCTTTTAGTGAATTAGGTACAAGAGCAAATGTATAGCGCCTTTCTTATATATACGTTAACATTTATCACTTTATCAAACAACCTGCGATATATTTGATCATTAAAAGCAAAAGCCCATCCTGTGCAGGGCGGGCTTTTGCTTTTAAAATGGTGCGTATTTGCTGAAGGCTTAGCCAATAAGCGCGATCAGATCTGCTGCACGGTTAGAGTATCCGGCTTCGTTGTCATACCAGCCAACCACTTTCACCAGCGTCTCGTTAGCTGACGTCATCTCGGCATCGAAGATGCAGGAGTGGGTGTTCCCAACGATATCAACAGAAACGATTGGGTCTTCGGTGTACTCCAGGATGCCGTTCATGGCGCCTTCGGAAGCCTCTTTCATCGCAGCGTTTATCTCTTCTTTTGTCACAGCTCTCTTCAAGACACAAGTGAGGTCAGTCAGGGAGCCCGTTGGAATAGGAACGCGCATCGCCACGCCGTCGAGTTTGCCTTTCAGGTGAGGCAACACCAGGCCTACTGCCTTGGCAGCGCCAGTAGAAGTCGGCACGATAGAAAGCGCGGCAGCACGGGCTCTGCGAAGGTCTTTGTGTGGGCCATCCTGCAGGTTCTGGTCAGCAGTGTAGGCGTGTACTGTCGTGATATAACCCTTTTCGATTCCGAACTTATCGTCCAGTACCTTGGCCATAGGCGCGAGGCAGTTAGTGGTACAGGAGGCGTTTGAAACAATTTTCTCCTCACCGTTTAGTATATCCTGGTTCACACCAAGCACAACAGTTTTTACATCTCCTTTCGCAGGGGCCGAAATAACTACTTTGCGAGCACCGGCTTCGATGTGGGCACCAGCGCTAACGTCATCCACAAAACGCCCTGTCGACTCCAGCACTACGTCTACACCTAATTTACCCCAAGGCAGGTTCTTTGGGTCACGCTCAGCCGTGATCTGGATTTCCTGGCCATTCACCACAATACCCGTTTTGGTGGCCTCTACAGTGCCACTGAACCTTCCGTGTACAGAGTCATATTTCAGCAGGTGCGCCAGAGTCGTCGTATCGGTCAGGTCGTTAATTGCCACAACCTCAACGTTTTCTTTTTGAAGCAGCGCCCTAAATGTAAGTCTGCCGATACGGCCAAAACCGTTAATTGCAACTTTAATTTTAGACATGGTATCTTTCTTTTATGAGTTTTATTTATGCTGCGAAGTTACAATATCCCATATTGTAAAACCAGCATTTTTTTATATACTGATATAGAACGTATTACGTTTACCCTCAAAAAAAATACGCCGGAATGTTTTGCAGCTTGTCAAAGAGCCGTATATTTGCACCGTCAATCAGGAAAAAGAATACCAGGCCCGTTCGTCTAGGGGTTAGGACGCCAGATTTTCATTCTGGTAACAGGGGTTCGATTCCCCTACGGGCTACAGGAAAGGCCTCCAGTTAACGCTGGAGGCCTTTTTTTATGACCTGCGGACACTATTCGGACACTAAAATAGCTGCTCTTCCACTTACTGCTTTAAAATTTGTCTCTTAGGTACCCGCCAGCAAGAGCTAAAGCACCTTTTGTTTGCTCTGCCATTCGGTACTCCTTCCCTGCCTGTAGCATCTGCTTGTCCAGGCTCAGATCGGCCACCAGCTTTTTCAGCTGACAGCTCTCCTCCTCCAACTGCCCCAGTTTCCGAAAATCGCTAACCCCTAACCCACCATATTTTTTCTTCCAGTTATAAAAAGTAACCTCGCTTGCTCCCATCTTCCTATAGAACTCTGCCACAGTGACTCCACTTTCGGATAGCTTGATGGCAAAGACAGTATACACCTCGGTAAATTTAGTTTTCTTCAGGGCAATTCGCTTTTGGTTCTATACGATTATTGCCCGTTCCCTCTACTTTACAATTATCCTGTTTTTCGGGGGAGGTCAGTCCTATAAATGGAGAGTAGTACACAACGCTGCAAACTTTAAATAATAAGAAATTCTAACTTGAAAGCCAGAAATGCGTGAATAATGAAAAACAAAAAGAAATGAGATCTATAGAACCCCCACAGATTTACAGCGTAGTGCCAGCCATTTTACCACCTGACCAATTGTTTGGACCGCTATTCCACGATGTTCAGATGAATCACGTTTTCCCTGATTCAAAAACTTTTGCAGACTGTTACCCCAAGCGATCTCCAGAAGAAATTCTAAGTTTATATGAAATTGAAAAGCACGAGGAGGATTTTAAACTTTATGATTTTGTCTCAGCCTATTTTCACATTCCAGCGCCTATAACAACAGATTATACAAGCAACCAATTGTTACCGGCTACTGAGCATATCAATCAGCTTTGGCCATTGTTAACACGGGCGTCAGAAACGAATTGCTCCATGTTGCCTGTTCCAAAATCATATATTGTTCCTGGAGGTCGATTTAGAGAACTATATTATTGGGACAGCTACTTTACAATGTTAGGTTTACAATCGGCAGGAAAATATGGGCTGATAAGAGAAGTGGTTGATAATTTCGCCTATCTTATTGATGCTTATGGCCATATTCCCAATGCGAATCGCAGTTATTATCTTACCCGCTCACAGCCTCCATATTTCGCTTTGATGATACGCCTTCTTGCTGAAATAGATGGACCGGAAGTCTTTGCAAAATATCTCCCCCATATGCAAAAAGAATATAATTACTGGATGGATGGGTACTTTCGCCTCTCGGATAAGGAAACTTCTTTTCGCAGAGTAGCCATACTACCAGACGGCAGTATTTTAAATCGTTACTGGGATGACCTTCCTGCCCCTCGTCCTGAATCTTATCATGAGGATGTTGAAATGGCTCATTCCTCCGCCCCATTTGGTGTGGAGCCTGGAGCGCTTTACAGACATATAAGGGCAGCTTGTGAGTCTGGCTGGGACTTTTCTTGCCGATGGTTCAGAGATGTCGATCTTATGGAAACCATTCATACGACCGATATTATACCTGTAGATCTAAATTGCCTTCTATACGAACTTGAGCTAACGTTATCTGAAGCATATAATCAAAGCTCATTCTCAGATCCTTCTATCTATTTCCTTCAAAAGGCAGAAAAACGAAAAAAAGCAATGATTAAACATTTTTGGGATGATGACAAGAAATTTTTCATGGATTATGATTTAGCCCTGAATAAATCCACGACAGTAATGTCGCTGGCAGGAATATTCCCGTTGTTCACCAAGATTGTCACTAACGAACACGCACATCATGTTCACGAACATATCGCCAGCAGCTTTTTAAAGAAGGGGGGCGTCGTTTCGTCTCTCCACGAGAGTGGACAACAGTGGGACTTACCTAACGGTTGGGCTCCCATGCAATATCTAACCTATAAGGGACTTCGCAATTATGAGTTCTATGAGACTGCAGAAGAACTGAAAAAAAGATGGGTAGCCCTTAATGATAAAGTTTTTAAACAAACTGGCAAGATGATGGAAAAATATAATGTTGTAGATATTGATTTGCCCGCCGGAGGAGGAGAATACCCAAATCAGGATGGCTTTGGGTGGACTAACGGCATATATCTTTGGATGATGAATAATCCATAAAAATGGATTTGACGGAGTTTTTCTTTATAGTATTTTCAATCAGATGCATGATAATAACATGTCGTTTCTATCCTATGTAACGAGCATTGAAGCTTTATTTAAGAATGGAATATCAGGATGATCCTCTAATTATTAAATGTTGTAGTTTACGCAAATACCGTGTAGCCCATAAGTTTAAGAGCTTTTAAGGAAGTGTTTAGGTAATACAACCAAAGATAAAAAAGTATTCGATAAAATCTATAATGGGAGCAGCAAACTGGCACTTACAGCATGCCTCTTTTATCATTCGATTGATATTTTCTAAAAATGACACTTATGAAGAAGATACGCTACACAATTTTCTCAGTGTTGCTGCTGTGCAAGACTCTTAAAATTGCGTTTTGATTCTTACCACTGAAAATATTTACCTGTCTTCGAATAAAATTGATCGGCTGTTAGAATGGAGGAAGTGAAAAAACACACCTTCTCCAGCTAATAACAGATTTTATGACAAACAGGCAGTCAGATGCTGTTGTAGAAGAGGGTATTTACTGCACCTCTCCCGCCTGCAGAAACTTTTCCACAGCCATAAAATCTTTGTGGAAATGGTTCGATAATTCTATCCTACGGACTACTCGGTAAACAGCAAAAAGCGGCTTAGACTATAGTTTAAGCCGCTTTTGCTTTTCAAGATTAATAAAGAATCTCTTTAACTTTATAAACCCCTCTTCATCAGGCATTTACAAACTATTGCTTTGCAGACAATAAAGTATGCTTTTATTTCAAACACTCATCTTTAAAATCTGCGATGCAATATTAGGTAGTAAGACGCAGAAGTGATGATCAAATGCGCTAACTCGCAGGTAAAGAATTAGTCTGCTGGACATACATCTTTAATCTTGGTATTTTTCTTAATTCTTTCGTGGATTAGTAGTGCAGCATCAGGTTGAGCGTTTTACTTCTTCCTGCCGGGTTTTACTGGCTAAATAATTTCATAAGGTTTGCCAATCAGCTTTACTTCGTAAGGCGTGCTGACACCTTTCAGGTTGAGGTAGTCACAGCCCAGCGAATAAGGCGGATTTTTGAGTAGCCGGTAAGCAACTTCTGAAATCACAAAACTGTTATTCAGCTCTTTGGTGGACGCCTGCAGCCGGGCAGCAATGTTTACCGGATATCCCATCACCGTCAGGTTGTGGCTCAGTCCGATACCTACATTACCCACGATCACTTTCCCTACATGCACGCCAATGCCTACTTCAAAGGTGTGGTTAAAGTATGGCCGCATGTAAGTGTTATTAAAGATCCTGAGGTCTGATAGTATCTTGAAACCGGCCAGCACAGCCGACTCGGTAGCTTGTCTTATTTTACTGTTCAGCCCGAACACGGCATAAAGCCCGTCGCCGGCAGTATCTATAATTTCGCCATTGTATTGGGTTATGGCATTTTTAAATAGCGCAAAGATCCTGCGCATGATGTGGATCACATCGAAAGGTAAATTCGCCTCTACAAAGGGGGTGAAGTTTCTGACATCAATAAAGAAAAGCGCCAGCTTCCGGCGTTCTCCTATTTCTCCTATAGTAGTTCCCTCTTCTTTACCGTCTATAAAAATGTAACGGTCCGTATCATCCCGAACCAGGCGTTGAACCTGAACTCCTTCTCCACGCACCTGAGTCTGGCAGGCAAGGCGCACGTTGTCCGGAAACTTCTTGACATTTTTGATAGCTCTTTCACAGCTGGTAGGCGGTGTAAGATTTTCCGCTCCTTCCAGCACCATTACCCGGCAAGTAGTACACTGCCCTTTCCCACCGCAGGCGTGGTAGTGTGGTATACCATCTGCCAGCGATGCCTGCAGAATGGTCTGGCCCTCTTCTACCGGCACCGTTTTCTCACCTTTAAAATTTATATGGCAGGGCATTGGAGCTTTTAGTTAAGTTATAATTCAAAACCTTTGGCGGCTTCCTTTTTTACCAGATGCTGGTACTCCGGGTGCTTCTTCAGGTAAACTCGCATATATGGGCATAGCGGTACTAACTGCAAATTATTTGTTGCGATGTAATCCAGCACATATTTGGTCATAGCGCCCGCTATACCACGACCTTCCAGTTCTTTCGGCACTTCGGTGTGCAGAACCGTGATCACGCCTGGCCGCAGCTTATACGCAATAAAAGCGGTGTGGCCTTCTATTGTTGTCTCAAACCTGTGCTGTGCCGGATTATCTTTTACTTCTATCTCCATAGCCTTAACCATTCTTTGATGATTTAATAAGTTGGCTTGCCAGGTCCAGTTCTTCCTGCAGAATGGTGTGCGGCCTTCCCGGGTAGATCTTTTTGGTAACGATAGCTCCCAGCTTTTCCATCACTTCTACGGTTTCTTCTACTCTGTTTACGGGTACGTGCGGGTCAGGGTCGCCGGTAGTGATAAGCACGGGTGTGCCTGCAAAGTCGCCATTATACCTGTTCGTATCAACCTTTTCCCCGATCAGGCCACCTGTAAACACCAGAATACCGCCATACTTTTGGGCATTACGGGAAGTATATTATGAGGTAAGACAAGCTCCCTGCGAGAAGCCGCCAAAGTATAGATCCTCACCCTTAATGCCCTGTTCCAGTATACTTTTTACCAGTTCGTCCAGTTGCTGCAATGCGGAATCCAGGGCAGGTTGGTTCTGTGCTTCCGGTGCCATGAAACTATAGGGGTACCAGGTATTATTGGTAGCCTGTGGGGCATATAAGGTAAAGTCCTGCACAGGCAGGTAGTTTGCCAGGTCCAGTATACTTGGGGCGGTAGCGCCACGGCCATGCACCAGTATCAGCGCCTTCCCTGTTTCCGACAAGGGCTTGCCCTTGGTTTTGATATCCTTCTTATGTGTATACATGCTACTTTGAGTTTATAAAGTATGGATAACGCCGCTTACTTCAGGGTTACGAATACTGAGGTACGAACGGCCGGCTCCAGGTTGCGTGTTTTATGTCCTTTGCCGGTTATATCTTCCAGCAGCAGAACCTCCCCTGTTTCAAAGCGCCGCTTTTCGCCGAGCGAGGTTTCTATCTCTATTCCCCCATCCAGCAGAAAAAGGTATTGGCGGGCCGGTGCATTGTGAAAGTCGTAATCATACGTGGATACTGTAACTTTTACTCATAGCGCATGAATGAACAGGCTAAAGAATAGAATTAAGCGTATAGTTTATCTACTCTTTTACAAACTCTTTTGTACTTCTTATGGTATCAATCGGGCGAACCATTTTTTCAATCGTTTCGCGTTTCGGTTCCAGGAAAGGAGGCAGGGATAATTTCTCCCCCAGGGTTTCATACGGTTCGTCCCCCGTAAAGCCAGGCCCATCGGTAGCCAACTCAAATAAAATGCCTGGTGCTACCCTGGTGTAAACCGACTCAAAAAAGTGGCGATTGACGTAACCGGATGACGGGAGTCCGATGCTGCTAAACCGTTCAATCCATTCATCCAACACCGCCCGGTCTTCTACCCGAAACGCTACGTGGTGCACCGTACCAAAGCCTTGCTGGGCCATGGCCATATCCCCATTCTTTTCAACTACAATGGAGGCACCGTTTCCGCCCTCTCCCACTTCAAATAAATGGAATTCCCCTTCCTGGGCAGTCTCCTTAAATAAGAAAACCTTCTCCAGCACTTCCTTAAAATAGTCAAAGTCGCCGATACAGATGAAAACCGGACCTAAACCGGTGATGGCATACTCCAGGGGAACAGGACCATTTTGCCAGGGGGTGCCCGATGCTATACCTTTGTTTAACTCATCCGAAATTAACTGGTATTGCTGGTCATCAAAATCAGAGAAGGAAAGTGTTAGTTTGCCAAATTGTTTTATAAGTCCGGTGTGTTTGACATTTAACCGGTTAAACCGTTCTATCCAATAGGTCAGGGCTACATCATCCGGAACCCGGAAAGATGTTTTTGATATCTCGTTTGTGCCATGTACCCCTTTTGGAATTCCCGGAAAGTCAAAGAAGGTCATATCGGTTCCGGCACTGCCCTTGTCATCGGCGAAGAACAGATGGTAGGTCTGTATATCATCCTGGTTCACCGTTTTCTTCACGAGCCGCATGCCCAGTATATCAGTAAAAAATTCGTATATCTTTTCAGCGCTGCTGGCGATAGCGGTTACATGGTGTACTCCTTTTAGTTGATTCATGCTCTGTGTGCTTGTTTAGTCCTTTTATCAAGTATGCTACTTCCCTGAATAACTATACGCTGGTAATCAATTTGATAGGTATTAAATTTGGTATATGGCTTTATCATCATCTCATAACCGGCGTAAATCAACCCTATACTTTACTGTCAACCGTTTCAGGATCTAAGTCGCACGTCAAACTATAGATGGGCATCTCCAGAAACAGAACCACACCAGCAAATAAAAAAGAACTATAGCAGAGGCCTGCCGTGGGTGGAGTTGTGTAGTTTGAATATTCAGTATAAAAACCTGCGTAGGAAAGAGAACGGGTGGAGTATAATATGTAACTTGGTTGCAGAAACAGAACCGACGTAAAGCGCAGCTTGCTCTCCAATACCGAAAGCTGACCATACTATAGTTATGATGTACGATCTATTCTTCCAGAACTTAAACAGCAAAGTGGCGCTTACCGAAGCGGAACAGGAACAGATAAAGAAGTACCTCACCTTTAAGAAGCTCCGGAAGAAACAGTACCTGTTGCAGGAAGGCGATGTTTGTAAAGTAATTGCTTTTGTAGAGAACGGTGCCCTGCGCGCCTACTCTATAGATGAGAATAACAATGAGCGCATCATTCAGTTCGGTCTGGAAGGCTGGCTGATCTCTGACCTTTATAGTTTCCTGACGGGAGAGCCCGCTACCTATAACATAGACGCCATAGAAGATTCAGAACTGGTGATCATCAGCAAATCGGCCCACGAAGAACTGCTGCAGACGATGCCGAAGTATGAAACCTTCACCCGGCTGAACATGACAGGCGCTTACCTGGCCATGCAACGCCGGCTAACTTCCATTATAAGTGCCTCCGTGGAGGAGCGCTACCAGGATTTCATCAACCTTTACCCGCACATCGCGCAGCGCGTTCCTCAGCACATGATCGCCTCTTATATGGGCCTTACCCCCGAAACCCTGAGCCGCATCCGCAAAAGGATCTCCTCCAAATAACCAGCCTCATACTTCCTTAAAAGCATTGATTTGGATCAATGCTTTTTCTTGACCGGCCTCAATGCAGCGAGGCCTTGCGCTGCCGTACCTTTGTATTGTCAACAAATTAGAAGATTATGAAGACGATACAAACCATAGCGATTATAGGAGCCTCCGGAAACATGGGCTCTGCCATATCTAAAAGCCTGTCAAAGGGCAACTATAGATTACTGCTCTGCGCCAACGAATTGGATAAAGTTCAGGCAGTGGCAGATGAAATAAAAAGCAGTAATCCTGCTGCCGAAGTAGAAGCTGTTGATTGCACCCGCGAAGCAAGCTGGGAGGCCGACATTATCATTGCGGCAGTGCCTCATGGGGCCGAGCAAGAAGTAGCCGAGAAGATAAAGGAAGTAGCCAACCAGAAGATCGTGATCAGCATTGCCAACCCGCTGAACGACACTTATAACGGGCTGGTAACCGCACCGGACACAAGTGCCGCCGAAGAACTGCAAAAGCTGCTGTCCAACTCTAAAGTGGTCAAAGCATTTAACACCACGTTTGCCGCCGATTTCTCAACACCAACTATAGCTGGCAAGCAGGCAGACGCTTTTGTTGCCGGAGATGACAAAGAAGCTGTGCAAACAGTTTCGGAGCTGGTAAGCACCGCAGGATTCAATCCTATAGTTGCCGGAGACCTGGCCGTGAGCGGAACGCTGGAGCGCATGCAGTTGCTCCTTATCCAGCTGAACATGAAATACAACTATAACTGGCTCGCAGGCTGGAAGATCCTGCATCAATAATACATCCTCCATTTTAAACTATATAAACACCATTTTAAATTAGAAATTTTATGAAACGATTATCAGTAATTCTATTCGCATTTTTCTCCCTGACAGCTTTCACAACCCTGAATGCTGTCTGGACAAACGACGACGCACACTCGCAGCTTGGCTTCACGGTAAAACACCTGGGTATTGCCGATGTATCGGGCACGTTCAATGATTTTGACGCCACCATCACGTCCACAAAACCTGATTTCAGCGATGCGGTGGTAGAACTGACAGCCAAAACTGCTTCAATAGATACAAGGGTAGACGACAGAGACAAGCACCTGAAGAGCCCGGACTTCTTTAACGCCGAGAAATACCCGACCATGCACTTCAAAAGCACATCGGTGAAGAAGGCTGGCAAAGACAAGTATAAGGTTATCGGTAACCTGACCCTGGCTGGCGCAACAAAGCCGGTAACCCTGGACATGGTATACAACGGCACGGTTGAAAACCCGATGAGCAAAAAGCAGACAGCGGGCTTCCAGGTAACAGGCACCATTAAGCGCTCTGACTTTAACTTTGGCAGCGGCTTCCCGGCCCCGATGATCAGCGACGAAGTGCGCATCAAAGCGGACGGCGAGTTTATCCAGTAATCCTTAAAAGTATAGATCAGCAATGAAAAAGCTCATAAACGTGTACCAGAGCGCCAACAGCATTGATGTGGCGCTGCTGATAACCCGGGTAGGCATTGCAGCCTTAATGCTTGTGCATGGCCTGCCGAAACTGGGAATGCTGCTGGCAGATGCCCCGGTTCAGTTTCCGGCTGTGTTAGGCCTTAGCGCTAATGTGTCGCTTGCCCTGGCGGTATTCGCTGAAGTGCTTTGCTCCTTGTTGATCCTGGTAGGGCTGGGCACAAGACTGGCAGCTATCCCGCTTATCATCACGATGCTGGTGGCAGTATTTGTGGTGCACGGCGCCGACCCGTTTGCCAAGCAGGAGATAGGACTACTATACCTGATGCCTTACATCGTACTGTTGCTCACAGGCAGCGGCAGGTACTCCCTGGATTACCTGGTACTGCAGAAGGTACTCTGTGCGCGATACGAAAGAAAGCTTTCAATACAGTAAAATGACCAATGGGTGCTTCCGGGATTACATTATCCCGGAAGCAACTCTTATTTAAACAGCTGTTATGCAACGGAAACAGTTTATCAAAACACTTTTAACAGGAGTAGCAGGCATGACCACACTAACCGCTTTTAATAGATTTACAGACAGCCTGGGAGAGCAGGAGCAGCAGATGCCCGTTCTCTTTATAGGCCACGGTTCGCCTATGAACGGTATTTTAGACAACGAATTCAGCCAGAAATGGGCAAAGTTAGCCAAAGAGATCCCGACACCGAAGGCAGTGCTTGTCGTTTCAGCGCATTGGCTGAGCAAAGGCACCCGCATTACGGCCATGGATTTCCCGCAAACGATACACGATTTCGGTGGCTTTCCGCAGGAGTTGTTTGATGTGCAGTACAAAGCAACGGGCAGTGCGGAGATTGCGAAGGAAACCGCCTCCATCATCAAATCTACGCAGGTGGAAATGGACCACGACTGGGGCCTTGACCATGGCGCCTGGACCATAATCCGGCACATGTACCCGCAGGCCAACATACCGGTACTGCAGCTAAGTATAGATTATACCAAAGGCCCGCAGTACCACTACGACCTGGCAAATGAACTGGCAGCTCTCCGCAAAAAAGGTGTGCTGATCATGGGCAGCGGCAACATGGTGCACAACCTGCGCATGGTCGCCTGGGACAAACTGAACGAGAACGAATTCGGCTTTGACTGGGCGGTGCAGATCAACAACACATTTAAAGACCTGATCCGCAACGGCCAGCACGATAAGCTGATCAAGTATGAGCAATTGGGCAAGGAAGCCATGCTGGCCATACCTACCCCGGAGCACTACTGGCCACTGCTTTATACTTTAGGTTTAAAAGGAAGCAAGGATGATGTCTCCATCTTTAACGACAAAGTAGTAGGCGGCTCACTGACCATGACATCGGTGATGATCGGGTAAACAGCTCATCCTTTTTTAACTGATTAAACAACTGAACTATGGCAACTATAGAATCAACTATGAACAAACTTGAAAACGACCTGGCATTGCAGTACCTGGTACGCCCGGCCAGCAGTACCACTACGCATGCAAAAGCAGTGATTCTGCTGCATGGCGTTGGCAGCAACGAGCAGGACCTTTTCCAGTTGGCTACTCACTTCCCGGCCGACGTGACAGTGATCTCACCGCGTGGTCCGATTGTGCTGGGCAATGGACGCTATGCCTGGTACGAAGTAGATTTTAGTACGGGCAAGCCAACTATAAACCCGACCCAGGAGGCGCAGAGCAGGGAAACTATTCAGCTGTTTGTAGAGCAGGTAAAGGCAAAGTATAACCTGGACGAAGTATACCTGGGTGGCTTTAGCCAGGGCGCCATCATGAGTTATAGTATCGGTCTGAAGCACCCGGAACTGGTAGCTGGCATACTTGCATTCAGCGGAAGAATACTGCAGGAGATCAGGCCTTTGGTGCAGCAAAATGCAGCTTTACAGCAACTGAAGGTCTTTATCTCGCATGGCACGCAGGATAACATGCTGCCCGTGCATTATGCCCGCGAAGCAAAGGCGTACCTGGAGGATAAAGGGGTGCAGCTTACCTACCACGAAGAAGACATGGGGCACCAGCTAAACAGTCAGGTGGTTGCAGATGTGGTAAACTGGCTACAGGCGTAGCCAGCTTGTCATACTTATTTTATACGGCGCACCATTTCGGTGCATCCAAGCAAATTTACTGCGCCTTCTGGGCATTCTTTAAGGCATCGCTCACAGCAACCTTTAATGGTGTAGTGGGCCTGCCGATCAGTTTGGAGAGTTGGCGGCTGTCATCGTACACATCGTCCCGCGACACCGAAACGTCCCAACCTGCAATTGCCTTTGCTAAACCATCAGGCAAGCCAAAGCTGGTCAGAGCTGCTGCATAATCTGCCTCCGGCAAGTTCTTGTAAGGGATGTCTCTTCCGGATTGCCTGGAGATCTCCGAAGCCAGTTCGATCAGGGTGTAAGTTTCATCTCCGGCCAACTCATATACTTTCCCATCGTGCCCTTCACTGGTCAGCACGGCAACTGCCGCATCGGCAAAGTCGGCACGGGTGGCCGATGAGATCTTACCCTCCCCTGCGCTGCCAATAAATGCCCCGCCAGCCAGTGCGCCCGGAATGGAGTTGGTATAGTTCTCGGTGTACCAACCGTTTCGCAGAAGAGTATGCGGGATACCGGAATCTTTAAGGGCTTTTTCTGTAGCAAGATGTTCTTCTGCCAGGCTAAGCGAAGAAGTATCGGCATGCAGCAGGCTTGTGTAAACAATTCGTTTCACGCCCGCCTTTTTTGCCGCATCAATCACATGCTGATGTTGCTTTGCCCGCTTTCCAACTTCGCTCCCCGAAATCAACAACAGCGTATTTATACCCTGCAAAGCGTGTTCTAAGGTCTCAGGCGAGTCATAGTCAGCCTCCCGGGCTTCTATACCCAGTTCGGAGGCTTTCTCCGGCGACCGGACAAGCGCTACCAAATTGTCTGCCCCAGTTTTTGCTTTCAATTTTTCAACTATAAGTCGGCCAAGCTGTCCTGTGGCCCCGGTTATTCCAATTTTCATACTGATTGTTTTTTAGGTCTGTTAATTTCTTCAATACGCGAACAGTAAGTAAACAGGGATATTCCTGTTCTGAAAATTTGCCTTTAAGTGCTTGACATCCGTACGAATACTATTGTTTTGATAATCAATATTTTTGAAACGTGTCCTGATGGAAAAGCAACTAAAGAATACGGGTAGAGGCCAGACAAGCTTTTTGGTCTTTTCGGCATCGCTACGAAAGGGTTCGCTTAACACAAAACTGGCAAAACTGGCCGTCAAGGTTATTGAAAAAAATGGCGGCACCGTAGACTTTGCCGACATGGCGGAATTTGACTGCCCTACATTTAACCAAGACCTGGAAATTGACAATTACCACCCTGATGGGGCTGAAGCGCTGCGGAAAAAGATATTAGCAAACGATGCTTTTATTATCTCGTCGCCGGAATATAACGGATCCATGCCCGGCTATCTGAAGAATGTAATAGACTGGACATCCCGCTTTCGTCCGCAGCCATTCCACCAGCACCATGCCTTGCTCATGTCAGCTTCCCCGTCTATGGCCGGCGGCAACCGGGGGCTTTGGGCCTTGCGTGTGCCGTTTGAGCACCTGGGCACCAGGGTTTATCCGGATATGTTCTCACTGGCTACGGCCCACGAAGCTTTTAAGGAAGATGGCACCCTGAAAAATGAAACACTGGCCAAACGGTTTGAAGATAATCTGATAGCTTTTATGAACCTGGTGGAAGCATCCAAACATTATCCGTGCATCAAAAAGGCATGGGTAGAGTTCCTGGGCGAGAAACCTGCCAAAGAAACAGAACGTGTGGAATAAGTATAACCGGGCTTGTACCGTCTCTCCTATCTATATATAAAAACATAATAAAGCTGGTTAAAACAAGTGGGTTATAGTGTATGAACTATAGTTAGTAATCTGAACTACTATTTCCTGCTATGTTATACCACAATTGCATGATTTGTACGCCTGCCTTGTCTTAGGAGCATGGCACGTATAGATTATCCAGCACTTGTCAGAGAAGAAGTCTCTGAGCTGCTGCGCATAGAGCAGCAGCAGCGGGCCCTTATTCGGGACCGGGTACGCTTTATCCGCCTGCTTAAAGAAGGCAAGGCCCAGACCCAGCGGCAGGCCGGGGAACTGGTGGGCCTGAAGCGGCGCAAGAGCCAGCTGCTGTGGAAACAGTGCCGCGATCAGGGGCTCGACTCGCTGCTGCAAACCCACCACAAGGGCAGCTGGGCCAAGCTCGACAGCTGTCAGCAGGCGCGGCTGCTCCAGCGCCTGGACCAGGATGATATCTCTACCCAGCGGCAGCTGCCTGCCTGGCTGCAGGCCGAGATGGGCGTCACCTACTCACAGCCCGGCCTGAGCTGCCTGCTCACGCGCCTGAAGGTCAAGCTCAAGACAGGCCGGCCGGTGAACGTGCGAAAGGATGAGGCAGGGGAGGCGGCTTTTGAAAGAACTTCGCGCGCCTGGCCGCTCCCTACGGCACTGCCACTTACTTCACCGACGAGATGCGCTACGGCACCCGCACCCACTCATAACCCAGCCTCACCGGGCCGCCGGCCCCGCTGCCCGGTGAGGCTGGGTTATGAGTGGGCTTACCTGTACGTGGCGCTTTGCCCCTTCACAGGGGATGTGTTCGCCATGCGGCCGCCGCGCCTGGACAAAGCCGGTTTTCAGGTGTTCCTCGAGCAGCTTGCGCTGCATCTCCAGGAAAAGGGCACAGGCCCCGCGCTGCTCATCGGGGACGGAGCGGCCGCCCACACGGCCCAGGTTTGGGGGCAGCATGGGCTGGACTGGCAGCGGCTGCCCGGAGCTCAACCCGGTGGAGCGCTTCTTTGAAGAACTTCGGAAATGGACGGCTAATCAGGTTTTCACCGATATAGGGCAGATCGAACAATGGCTCGAAAGCATGGTCAGAAAATACATGCAACAACCTCAAGCCGTAAAACAACTAACGCTTTTTCCCTATATTGCTGAAGGCGCACCAAGCAGTTAATATTGGTATAAGGCCTTGAAGTCTGCCGCTCTCCCGGTTCTATGAGTCAGTGAGCGTGTGCCCATATAGGAACAGCTGTTTAGGTGTGCTTTATATTATAATACAGAGAGGCCCCTCATTCCGAAGGGCCTCTCTGTATATTGCCTATAAGCTACTTTAAGTTAAACAAGTACCGGTCTGATAAATATAAAGTAAGGCGTTTGAGGCTATTTCATATCAATGCAACAGGATGATTCATTGCGTGTACTTATATCCGTCTAAGTTTTTAGCAACTTACAGCTATATCGTTGATCAAGTGAGTTCTAATTACTTCCCGGACTTGGCCGTGAGAAAGTCGTTGACATCCAGCCAGTGCATGAAGGCATCGAACCAGCGGTTACTGGTTCGGTCGGGATTTCCAAGGCCGAAACCGTGGCCGCCGTTCTGGTAGAGGTGGAACTCGACAGGGATGCCCGCTTTGTACCAGGAGTCAATCACACCGAACTGACCGCGGAAGAGAAAATCATCGGTGGCGATGACATTGAACATGGGCGGAGCGTTTTTCGGCACCTCCACCGGGCCCATACCGCCATAAATCGGACCGATAAAGGCAAGCTTCATGGTCTTAGAGTTAAGTGTGGAGTGCATTGTGAGGCCAGCACCGGCCGAGAAGCCGATCATGCCTATTCTGTTAGTGTCGACACCCCACTCCTTGGCCCGCTTGAGAATCATAGCGTAAGCGGCCTCGGCGTCCTCAAGCTGGTTAGACAGGTCTTGTTGCGGCGGACTCGGCGGTGTTGCACCTTGCGCAGTGTCGGAGGACGCTGTGGCCGGGCGGGGTCGATTCATCCATGCTGTAAACTCGTCGAGCGACTCTGGAGTGGGGTGGAGCCGGTACTTGAGCACAAAGGCGGCGATTCCTTGATCAGCAAGTGCCTGTGCGACTTCCCAGCCCTCGTTGCCCATCGAGAGCCACCTGAAACCACCGCCGGGAGCCACAATCACGGCTGCGCCATTCGCCTTGCCCGGCTTAGGCAGGAAGGGGGTAAGTGTGGCAGTGGAGATGTTCCGCGCCATTGGGTCGCCCCACTGGCGGAACCAGGTTTCGGGGGCGGGCTGTCCTTCTACGCCGCCCGTGCCGAGCGGAATAGCCTTTGGCTCTGAAGGGGCTTTGAGTGGATAGATGGTGCCGTCCTGCGCCGTAGCTGATGCAGCAGAGATAAGCAAGGCGGCCATAATGAGCGGTTTAGCCAATTTCATAAGTTTATAAGTCATGGAGAGGTGATTGATTGGTGGAAGTTTGAATATATATTGGTTAAAGCATTTCAAAGGTTTTACTACCATTCATTATTGAAAATCAATAATCAAATACAAGGCTTTACCTGACAGTCGTGCATTTTCTGGCTCTAACGAGCTGCCAAGCATCCGTTCCCTCCACTTCTACTCACACAGTCGGGCTGGCGTGTTGTGCTGCTCCTCTTAGGCATCTGCGGGTATTCCGCTGAGGCAGGAACCATCAGCCTCATGAAGCAGCGGTTACACCCTGCAGATAATTGTATGAAGTACACTTTTAAACGTAAGAATAATTATGCACATGTCAAACAATTGAGTCTTAAAATTTTATCATATGCCTCCCTAAACTCCCTGATTGTTTAAGCTATTGCCCGATTGTACTCATTAACGTTAACTATAAAGCTGTCTCTATGCTACAAGTAGTGAAATTTTCTGCCGTAGGTCTTTCTCTGTGGGCAAGGCTAATAAGGGAGGAGGCAAATAACTCAATGCGAGCTGCATATCAGCTCTTGAGTTAGCCATGAAGCCACTTGCTATTGTAGAAGAAGGTGTTTATTGCCACTCTCCTACCAGTAAATTATTATCCAAAGCCCCTAAATTTATGAAGATATGCTTCGCTAATTTACCCACTTCGGTTACTTTCTAAGCAAGTACTGTAAACTATATAATTCTGGATACTCCTGTAGGCTTCTAATCTATTCAATAAATCAAAATATTTAATCTTGCATATTTACAGATAGTTACGTAATACCATCATGTCTGTTAAGTTAAAGCAGTACTATACTAATAAAGTAAGATGAGGACATACAGCAACATGCTGCTTGCCTTTTTGATGTTTGTAGCGATCACACTTAGTATCACAGCTATTGCTCAACCAAACACCAATTCAACTACTATAAAACTTATCAATCTGTATGATGCCTTTGGTGCAGAAATGGCAGGGCTAAAACAGGACTTTGGTTTCTCCTGCCTGATCGAGTATAAGGGGAAGACAATATTATTTGACGCAGGCACTAATGCTGAAATTTTTCGGCAAATCTCAAAAGTCTTCATATTGATCCCAATACAATAGATATTGCTATTTTATCACACGGTCATTATGACCATATGGGTGGTTTGGATTATTTGTTTAGCCTTCACCCAAACATAAAAATTTACCTTCCAAACGACTTTTTCTCGCTGGGCGCTCCTGTTAAATTTCCTTTCCGTGAAGTTGAACCAGCCGTTGCAAAAACACTCACAAAAGATGAGCAGTATTTTCGCGGAGAGAGGGTGGTAGAAGGCATGATGACTGTATAAACCGGCAGGTTTTGGAAAGGTAATGTCACGTATTTAACGAAAGCTGAAGAAGTGCTGCCGGGCCTGACAATTATTCCTACTACATCTCAACTTATGGGCACCTTCATCAAATACCCGCCACATGAAAGCAATCCCCAATTTATTGGCTTGCCTGAGTTGTCTGCCTCTTTTTCTACACCCAAAGGGCAAATCATCATCGCTGGATGCTCACACTCCACCCTTGAAACCATCATCCAGGAAACTCTGAAATTACGCAAAGAAAACATTCACCTGGTGACGGGAGGCTTTCACCTGATACCCTACGACCGTGCCTACATAGAAGGGCTGGCCAAGCGTATGCAAGGAGATTATGCTGTTAAAAGCGTGGCTCCTGCTCACTGCACTGGGCACATGGGCTTTTCAGTTTTTAAGCAGGTTTTCGGTGACAAGTACCTGTTCTTTGGTCTTGGTGAAACACTTCAGCTTTAAGGCTAGTAGTAAATAATAAGTCAGGTAGAAATACACATTGTCCATGCCTTTATATCAGTACCCAACTAATCCAGGATTATGAGTAGGAATCCATTATTCTATTATTTGTAGCGCTGAGCTTCTGCTTCACTTCTACCCTATTAAAGGCACAGGAGATATAACTCACTTTGTTAAGCACAGGAGCACCTGTCCCGTCTATGGAGCGATTTGGCCTATCATTCTGGTAAAAGCCGATGATCAAAAAAATAGCGCCAATAATTTGCTACAATAGCTGTTTTTCCTTTAAAAAGCTTATTATCAAAGTTTGCTCATTTATGACAGTATTATTTTCAGTAATTATACTTTTCCTTTACTGCACTACTTCAAAATTTGCCATCATCCCCATGTCTTCATGCTCCAGTTTATGGCAGTGCATCACGTACCTGCCTGTAAAGCTATCGAAGCGGATGCGCACCGTTACTGTTTCCCTGTCTTCGAGCAGAACGGTATCTTTCCAGCCTGCTTCCCATGCAAACAACTTGCCTCTACCACCAGAACGTGACACTACCTGGAATGAGGCGCCATGTATGTGTACGGGGTGAGGGGCATTACCATTTGTCTTGAACACCCACAACTCCGTATCACCTTTTTTCACGGTCCAATCGATGCGGTTTACATCATAAAGATTCCCATTGATCTTAGTCATGCCATCAAAACTAAAGGTCCTGGTTTTAACTGCAGCAGGCAAAGGCTCCACTGCAGAAGTAAGTGGTAAGGTTGCATAGAAAGGCTTCTGCTCCGTATTGCCTACCCTGAATTCAAGTATATCCCACCCTGCTCTTAGATCGCGCAGCATTATTTTGGAGCCGGCAGGGTAGTTGCGGAAATCGATCAGCACATCTGTTCTTTCTCCGTTTCCCATATCAATTCGTGCCTGATCTGAAGATAAGGGAAGAAGGCCCCCATCGTTACCAATCAGATGCATACTGGCTCCATTCGACAGCGCAAGCCCAAATACCCTGGAGTTAGCTCCGTTCAGAATTCTGAACCGGTAAACAGCTCTATCCACATCCAGGTAAGGATCCTTGGTGCCGTTTACCAAAGCTATTTGCCCAAAAAATCCGCCTGAAGTAGGCTTGTAGAGCATATCCCCACTTTTACTGAACGTTGCGTCGCGGATGACCAAGGGAACCTCATACTTCCCAGAAGGAAGGTTTTTGGCGGATTCTTCGCTGTCATTCACTATAAACCCGCCTGCCAGTCCGTTATATACCTGCTCACCTGTCATCATGTGCGGATGGGGGTGATACCAGTTGAAAGCCGCGCGCTGATTTATAGAAAAATTATAGTCGTAGGTCTCACCTGTCTGTATAGCCTGTTGGGGCTGCCCATCGTTTTCTGTACTGACTACTAAGCCGTGCCAATGAATGATGCTGTGCTCCGGTAACTGGTTCTGAAACGTAATAGTGGCATTGTCTCCCCGATTTGCTCTTATGGTTGGGCCTGGAAAGCTTTGGTTATAAGCCCAAACCTGAGCATTATTGCCACCTCCCAGGTTTACAGTTATGGGAGCTGCAGTGATAGATAATGCAGTAGGTTTAACTTCAGCGGGTAGATAGAGCAGGTTCCGGGCGACAGTACTGCCACCTCCCTTAGCTTCCTTGGAGGCACTTACTTTTAAGTTGTCCAATTCCTGAATTTCCTTTTCACAGGATAGTAAGAAAAATCCTGCGACGAGCAAAGGAGCCTTCATCAGAAAAAACCTTTTCACATTTTTCATTTTAATAAGGATTAGCACAGTTATATATTATTCAAATACTTCTTTGATTTATATCATAAAGTACGCTTTAACCACTGGATAGGCTCATGATAAGTCAGAGATAGAAATCATATTTATATATGATATTTATCACCTTTTATTCAAAAATTACTTAGTTAATTCAAATTTTATCTCCAATTCATACCGAGAACCAACGCTACCTACGATCTATATAATAGCAGAGAGTGTATCCGCAGTACAGCAATCAATGTAGAAGGAAAGTAGGGCTTATATAGGGCCAGAAAGTAGAGGTGTAGAGCAAATGGCTATGCTATAACCTTTAAACATGTGAAGAAGGTGAGGCATTATATCATTTAGAACCTGATTTATCGTCCCTTTCTCACACAAAAAAGCCGTTTTACAAATAAGTAAAACGGCTTTTTAATTATAGGAAAGAGGTATAACGGCAACTGGTAAACAGGCTGACAGCTGATTAATTCCAACCGCCGCCTAAAGCCTGATACATGTCTATATAGGCGGCTATTTGCTCTTTTTTGGTTTCAATAAGTTCAAATTTCGACTCCAGGGCTTCACGCTGGGTCAGCAGCACTTCCATGTAGTCGGCCCTTGCGGAGGCGAAGAGGTCGTTCGAAATATCGATCGACTGGGTAAGGGCCTCCACTTCCTTCGCTTTCAGTTCGTAGCTTTTTTCCAGGTTGCTGATCTTTGCCAGCTGATTAGCCACCTCGACGTAAGCGTTTAGAATGGTTTGTTCATAGTTGTAAACGGCCTGTATCTGCAGTGCGCTGGCACTATAATAGGTTGCCTTAATCGCATTCCTGTTAACCAAAGGTGCCGCTAAGTCCCCGGCGAGGGAAAATAGCAGTGACTCGGGTTTCAGCAAAAACCCTGGATCAAATGCCTGATATCCTATACCAGTGGAAATACCCAGTGAGGGATAAAACCTTGCCTTTGCCACGCTCACATCCAGTTTGGCAGCAGCCAGTTCCAGTTCGGCCTGCTTGATGTCAGGGCGGTTGCCTAATAACTGCGCCGGCATACCGGCATGTATGGTTGCAGGTGCAAAGGTCTCAAAAGCCTGGTCATTCCTTATTATTGGCTGCGGGTACCTGCCCACAAGGAAGTTAATCCTGTTCTCGGTTTCCGTTATCTTTTGCTGAATGTCATATTGCAGGCTTTGCGTGTGGAGCACCTGTGCCTGGAATCTGCGGACTGCCAACTCCGTTACCCTGGCAGCTTGCTTCTGAAGTTTTACAATTCTCAGGGCATTGCTTTGGATCTCGATGTTCTGGTTTACGATCGCCAATTGATTATCGAGCGCCAGCAGTTCGAAGTAGGAATCAGCGATTTCGGCAATAAGGTTCGTAACCATGAAATTTTTCCCTTCCACAGAAGACAGGTACCTGCTTACAGCCGCCTTTTTCGCGTTGCGCAGCTTATGCCATATATCCACCTCCCAGGTAGCATAGGCCCCCACCAAAAAGTCAGGCAGCGGCTCCGGCATTTCTCTTTCCGGTTTGATGTCGGTGGTCGCCTCCATCGCTCCTATGTTGGTGTATCGCGCCACCTTGTCTAGTCCAGCCCCACTTCTCAGGCCAATGGTTGGCAGGTACTCCCCCTTCCGGGCCCTCACTTCGTTTCTGGAAATCTCTATTTCCTGTAAAGTGATATTCAGCTCCTGGTTGTTCTGCAGGGCCGTATCAATAAGGGCGGTCAGATTGGTATCGGTGAAGAAATCCTTCCAGTTAACCTTTGCCGTGTTTGTTGTATCCTGCGAGTTGCCGTAACTCGCAGGTACCGACGTGATCGCTGTTCTTTCTACTACAGATGGGGTGACACATGCCGTAAAGGCAAACGACATGCAGGCTACTCCTACGCATTTATATATGATTCTTTTAAACATGGTGGACATAATCTTCAGTTAAAGGAGTTTCATGTTCATCTTTGATCAGGTGGCGGCCATCTGCCAAATGAGCGAATATGTAATACAGTCCGGGCACGATGATGACGCCGAAAATCGTTCCGAATAACATACCGCCTAGGGCAGATGCACCAATTGTGCGGTTACCGATGGCCCCTGCACCGGTTGCAATGATCAACGGTATCAGTCCGGCGATAAAGGCAAATGATGTCATCAAGATGGGACGGAAGCGCACCCTGGCACCTTCAATGGCGGCATCCAGTATAGAAGCCCCTTCCAGACGCTTCTGGACGGCAAACTCTACGATCAGCACGGCATTCTTGCCCAGCAGACCAACCAACATTATGAGTCCTATCTGGGCATAGATATCATTTTCCAGTCCCATTAGCTTCAGTGTCGCGAATGAACCAAACACCCCAACCGGCAGCGAGAAGACTACTGCCAACGGAATAATAAAGCTCTCGTACTGTGCCGCCAACACGAAGTAGACAAACATCAGCACCACCAGGAACACATACAGCGCCTCATTCCCCCTGCCTGCTTCGTCATATGAAAGGCCTTCCCAGGCGATGTCATATCCTTGTGGCAGTGTTTCCTTTGCAACTTCTTGTACAGCCTGAATGGCGTCTGCAGTAGTATAGCCTTTGGCCGGAAGCCCCTGGATGGCCGCAGAATTGTACATATTGAAACGCATCACTTCGTTTGGCCCCTGCGTTTTCTTAAGCTTCATGAACGCGGAGTAAGGCGCCATTTCGCCCTGATCGTTCTTGACATAAAGCTTCAGAACATCAGACGGAAGCCTCCTGAACCGGGGATCGGACTGCACATAGACTTTGAAAAACTGACCAAACTTAATGAAGCCTTGTTCATAGGTGCTTCCTATTAAAATGTTCAGGTTTTCCATCGCTTCTCCGATAGACACGCCCTTCTGCATCGCCAGATTATTGTCTATCTCCAGCTCATATTGCGGATAGTTGGCTGCGAAAAAGGTGAATAACCCCGAAAGCTCATTTCGCTTGCGCAAGTTATCCATAAACTGCTGGTTTATTCTGTCGAACTCCTGGTAGTCGGTATCAGTGGTTTTGTCCAGCAAACGCATCGAAAAGCCCCCTGAAGAGCCAAACCCCGGGATGGCCGGTGGTTCAAAGAACTCTACAACGGCCCCAAGGCCCTTTGACTTCTCCTCCAGCTCTTCCATGATTTCTTTCACTGTGTGTTCGCGCTCCGACCAACTTTTCAGGTTGATCAGGCATGTGCCGGCATTAGATCCCCTTCCTTCGGTCATAATCTCATACCCTGCCAGAGAAGACACCGATTCCACCCCTTCGATTTTCTCACAGATTTTCTGAAGCCTTTGTGATACCTGGTTGGTTCTTTCCAAAGTAGAGCCCGGGGGAGTTTGGATTATGGCATAAATTGTCCCTTGGTCTTCATTGGGAATAAAGCCTGCCGGCAAAATCTGGTTTTCGTAGACTATGCCTGCGCCAAATGCCAGTAATATACCCCACGTGAGCCACCTTCTGCTGACGATTGACTTGAGCAAGCCTACATATTTACCCGTTAGTTTGTCAAACCCGCTGTTAAAGCTGTCGAGCGATCTGGTAAGCAGGTTTCTCTTCCTTTTTTTACCATGATTGTTTTTCAGTAACATGGCACATAATACTGGTGTGAGCGTAAGGGCGATCACAGCCGAAATCACGATGGAACTGGCCATGGTAACGGAGAACTGCCGGTAAAAAGTACCAACCGGACCTGACATGAACGAGATTGGAAGAAATACTGACACCATCACAGCCGTAATGGCGATGATAGCGCCGCTTATCTCCCCGAGTACTTCCTGTACAGCTTTATAGGGCGACAGATATGGCTTATCCTCAATCTTGGCATGAACGGCCTCCACCACTACGATTGCGTCATCCACCACAATGCCAATTGCCAGGACAAGGGCAAAGAGAGTCACCAGGTTGATGGAAAGCCCAAAAAACTGAATGACAAAAAACGCCCCGATCAAGGATACCGGAACCGCCAGGATCGGTATCAGGGTAGAGCGCCAGTCACCGAGGAATATAAAAACAACGATGGCAACCAATATGAAGGCGTCTCTTAGGGTATGAATCACTTGCTCAATGGAAGCGTCCAGGAACTGGGAAACGTCATAGCTGATTTTATAGTCCACTCCCGGGGGGAAGTTCGCTTTCATTTCTTCGAGCTTGGCTTTTACTTCAGCAATTACATCACTGGCATTGCTGCCATAGTTTTGCTTCAACACAATGGCAGCCGAAGGATGGCCATCCAAGTTGGAATAAATGTCAAAGAATTCACTCCCTAACTCGACTGTGGCTACATCGCTCAGGTGTATGCTTTCGCCTTCTGCATTGGCCCGGATGATAATATTTTCGTACTCCTTCGGTTCGCTGTATCTTCCCTTATAGGTAAGCACATATTCAAGCGACTGGGCGGCTATGCCTGAACTTTGGCCCAACCTGCCCGGGCGTCCAATGATACTTTGCTCCCCTAAAGCCTTCATTATTTCATTTACAGATAGGTTATAAGCCCGCATGCGGTCAGGGTTTAGCCAAATGCGCATGGCATATCTGCGGCTACCGAGTATTTGTGCCCTGGCCACCCCTTTGGTCCGTTGTATTTCAGGGATCATTTTAACGGTGGCGTAGTTGAACAGGAATTTTTCATCCATGCTCTCATTCTTAGAATAGAGGTTGACATACATCAACATACTCGGCTGAATGGGGGTAATCACAACCCCTTCCCGCTGCACCAGTTCAGGCAGGAGCGGCATTACCTGGTCCACCCTGGTTTTCACCCGGATCACCGCATCATTGGGATCGGTGCCAGGTTCAAAAATGATCCTAAGGGTAGCCTCACCGGCACTGGTTGCATCGGTGGCTAAATACCGCATCCCCTCCACTCCATTAATAGCCTGTTCCAGTGTAATCAGCGTAGACTTGACCAGCACATCTGCGCTGGATCCGGGATAGGCGATAAAAATATTCACTGTGGTGGGGGCGATTTCAGGGAATTGTGAAATCGGCAACTGTCTGATTGACAAGACCCCCACAAAAACAATCATGACCGATATTACGATGGCGAATACGGGTCGATGTATAAACTTACTAAACATGTCTTCTGCTTTTTAGGATAGTTGATTATTCCGCATATAAATCCAATTGAGACATGACAGAATCAGGCGCCACGAATTTGTAGTGGATTTTTTCGTTTTCCCGTACCAGGCGCAATCCTTCCAGCAGGAACTTGTCACTTTTAGCCAATCCATCTTGTACAACATAGATATGCGGTAACTCTGCTGCTATGCTGATTTCCCTTGACCTTAGGACATTGTCTTTGTCCACCACATAAACATATTTTTTGTCCAGGACTTCAAAAGTGGCCTTCTGAGGGATGATCAGCGCATTATTCAGCGGCACGCTCATCAGGATATTGCCTGTTTCGCCATGCCGTAGCAGCCTTTTGGGGTTAGGAAATGTGGCTCTGAACGCAATATTTCCTGTTTCATTGTCAAAGTCGGCTTCGATGGTTTCTACCACACCCGGATACTCAAACAACATGTTGTTGGCCATTAGCAGGTTCACGTTAACTTTGCTGTCTGCATGTGCCTTTGACTCATAATCCAGGTACTCAGCTTCCGGAACATTGTAATAAACCCACATCTTGTTGTTGTCTGACAGCTCTGTTAGCAGTTCTCCTTCCTCTACAAGGCTACCAAGCCTTACATGGAAGCGACCGATGATCCCGTCAAAAGGCGCTCGTATCTCTGTGAATTGCAGATGAACCTGGGCTAAGGCTAACTCAGCTTTAGCCTTATCGTATTTGGCGCTAGCCATTGCCTGTTCACTTGGTGCCACGATGTTGCTATCGGCCAGCCTCTTCGTGTTCTGGTATTCAATTTGGGCAAAACTGGCTTCCGCCTTCGCTTTCTGCAGCTCGGCTTCGTATAGCTTGGGCATTATTTTAAATAACAACTGCCCTTTCTTCACGAATTCACCTTCATCTACAAAGATGTTCTGCAGGTAGCCTCTTTCCTGGGCTCTGAGTTCAATATGGCTGATGGAATGGATCTGGCTCACGTACTCTTTTGTGATCGTGGTGTCCATTTGCACCGGGCTGGTTACCAGAAATTCTGTTGCCTCTTCCTTCTCTTCTTTTTTTGCCTCACAGCTTGTGTTGCACAACAAGGCGCACAAGCCCATGAGCATGAGAACTCTCTTCATGGTCTTCTTGATAATTTTGTTTTTAAAATGATAAGGATTGATTGTATTTTATAGGAGATGTGCACACATAGTGCTTCTGCGCACCCATATGGTCCAAGTTATGGATGCTGCCATAAAAGAATAATGGAGAAGAAGGTTAGGCACTTACAACGTAGTTCCCCCTATGCGGACTTACCAAGGGGATGACCACAACACCATATCATCGTACAGGTTGATTTGTTTCGCGACCTTACATTATTGCGGCGTAAGAGTATCGAAACAGAACTTTTAGCGATTATACCGTCAGGTTCGACACTATCTGCCAACCCACGGCTGCAGGATGAGGTGGTGATTATTGCAAGCTTCTACCTAGCCAAGGTTCATATCATATCCTGAATACCTGGAATATGAGATACCGTCTGAGAGATGAGTTATATGAGATTTGCTTACAGAAAAGTAAGCTTCTTTTGATGTAACGGAAAAAAAAGGCAAGGATAAGAGCGTAAAGAGAAGCAGCTAAGTAATTATTGCTCTCTAAAAACTTTTGGATTGAAACAAATTCATCCTCTTCCTCCTCGATGTCCGTGGCTTCTAGCTTGAAGCTATCCCCTGAACTTGGTGAAAAATATCTGACTTTTAAGGGTTGATCAGCTTGAATGGCGCCATAGCTGGCGAGTTCTGAGCCATTCGAAACTTTGGCCAGAGAAATGCGCGAAAACTCCTGACTCGATTGCGCATAGATTTGACTGTGCACGCTCAACAGCAGCACACACAAAAACAGAAGATATTTCAGGAATGGCTTTACCATCTGAAGGCAAAGCTACATCTCGTTCATAATACATACAAGCGTGTTGCTTGCTCATATATAAATATTATAATCAACAGCCGCAAATAATTGTTATAATGCTAATAAAGAGGCAATTCTTTTCTTTTTATTTTATCATGACGCCTGTGCGCCTGCCGAAAAATTTATGAAAAGGCAGAATAACCGTTTAGATGCCACACTTCATTTTTAGCAAGCAACATTTTTGGATGTAGAAGTCTAGCGGAGCTTTTATACCAACTTATATATACCCCCTTCCATAGTGACAGTGAAAATGGCATTTCCTTTTTATTCATAAGCATGAAGCCATATAGGCAAGAGGCTTTAGGCTATCTGGTAAAAGCACTCTACTACCACTCCGGGCTTCCGGCGCGGATCAGGCGCCGATAAGAACTGAGTTCAAACAGGGCAACGGGAAAGCAGGTACGCTGAGGCTATTCAGAAGCCGGCTATTTGGGTCGCTGTGGCCGACGCTACGCGTACCTTTTAGCTATGGTTACTCATACATGATCCACCCGCTCACCCTGTTAAAACGAATATCCCAGTCAGACATCTTGTAGCTGTTTCGCTGGTATACAAGGTTTCGTTTCAGAATTATGCTTATGACCCTACACCTATGCTTTGACTCAATTTTTGTAAAAAGTATACCGGCTATTCTATACTATCGGGTGCAACTAAACTGTCGGCTGCCGTGACAGAGGTATCGCTCATCATCACGCCTACGGCACCTGTGGTATCCGATGTTGGAGGAGGCGTGGTGCTGTTGACAGCGGCAGTGCTGTCTGCATCTACAGCACTTTCGCCACCGTTTCCGCAGCCTGTAAAAATGCCTGCTAAAGTGAGGGCCATTAAAGTCTTTTTCATATAGAATATGTTTTCTTTCTGAGAATAGTTGCCCTTACACCAGCGGCTGTTTGTCCTGCAGGAAGGGCTGGGTATATTCCCGCCTGCCGGTTGCTTTATATATGGCGTTAGCCAACGCCGCAAAAATAGGCGGGAACAACGGCTCACCCAGGCCAGTGGGATCCACTTCACTTTTTACAAAATGTACCTCAATAGCTTTCGGTGCCTCACTGTGTCTGATCATGCGATAAGTGTCAAAGTTTTTTTTCTGGGGGACTCCCTCTTCAAAGGTCATCTCACCAAATAAGGCATTCCCGATCCCGTCTATAATGCCTCCTTCCGCCATATTAGTGGCCGCATCAGGGTTTACGACCACACCGCAGTCAACGGCAGCATATACTTTCTCCACAACGGGCTTGTCTTCCTTCATGGTCAGATCGATTACCTGGGCAACATAGGTGTTGTGACAGAAGTAGGCCGAAACGCCCCGGTGAACACCGTCCTTGTTTCTTTTCCAATCGGCCTTGTCTCTCACCAGTTTCAACACGCCGGCATACCGGTCCGGGTTATAATCATTCTGCTCTCCAACAGGCTTGCTTTTGGCGCGCTCCAGGAGATCCAGGCGGAAGTCTATCGGGTCCTTACCCGCCAGTTCCGCCACCTCGTCCAGGAAAGACTGCTCCACGGCTCCCAGGAAATTCGAGCGGGGCGCCCGGAAGGCCCCAATGGTGATGTTAGAGTTCAGCACCCACTCCTCTGCCAGGTAATTGTCCACAGCACCGGCCGGAAAGCGGTTTTGGGCAAAGCCAAGGGGGCTTTCCGGTATACCGCCTGCCTTCACCTGGTAGGCAATCATATTGTTATTTTCATCCAGAGCCGCTTTGTAAGTGGCCGTGTACGTGGGCCGGTATATGCCGTAGGTCATGTCATCCTCACGGGTATACACCAGCTTGACCGGGGCATTCAGTTTCTGGGAAATGACCGCCGCCTCCACCAAATGGTGACCGTAAGCCCGCTGGCCGAAGCCGCCTCCCATTCGGGCCAGTCTGATTTGAATTTTTTCCTTTGGCATCCCCAGGCGTGCAGAAAGGGCCTGCATAATAGACTCCGGTGCCTGGATGGGGGCAATAATTTCCGCTTTTTCTGCGGTTACATGGGCAAAGCAGTTTACCGGCTCCATGCAGTTGTGCGCCAGGAAGGGAGCCGTATACGTTCGCTCTATCACTTTGGCCGCCTGCTGAAAAACTCCTTCCGGATCCCCGTCTTTCCGGAGCACTTTGCCGGGCTTCCTGGCCATTTCTGCCATCTTTGCCAGGTGCCCTTCGGTGCTCTCCAGACCGGCGGGAATGATGACGGATTGTTGTTTACCGCCCCAGCCGGCCACTGCAACTGTAGCGTCGGCTGTCTTTTCCCATTCTACCTTTAAGGCCTTCTTGGCGTTCATCACCTCCCAGGTGGTATTGCCCACCACCACCACCAGTTCCGTGAAGCTGGTCGTGTCGAAACCGTTTCTTACGTAATCCTCCGCCAAGGTTTTGATGACAAACACATCCCTGATGCCGGGCATCGCTTTGGCGGCACTGTCCTCTACTGATTTCACCTTCAGGCCGAAGGCCGGCGGATGGGCCATCATGGCAATCAGCATCCCCTCCTGTTTGTGATCCAGGGTGAACAATGGTTTGCCAGTCACGATATTTGCCCCTTCCACGTTCCTTTTCGAGTTGCCGATTATTTTGAAATCACCCACTTTCTTCAAAGGCACCTCCTCTGGCACCGTGAGTCCGGCTGCCTGAGAGGCAATCTCCCCATAACCCGCTTCCTTGCCGCTTGCTTTGTGGTGCAATACGCCGTTTTTTGTGGTGATTTCACCGGCAGGCACCTGCCAGGCTTTTGAAGCTGCCTGAACGAGCATGTGCCGGGCGGTGGCCCCAGCGGTGCGCAGCGGTTTCCAGGCCATCTGCATGGCCAGGCTGCCGCCGGTAAACTGGCGGTCAAACCGCTCCGGGTAAAAATCAGCCTGCTCCACAATGACGTTCTTCCAATCAATATCCAGCTCTTCGGCCAGCATCATCGGCAGGGAGGTCTTGACATTAGATCCAAATTCAGGGTTGGGGGCCATCAGGGTAACCAACCCGTTGTCTCCGATTTTGATGTAGCTGTTGAGCTCAAACCACGCCTTCGGGAGGTTCGACACCTCTTCAGGAGTAGGCTTACAGCCTGCCAGCCAGCTAAAGCTGAGCATCATACCGCCACCGGCAAGGGCCGAAACCTTTAAAAATTTCCTTCGGTTCATCGATGTTTTTACCTGTGTCATGTGCTGGGAAGGTTTAAGTTGATTAAGATTGAGCAGCTGTCTTGATGGCCGCCTTAATACGCAGATAAGTGGCACAGCGACAGATATTGCCGTTCATACCCAATTCGATTTCGGCATCAGAGGGAGTAGGATTAGCTTTCAGCAGGGCCGCGGCGCTCATGATTTGCCCGGCCTGGCAGTAGCCGCACTGCGCCACATCGTGCTCCAGCCACGCCTGCTGTACCGGGTGGTCGCCCTTTTCAGAGAGCCCCTCGATGGTGGTGATCGCCTGGTCGCCTACCGCCGATACGGGCAGCTGGCAGGAGCGCACCGCCACGTCGCCGAGGTGGATGGTGCAGGCCCCGCATTGGGCGATGCCGCAGCCGTACTTGGTTCCGACCAGGTTCAGGTGGTCGCGTAAAACCCACAGCATCGGCGTGTTGGGATCAACGTCCACCACTTGCTTTTTTCCGTTGACATTCAGGTTGATCTTTGCCATTGCGATTCAGTTAAGGTATGTCTGATATTAAGATAGCAGGAAAAGACACATTTATCAATTTCACTGCTTGTTATATGCTTCATCGGTCACTGGCTCCAACCATACGGTAGGGCCGCTTTCACGCCCTGTTATGGCGATCTGGACGAATTCACGATCTGCACTTGCTCCATGCCAATGGGGTACCTCCGCCGGGCATTTCCTCACATCTCCCTTACGCAGAATTACTTTTGGTTGTCCTTTTTCCTGGTAATACCCTTCTCCCTCCAGGGCCAATATAATTTGCCCGGCCGGATGAGAGTGCCAGTTCGTCCTTGCGCCAGGTTCGAAGGTGACGCTTCCTACTGCATTCTGGTTGATGCTATCGGGAGTAACCAAAGAGTTTAGCCAGGCTATACCTGTAAAATTATTATTGCTGATTTTTTCCCCTTTCGGGAATATCAGTTCTGATTCTTGCCCCTGCGCTGTTTCAACCTGCGGCTTCACATTACACGAGATAAGTAAAACGATAAAGAAGGGTAGGCTGTATGTAAGGATCTGCTTCATCTTTTATTAATATTTGGCATGTCCTTCTACCGGTAGTTTTTAAGTACTTCTCCCAATACTGCCTGAGCCGCTTTTGCTTCTTTCTGGCCTATGGTTGCTGCTATGATGGTTACGAATTGTTGCAGTTGATCAGGTGTAACCCCTACGTTCAGGCAAATATTAAAATGCCCCTGCAGCATAGGCTCCACGCCGACAATACTGCTGAGCACGGCTATGGTCACCAACTCTCTTTCGGCGTAGGATAATACATCACGTCCAAAAATATCGGCGAACAAATGCTCTTTCAGAAAAACCTCTATTTCGGGAGCAAAGGCGGCATACCCTGTTTTAGGGCCATCCTGTGGTGCGCCCGTGAGTTTTCCCAGTACCTCTTTGCCGCGCTCGTACTTGCTCCGATCATCTGTTATCGGGGAGGCTTCCACGTCCCATTCATCGTTAATGCCTTTAGCTTCACGCGCTTCCAGTACGGCCATCAAGGTTTGCAGCCCCCGGATACTGCGGGGAAAACCACAGTAGGCATACAGGTGAACCATGGCTTCCTTTAATTCATTAACAGTCAGCCCCGCATCAAGGCCGGCGTCTATCTCCGGTTTTAGATTTGCTAAATCGCCTTTGGCGGTATAGGCGGCAATGGTGATGAGACCCTGTTGTTTGGGCTTAAGGGTTCTTCCACAGCGCTTTTTTGTTGTGCAGCTGCCCAGGAGAGCAAACTAACTGCTATCATCACAAATGCTGTTGCCGCTATTTTGCTGTATAATTTCACGCGCTTGTTTTTACCTATTCTTAATTAGCTGCTACTGTAGCATCTTAATTTTTTGCAGCCACTTCTTCACCTCTGCTTCTGCTTTTTTTGCCTTTTCTCCTTTGATGGCAAGGTATATACCATCTCTTTCGAGTCCGCCTCTGGTAGAAAAGCTTTCCGTTATTTTGCTGTTGGGACAAAGTGCCTTCACAGTTTCAAAACTGCTCCCAATTCCGTAGCCAGCATTGGTGTTGAAAGGCACAATGACTTTTCCACTCAAATCGTGTTGCTTCAAAAAACTTTTCATGGGCGGAGGTAATTGCATCCCCCACGTGGGAAACCCCACAAATACCACATCATAGCTTTCCATGCTGTCTATCCTGGTTTTCAGCGGCGGCAGGAAGCCGGTCTCATTCTCCTGTGCTACCTGTTGCACCGTAGCCTGGTAGTCCTCCGGGTATGGCTCTTTCAGTTCGAGCGCCAACATCGTTCCCCCCATATACCCGTGTATGATGTCCGCAATCGCCTTTGTGTTGTTTGTTCGCGACAAATACACAATCAGCACTTTGTCAGGGTCAACTGCAGTTTCAGTTTTAGCCTCGATATCCTCTGTGGGAGCGGAAGAACAAGCTGAAAACAAAAGAGAAAAAGCCAGCAGCAGTTGAATCATAAAAACGGTTTTTCATTGCTTATACCTAATGCTGAATGGTATGGGTGTCCCGGA
Source organism: Pontibacter saemangeumensis (assembly GCF_039541895.1). NCBI lineage: Bacteria > Pseudomonadati > Bacteroidota > Cytophagia > Cytophagales > Hymenobacteraceae > Pontibacter > Pontibacter saemangeumensis. Next base: position 463,004 of record NZ_BAABHC010000016.1, read on the forward strand.
CACTGCTAAACGTCATGGCTAACAGTTTCCAGTCGTTCCCTTGTTTCTTAAAAACCTCGGTAACTGTAAATTCATTTATCGCGTCATTGCCCCGGACCACGGCCGTGAGCGTGATGCGGCTCCAAAGAATGGCTGTGTCGTCCACAATTTCTACGGCCACATCATGTACATCCGCTTTCTTGTACCAGATGCTTCCTGTTTTGATGATATCCAATTCCTGCTGCTTTTTCCAGGTTCCACTCATATGGACAAACTTCGACTCATCGTGGAAGAGAGAAGCCAGTTTGTCCACTTTCTTGTCTGCCATCCACTGCCATTTATCCCTGGAGAGATTGATGATCTGCTCTTCCGCGTCGGTGCTGCCGGCCGTAGCAACGCTTGCTTTTTTATCTTGTGCGAAGGCCCCTTGCATACCCATCAGCAGGAAACAGAGGCCCAGAATGAAGGCTTTCATATAGTCATCGGTTTAAGAGTTGAAGAAAAGGCAGGTTCATTTTGCCTGCGAACCACAAGGTGCTGACTACTCAGTTTTAACAGGCCTGCTTAGCTTGGAAAAAGTGAGGGAGCCTAACTTCCATTTACCTTTTTCCTTGATATACACTTCCGTCACCATAAAAGGATTGATCACTTCGTTTCCGCCCACGACGGCTACCAAGTCAATGTCATTTAACAGGATGGCCGTGTTCCCAATGAAGTTCACGGACGCTGAATGGACATTGGCCTTCTTGTAATGAATCCGCCCACTCTCAATCACACCAAGCTCCTGCTCTTTCCCCCAACTGCCACCCATATGCACGAACACTGCTTTTTCATCGAATAAGGTCTTCAGGGAATCCACCTTCTTGTCTGCCATCCAGCGCCACTTGTCTTTCGACAGTTGGAGGATTTCCTGTTCTGATTTTGTCGGGCTGGTTGTGGCTGAACCCGGCAGGTTCGCCTGGGCATGCGATAGCTGCACACTGGCTATATACAAGAATAAGCCGAGAAGTAATTTTTTCATGATTTTCTATTTTAGCTTTTTTATATGCTTTGTTGAAGGGCCGCTTTCCCTCATGGTTTAGCGGTTTATCATCTTTTGTGCTTGTTCTGAATACCGATGACCTTGAATCTCAATATGCGACAGAGCCTCATTGATTGCCTGAAGGTCATGCGTGGTTAACTCAACCTCAGCCGCCTTCAGGTTCTCCTCCAACCGGTGCAGTTTCGTGGTGCCCGGAATAGGCACAATCCATGGCTTTTGTGCCAAGAGCCAGGCAAGGGCTATCTGGGCAGCAGTAGTGGCATTCCGTTCGTTCGCCATCCTGCCCAGCAAATCCACCAGCGCCTGGTTGGCTTTCCGGTTCTCCTCCGAAAAGCGGGGAACAGTATTACGGAAGTCAGTCTTCCCGAAGGTAGTGTTCTCATCAATCTTGCCTGTCAGGAAACCTTTCCCCAAAGGGCTGAAGGGCACGAAGTGAATCCCGAGTTCTTCCAGGGTGGGCAGTATTTCCTGTTCAGGCTCCCGCCACCAAAGGGAATATTCACTTTGCAAAGCCGTTACCGGTTGCACCGCATGAGCTTTACGGATGGTCTGTACGCCTGCTTCCGACAGCCCGAAGTGCTTCACTTTTCCCTCCTGTATCAACTGTTTCACTGTTCCTGCCACCTCCTCGATGGGAACATTGGGGTCGACGCGATGCTGGTAGAATAAATCAATGACATCTGTTCTGAGACGTTTAAGTGCTGCCTCTGCAACTGCCCTGATGTTTTCGGGGCGGCTGTCCAGACCTGCCATAGCGCCGTTCTCAAGTTTAAAGCCAAACTTGGTGGCGATGACGACCTCGCCACGGAACGGCTCCAATGCTTCGCCCAGTAGCTCTTCGTTGGTAAAGGGACCGTATACTTCAGCGGTATCAAAGAAAGTGACACCTTGTTCATAAGCTCTCCGAATCAGTTTGACCGCATCCTGTTTTTCTGTGGCAGGACCATAGCCAAAGCTTAACCCCATACAGCCAAGGCCAAGGGCTGATACTTCCAGCCCGCTCTTTCCTAATGTTCTTTTTTGCATCTCCCTTCGCTTTAAAATAAATTAATCCTCCAGCTTTCTTTCTCCCAGCCATTTCAACATCGCCGGGTCACGGTGGTCGAAGAAGAGGCTTTTCTTTTTCTATTGCAAAGGTATAGGACATTATATATCTGCCTGTTATACAGATTACTGGTTTGCATACCATTATTACTGATTGGGGAAAGCGCATTGTGGAAAAGAAGAAGAAAGCGGTAATTTTGAGGGAGATAAAACGATAACGACATGGATAACCTGCGACGATTTGAGACCATCCGGGATTATAACACCTTCAACAACAACGAGACGCTCCATCCGCTGGTGAGCGTGGTGGATGTGTCGAAGGCAAGCCCCAGGCAGGCCTCCAACATGTATTTCGGCTTTTACACCGTCTTTCTGAAGGAAGTCAATTGCGGTGATCTGCGGTACGGCCGGCATATATATGACTACCAGGAGGGAACGCTGGTGTTTATTGCCCCGGGGCAGGTGGTGAGCGTGGAAAACAGCGGGGAGACCTATCAACCGAAAGGAACTGCGCTTATCTTCCATCCTGACCTGATACACGGCACGCCGCTCGGGCGGCATATGCAGGACTATACGTTCTTTGGCTATCAGTCCAATGAGGCCCTTCACTTATCGGAGCGGGAAAGGAAAATCATATTGGATTGCCTTTCCAAGATCGAGTATGAGTTGGAGCATGCCATCGACAAGCACAGCAAACGGCTCATCGTGTCCAACATCGAGCTGTTCCTCAACTACTGCGTCCGTTTCTACGACCGCCAGTTTATCACCCGCGACAATGTCCACCAAGGGATACTGGAGAGGTTTGAGAACTTGTTGAACGCCTACTACCAGTCCGACAAGCCCCAGACCATCGGCTTGCCCTCTGTCGCCTACTGCGCAGGCGAACTGAGCTTGTCTGCCAACTATTTCGGGGACCTGGTCAAAAAAGAAACCGGGAAAACAGCACAGGAATACATCCAGACAAAGGTGATAGAGGTGGCGAAGGAAAGGATATTCGACCACAGCAAGTCTGTGAGCCAAATCGCCTATGAACTCGGCTTCAAGTACCCCCAGCACTTTACCCGCCTGTTCAAGCAAAGGGTGGGGCAATCCCCCAATGTGTACCGGATGCTCACTTAATTGCCAAACAGGTTTATAGCATAGGCCGCAAAAACATGAGAAGGGCTCGATGCGCTCCACACACTGTTATTGTGGAAACAATGCAAGTGGCTGCACCCATCCCATCCTGAATATTTTACTTTTATCTGCCTGTCTAAGGACCTCCGGTCAAAGGCATCAAACCTGTGTTTCCAGGAAGGCTGAAGAACTTATTCTTTTAAAATCCCGGTATTTTCAGACCTAAAAACATATACATAAAAGTTTAAGTCGAAAAGAGAGGAATTATTTTAAAAAATGACGCGCTCTCGGATTGCCCGTGTCCGTGATTGTGCTCCCCTTGTGCCTGGGTATAACCAGGTTGACCGGGCCCCTTCCATCGCCGGTAAATTCGCGGCCATGATCGGCGGCTTGCTGTTATCCTATGTCGGTGTCTCTGAGCACACCATCCTCCACCAGCATATCTATACCAGCCAGGGTAAGCGTTCCAGGCTTGCGGGCCTGGATTGCCATTGGCCAGCTACAAACCATCCCTTGGCTGCCCGTGTGCTGGCCGAGATATAACCTGCAGTTTTATCCCTGTGTTATAGCAGCCGGGTCGGCTGCTATAATTTTCACTTCCATTACGCGCGGCAGCAGCAGTATTGCTTTGCTATAGCATTATACCCTATTGCATCATAAATTCTTGCGCTGTAAATTCACTTTCCATATGAAAAACCTACTCCTGCCTGTGCTGGCAGCTACCCTCTATCTAGCCCCACCCGCTCTCGCGCAGCAAACCATAACCCCGGCAACCGGGATGAGCAACCCTAAAACTGAACTGAGATATAACCTCTCAGAAGACGGAAGCAAATACATCAAGGCCACTTTCCTGAACCAGGTCTGGCTGCGCTGGACGGATAATAACAGTGGAACGACAATAAACGGCAAGCCGCAGGATAACACGCTGGACATAGGCCTTCGGCGCACGCGCCTGCAGCTTTTCGGGCAGCTGACCGACCATGTGTTCTTCTATACCCAGTTCGGGATGAACAACTTCAACCGCTTGGCACAGATGAGCGGCAACCGCAAGCTGCAGGCCTTCTTTCACGACGCACTGGCAGAGTACAAGGTGTTCAAGGGCGATGACAGGCTCAAGCTGGGGGGCGGTCTGACGATTTTGAGCGGCCTGAGCAGGTTCTCCCAGCCGAGTGTGGGCACCATCATGACAACGGACGTGCCGGTTTTTGCCCAGGCCACCGTGGACCAGACAGATGAATTCGGGCGCAAACTGAGCGTGTACGCCAGGGGGCAGGTAGGGAAACTGGACTATCGTGTGGCACTCTCTGATCCCTTCCCGGTTCAAACGAACGGCCAGGTAGCACCGGAAATAGGAAAGCGCGCCACCTTTGCTAAGGTAGGGCTTAACAAGCAGTATCAAGGGTTCTTTATATATAACCTCCTTGAGAAAGAGCCGCACACCACCCCATATATGGCCGGTACTTACTTGGGCGATAAGAAGATATTGAATATAGAGGGCGGCCTGATCTATCAGAAAGACGCGACCTGGTACACCCCGAACGGCACCGACACTACCTACGCCGATATGTTGCTTTGGTCGCTGGCCGCTTTCGCCGATATGCCTCTTCAGAACAATACCTATGCCCTTTCCGCATATGCAGGCTATTTTAACACGCATTATGGAAACGACTATATCCGCAACAACGGCATCATGAACCCTGCGACTGGCACTACCGACCCAAGCAATTTTAATGGTGCCGGCAATGCCTACCCGATGTTTGGCACCGGCGAAACCATATATACCCAGGTTGGACTGCGTTTACCGGAAAACCTGCTTGGGGAGATGGGCACCTTGATGCCTTATGCATCTTTCAGGCATTCCAGTTACTCCGCTTTAGCAGCCCCGGTGGATGTGTGGAATTATGGGATCAACTGGCTGCTGGACAAGCACAAAGCCAAGGTTTCACTCAACAACGAGATCAGGCCTGAGTTTGAGATAAAGCCCGACGGGGAACCTGTGAAGTCCTCTACCCGTGCCAGTACTTACTTACAATTCCAGATATATTTTTGATCCCCATATCGGGCCTTCATGCAACCGTTCAAACTCATTTCAGAGGCTGCGGTATGCTTTTTCGCAATTTCTAAATCCAACCAAAAGGCATATAGGACATTGCTTTCCGGCCCAGGTTTCCAAGGAGCGGGGCTGTTAGAAAGGATGCTGCAAGCGAACAGTCTTCTCCTGTTGATTTTAATTTCTCATCCACTCACCTTCAAAAGCCACTCCATAATAGGCTGGGGCGGCTTTTGAAGGTGATAGCAGTGTAAGCTGTGATATTTTTATAAGACTAACTCTCCACAACTTCGCTTAAAGATATGCGCACCGACTTAGCGGTTTGACCCGGAGGCTGGTTTTTCCTTCATCCAATTAGCTGCCCACTCGAGGAAATACCTGATGTTGGGTGCATCCGTATGGCCTCCGTCGTGCTGCCGCCAGGCCAGTTCCCCATCCAGCAGGCTGACATTGACCCCTGGCATTTTGGCCGTTTTGTAATCATGGCCTACCCCAAGGTCTTTTGCTCCTAACAATCGAAAGACCGGTCCAGCCGCGACAGTGGCCATATAGCTGCCCTGCTGATCCAGCCACTTCGCGTCACCTTTTTCTGGGATTCCATAGCTGATGAAAGTCAGCCGGGGGGCGCACAGCGCAATCAGCTGATGCGCATCTACCTGGATGTCTTTCGCATTTTTACTGCCAAATGTGGCCTCCGAGGCACCATACTTTAAAAAGTTACCTGCCATCCAGTGGTATTCCGCGCTGCTGGTCAGGCTTTCCACGGCTTCCCCGAAGTTCCGCCGGTGCAGCTTGGCGCCGCCTTCCCCGGAGGAGCCAATCAGGCCCATGTAGAAACGCTGGTCAAAAGCCAAGGCTACCAGGGCCGCTTTCCCATAGCGCGACACCCCCTCGATGCCCACGTGTCTGGCATCCACCGCCGGGTCATTTTCCAGGTAATCCAACCCCCGGGAGGCACCCCATGCCCATGCCCTCAAGGCCCCCCAATCGTCGGGCTTCCGTGGCTGCCCTTTGTTCACCAGGCCGATGATACCTTTGGTGAGGCCCGCTCCGTTGTCGGCCTGTATGCTACCCGGCTCGATCAGGGCATAGCCCCAGCCCGCCCGCAGCAGCTGATGCGTGGTAGGCGGATCGCCGGCTGGTGGAGGGCCAAAAGCAGGGACCTGTGATGCGATGGGGTTGTAGGCGGGATATTGCTCAAACACCTCCTTCAGGGAAGGGTCCTGCTGAATTAACAAATCCTTAAGCGCTGTATTGATCTTCTCCAGGCTTTCCTTCGGCGGCTGCGCCGGAGCCGGCAAAGCACTGGGGCCAAACATCATCAACACAGGCACCGGACCCTTGGCATTGGCCGGCGTCACGACCGTCATGGCTATCTTTACGTCCAGCAAGGGGTAGTCCGAATTATCCACCTGCCCTACCAGCTGTTTCGCATTTACCGGAATCCACCCCACATATTCCCGCTCCGAGATTAAAGTCTTCCAGGTGACTTTGGGCGCATTTTTGGGCACTCGTCCAAATACCTCCCGCTCAAATTCCTCCACGATCTCGGGCCGCCGTTTGTTCCACCACATGGCCGGGGTCGTTACTTTTTTACCGTTTCTGAGGGTGAGGACTTCTGGCAGGTTCGGGTACGGGTTGGCCAGCGCTTCATCGTAATTGGCGTGATTAGGGGCTGACTCGTCGCCGCTGGGGCCAGGACGCAGGGCCTTAATGCCCAATTGTTTCATCATATGCTGATGATCCTGCTGGGCGGTAAAATCAACCACCGGCGGTAACTTTGCGTCCGCGCCGGAGGTAGCCTGCTGTGCCGAAGCGGAAGAAAACGCCAAAGCGAAAAAGAGATAAAATGCTTTTTTCATGGGAAGGTCCTTGCTTGTCGTTTATGTTATTCATCGGTCCGGAACGGAGAAGCCGGCAAACCTTCCTTGTTGTATAAATTGGCGCCATCCGGGTTATCAGCCCAGCCGTAGCGGACATATTTAGGTTCAGGCACCTCTTCGCTCCACACCACGACCTTATCTCCCTCAATTCTGGCGTTGGCCCAGACAAACTTTTTGTCAGCTCCGGCTACGGCAAACCAGTTCAGTTCTTCCCCATCGATCGAGGTTAACCCGCTACCGGTATCGGTAAAACTTACGGTAATTTTATTCCCAGCGACGTTAGCTGATTGAAAAAGCGGACCGGAAGCTACGATATTCTTTTCACCGTAAATAAGCTTTTGGGCGGCCAGGGCTAAGCGCTCCCCCACATCTTTCTTGTTATCCGGATGAATGTCATTCCATTCACCCAGATCGATGGTGACGGCCATGGCGGTGTTGGGCACCGATAAACTCTGCAGGGCAGCCTCCCGCATCAGGGCCCAGTTACTTTCTGAAGGCGTATAATTCACCTCCATAAAATTCGGGAGCTGCACATAGAGGAACGGGATGTTGCCTTGTTGCCACTTATTGCGCCAGTCTGCTATCAAGGCAGGCAACAGCTTTTTGTATTGCGTGGGGTTACCGGCGTTGCTCTCCCCCTGGTACCAAAGAATGCCTTTCAGGGTGTAGTTCGTGGCAGGTGCCACCATTGCGTTATATAGGGCGGTAGGCTGGTTTTGTGCACTGAAACCACTTTCCATCCCGCCGCTGCCACTAACCGGAGGATAAACCTCACCAACTTTGTACTGCCAATACCCTTTCAGATCAAGGGTTTGCTCATTCGCTACTATATAGTAAGGCTTGTCTGGAACAAAGCCGCCTTTCCCGCCATTATTCGTTACCCGGATCACAAAGAGATTTTTGCCCGGCTTCAAAGTGCCGGCTGGCAGGCTGTATCTTCGCTGTGGGTACTGATAGGTGGTGTTGCCCACCTGGTTTCCGTTTATATATAACACATCAGCGTCTACAATCCTGCCTAAGAACACTTTTGCCGGCACCCCGGTCATGGAGGCCGGCACCTCAATTTCACGCCGGTACCACACCACACCATTCAGGTCTTTAATCCCCTGATCCTCCCAATAGCCTGGGATGTTGATGGTGCGCCACCCTTTGGGCTCGTAAGCGGTTTCATACCATTTCACCGCCCCGGTAAGCCCCTTATCCTGCTCTGCTTTTTGCCTGTTCGCATTGGCAGCCGCTAAGGCGCGGCGCCTGATGGGATTTACGTAACTGGTATCGCGGTTTTTCTCTATCGTCGCGAGTATAGGAGCAAAATCTTTCAGCCCCTCTTCACTCATCCAGGCTTCAATGGGTGTGCCGCCGACACTCGCGTTGATCAGGCCAATCGGAATTTTATATTGCCTGTAAAGTTTCCGGGCGAAGAAATAAGCGACGGCGGAGAAATTATTAACGTCTTCCGGATTCGCTGATTTCCACGATCCCGGCGGCAAATCCTGGGCAGGGCCTTCCAGATTGGTGGTGGTCGGAATCCAAAAATGCCGTATCTGCGGATAATCGGCAGTCGCGATATCCTCTGCATAGGTAATGTTGTGCAGCGACATCTGATGCACCATATTGGACTGACCGGAACACAGATAAACATCCCCTACTAATATATCCTTGATGACAAGCCGGTTACTGGCTTTGATGTCCATTGTATAGGGACCGCCTGCCTTCAGAGGCGCTAATCTAATCGCCCAATTCCCATTCGCGTCGGCCGTTGCCCTGTAAGACTTGCCCTTGAATTTCACGGTTACTTTTTCTCCGGGAGCCGCCCATCCCCAGACATTAGTTTTAGCATCACGCTGCAACACCATGCCGTCGCTTACCAGCTGCGGAAGCTTGACCTGACTATTCGCTTGATAAGCGGACAGGAAAAAAAACAGGAGAAAGACAGTGACTAAGTTTTTGGGAAAGTTTCGGTGATTAGACATTCAATAATTACTGAGGGTGAAGAAATGTGTTAACAAGAAAGCGTATCCGATGTAAATGAACCCAAGGCAGGGGCGCACCCTAACCTAAGACTCCTGCTATATATCCGTAACCCTGAAAGGAAAACATTTCGCATATATGCATTGGCGATCCCAATATAAAGTCCTGTACATCTGTCTTAAATTAAAAATAGGAAAGAAAGTAATTAAACTTTTCTGAAAATAATCAAAAGTCACTTTATATATAGCATAAGCTCTGAGAAAACTACTTTCATGCACCTATATGGGTTTGATTAAATCCTATAATGGTTAAATTATCAGGTTCCGGATTCCGCTCAAATAGATGGAGCAGGAACCGAATACTTTTTCTTACTTCGGATATTATATATAACTAAATATATAACTCAAGCCTTCAACACAGCAGGATATCCAGAATCCTCTTGCTACTAAAGCAAAGCCCGATGCCGGTGAAGATGCAGGCCTGTCCGACGATAGCTCCCCCTGTCCCTCCAGCTTGGAACAACGAGTAAGCCGTTTAGCTGCCTGAAAAAACTTTCTTCGAACTATAGTCTTTCGGTTATGAATAGCCAGCTTCGGAAAAAATGAGCGTTTTTATATATCCCTCGGCACCATATTTCAGGCAATCCATCAAATAGGAATAACCTTTCGCGGATGCTTATGTACCTTTGCGGATAAAAAGCAGCTATATGACACGCAAGCGATACATTTCCCTCATCCTGATATTAGGAACGCTCACAGCCCTGGGGCCATTTTCTATAGACATGTACTTGCCTGGTTTCCCTGCCATCGCCAAAGACCTGAGCACTACGGTAGCAGAGGTCTCCCTATCCCTGTCCAGCTTTTTTATCGGTATATCCGCCGGTCAGTTGCTCTATGGCCCCCTCATGGACCGGTTTGGCAGAAAGAAGCCGCTTTACATCGGCCTTACGGGCTACCTTTTTGCCTCGGTGGCTTGTGCTTTTGCCTCCTCCATCGAAGCGCTGATCATATTGCGTTTTGTGCAGGCTGTCTGCAGTTGTGCCGCCGCTGTGGCCTCCGTGGCTATGGTGCGTGACCTGTTCCCGGTGCAGGATAATGCGAAGGTGTTTTCACTTTTGATGCTGGTGGTTGGCGTTTCGCCGATGATAGCCCCGACAGTGGGTGGCTATGTAACGGCCGGATTCGGGTGGGAGGCCGTGTTTCTGATCCTGGCTGGGATGGCGGCGGCAATACTTACTGCCGTTTATTTTGGCTTGCCTGAGAGCAGCAAGCCCGATCCCTCCTACTCACTAAAGCCAAAGCCGATCATCTCGAAATTCATCATGGTCCTGAAAGAGCCCCAGTTTTATACCTACGCCTTGTCCGGGGCTGTATCGTTCGCGGGGCTGCTGGCTTACGTATCCGGTTCGCCGCTGCTGTTCATGGAGATCTTTCAGGTGAATGAGAAGGAATACGGCTGGATATTCGCCTTCCTCTCCATAGGATTGATCGGGGCCAGCCAGGTCAACAGCATCATGCTGCGCAGGTACCGTAGCGAGCAAATCATTCTAACGGCCTTGGCTTGCCAGTTGGTGATCGGAACAGCCCTGGTACTGGGCACTATGGCTGGCTGGCTCGGGCTCTTTTCAACGATTGCCTGTATCTTCCTCTTCCTTTGCTGCCTTGGCTTTACCTTTCCCAATGCTTCTGCGTTGTCGCTGGCGCCGTTCACTAAGAACGCCGGCAGCGCTTCAGCTTTGATGGGTGCCACCCAAATGGGAATCGGAGCTTTGGCAACCGTCGTCCTCAGCCTCTTCAGCAACCACTCAGCCGTTCCCATGGCCGGCTTGATGGCCGCGTCAGCCTTTCTTTCGATGATGATTTTGCTGCTCGGGCAGAGGGTCATCCGGGCAAGGGGGCTGCACTACCAAACTGACGGCGCTGCTGCCGGGGCAATTCATTGATCATTTACCCATATCACCTGACTGCAGCTTCGTGCGCAGCATGCGGTCGATCATGGATTTATATTTGCCCATTGCCGCCGTGGTGAAGCAGTGACATGCAACCGAATCAGGAAAGCCCTGCCAGGTTTTTACAGCCGGCCACTGGCCGCTTCACTTTTCCTGTCTTCGTGGCGGGCGATATTGTCAGACTTGGCCGGGTATAGAAATTGCCGCAGGTCTTTCAGATAGGTCAAACTTCCGTTCGGCAGATTGCTGAGCACGATAATGGCACTGTGGTCTTTCTGATTCCGCAGCAGGTAGGTCGTGTAGCCGTGCCACAGGCCTCCGTGGTATACGATGGTATCCCCGCTCCCAACCTGGCCAATGCGCCAGCCATACCCATAATCTTCATTTTTTTTATCTTTCATCCCGGTGCCGGCAAAAGCTTCTTCCAGGGTTTCCCGCTTTACCAGCTTTTGCGTGTATAGGGCCTGGTCCCATTTATAAAGGTCTTCGACCGTAGAGTACAGTCCCTTGTCGCCCAGCACGGTATCTAAGTAGTCAGACGTTCGCATCTGCCTGTTGCGGTTGTGCCCGGTAGCCACTCTTCCTGTTCGGGCGGCTAACTCATGAAACGTAAAAGTGTTCTCCATCTGCAGCGGCTCAAATATTTGCTCCTGCAAAAAAGTGGCGAAGGGCACACCAGAGGCCTCTTCCACAACCGTCGCCAGTAAAGCGTACCCGGTGTTGCTGTAATCAAAGTGGGTGTTGGGCTTGTAAAACACCTTAGGCTGATGCACCGACATCAGGTTCAGGACGTCCTGGTTGGTCAGCGCTATTTTGCGGTCGGACCAAAGCTCATCGCTAAAATAGGTGTAATTGGGCAACCCGGAACGATGGGTCAGCAACTGCCGGATTGTAATGCCTTTGTAAGGGAAGTTCGGAACATACTGCTGCACACTGTCATCATAGTCGAGCTTGTCCTGTTCTTTCAGCATCATGATGGCCATGGCTGTGAATTGCTTGGACACAGAGGCCAGCTGAAAAGCCGTTTGCGTGGTTAAGGTGTCCTTCCGGTAAAAATCTGCGTAACCGAACGCGCCCTTGTACATTACCTGGTCATATTTCGTAACCAGTACCGTTCCGTTGAACCCCTTTCGCCTATGCAGGTAATTGAATATGGAGTCGAGTTGACTACACAGCTGGTTGGCGCTCGCTGCGGTAAACGAAGCCGGGATCTTTACCTGCTGCCTACTATCCTCCTTCAAAAATAAGTTATCTAACAGATTGTTTTTTTCTGATCCTGAACAGGAAAACAGGGGCAAAGCGCACACAATCGCTGAGACATACCTGAGCATCAGAAGCTTTACTTTAAGCAGGGTCATAACTAAATTTTTCAACACCGAAACCAGTGCTAAATATAATCTTTCTTCTTTAGTACTTGGAAGTAATTTTATGAAATTCTTTACTTTCCTATATAGCCAATAAGGTTGTCTGCCCTTATATGCTGTGAAAGAAATATCCCTGTCTCTATTGATTTTCTGTTAAAGAGGGTCCGTATCCTATCAGAAGGCCAAAAAAAATCCCTCAGGTGCACCTGAGGGATTTTTTTTGGCCTTCTGACACAAGTCATAATCTGAATTTGCATCCTTCTTCACCACCATGAGGCATTACGTCTGCCCTTCCCGAGCGGAGAATACGCAAGCGCAAGGCATATACACTGCTATAAGACCATTTTCACTTCTCTAATAGAACGCAGTATATAGGGCCGGATCCATTTTCTGTAGTTTAGAGGGAGGCCATGTCAATGACAAACCGGTATTTCACATCGCCCTCTAGCATGCGCTCGTACGCTTCATTGATATAATTGACCGGTATCACCTCCACATCCGATAGTATATCGTGCTCTGCACAATAGTCGAGCATTTCCTGGGTCTCGGCAATACCTCCTATCAGGGAACCGGCAATGCGGCGGCGGCCAAAGATCAAAGTTGCCGCCTGTAGTTCTGGCGCCTCCGGTGGAACCCCCAGCAGGATCATGGTGCCATCCCGGCGCAGCAGGCTGGCATACATATCCAGACTTACCTTTGCAGAAACAGTATTGATGATAAAATCGAACGTGTTTTTCACTTCCTCCAGGGCCTGTGGATCTTTGGTGACCACAAATTTATGTGCACCCAGGTCAGTGGCGTCGGTCTCTTTTTCTGGGGAAGTGCTTAGCACGGTAACTTCAGCGCCCATGGAGGCAGCTAGTTTAACAGCCATATGCCCTAAGCCTCCCAAGCCCACAACAGCCACCTTATGGCCAGCGCCTACTTTCCAATGCCGAAGTGGGGAATAGGTCGTGATGCCGGCGCAAAGCAGCGGGGCGATACGCGCCAGGTCCTGGTCTTCCCTTATTTTAAGAACAAAATCCTCTTTTACGACAATCTGGTTAGAATAGCCGCCATAGGTAGGCGTATTTAAGCCAGGTTCCGGGCTGTTGTAGGTACCGGTAAAACCGACCTCACAATATTGCTCCAGACCCTCTTCGCAACTTGGGCAGGAGCGGCAGGAATCCACCATACAGCCAACGCCAGCCGTTTCTCCCACACTGAATTTTTCTACGAGGTTTCCCACTTTCACTATGCGGCCCACGATCTCGTGGCCCGGCACCACCGGGTACGTAGCCCCACCCCATTCGCTCCGGACAGTATGCAAGTCTGAGTGACAAACACCGCAGAACAAAATCTCGATCATCACATCGTGTGCTCCAACATCACGGCGTTCAAAATCATAAGGTGCTAACGGTTGAACAGGATCGAAAGCGGCATATCCTTTTGTTGATATCATAGTTTTGCTTGTTAGGTATATGCATTGAAAAACGGCTGTACGTCAGGATTGTTTATGAAATATCTTAAATAACTGAATAACAGCCATATACATAATATCTCCAGAAAGTATCGGGTGGAGGCGGGCTTAAAAGGCTGGCTTGAACTTATGCTACGCCTTCGCCTGCGTGGAACATTCGGCTGCCGCCAAGTGGATACCCTGTTTTATTGATGTTGCCTCTTGTTGCTGAAATGCCATGACCGGTACGGCCCCGTTACGTGCCTGGCCTGAAGGGAAGATCAGAAGAAAGACATAGTGTCTGCTGCTTTTCCAGAAGCCACCATGCTGCTCCTCTATTGCAATGTTCCGGGGCCATATATGCCGACGCTCTGTAAAACGGTCTTCAGCTACCCGCCTTATTGTACTGTTTCCAGCGTTCCCACTTTGGGGAGAATCTGGATCACGAACCTTCGGTCGCGGATGTCGCCTTTGCGGCCTGCGCCCTCGAAACCGCTTCCGGCGGCGATGAGCTCAATCCTGTCTTTGGGGAATTTGATGCCGGCGTTTTGCCAGAACTCCAGCAGGGCGAGCGCCCGCTGGTAACTCAGCTGCAGCGCATATTCGCGCTGGGTAACGTTGCGGGGGTCGCCTTTCGGGAAACTGGCAGCGCGGCCGTCAATCACGATCAGGTATTTTACCTCCTCGTCTTCAATGGAATTGATGACCTGGCTCAGGTTCTCCCCGGCTTTCCGGAGCGGTGCCCGCGAGCGCTGCGGTATCACGGCGCTGCTTTGTTCGAACAGCACATCTACCAGCAACTCGTGCCGCTTGTACTGCTCGTTGTATTGAAAGTATTCGTCGTCGAGGCGGGCGAGTGCCGCTTTTATCTCGTCGAGCTTGCGCTTTTCCTGTACTTCTACCTGAAGCCGCGCTATGTTCTCGCGGTTCTCACTGTCCTTGCCCTGGAACATCTTGAAGCTCAGCACAAAGAGCACCAGCATCACCAGGAAGAGCACCGTCATCAGGTCGACGTAACTGGGCCAGAAGAAATCCCTGCTTTCCTTGCTCATCGCTACCTCCTGTTATTCCCGCTGCCAAAAATCTTGTCGAACGCTGCTTTGATCGGCCCAGGCTCCATGCTTCGGACCATATGCGCGTTCAGGGCCTGTAGTTGCTGGAGCAATTGCTGCTGAATGGCCGAGTCTGTTTCGATTTTTTGGAGGAGGCGCTCGTTCGTCTGCCGTATCTCCCCGGACAGTTGCTGTTGCGTCACGTTCAGCTTTTCCTGCTGCTGGTTCAGGTTCTCGAAGGGCCGCATATAATCCAGGATACGTTGGTATATGTTATCTTCGTTAATCCTCCTGAAATGCTCCTGCCACTTCTCGTAGGCATTCTGCGCATCGCGCTCCTGGTGCTGCAGCCGCGCCTCCATCAGGTCAGTTAGCCGGAGGGCGGCTTTGTCGAAGTACTGCTCCACCCTGCCTCCTATATCCTGCAGTTCCTGCTCGTGCTGCCCGAAGAAGTTCACCTGCCGCTGAATGGATTCGTCGTGCTTCTGCAGGTACCCCGGCACTTTATCGAAGCCTTCCTGCAAACTGGTTAAACGGCCGAGCACGTCACTGATCGTATGCGTCAGCTCCGCCCCTTTCTTCACCGACTCGTTCAGGGCCACCTGGTACTGCATAAAGTTCTTGAACAGCTGCTCGCTTTCCTTCATCTTATCGAACACCTGCAGGTTCGCGTTGGCCATCTGCGTGAAACCGATTTTATCCAGCTTCTCAATAAATTCCTTTTGCGTGCTGATGTTCTCGGTAAGCGTATCCACGATCGGCCGGAAACCCAGTATTTTGTCCAGGAAATCCTTGTTAAAGGAGTCCAGCACCGACTTCAGGTTGCCCAGGCTAGCGGCCATATCGGAGTTCAGCTTGGGCAGCAGGTGGGTTTGCAGGAAGGTGTAGTAGCCGTTCTGCAGCCTGTCGCGGGTGCTGCGGGCGTTTTTCAGCGCATGGTTGCCCAGCAGCGTCAGCAGGAGCCCGAAGAAGCTCCCGGCCATTGCAATCAAAACTCCGAATAAAAACGAAGGGATGTTCTGATCGGTGATAAAGGAACCTGCGGCGGCCCCGGTTTCATCCGCAAGCAAACCCGACCAGATCAGGCTCGACAACCCGATGATCACACCGGAAAAGGTGCCCAGCAAGCCTATATATAGCGGCGTGGATACCGTAGACTGCACTTCCTCATCCAGCGCCTCCGAGTAGCGTTCCGACACGTCCTTCAGGATATCAAAGTCTGCGGCAGCCCCTTTGTTGCGTTTCAGGTACTCGTTGGTGTTCCTGATAATCTTACCAAAAGTGTCGGAGGGGTTCCGCACCTCGATCAGATCGATGGTCGCTGCCGCCTTGCCGCCTGCGCCTACGGTGCTGACCAGGGCTTCCGGGTCCCCCTCTACGAGGTAGATGTTATTGCCTGAAACCAGCCGGTCAAACTTGTCTTTGGCTACAGAATAAGCAGGTACGGCCCCGCCCTTCGCTTCGATGTGCAGGACGTCCTGCTCGACGGAGACGATGCGCTTTACAACCGGGTTAGAGGGCATATACTCCCGAAACGGCCTGCCTGCCAGCAGCTGTTCCCAAAGTTGCCCGTCTGCCCCAGTTGTGGCGGGAAAGGCGGCGGGCTGGCCGAGCAGGTGCTCCGTTACGGACAGCTGCTCTTCGGAAGGGAAAAGGTTATTTATCAGCTCTATTTTGGCCCTGGTGTTCCGGTATATATAAAACTGGTAGCCAAGGATAGCCAGTACTAAAAGAGCCTCAAAAATAAATACGCCTTCCATGCAAACGGTTATCTGAAATCTATTCTGGCTTTCTCCATGATCTTCCAGCCGTTGTTAACTTTAGTGAGAACCCCATCCTGCTGCTGCACCACTTTAGTGACCATGCGGTTCGAAGGCTTCTCAAAATCAAACGCGTTCTCCAGCCTGTCAATCCCCTGCGCAATCACAAACGCATGGTTGCCGGCCAGGTTAAAGCGGTAATGCGTGCTGCTTCCATCGGCAGTGGCATCAACTTCTATATAGCTGTCGGAGTCAGGTTGCTGCTGGAGCTGGTGCGCCCTGATCACGCCATCCTCCGGGATAATCGCATATTTCTTACCTGCGTACGGGGCTTCGGCAGCCGCCACGGCCCCGGCAGCCGGTGCAGCCACGCCTGCCTCCTGCTCTAAGGCATCCAGCAGATCACCGTCCTGTATCTCCAGCCGTACAGGCCGGGCAGCGCGCGCCTGCTGCTCTCTTCCTGCCTCCTCCGGGCTGGTTCTCTCCATGGGCTCATTGCGTCGCCTGTTTTCTTTCTTCCGGCGCTGCTGCGGTTGCGGCGAAACATCCTCGTCGGGTTGCGACAGGGCTGAAACCTGCTGCTGGGGTTGCGGCTGCCGCTCGCGCTGCTTCTGCCTGCGCTCCTGCTGCTGCTCCTGCCGTGGCTGCTTCTGGCGCGGCTCGTTCTGTTGCTCCTGGCGCGGCTGGTTCTGCCTGCCTTCCCGCTCCTGCCGTGGCTGGTTGCTTCTTCCGGATTCGACAGACTCGGTCGCCGGCTTATTTCCTCTGCCTGTGTTACCCTCCAGTTTCCTGAGCCGGGCTTCCATGGCGCTGTTCTTTTCTTTCAAAGCCTCATATCGCTTACTCTGCATGTTATGAGAACTATTTGCCCTCAGGAACGCGAACCCTGCCCCTAAAAGCGCTACTATACTTACTATGATCGCTAAATAATCCATCTGATGTTGTTTCTTTTTTGATTTAAACCCTTGACACTAAACAATATAAAAGTTTCCCTGCTCAAAGTTTTCAGTTTGAAGCAGGGAAACTTTAAAGCATGACTTCAGCTGGCGGCACAGGCTCTTCCTGTAACGCGCGCAACGTCATGAAATGGCACTCACCTGCGACTGCTGCCTATACAGCTCTTTCGACAGCAAATATAGCGATTGTTTTAGTGGCATGAAGAACATGGTCTCGTGCAGCTGCTCGCGGTCGGTCAGTCCGCGTACGGTATCCTCCAGCACCATCGTATAACTGTCCTGCAGGTTGGTGCGCATAAAGTCCAGCACACGCATCGGGTCCACCTCCACGCCCATTGAGCGCATCAGCGGCGATATGTCCGGGTCGTCGAGCAGCATTTGCAGGCAGTTCATCACGTTGTCCATCACTTCCTGGCGCAACTCGCCTGTTATCTGGGTTTTGGTAACAGGCGTCAGGGCATCGGCCATGTTCGCAGAACCAGTGGGCTTCATGATCGGGATATTGGTCAGGTCATTCAGGTCGGTGCCTTCGAGTGCCATTGCGCCGCCGTTTGCTGTCACCTGCTTCGGATTGTCTACCAGCACCAGCTTAAAGTTTGCCGGTGGCTCCTGTCCTGTCACTTTCTTGAAAATGGCTTTGGCGTAGCGCTCCACATTCGACAGGTTGTTGCCTGCGCTCAGGAGCTTTATATATAAACTGCCGCGACCGCTGAAGGAGATATAGCGGGGCACCTTCACATCCAGTTGCTGCACCAGCTGTGCCAGGTGATACATCAGCGCCCCGAAGTGTAGGTAGAACATCAACCGCAGCTGGCGCGCCTGTAAAAGCTGTGAACTGTAGTTGAGCTCCTTGTCATAGCTGAAGAGCAAACTGCTGATGTCGGCTGAGTTAAAGTCCGGGTTGTCCAGCGCGGTTTCCAGGAACTTGCGGTACTCGCGCCCTTCTTCCGTAAGCGGAATGCGCAGCACGTGGTCCACGCCGTACTGCAGCAGGCCGTTGTCTTTTCTGGTCTTCACGGTAGCGAACCCATCGCCCCACAGGTCGTTGCCTGCAAAGCGGAAAGAAGAGCTGTGCGAAGGCTTCCGGTTCGTGAACAGCAGCACGTCGGTAGTACCGCCGCCTATATCCACATTGATCAGGTTCTCGTCCTGGCTCGGCACCACGGCCCCTGTTCTCGACAGAAAATAAAATGGCGCCACCGATTCTGTGATGCACACAGTGTTTCTCCCGTTTTTGAATACGCTGTTATATACCCCGTCCCACACGTTCTGGAACATATTGCGCGAGTATTCATCAAAACTGAGCGGCGCAAACCAAACAATTTTCGTGCTGGCCACATTGCCGTTGTTCAGCACCACCTTGTTTTTGATCAGGAGCATGATCTCGGTGAAGAAGGCCTCGATGCGTCGCTTGCCGGCGTTGGTCAGTGTCTCGCTCCACTTCAGGTCGGTGTGGTACGTCTGCTTGTACTGGTCCTGGTGCGTGCCTTCCGTATTGATGGAGAAACCGATATTGATGTTGCCGAACAGGTTCGAGATCTGGTTCTCAAAGTCAACAGATTCGCAGGTAGCCGTTCTGGTTGGGAAGTTATATAACGATCCGCCGGAGCCGATGATCAACGGAATGAACTCGCGTTTCAGCAAAGTCTCCACTGCAAACAACCTGCCGAAACCGCGCTTATGGAAACGCTGGTAATCGGTCAGGGCCGGATCGTCCGAAGGCTTGTTCAGCATCACCAGTTGCTGGTCGTTGGCGGTGATGGAGAACTCGCGTGGCGGCTGGTTAGCGCCGGAAGTATAGGCAATGTGCGTGTTCGATGTTCCAAAATCAACCGCAAACGTGAAATTATGAATGCCCTGCTGCTTTTCCTCGAACCTCGGAACGATAAGCGCCTTACCGGTAAAGTCTACCCCGGCATGTGTGAACTCCGCCACATCGAAGTGCGTGCCCCGGATCTCGTAATAGGTACTGCCGGCGCTGCTGTTACTCTTCTTGGTTCGCTTATGTGCGGTGGCGGATATAATGCCGCCACTTGCTTCCAGCTGCCTGCCCCCCACAAAGAAGGCGAGTGTATGGTTCTTGTTCACCAGCAGCGGATCAATGTCCTCATCCACCAGCATTACTTTGTAGAAGTCGTTGTACTGTACCGCGTCGGTAAACTTGTAGAAAGGGAACACTCCTAATCCGATCTTAGACTTTACAATGCGGCCCTTTTCAGGAATTATACTGCCGTTGGCGTCTTTTGAGTTCAGCGGGTTGTCGTAGTAGCTGCGCTCATACACCACGTTCCCTTTCTCGGTCGGTATGCTCAGCGTCACCCGCACATGGTTCATATCAATGTGGAACGTCAGGTGGTTGGCCAGGTCCTGTGGCGTGAAAAAGCTAAAGTACAGACTCGTGATCGGCAGCAGGTAGTTGAAAGACTTTTCCGTTACGCCCGGCTGGTACACCACGGTGCCGCTGTAGAAACGGTCGGTGTTTACCTCGTACGGCACCTGCACCAGCGTTTCCTGCAACAGATCGTTGATGGTTAGATAGGGATAGTTGAACCCGACACCGGGCAGCGAACGGTTCTCCAATGGCTTTTCATCGGAATACCCCACCACCGTATTCACCGGCCAGGCCAGGTTGTTGACATATTTCACATCAGGCGCCAGGCGCAGTTCAGGCTTCAGCACAATCGGCCGCTCACCCGCAAAACCCGTGTGGGTGGGACGGATGAAAAGGTCGCTGCTGGTAACAGCGGTCTGGTCCTTTTTGACCAGGAAGTTGATATGGCCGACATGCACCGGGTTCTGCTGGAAGTCCACCAGCTGCAGGTACTGCGACGCAATGGCATCCTGCCCAACCGCGCCAGCCATGTTAATCTTACGTAGCAGGTTCTCGTCCAATGCATTATATACTGCCGGGAAAGCCTGGATCATCGCATTGTTCGACACGAACAGCTTGTGCACATACTCCCTGAAATCCTGCTCCCTGTCCTCCAGCGACACATAGTGCTGATCGAAATAAGTGCCGATGTTCTGCGCGCGGTTCATGTTTAAAGGCTGCACGTTGGGCGCCACAAACAGGAAAGTCAGCGGCGAAGTACCCCCGATCAGCTGCATATGGCGCTCGCCACGGCTGTTCGTGGACTCAAAGAAGATCAGGAAGATGTCTTCGATGCCCCGGAAACGGCTGTCGTTCATGAACAGCTCCAGCGTACGGCCCAGCAGACTTGTGTTCGGATTCGCCTGCATGGCTCCCAACTGCTGGTGCTTGTTCCAGCGACGGATGATGATCTTGTTACCGGCCTGCGCGTAGCTCTGGTGGTTGTAGAGCAGCTCCCACAGATCCCAGAAATGCGTGACAAACTGATGGTAGATGGTGTTGGTGTTGTTTCCGGCCACGCCGCGCTTCACAAAATCGAAAGCGGTCTCGAAAAGGTGCATGCGGGCAAAAGGCGTCGGGATAGAGGCATTCATTTTTAAGGCTCTGCCACCGGCGCCATCGGTTATGTCTTTGATCTCGGTGCTGGTGATCTGGCTGGTTTTTGCCCAGCCTTCCACATTTGACCCGGTTTTATGTAGACGAAGTACTTTCGGCATGTTCGTTTAGTTTGTTTTAAGTACGATTACCTGCCCTCGCTCGCGTCCCGCGAGTGTGAGCTATTTAACGGTCACTGGCCGCTTTAAACTGTGCCTGAAGCACAAGTGGCGGGACGCCACTGGATAACTCACACTCGCGGGACGCGAGCGAAGGCTATCTAAATAAAATTTTGCTATTTCGGATTACAAATCCTGATAACAGCAGCTTCCGGATTGCAAATCCGGAAGAGCAGTAGGCTCCCCCTCCTGTTTTTAGGGGGGCTGGGGGGAGGTCCTTAACTATACTTCAGCTTATCCTCCACCAAGGTATCCGTTGCTTTTTCGAAGGCTTTGATGGTGGCTTTGAAAGCGTCGCGGTCGGAAATGGATTCGGAGGCACGGTTGAGTTCCTTTACAAAAGAGCCCTGGTGAATGCCCTTGTTCAAAAAACCGGTCTCAATGTGTTTGTCCGAAACCATGCGGTTGAAGTCCGTTTCGCTCAGGTTAAGGGCGTCGAAAGTCCTTTCCTTGCGGCTTAGCTCGCGCAGCCACGACTGGTATCCGAACTCCGGGTTTGCCAGGAATTTGTTCAGCTCCTTAAAAACCGGCTCGTTCCGGATAGCACCCGTCAGGTCCACGCCTTTGGCATATGCCGCCTGTGCGTCGCCTGGCAGGTGCGTGGTATAGTAGCGCTCAAAGTAATGGAAGCGGATGAGTTGCTTGGCAATGCGGTCCCTTGTTTCGCTGTCAAGGTGCTGGAACTGCACATTGCTCACATCTTCGCGCAGGCCGTACTCGTGGAAAGTCTCGTTCCCGGAGAGCTCGTCGTCCGAGTAATCCATAAAGTCCACAATGGCGAGGGCACTCAGTAACTCGACTAAATGCGCGTCATTTCTTTGGCTCGCTCGGCCCGGGTTGTTCTCCATCGGCTTGTCCGGCGTGTCGCCCATATAGTAGACCGCATTCACACCGTTCAGGTGGTTCTGGTAATAGGAAAGCGCGTCTTTTGCCTTGGTGGTGAAGGTGTTGGAGTCGATAAAGTCAGCTTCTACGCCGGCGGCGGGCTGCTCCAGCGAAAAGTACGGCAGCACCACCATGGCACCTGTCAGCGCAGCGTTCAGGCTGGCGGCATTGGGCAAACCGGTACGTGAATCCTTGAAATTCTTCAGCAGCAGCGGGAATCCGGCAGCGCCTGTCCCACCGAAGATCGAGCTCACGAAGAAGATTCTGTCCCCTGACTGAAAGTTAGAGGCAAAGAAGCGCATTTCCGGTGAATCGATGATCTCGTTCAAAACCACACTGCCCACGTTCGGACTACCGCGGAAGCCCACATCCAGGCTATTGTTCAGGTTTTCAGGGGTGAACAACAGATCAATCAGCGCCTGGCTCTCCACGTCGAGCTGGTTATAGCCCACATGGTCTTTAAACGGCTTGTTGATCCCGCCGAAATCATATACAAAACTGTCGCGAATCTTCGCGGTACCATCGCCGGCGATGCTGGAGAGCGTGCTGATGTCGGTGTGGAAGAAACCCTCTTCGCGGCGGCCCAGCGCGTCGTGGATGTGCTTGTATGTTTTGAGCAGCTCCACCGTGCGGTTCATGTCGCCGTTCTGGGTATCGGGGTCAATGATGATCGGCACTATTTTATCACAGCTCTGAATCTTGACACCTGCCGCCATCAGCATGACCAATGAGCGGATCACACGGGAGCCGGTGCCACCTATTCCGAATACAAAAAGTTTTGCCATAGTTATTTTTTATTAGGCCATTTCATAGGAGTAGTCCATGCCTGCACGGATCCCCTTTTAAGCAGTAAAGAGAAAACGAAGAAAAGTATCAGGCTGTATATAACGTTCACAAAAGCGAACATATAGGTGTAAGAATGAGTCTCGATGTCGTTGCCGCTCACCTGTGCGATCGGGATGATGAAGGCGATGACCGCGTTCAGGACCAGGAATATCACCCAGTGGCGTGGCTTGTACAGGCCTGTGCTCATCATGCGGTTGAGCACATAGTAATATACCAGCACCATCGCCAGTGTGATGATGAACAGCATCAGCCCGGTGTTCGGGAACACGACTTCGCGGTAATCGTTGGTGAAGTTTGCAGGGATGGGCCGGCCTAAAACCAGTTCGTAGAGTCCTGAAAAAAACTGTTGTATCATATGGTTTAGTCTGCTTTGTTGAATTGGATGGTTGAGTTGAAAACAAAGTCGCCCTGGTCGCGGTAAAGTGCCTGAACCCCATCCGCTATTTTATCGAGCTGGTACGTTTTTTTCGGCTCCGCTGCCGGGTTGTTGTCGTTGTCAGTAGCCCAGGCGTTGATCCAGGTCGGGAACACCTGCGGCAACTGCACTGCGATAGAACCGGAATTCGCTGTTAGCTGCGGCACCTGCACCCGCACGAAATGGCTGTACTTTGCCAGGTCCGGCGTTGCTTTTATATTCTCATCGGCCGCCTTAACTGAGACCAGACGCGCCCTGCTGCCGTTGCCGGCCACTTTCAGGTTGCGCTCCAGGTACGCCTCATCCTGCATCGACAGCGGCAGTCCGCTCAGGTCCAGCCCGATGGTGAACTCCACCGGTTCCTCTTTTTCCGGTTGCAGGTTCACGGAGGTGCAGGGGTCCGCGTTGCGGCTGCTGCAGTACACGACACCGGCCGGCCTGAACTCCTTTTCTTTCAATAAAGCGGAATACGGCACCGATTTGTATTCAAACCCGAAATAGGCCTGCTGCGGCGGCAGGTTGCGCAGCACCTTGTTTGTCACCACCTGCACTTCCTCCTGCTTCCCGATCACCCATATATAATAGGGGATCTCCTCGCCGTTCAGGGTCCTTCTCACCTCCGGCTTTTTCACAGCGGGGTGATAGGTCCCGAAAAATCCCGACGTGTTGCCAAGGATGGCAATGGCTAAATCCTGGTGCTCGGCCTCCCGCAGGCTGCTCCTGATATCCGCGTCCAGCGAGATGAACTGCCCCTGGTCGCTCGGGCCGTGTATGAAATCAGAGACGATCACGCTTACCGCCCCCTGGTCAAGGGACTTCTGCAGTGCCGCCTTTAGCATGGCCGGGAGCGGTGTTCCCCGCACATCATCCTTTATACCACTAACGATATAGCTTTTCATGGTATTGTAGGAAACACTATCCAGCACAGGGCGGCTCTGGGCGTCTTCCTTGGCCAGGTAAAAACCTTTCTCAGCCACGTAGCGCCCGTCCTGTACTTCCGATAGCAGCTTCAGCAGATTTTGCTGGAAGCCCGTCGCTTCTTTCCCGGCGGCGGCCGTGGGCATGAATCCTTTCATGCCGTTCGATATCTCCAGGTACACATTCACATCTACCTTTTCGGGTGCCGCAGCGGGGGTTTTGGTGGCGGGCGTTGGGGCAACGCGCTCTTCCTCCTGTGCAGGCGCCGTGGTGGTTGGGTCCGTTTCATCTCCTTCGCTTTGCCTGGTGTAGCAACCGGAGAGGGTGAGCGCCGTGCAAAACAGCAGCACGTACAGGTTACGCGTATATTTCGTGACAGGCATGCATGTTTGGTTCATTAGCTGTTTCGCCATTACTCTGAAAACAGGATTAAGGTTATATAGTATTTTTATGATGAAGGCTCCGGGAGGTTCTATTCTATATAGCCTGCGCACCAGAACCACTCCCGCCCCCTCTTTGTAACAGACCATTGTTTCGCATTTGCAGGATTTATATATATAAAAATCACTATCCGATTCCTGCACAACGTACCGAGGGGGCAAATATTACTTCTACCTGGCACTGCTTTTCATCCCTTGGCAGCCTGCTACAGCTATCTGAAGCTGCACATGCCCGTTATTCCCCAGCATTACAGCCACCACCTTCCGGTCAGGGTTCATATCCAAATATAAGCAATTCATTCGGACCTGCCTCGCTTACTCAGAAGCTCCTGCACTCGCCGGGCATGCTTTGCGATTGTGCAGGATGGGGGCCCGCATAAGGCAAGTCTACCGGATCAACCGAATCTCACGCTTGGGGGCCATAGTGCCGGCTTGGTAAGGCTATATAGAGCGCAAGCTGTGCAGTCTTAAGCGATAGTGCGAGACCGGGTGGCGGCGGAAATCCAAATTGAAAGCGCACCACGCTTCGCGCCGCATGATTGAAAGGATGGCTTTGCGAACCGTGATAAGAAGTGAGAAACCGATGCTTGTCAGTTATATATAAGTCATAAAGGAGCAGGCAGACTGGCGTCTTGCGTTCGTGCGCTGAAACCTATTTTGCTTCCGGAATTGCAAAAGTCTATCGATCAGGCACAAAAAAGCGCTGTGACAGGGATTAACCCGCCATCACAGCGCCAGGGATCAACTCGCGAATCCGACCCTACTCCTTTTGCCTGTTGAGATACAGGCCATATACAAGGAGCCCGGCCGCTGCCGCGAATACCAGGTATTGCTTATTTTTGTTGGAGAGGCCGTTGTAAAAATCCATTCCGTACTTGCCGGGGTTTTTCATCAGGGCTTCTATTTCGGAAGGGTCCTTCAGGATATTTACCAGCGATTTAGGTGATGTCGAGTTTGTCATAGTGCTTTTTGCTTTAAGTGAGCGTACGTTTATCAAAGCATATAAGATATTCTTTACGCCCAAAACCTGAAAAAGGAACGCTCCCTAACCTGATACAGGGTGCAAAAAAGCTTGTTATCTCAGGTTGTATAGATATCGGCTTTGTCTCTGAAGGCTTTGAACTCGATCGGGTTGCCGCTCAGATCCAGCACGAACATCGTCAGTTGCTCTCCCTTTTCCCCGGCGTAACGGGTCTGCGGCTCCACAATAAACGTGATGCTGTGCTCGAGCAACCGTTCCTGAATCTGCCTAAACTGCTCCTGCTCCAGGATGCACCCTAAATGCGGGATCGGCACACGCACCCCATCCACCTGGCCGCAGTAGTCGGCTGCGGGGATATCGGCACTCACATGCGCCGAGAGCTGGTGGCCGAAAAAATCAAAATCCACCCAGGTGGCTGTGCTTCTTCCTTCGGTGCAGCCCAGCATATCCACGTAGAACCTTCGGGTAGAGGCAATGTCTTTTACTTTGAATGCGTAGTGGAACGGGTTCATGTCAGTAACCTTTCTGGCGTGAAACAACATTGATCAACGGCTCGTTGCGCTGCAGCCTGTCGTAGTTGTCAAGTATCTGTGGAACAACGGTTTCAGGGTCTGTGACGCTGGCGATGTGCGGGGTGATATGGATGCGGGGATGGCGCCAGAAAGGGTGACCCGCCGGCAGCGGCTCTTCCCTGAAAACATCCAGGCTTGCGCCTGACAGGTGCCCGGCATCCAGCATATAGAGCAGATCCTCGTCCACAAGGTGCTCGCCCCGCGCCACATTAATGACATAGGCGCCCTTTGGCAGCTTCCCGAACGTGCCCCTGTTCAGGATACCCGCCGTTTCCTTTGTGAGCGGGAGCAAACAGATCAGAATATCGGATTGTGCTAAAAAGGCGCTGAGCTCTCCCTCTCCTGCATATACCTTGATGCCCTCCATTGGCTTTGCCGCCGTCGCCCATCCGTTCACCCTGAAACCGGTCTGTCTCAGCACGCGGGCAACATGGGCGCCTAACACGCCCATTCCCATCACCCCAACTGTCACGTCTTCCGCTCTTTTATATGCCTTGCGGCGCCATATATGCTGCCGCTGCTGAGCTTCATATTCACTCAAGCCGCGAACGTGTTGCAGCACAAGGCCGAGCGTGAAGGCGGCCATATCGTTGGTGAGGTTCTCGTCCGTCACCTTGGTGATGACAGCATCCTCCGGCAGATCCGGGTCTTTCATGATATGGTCTACGCCTGCGCCCATCGACGCAATGCATTTCAGGTTCCTGAATTCCCTGAACGCCCCAAGGGGGTGATTCCAGGCCAGCGCAAACGTGACATCGTCATAGTTCCCCCCGTCGGGGTATACCCTTATTTCCAGCGCAGGTCGCCTTTCCTGAAGTGCTTTCACCCAAGGGGCTATCTCTTTCCGCTGGGTTATGATCATAATGGACATAATGTTTTAACTTGTGACAATGGTACAAAATATAAGCTCCTACACAAAATTAGCACGGGCCGCAGATCGCTCTGGCTTTGCAAAGGTTGCAGTCCCCACGCGGGCCACCCCCTTCTTCTGTAACGGAGAAACAGCCAATGCGGTAAGCAACTTCGTTCGCGCCGGCGCATCCTGAATCCCCGTTGCGCCGGATCTCAGTTGCTGAACCTATCGCCTGGCTGCCTTGTTTTACACTGTAAAATCACAAGGTGGCCTTATATATGATATATGATGCGCTGGATTGATGTGTTGATATATGCCCGGTACAGCAACCCGGAACCCTGTAAACGGGTGGAGAAAACGGAAGAAGCGTGGCAACGGCAGCTAACGCCGGACCAGTACCACGTAATGCGGCAAAAGGGAACGGAGCGGGCCTACCGGAATGCCTATTGCCGCGCCTACGATCCGGGCCTATATGCCTGTGCGGGTTGCGGAAGCATCCTGTTCAGCTCAGCGGAAAAATACCATGCCATCTCCGGCTGGCCCAGCTTTACGCAGCCCATCTCGAAAAGCGCTGTAAAGTACGCCTTCGACGACAGCCATCAGATGCAAAGGATAGAGGCGCTCTGCAATGTGTGCGACTGCCATTTGGGCCACGTGTTCAACGACGGTCCCGCGCCGGGCGGGCTGCGGTACTGCATCAACTCGGCCAGCCTTTCCAAACTGGACAGCCCGGTTTAACTGGGTATCCAGGCATAGATTATATATAGCCATCGTTATAGCCGTATTAGTAGAGCACGGGCAAAGCAGCGTCGCAGGGTGGCGCTATTTGCCTGACATAATCATTCGATAAGCAGACCCATATGCAGAACCTCAGTACGATAAAATATGCAAAAGACTTTGTGAGCACCTTTGACGGCGATGAGAGCGGTGAGCTTCGACCGCGCCAGACGCCGGGTGCTTTATATAGCAAGGCCGCCCCTACCCCGGTCAAAAGCCCGACGCTACTGGCTTGGTCTGAGGCGCTCGCCCATGAGCTGGGGATTCAGAGACCAAAAACACAGGAGGAGGTTGATCTTCTCGGCGGGAATAACGTGACCGCTTCCATGTACCCATATGCAGCCTGTTACGCCGGGCACCAGTTCGGGAACTGGGCGGGCCAGTTGGGCGACGGCCGCGCCATTACGCTGGGCGAGCTGAAAACGACGGCTGGCAAAACCTGGGAGCTGCAGCTGAAGGGCGCAGGTCCTACACCTTATTCCCGCAGGGCCGACGGCAGAGCGGTGCTGCGTTCTTCGGTGAGGGAGTACCTGATGAGCGAGTCCATGCATTACCTGGGTGTCCCTACCACCCGGGCACTGAGCCTCGTGGCTACCGGCGATCAGGTGCTGCGGGATATGTTTTACAACGGAAACGCCGCGCACGAACCCGGGGCCATCGTGATGCGGGTAGCCCCAAGCTTCCTGCGGTTCGGTAATTTTGAATTACTTGCAGCCAGAAAAGAGGCCGACAACCTGCGAAAGCTCACCGACTGGACCATTGACCGTTTTTACCCGCACATTCAGGGCGAAGGCGATGCGAAAATACTGGCCTGGTTCCGGGAGGTGGTGGAGCGGACGGCAAGCCTGATGGTGGACTGGCTGCGGGTTGGATTTGTGCACGGCGTAATGAACACTGATAACATGTCGATCCTCGGGCTCACCATCGATTACGGCCCTTACTCCTTCCTAGACGACTACGACCCTGATTTCACGCCCAACACCACCGACCTGCCGGTGCGGAGGTACGCGTTCGGCAAGCAGCATTCCATCGCCTACTGGAACCTGGGGTGCCTGGCAAGCGCCATCGCGCCCCTGTTGCCCGACACGGTTCAGTTGGTAGCGGAGTTGGAGGCATACCGGGACATCTTTTACCCAAAATACTTTGCCATGATGGGGGACAAGCTGGGTTTGGATGAGGTGAAACCTGAAGACACCGAACTGATCACACAGCTCGAGGAAACCCTGGCCGCCTTGAAGCCGGATATGACCATCTTCTACCAACTGCTCATCGACCTCCCGCTCTCGTTAGCGGATGAGAAGGCGGTAGTGAAGTATTTTGAGCCCAGCCTATATGGAGTTCCCGGTGAAGCTGAAAGCAGAGCCCTCCATAATCTGATCCAAACATATATAGCCCGGGTAAAAGAAAACTCCTGTAGCCGGGCGGAATCCCAGGTGCGCATGCGGCAGAACAACCCGCGCTTTATCCTGCGGAACTACCTGCTGCACCAGGCAATTGAGGAACTGGAACACGGTGAGGACACCCTTTTTGTGAAGCTCCAGCAGGCGATCCAAAATCCTTATTCAAGGGAGTTTGATGAATTCTTTGCCAAACGGCCCGACTGGGCGAGCCAAAAGGCAGGTTGCTCCATGCTTTCCTGCAGCTCGTAGTTTTCAAGCGCTTGCTATAAACTTCCCCGTCTAACGTTCGGCTGGTCCGGGTTATATAACAGGAAAATCCCTGACCTTTTCCTGAGACTGCCATTCCCGATGTGGGGCTGGGCAGTCACTGGGAGAGGTTCAGGGATATATAAAATTCCGGGCAAATCAGGAGTCTACAGCTGCATTGGCTGTCCCGGCTTTACGGTTTAACCTGCCACCTCCACGGACCTGATCCCGTTCAAGGTTTTCATATCCTCGTCAGTCAGTCGTATGGAGGCGGCTTTGTAATTCTCCTCGAGGTGTTTCACTTTGGAGGTGCCCGGTATCAGCAGGATGTTGGGCGCATGGTGCAGCAGCCAGCTAAGTGCCACCTGGTGCGCCGTGGCATGGTGCCGCTGCCCCACCTGCTGCAGCTTTTCGATGGCGCCCACATTGCCCGCATTGATCGGGTTCCAGGGAATAAAGGCCATGTCCTGCTCCTGGCAGAAGGCCAGTTCATCTTCCCACTTCCTGAAGTCCACACTGTACTTGTTCTGCACCGACACCACCCTGAAATATTTCTGCGCCTTCTTGATCTGGTCTACCGTCACCTCGGAGAGGCCGATATGCTTCACCAGCCCCTTTTCCTGCACCCGCTGCAGGAATTCGAGTGTTTTCTCGTAGGGCACCTCCGGGTCCACGCGGTGCAGTTGGTAGAGGTCTATCCGGTCGAGTTTCAGGCGCTTCAGGCTTCCTTCCAGCGCTTTCTGCAGGTAATCCGGATCGGCGTTGATGGGCCACACATTTGGTCCGGTGCGGGTGAGGCCGCCCTTGGTAGCGATCACGAGGTCCTTTGGGTAAGGGTATAATGCTTCAGCGATCAGCTCTTCCGAAACATGCGGCCCGTAGCTGTCGGCCGTGTCAATAAAATTTATCCCTAATTCCAGCGTTCTCTTCAGCACCCGGATCGCCTCTTCCCGGTCCTTTGGCGGGCCCCAAATGCCTTCGCCGGTGATCCGCATCGCCCCAAAACCCATCCTGTTAACTTTCAGGTCGCCGCCGATGGTATATGTTTTCTCGTATGTTGTTGCATCTGCCATAAAATAAGTAGTTTTCGGTGTTATAAGATCAATTGTCTCTGTTTGTACGGCGGCACATCCGGCTTGTTAAGAAACCATTGTGCCGTTTTGGAGTTGATAAGGAGATAGCAGCGCGGGTGTGGGCCTCTTTTGCAGCCCCACGGCCTGCTGTAAGTTTTATGGATTTCATAAAAATTAACAACCACAATCAGTATTTAGAATGAGTAGTGCAACAAAGAACCTATCCGATATACGCATCTCCGTCCTGGACCTTGTACCCATTTTAAGCGGCAAGACCCCGGCTGACTCCTTCAAAAACGCCCTGGACCTAGCCCGGCACGTAGAGCAATGGGGCTATGAGCGCTACTGGATGGCCGAGCACCACAACATGCCCGGCATCGCCAGCTCTGCCACCTCCGTTTTGATAGGGTATATAGCCGGCGGCACCTCCACCATCCGGGTGGGATCGGGCGGGATTATGCTGCCCAACCACGCCCCGCTCGTGGTGGCGGAGCAGTTCGGCACCCTCGAGACGCTGTACCCGGGCAGGATTGACCTTGGGCTGGGCCGCGCCCCGGGCACCGACCAGGTAACGGCTATGGCCCTGCGCCGCGACCTGCGG
This sequence comes from Pontibacter saemangeumensis, assembly GCF_039541895.1. NCBI lineage: Bacteria > Pseudomonadati > Bacteroidota > Cytophagia > Cytophagales > Hymenobacteraceae > Pontibacter > Pontibacter saemangeumensis. The sequence goes on from NZ_BAABHC010000016.1 coordinate 494,260, forward strand.
GGAGCGGGGGAAGATTTCCCTGAGAATGTGGCGGAACTCCAGAGTTATTTCGCCCCGAGAGACGCATCAGCACGCGTGCGGGCCGTGCCGGGCGAAGGGCTGGATATCCCGATCTGGCTGCTTGGCTCCAGCACCTTCAGCGCCCAGTTGGCTGGCATACTCGGGATGCCCTTTGCCTTCGCCAGCCACTTCGCCCCGAGCCTGCTGCACACGGCCCTCAAAGTGTACCGCGACCATTTCCAGCCATCCGAATACCTGCAGGAGCCCTATGCCTTGGCGGGCATCAACATAGTGGCCGCAGACACAGACGAAGAAGCGCAACGCCTGGCCACCTCTCTTTATATGTCGTTTCTCAACGTGATCCGCGGGAAGGCTACCCCCATGAAGCCACCCATCGAAAGCATGGAGGGACAGTGGGACGGCTCTGAAAAATACGCAGTGCAGCAAATGCTTCGCTACACGTTCATCGGCTCCCCGAATACCCTGCAAGCGGAGCTGCAGACTTTTGTGGACGAGACGCAGGTGGACGAAGTGATGGTTGCCTCCGGTATATATGACCACGCGGCACGGTTGCACTCCTATGAGATTCTGGCTGAGATAGCTGGTAAGAAAAAGCAGTAACCTCTGTTAAGTTGGATATATAACCAGGATTGTTATCGGAAGCATGAAGTGTGATTTCTCGCCTTCCGCCAAAGAAGAGAGATCAGGTTAGAAACATCGGTAAACAGCACCCATCAGGACAGAATCCCTTCTATATAAAGCCCTTTCACTCTAATATTGAAGTGAAAGGGTTTTATACATATATAGCCACTCCACCTCCCGCCGCCTGACTTTTCCAAAAAAATTCGGAACTTTGAGGAGCTATGCCATTTCCTGATCTATTTCCTGACTTACCCGATCTGCCCGTTAAAGAAGCGCTTCCACGGCTCATGGCTGCTTTCGACGCGAACGCCAAGGCTGTGCTGGAAGCGCCCCCCGGTGCCGGCAAAACCACGCTCGTGCCGCTGGCAATGCTGGGGGCCGGCTGGCGGAACGGGGGAAAGATCCTGGTGCTGGAGCCACGGCGGCTGGCGGCCAGGGCCGCGGCGCAACGCATGTCTGACCTGCTGGGCGAGGAGGTGGGGCAAACTGTGGGGTATTGGGTGCGGATGGAGCACGTGGTGTCGGGGAAAACGCGGATTGAGGTGGTGACGGAAGGCATTCTGACCCGCCTGCTGCAGGACGACCCCGCCCTGGAGGGCGTTGCCGCTCTTATATTTGACGAGTTTCATGAGCGGAGCCTGCAGGCTGACCTGGGGCTCGCGCTGGCGCTGGACGCTCAGGCGGTTTTGCGGCCCGACCTGCGCCTGTTGGTGATGAGCGCCACGCTGGATGCCAGTACGGTGGGCAACTGGCTGCAGGCGCCGGTTATCCGGAGCGAGGGCCGGCAGTTTGCGGTGGAGACGCATTACCTAACACCCGCAGAAGCAGCCGGTGCCGGCAAGTGGCCGGCAGAACGGCTGGCGAACCTGGTGCCGGGGGCCATCCGGCAGGCCATGGCAAAGGACACGGAAGGCGATGTGCTTGTATTTTTGCCGGGGATGGGCGAGATGCGCAAAGTAGCGCAGCGGCTGGAGGGCAAACTGCCTGCTGCCACTGATCTCCACCTCCTACACGGCGACCTGACGCTCAGCAGGCAATTGGCCGCCATCCAACCGGCCCCGGCAGGAAGACGGAAAGTAGTGCTCGCCACCAGCATCGCCGAGACAAGCTTAACCATAGAAGGCGTGAAAATAGTGATAGACGGCGGCTATGCCCGGGCACCGCGGTTTGTGCCCCGCACCGGTCTCACCACGCTCGTCACCTCCGCTGTTTCGAAGGCCGCTGCCGACCAGCGCCGGGGACGTGCCGGGCGCTTAGGGCCAGGCGTTTGTTACCGGCTGTGGTCTTCGGCCGACCAGTTGCAACTCCCCGAGCGGCAGGTGCCGGAAATAAGGGAGGCAGATCTCACCGGCCTGGCCCTGGAACTGGCTTTATGGGGAGTTAAAGACGCGGCCGCCCTGCAATGGCTGGACATGCCGCCAGCCGCTGCGCTTACCCTGGCCCTGGAACTGCTATACCGCCTGGAGGCCATCGACAGCACCGGGAACGCCACGCGACACGGCAAAGCGCTGGCTGCACTGGGGCTCTCGCCCCGGCTGGGCCACCTCGTGATGCGTGGTCATGAGTTGGGCTTCGGGGCTACTGCCTGCGCCCTGGCCTCGCTGCTGTCGGAGCGCGACATCCTGAAGCCGGTGCAACAGGCCTACAGCGAACCGTTGCCGGACCTGCCCCTGCGCCTGGAACTGCTGGCCGGCCGCCGCATGCAGACACCCGGTTTTGTGCCGGATGAGAACGCGCTGCGCCGTGTCCGGGAACAAAGCCAGAACCTGCGACAGCGCCTGCGCGAAGCAGGCGGGCCCCAAAGTCCGGAAGCCGCCGGTATCCTGACTGCGCTCGCCTACCCCGACCGGCTGGCGCAACGTGAATCGTCGGGGCGGGTGCGGCTGGTAACGGGCCAACGGGCCAGCCTGGCAACAGAGCTTTACGGCGAAGCAGACTTTTATGCAGTGGCGCACCTGGAGACCGGCAAACAACCGCGCGTGATGCTTGCCGCCCCCATCGCTAAAGATGACATCCTGCTCCACTTTCACGATCAGTTAGAAGAGGTGCAGGAGGTGCGCTGGGATGCCTCCTCGGAGCGCGTTGTTTCCCGGCAGATTACCCGGCTGGGGGCCTTAGTCTTGGAGGAGACAACACAGCATAAGCCTGACCCGACACAGGCGGCGGAGGTTCTGCTGCGGGCTTTGCAGGAGAGAGGAATTGAACGGCTACCCTGGCAGATAGAGGCCCTGCGCACCCGTGAGCGGCTGGCGTTTCTGCACCACCTGCAGCCAGGCCAATGGCCGGACGTGTCGGATGAGGCGCTGGCGACTACCATGCCTATATGGCTGGGCCCGCACCTGTCGGGGCTGCGTTCGCTGGAACAGGTGTCAAAGCTGGATTTCAGCGAACTGCTGCTGACTGAACTTGCCTGGGAAAAAAGGCAGGAGATGGAGCGGCTGGCCCCGACGCACCTGCAGGTGCCCAGTGGCTCCCGCATAGCGCTGGATTATTCGGATGAAACAACGCCCGTGCTGGCCGTGCGGCTGCAGGAGGTATTCGGTCTGCTGGACACACCCAGCATCGGTGGCGGCAAAGTGCCCTTGCTCCTCCACCTGCTCTCCCCGGCTTCCCGGCCGGTACAGGTAACCCGCGACTTAAGGAGTTTCTGGAGCTCAGGTTATTTTGAGGTACGAAAGGATTTGCGCGGGCGCTACCCGAAGCACCACTGGCCAGAGGATCCGCTCTCTGCACTGCCCACCCGGGGCACGAAGAAACGGCCACAATAAAAAAATGGCTGGTGTAGCCAATATAATTCCAGGTAAGTCTCGGGAGTGTGCCTGCCAACGCTAACGGGCATAGCTTTCTTCACCTGGAATGTAGGCGTTATCACGTACCTCAGAAGATATTATGTTGATCAACCTCTCAGGTTGCTGTGTAAGGCTGTGTTATCGCCTGGTATCATTCATGATGGCAAGCAGCAGCAGCACTGAAGCCAGCAAGGCTATTTTGGAAAGAATGCCGCCTGAAACCGGGATTCCACCGACCTTGCTTTTCGCCACGTTCTTTGCTGAGTCGATGGATTTTGTGTTTCCCTCATCAATGTCGAACGTCACATAATCGCCCACATTAAACTCCTTCGCCGCGTCGACAAACCATACCACAGCCTCCACATTCTTTCTCTTGCACTTGAGTATGTTCTCGTCCCTGCACACCCCGATGTACACGACCCTTGCGTTTTCAGGCTCGCCTGTTGCCATACTGCTACCAGCACCCGTTACTCCCGGAGAACTGAAGCTCCTGAACGCTACCCCGCTTCCTGTATAAGAAGGTTTTACGGCAATCACTTTTCCCTGTGGCATGGCTGTATCTATTTTGGTTCGATTTATATATAAGCAAATGATCTTAAAGCCAGGCGGTAATGGAAGCACCTGCCTGGATATTATTTACATTTTGGACAATCAGTTATTTTTGCCTTTAGTCTCCCGGTGGGCATCTCCGTAATTTCAATCGTAACCTCATCACCATGTTCACATTTACAACATTTCCCCCTTTCCTTGAATGGCAGGATTTGTCCTTCATATCTTCCGTCCAACACCTCCACATCACCATCACACTCCAAAAGATCATTTGCATCTGAAACTCCTTCAAGTAGCGAAGGTCTGACTGCGATTATTTTTCCCTGAGGCATAGTTTCATATATAAATTAAAGTCTATTTAATCAAAAGTTAACGGTGCTGACATCATCAATGAAAGACTTTAGACATACCTTCACATGGGGGTGAGAGTCACACACCTTTTTTAGTTATATTCAGTATTTTATTTTTCTCCAGCGCCTGGTTTTACTTTTCAGCACTACTTTCAGTGTCCGGCAAACTAGCAGAACTTCCCTCGGTATTTGCATCTACCTCCTCTGCTTCGCCCTGTGATTTCATTTTAATAGACTCCTCATCTAATGAGGCTGACGCATCTGTGAGCGCAGGCTTAACGGGTACTACTTTTCCTTGTGGCATAATACAACCTGTTAAATGTTTAAACGATGAAAATCAGGCTCTCTGAATTTTAAATTCAAATAAAAATACAAATTATAATCTAAATAAAATAATTCCGTATATATATTTAGTTTTATTTCATCAAAGTAAATTACAATGTCTAAATATCTATTTATTACCATATTCTTGCTGATAGGTAGTTTTAGATCACTGGCACAACTCGGAGATCCTTTTATTCAAAGCTTCCCGCCCTCCGCTTACCAAAGCGATTCCTATATCTCCAGCCCACAGAACTGGGGGGTGATACAGGATAACAGGGGAATCCTGTATATAAGCAATACAAGCGGGGTGATGGAATACGACGGCGTTTCGTGGCACCTGGTAAAAAATACGGACTATGAAGAACGGTTTCACCTTGCTAAGAACAGCGAGGGCAGGATATTCGTCGGCAATAGCACCGCCCTGGGTTACCTGGCGCCTGACTCCGTTGGTCAAATGCAATTTATCTCGCTGCTGCCATTCCTGAAAGGAAAGTACCCGGAGCTCGAGATAAAAGGGGTTGCCGCCGTAGGGCAGGATGTTTATTTCTGTGCAGAGAACAATATTTTCCGCTGGTCCGGCAAAGGGTTCAAGGTCTTTAAAAGCGCGGCAGGGATCATCCGGATATTCCCAAGTCCGGACGGCCTATACGTCTTACACAGGACACTGGGGCTAGGCCTGCTGGACCGTAATCGCTTTAAGGTTGTTCCCGGAGGGGAGCAATTCAAATCCTTAAATGTGACCGCTCTCCTGCCCATGCCGGCAACAAAGGCCTCGAAGCAGAATTTCTTTGTAGTTACATTCGATCAAGGCCTATATACGTACGAAGACCATGTTCTGAAAAAGCTGGCGACGGCTTCGGGAGGGATTCTGAAGAGCACGTCCTTTATGCACGGCATAACGCTAGCGGACGGAACTGTTGCCCTGGCAACCACATCCGAGGGCGTAGTTGTGGTGAACTATGCAGGAGACGTGATCAAGGTGATCGTTAAGGAGAGCGGCCTGAACGACAACACCGTACTCTCTCTCTATACTGACCCAGAAGGCGGGGTTTGGGCAGCCCTAAACAAAGGCATCAGCCGCATCGACTATCCTTCGCCTGTCTCGTATTTAGGGGAAAAGTCAGGGCTGGAAGGGATTGTGCTTGATATCCTGAAGAAAGACAGCCGCTTGTACGCCGGCACTACGGTGGGTTTATATAGGATGGATGAGAAGGCCCCCCTGCCCGAATTCCAAAAGCTGCCCCAGTTGCAGCGGGAGGTATGGAAAATGCTGGATATAGGCAAGGACTCGCTCCTGGTGGTGAGCAGCGGGGGCGTCTATATGCTGGCAGGCCCTACGGTGAAGCAGTTGTCGCCCGCCACCAAAAACATTGTCTATAAAACCATTCACCAGTCTCTTCACAACCCGTCTAATTATTATGTAGGGTCTTCTGACGGCCTCGCGCTTCTCACACACCGGGATGGCAGGTGGAAATGGGAAGGAGACATACAGGGAGTGCGGCACGATGTGATCTATCTGGCGGAAGACAGGGCAGGTGTGCTTTGGGCGTCCTGCGACAATAAAATCTCTACCGTTGATATTTCGGGCGGGCCCAGGCTGAATCCTCCCGTCCTCAGCCTGACACCCGCCCCGCAGTTGGTCGAGCAGCTGACAAGGTTCCAGGTTTCAGCCATAAACGGCAACATCTACTTCGGTACCAGCAAAGGCATCTACAGTATTCAACAAAAAGGAGAGCGATACTTTCTCAAACCCGACGCCACATTTGGAGCCCTTTTCGCAGACGGCTCCCGGGAGGCCATTAACCTGACAGAAGACCGGAACGGCGATATATGGCTGACTTCAGAGTTCAGGACCGGCCTGCTGAAGAAGAAGGAGGACAACACCTACGCCTGGGACACCATCCCGCTGAGCAGAATCCCGAAGCTGGCGGTCTGGGCCATACACACTGATCCGGAGGGGGCGGTGTGGCTGGGCACGACAGACAACATCTACCGTTATTCACCCTTTGTCCCCAAGAACTACAGTTCGCGGCAGCAGACGGTTCTCCGCAAAGTAAACCTGTTGGGCGACTCTACCGTTTTTTTTGGCGCTTTTGCGGAGAACGGAACGGCCACCATCAAACAATCGCCCCGATTCAAGTTCGTGCTGCCGCACGCCGTCAAGTCTATCAGCTTTGAGTACGCAGCCACCTCATACGACGCGCCCGAGCAGCTGATGTACAGCTATATGCTGGAGGGCGAGGACAAGGGCTGGTCGCACTGGACCACCGAGACGAAAAAAGAGTTTACGGGGCTGGACGAGGGCAATTACGTCTTCAAGGTGAAGTCGAAGAACATATATGGCACCGAGAACCTGGCCTCGACCTTTGCCTTTGAATCCCTGCCGCCCTTTTACCGCACCTGGTGGGCTTATGGGATCTATGTGCTCTTCTACGGGCTTGTGATCCTGGCATTTATCAAGATAAAGCACCGCAACCTAATCGCCTCGAAAAAAAGCCTGGAGAAGCAGGTGTACGAACGGACGGCGCAGTTGGAGGTGGAGAAGAAGAAATCCGATGACCTGCTGCTGAACATCCTGCCTGCCGAAACCGCCGAGGAACTGAAGTCCACGGGCCGGGCACGGGCAAGAAGCTATGAGGCCGTGACCGTCCTGTTCACTGATTTCAAGGATTTCACAAAGATAAGCGAGCACCTGACGCCGGAAGAACTGGTTTCGGTCATCGACTTTTACTTCTGCGCGTTCGACCGCATCATCAGCAGTTACAAAATAGAGAAAATCAAAACCATCGGCGACGCCTATATGTGCGCCGGAGGCTTACCGGACCCGAATGCGAACACGCCCACCGATGTGGTGAAGGCAGCCCTGGAGATCCTGCAGTTCGTGAAAAACCTGAACCCGGATAACAAGCAACTAAAAAAACACAAGTTCGAAATCCGCGTCGGCATCCACACAGGCCCGGTGGTGGCCGGCATTGTGGGGACGACTAAGTTTGCGTACGATATATGGGGAGACACCGTGAATACCGCCGCCCGCATGGAAACCTGCGGCGAGGAGGGCAAGGTGAATATCTCGGGCGCCACCTACGAGATCATCAAAGACGAGTTCCGGTGCACCTACCGCGGCAAAGTAGACGCCAAGAACAAAGGCGACATCGACATGTACTTTGTAGAGGCACATGTCGAAAGCCCCGTACTACTGTAGCGAACGATTCTAATAGGAACGCTTCCCGCTACAGCACCCTCTTTTACCAACTCGCCTCAAGCTTCTCCCCTATATGGCTTCATCCTTTTGAGTTAAGGGAAATGGCATTTTTACTGTAGCTATGGCAGCAAGTATATATAGCATTAAAAGATGCCCAGGAACTTCTTCTTTCTATATATGTGGTTGAGGTCTTTCTCGAACAGGGTGTACGGATCTCTGTAAAACTTCAGGAAGTTGGGGCTGCTCACCTGCCCGGGGTAGGGCGCGTAATAATGGGTGGGGCTGCGGGTGTCGTTGCGCCACACCAGCACATACGCCAGTTGCATATCAGCCCGTTTCATCGTTCTCAGAAGCGTGTCCGTCCACCAGGTGGTGTCGGGAATTGACTCCAAGCCGGTTTCGGTGAAGGCGGCCAGTTTACCCGCTTTCTTTGCATAATCCGAAATGATCTTCAGCTTGGCTGCAGCCGTGTCCACGGCATAGCGGTCGCGGCCCATGTCGCCGTAGTTGTCCATGCCCACCATGTCCACCCACTCGTCGCCGGGGTAGCGCTCCAGGAACTCTGCTTCCGTGCTGAATTTGTTGTCGGGTGAAAAGGCATATATAAAGTTGTGCACGTCCAGGCTGTCCCGCAGGTAAGATACGGTAAAGCGCCAGAGCGAGATAAACTCTTCGCGGGAGGCGTACGGTTTGCCCCACCAAAACCAGCCACCGTCAAACTCATGGAACGGCCGGAAGATGACAGGCGCCAGTTTTCCGTCCGCGCCCTTCACGCTGTGGGCCCAGGCGCCGATGCCGTTCAGGATTTCCTTGTACTGCCCGTGCGCCTCCCCGCCCGGTATGATGTAGCGCACCGCCGGCAGCGAGAGCGAATCCACCCAATAGAAACCGCCGCGGGCCACCGGGTTGGAGAAGTGCCAGGCAACCGTTGTGACGCCGCCCCGGTTGTAGGTATCCACCACATTCTTGCGCACAGCCTCCCTAGCCTCCGCGATCGCTTCGGGCGAGCGGCCTGAGAAGCCGCTGAAATCAACACCAATCACGGCCGGGTGCGACCCTGTCACGGACTTCACGTCGGAGCGGTTTTCATCGCCCGACCAGCCGTGCCCGTACTCAGTGGCATGCTGATGCCCGAACAGCGTGTGGTTCTTCGACAGCTTTGCCATGTTATGAAAGAGCGCTTCTGTCTCTTTGGTAGCATTGGCGTCGATGGGCCTGGTCGAGGCGCAGCCCATCAGCAGGAAGGAAGAGAGGAAAGAGAGTAAAAAAAGGCTTCGCATAAAAAGACGTTTCTGAGTTTGCTTCTACATCATTGGCCTTAGAAAGATAATGTCCCTCGCCGGGTTTTACAAAACCACCTCTCGTTGCCTCCCTTTTCGATGATCACCTTCTATACTAAAAAAGGCGGGCAGGCCCTTCAATCCTTTCAGATATCCCGGTCCTGCCTGCCTTAAAAAGCACGCTGGAAAGCGCCGACGCACTTATCCTGCGGCTTTGAGTTAAGCAAAAACTCAGCTATGCATTGCTTGAGGGTTCCTGTACCTGCATGAATTGCAGGAAGATGCTGTGTTCTATATCCCTTCATCGCAATCAGCTTCCAATTTTGTCGATTTCGGTTTATAAATCAGCCAGCTTCGTCAGTTTAGCCTCGATGTGATTGTTCTGCATCAGCTCAGTCGCGAACTTGTAACTGCCGCGCGGCACAAACAGCCTCAGGTCTCCACCCTTCATTTTCGCAATGGATTCCAGTACTTTCCATTTGCTTATGAGCGTGCTCTGCTCTTCCTCTTTCTCGTTTTTCACCACTAATTCGAAATAGTACTTGTTTTCGCCGCGCTTTGCTGTGAAATCAGGCGTTAATACAACATCCTTACTGACCATGCTGATGGAAGCCGGGCTGGTGTAGCCTGTAAAGTCAGCTTTGATGTCCTGATATCCAGACTTCTTGGCGAAATTGATTACCTGTTCTGCAAATGCGTTGTACTCCTCTGATTTTTTATTTGTGTATAGCATATAGATGATTTTTTAATGAAACATAATTTTCACGCCGGTAATAATACCCGGCGTTTGCACAGGTCTACGCCTCCCCCAAAAAACGCAATGGGCATAGAACGTCAGGGCACTGCCATTCGAATTGTTCTACAAGCCTGGTGATTACCCGGATTTGATTTCAGCGAGGGCAAGGCTCCTGCTGCGTGCGCCGGAGCCATATATAAAGCAGATTTCAATACCCGTCCGGGAGAAATGCTTTAGGGATTTAGTAGTGCGTGGTTGCCTGTATATATAGTATACGAAAAATATTCAAGAATTCCTAATAATTTGGATATAAAATCAGCAGAAAACAGGAAAAAGCGTTCCATGAGACCGGCTATGGGCCATGAAAACCGTAGGCAGCAGGCTCCATTCAAGTATATTTGCCTAACTCAGCGCTCTCATATGCAGCTCATGAAAAAGATGCTACTGTTCACCCTGTTTATCTTTTGTTTTAAGGTTGGGCATTGCCAGGAGGTGAGAATCAGAAACCTTATTTTTGAAGGGGCCGGTGTCCGTGGGCTTGCCTACGCGGGGGTTATGGACGAGTTGGAAAAGCAGGGGATCGTGCAGGATGTCGAAAAGGTGGGCGGTACCTCTGCGGGCGCCATCACTGCCCTGATGGTCTCGCTGGGCTATACCGCGGATGAGATGCGCGCGATTATCTCCGACACAAAGTTTCAGAAATTCAACGACGGCAGGTTTATCTTCATCGGGGGCATGCTGCGCATGAAGCACAACTACGGCTGGTACCGAAGCAAAAGGTTTAACATTTGGCTGGAGGACATCATCCGGCACAAAACCGGAAACGCGGATATAACTTTCCGGGAGTTGAAGACAATGGGCTATAAGGATTTGTACGTGACGGCCACCTGCCTGAACAAGCAAAAGCTTTACGTGTTCTCGCACGAAACTTACCCTGACATGCAAGTGAAGGACGCGGTACGCGCCTCTATGTCCGTGCCGCTTTACTTTGAAGCCATTTTTATAGACAGCACCGGCAAAGTTTACGAGAAGCACAACCGACAGCGCGACCTGGATATTGTGGTAGATGGCGGTATCCTGGGCAACTTCCCTGTCACCCTGTTCGACTCAGTCGCCACCGACTCTCTTCAGCAAACCCATCGTGTTGTGAACAGGCAGACGCTTGGCATCAGGATTGACTCCGATGCGCAGATCAAAAACGATGCTGCGTCGAAAGAACTTGTTCCCCTGGAAATCAATAGCCTCCAGGACTATGTTTCCGCCTTTTATATCCTGGCACTCGAAAACCTCAACCGTAGCCAGTTGCAGCCATCAGACTGGGAACGAACCATCTCTGTTTCCTCGGCCGAAATTACCCCGCGCGTGAAGCGGCTTTCGAAAGACCAGAAGGCGTTACTGGTAAACAGCGGCCGGGAACACACAGCCGCCTATCTAAATGCAAAAAGCCTGAAGTGAGGGGACTTACCAGCCGCATATAGCTTTAAGAGAATTACCCGCAGTAGCACAATTTTGATACTGCCATATATAGGCACATCCTCCTTCTTTGCCTGCAATCTTAAAACTTTTACGAGTTGCCCCTTACACAAAACACCTAAAACAATGCGGGCAACTGCTGCACCAGGGTATAACCGCCCATATAGGCCATGACCAGCACCACCAGCACCCCGAATACCGTGAGCCACAGCGGGTGCCGGTATGCCCCGACCACTTTCCTGTTATATGCTGCGATCAAAATAGTGCCCAGGGTGATAGGCAGGATCAGGCCGTTTAGGGAGCCCGCCAGGATCAGCAGCTTCACCGGCTTGCCGACAGAGATGAAAATAGCCGTGGATACAGCAATGAAACCGATGATGACCCAATTCTCATTCCGGGCAATACTCCGGTGAAACGACTTGATGAATGACACCGAGGTATAGGCAGACCCGATAACCGAGGTTATGGCTGCGGAAAGCATGACAACGCCAAATAATTTATACCCCAGGGTGCCAGCCGCCTGCTGGAACACGGACGCAGGTGGATTGGACGGGTCCAGCAGCAGGCCTTTGCTGATGACGCCCAGTGCGGCCAGGAAGAGAAAAACACGGATAAGGGAGGCCACTGAAATCCCGGCTACCGCACTCTTGGTTACTTCGGGCAGCGCTGATTTGCCTTTCACCCCCGCGTCCAGCAGGCGGTGCCCACCGGCGAAGGTGATGTAGCCGCCCACGGTGCCGCCTACCAGCGTGATGATCGCCACCATATCCACCTGGTCCGGAATAAAGGTTTTCACGACCGCTTCCCCGACCGGGGGTGCGGAGGTGATGGCCACGAACACGATCAGCAGGATCATCAGCAGGCCCATGCCTTGGGCAAAGCGGTCCATCACCTTGCCTGCCTCGCGCACCAGGAAAACGGCCATGGCAATGGCTGCGGCTATGACCGCGCCGGTTTCAGCGGGAATGCCCAGCAGCACATGCAAACCCAGCCCGGCCCCGCCCACATTTCCGATGTTGAACGCGAAGCCACCAAGCACAACCAAAACGGCGATGAAAAGCCCCAGCCCCGGTAGCAGGGCATCGGCTATATCCTGCGCCCGCTTCTCCGATACGGCAATCACGCGCCACACATTCAACTGCACGCCGATGTCGATGATGATAGAGATGAGAATCACAAAGCCGAAGCTGGCCCCGAGCGATTGGGTAAATACGGTGGTCTGTGTCAGAAAGCCGGGCCCGACGGCCGAGGTGGCCATGAGAAAGGCAGCGCCCAGCAGCACACCCCTGTTTCGCGCTTGCCTCATCTGCCCGCCCCGCCTGATGCCTGCAGCAGAATCTCCTCGCTCCGGAGCACTTCCTGTATTTGCCGCGCAAACGCAAGGGCGTGCGGTCCATCACCGTGGATGCATACAGTGTCTGCCCTGATCAGCACATCCTGCCCCTGCTGCGAGGTCACCTTCCCCTCCTTTACCATCCGGAGCACCTGCAGCACGGCGTCTGCCTGTTCCGTAATCAGGGCACCGGGGGAGCTACGCGGGGTCAGGGTTCCGTCCTGCTGGTAAGTGCGGTCTGCGAAAACTTCGTGGGCAGTGGCTAAGCCCAGGCGCTCACCGGCCTTGGTGAGCTCGCTGCCGGCAAGACCGTACAGCACCGCCTGCGGCTGCACCTTGTAGACGGCCTCGGCCAGCGCCTCCGCCAGAACCGCGCTTACGGCGGCCATGTTGTAAAGCGCCCCATGCGGCTTTACATGATGCAACACACCGCCCTCTGCGTTTACAAAAGCCATCAATGCCCCTATTTGGTACACCACCATGTCATACACTTCCTCCCGCGACACCGCCATCTCGCGCCTGCCAAAGCCCACCAGGTCGGGTAGTCCGGGATGCGCGCCGACCGCCACGCCCCGCTCCAGCGCCAGCTGCACCGTCCGGCGCATCACCGTGGGGTCGCCGGCATGAAAGCCGCAGGCAATATTGGCGGAGGTCACGTATTGCAGCACAGCGGCATCGTGGCCGAGCTGGTAAGCACCGAAGCTTTCACCTAAATCACAGTTCAGGTCTACGGCTAACTGCTCCTTCATATATTCGTCTTGTAGTATAAGGCTCCCCTGAGCTTTTCCAGGTTCTTCTCCTGCCGGATATAAAGCGACTGCGCCTCTTCCAGCGTCACTTCCTTGAACTGGATTTTATGCCGGGGAACAAGCTGGGCTAATTTAGAAAAGTCTGCGGATATAACCTGCGCAATGCGTGGGTAGCCGCCAGTGGTCTGGTGGTCGGCCATCAACACAATCGGGCTGCCTTCGGGGGGCACCTGCACGGTGCCGAAGGTCACGGCGCTTGAAACCATGTCTTCTTGGGTGGCAAGCGCCAGCCGCGTGCCCAGCAAACGGTACCCCATGCGGTCGGACTGCGCCGTGACCTGGTACGCCATGCGCCAGAAATCCTGCTGGCTCTGTTCAGAGAAAATCAGGTACTCCGGCCCCTTCACCACCCGTATCTGCTGCGGCTCCTGATAGGTTACGTACAGCGACGAATCCACCGACCAGTTTGTCTGTGCCCCCGGGTGTTCCTCCTGCGCCGATGCCAGGCCGCGGAGGAAAGGCTCCATTTTAGCGGGAATGCCCTTACACGGAATAGAGTCTCCAAGCTGCAGGGCCCTGCCCTCGAACCCGCCAATGCCCGCGCGCAGATAAGTGGCGTTGCTGCCCATCACTTTTGGGAGGTCGAGGCCGCCGGCCACGGCTATATAGGCCCGGCACCCATTTAGCACGGCGCCAAACTCCAGGATACTGCCCTCCTCAACGGACACAGGCCGCCAGCTTTTGATGGGTGCGCCGTTCAGGCTTGGCGACAGGTCTGCGCCCGTAACAGCGATGAGCTGGCGCTTGGTGAAGAAAATCTTCGGTCCCTTGAGCGTGACTTCGATACCGGCCTCCCCTTCTGCGTTGCCCACCAGCAGGTTGGCTGCACGCAGGGCGAAGGTGTCCATGGCGCCGCTCACGCTGATGCCGTCTTTCTGATAACCGTGCCGGCCCAGGTCCTGGACGGTGGTCAATAGTCCGGGGCTGATAATGTTAAGACACATGGCGCTGCTCCTTTCTCTGATGGTATTCCTCCTCAGCAATCGGCACAAACCGGACACGGTCGCCGGCGTGCAGCAAACTAGGAGAGGTGCTGTCGGGGTTGAAGAGCGAGACCGGGGTACGGCCGATGAGTTGCCAGCCTCCGGGCATTGGGAGCGGGTATATACCAGTCTGGTTGCCGGCGATGCCCACTGAGCCGGCCGGCACAACGGGCCGCGGGCTCTCCCGCCTTGGCGCGGCGATCTTTGGGTTCAAGCCGCCCAGGTAAGGAAAGCCGGGTGCAAAGCCGATCATATAGACCAGGTAATCCTGCTGGCGGTGCAAGGCCACCACCTCCTCGGGGCTTAACCCACAGTGGGCGGCCACAAAGGGCAGGTCAGGCCCGGAAATTCCGCCATACAGCACCGGGATCTCTACGAGCCGCGGCTCCTGCCCATTTTCATACCGGTCCAGCAGCGGTAGCATCCGCTGCAAAAAACCGGTTACTTTGGTATATGGGTTGAAGTTTCCTTTCTGACTGATTAACCAGGGGTCGTAGTACACGGTGACGGTGGTGAAGGCGGGCACGTACTCCACCAGGCCCTCGAAAGGGTGCTGCGCCAGGTATGCGGCAAAGGCCCGCACCTGCTTGTGCGTCTCCTCCCCGATCACATCGCCAAAGTGCACCACCACAGCGGCGTCGCCCAAAGGATATAACCGGACACTGGGGATATCGCTCTCCTTTAGCTTTTTCATTTTATATATAGCTACCGTTGGTTACGCTCCAAACTCAGCTTCGGAGACTGTTGCTGCAGGTGCTCCGGCTACTTAGCTGTTACATGTCGAACGGGAACGGGTTTGCTTGGTTTTGTCCCGCCGCCTGTTTTGTCTCTTTCGGTGGCGGATAGGCTCCCGGATGACATCCAGGAGCGGTGGATTGGCACAACAAGCCCTATAAGCGCAGGAAACAGGACAGGCAAAAAGAGACTGGTTTCTCTCTTCAAAATTGCACTTCCCTCACCTGATTATTTGTATAAATTTGTACTTTTGGAGTAGCATGAAAAACAAGACAACCCTTTGCTTCGGGATGGGGCTGCTGCTGCTTTCCAGCGTGGTCACCTTCTCCTGCAGCAGCAGAATGACGCCGCTTGCCGATTCCCTTGCCGTTGAACCCGGTGTTTCCAGAGAACTCGCTGACCACAGGAAGAAGGTCATCAGCCGGCTCTCCTACGATCTCACCCTGAACATCCCGGCGGAGAAAGAGGAGCCTGTGCTGGCCTCCGAAGCCATATCCTTCCACCTGCGGGAAAACAGCATGCCGCTGCAACTGGATTTTAAGGAGGCAACAGATCACCTGCAGCAGCTGACTGTGAACGGAAAACAGGTGCCGCTCATGCACCGGGAGGAGCATATCATCATTCCGCAACAGCACCTGAACGCAGGCCCGAATGAGGTACGCACGCAGTTTATCGCCGGTGACCTCTCCCTGAACCGGAACCCGGACTATTTATATACCCTGCTCGTGCCGGACAGGGCCCGCACCGTGTTCCCCGTTTTCGACCAGCCGGACCTGAAGGCAGCGTTCAGGCTTACGCTCACCGTACCCAAGGGGTGGCGGGCACTGGCGAACGGCCCGCTGCAGGACAGCCTGACAACGGGGTCCACCGTCACCTACCGCTTCGGCCCCTCCGATACCATCAGCACCTACCTCTTCTCGTTTGCCGCTGGCCGGTTCGACAAGGTGACACGGGAAGTGGGCGGCCGGGAGATGCGCTTTTACCACCGCGAAACCGACACGACCAAACTAGCCCTCTCCCTGGACCCGATCTTCCAGATACACGCGGATGCGCTGGCGTTCATGAACACATATTCCCAGATCCCCTACCCGTTCCAGAAGTTTGACTTTATCGCCATTCCGGATTTCCAGTACGGCGGGATGGAGCACGTGGGCGCGATTGACTACAAGGCGGCTTCGCTCTTCCTGGATGAGGGGGCCACGCAGGACCAGAAAATTGCCCGCTCCAACCTGATCGCCCACGAAACGGCGCATATGTGGTTCGGGGACCTCGTGACGATGCAGTGGTTCGACGATGTGTGGATGAAGGAGGTGTTCGCCAATTTTATGGCCGACAAAATCACGCAGGTGTCGCTGCCGGATTCCAATTATGACCTGAAATTCCTGCTGGACCATTTCCCCGCCGCCTACGGGGTGGACCGCACGGCGGGCGCCAACCCAATCCGCCAGTCCCTGGAAAACCTACAGGATGCGGGTTCGCTCTACGGCAGCATCATCTACCACAAAGCACCGGTGGTGATGCGCCAGCTGGAGCGGCTGATGGGCGAGGCAGCATTTAGGGAGGGGCTGCAGCAGTACCTGAAAACCTACGCCCACGGAAACGCCACCTGGCCCGACCTGATCGAGATTCTGGACGCACGCACTCCCGCCGACCTGCAGGCCTGGAACCAGGTGTGGGTGAACGAGCCGGGACGCCCCGTGTTTGATTACGAGCTGGAAGCAGCGGATGGCAAGATGAAAAAGCTGGTGCTGAAGCAACAGGGGGAAGACGGTTCCGCACGCCTTTGGCCGCAGTTTTTTGAGCTGACACTGGTTTACCCCGATCATCAGCAGGAACTGACCGTGAACATGAATCAGGCAAGTGTGGAGGTGCATGCCGCCGCGGGAGAAAGGTTGCCGGCTTATATCCTCTTCAACACCTCGGGCCAGGGCTATGGGGTTTTCCCGGTGGATGAGCGGATGCTGCCGGCGCTTTTTAAGGTAAAAGACCCGGTGGCACGCGCCTCAGCCTATATAAACCTGTACGAGAATATGCTGAACGCCAGGACAGTCAAGCCCCGGCAAATGCTCGACCTGTATAGGAAAGGCCTGGCTCAGGAGAAAGAAGAACTGAACCTGAGGTTACTGACAAGCCAGCTGGGGGACATCTTCTGGAAATACACCACACCTGCCAGCCGGACGGCCCTTGCCCCTGTCATGGAAGCGGAGCTGTGGCATGCGATGCAGCAGCAGACAGCCCCAAACGCTAAAAAGCTTCTCTTCAAGGCGTACCAGAACATTGCCCTGAGCAAAGCGGCGCAGGACAGGCTATATACCATCTGGCAGCAGCAGGAGGCCCCGGCGGGTGTGAAACTGACGGAGGATGATTATACCGCGCTGGCGCTGGCGCTGGCCGTGCGGGATTACAAACCGGAAAGCAACATCCTGCAGCGGCAGCTGGCACGCATCCCGAACCCGGACCGCAAAAAGCGGCTGCAGTTCCTGATGCCGGCGCTGTCCCCGAAAGTGCAGGAGCGAGACGCCTTTTTCGCCTCCTTAAAGTCGGAGCAGAACAGGGAGAAGGAGGCGTGGGTGAACACCGCGCTGGCTTACCTGCACCACCCGCTGCGCGCCGGCACCTCCGAGAAATACCTCAAGGAAAGCCTGGACCTGCTGGAGGAAATCCAGCTGACAGGAGACATCTTCTTCCCATACTCCTGGCTGCAGGCCACGTTGGGGTCCTACCAGACCACAACAGCCGCCGACACGGTGCGTACGTTCCTGCGGGAGCACCCGGTCTACAACCCCAAGCTTCGGGCAAAGGTGCTGCAGGCAGCCGATGACCTGTTTCGGGCAGAGAAGATACGCAGCAGCCGGGCAGGTTCCTGAATTCGCCATTTATATACCTGCCAATAAGAACTTGTTTCATAGCCTTGGCTTCCCTGTTGCTCCTCAGCTCCTGCGCGACCAGCGAGCAGCAGGAGCTGAGGAGCAACAGGGAACAGGTGCACCGCTGTTAAAGGCCACGAGTCTACCAGCAGGAGGTTGGGGTTACTGCATTTCATGCGCCGACAGGTGGGGCTCAATGCAGGCCAGTTTATATATCCTTTCATATAGCGCGTCAGGAAGCCGGTGCGGCCGTGCCCCGCAGGATCCGGGACGTTACGCTGAGTTGCCCCACATGCCGCATGGTGTGCTCGGCGGCGTGCACCAGCAGCCCCAGTACGGTGGAGGGGATTTGCGCCCGCCCTACCCCCCGCAGCTCAGTCAGCGCCTCCTGATCGGTGCGGCGCAATTGCTCCAGCGCCTTGCCTACCTGCTGGTTAAAAGCCTGCACAAAGTCCTGCGTGCTGCAAGTTGGCTCGGGGCATTTGCCTTCAGTGCCCAGGGCATCAAGTTGCGCCTGGCTAAGCGCCTCTCCCCGCGCGTACGTCAACAGCCGGTCGAGCACTCCGGTGAGGTGCTGCAGATGAAAACCCACTGAAGCCACTCCCGCAGGCCGCTCCCAGAGCAACTCCTCCGGAAAGCCCAGCATCAGCGCATCTACCTCTTCTCTTGCCTGCAGCAGCGCATGGGCCACCGGCTGCAGCAAAGGCGGCATATCGGGTAGTGGTCCGCGCAGCCAGACTTCCTTGTTTTGGGGTGGTGTCTTATCATTCATATGGTCAGCACTAAGGATTTATATATACAGGCAAGCCGTGCGCTGCGTTTCACTGTTTCAGCCAGGTTTCAGCTACCGCATGTCTAAAGAAGCTACAAACTAGTGCCCTGAACAGGAATGGGAAAAGATATCTCTTAAACATAGTCTATTTGCTGTTCAACCTTCCAGGGTACAAGAATCTGACGTAAAATCCAGCGCACAACATTCTGCTATTTAGTTAGTTATACATGATAGAGCACCGAACTCTACATCTTCTAAAGCATCATTCAGCATGTTTACTGTAAGACCCTGGCTATATATAGGGAAGCACCGCGATGCGGAAAACCTTCCGCAACTGCAAGCTTACCACATCAGGGGAATGCTGCAGTTGGAAGAACCTGTGGAGCAGCCGGGCATACATACGTTATTTCTCCCGGTGCAGGACGGCGTCCCCATTTCCGAAAACGATTACCGCCGCGGCATCAAATTCATGTTACTGGAGCACCAGCTGGGCAGAAACGTGTTGATTGCCTGTGCCACAGGCATCAGCAGGTCCATCACATTCGCCATTGCCGCCCTGAAAGAAACAGAAGGCAGCTCCCTGCTCTCGGCTTACGGGGAAATCGTTCAGGAGCATGCCATGGCCTTGCCCCATCCGGCGCTGTGGCAATCGCTGTGTGCCTATTACCAGGAGAATATCCCCTATGTGGAGGTGCTGAAGAGATACAACAGGGCAAAAAACTGAGTTAAACCAGCCCATGCAGCCTGCTGCTATTACTTGTGCCTGAAAATTTCTGCCTTATATTCCAACTAAACTCTAAATCCTGGTGCCCTATCTAATTTCCTGCAGGTCATCTCAACCGGCAGGATAGGCGTAAAGCAAGAGCCTGTGCCACATCAACAGAAGCTGTCCAGCTTACGTTATTTAGAGTAATCCTGCAGCCAACCAGCATGAATACAGGAGCGACCTTTAACAAGGGGATGAGATGAAACGGTTTGTGATGTCAGACAGCCATGGCGCCTACGAAGCCTTGGTGCAGTGTATAGAAAGGAGTGGCTTTGACAGTGAGGAGGATACACTTTTTTTCCTGGGTGATGTGGTGGACGGATGGCCTGAAACAATGGAGAGTGTGGACCTGCTGCTGAGCATAAAAAACCTGGTGTACCTGCTGGGCAACCACGACCAGTGGGCGCTAAAGTACTACAGCGGCCAGATGTCCGGGGCCGGGGATGAGCTTTACCTGTGGCTGACGCAGGGAGGCGACGCCACCGTAAAATCCTATGGCGCCCGCAAGCCCATGCCAGCAGCACACCTGGAGCTGTTGCGCAACGCAAAACCCTATCATATCACCGACGACCATATCCTGCTGGTGCACGCCGGCTTCGACATGGCCAAGCCGATAGAGGAAACGGCCACCGACTACCTCATCTGGAGCAGGGACTTCGTGAAAGACTGCTATCACCAGTTTAAAAAACAACAGCTTATGCACATGGCACCGTACAAGGAGGTATATATAGGCCATACCCCCACCCTCTCGCTGGACAGGTCACAGACGCTGCCCCTTCAAATGGGCAACGTTACCCTGATGGATACCGGGGCTGCCTTCAGCGGCCTTCTCTCCATCCAGGACATAGACAGCAAACAGGTCTGGCAATCAGACATGGTCATGCGCCTGTACCCGAACCATAAAGGGCGCAACGGCATGAGCTGGAACGAACTGCACGATTAGACGGGGAAAAGCAGGCTTTCCTCCAGCTGCACAAGCTCCTGAAACAGTAAATGTGTCACCGCCCCGGGTTTGCCGTTTCCTATCTTCACATCCCCCACCTGCACTACCGGCAGGATCTGCTTGGTGGTGCTGGTGAGAAAAGCCTCTTTCGCTTCTTTGACATCATCCAGCGTCAGGGTGCCCTCCTCTGTACTATACCGCCTGCCGGCCAGTTCCAGCACATGCTTCCGGGTAATGCCGAACAATACATTCTCCGCCGGAGTCACGACGGTACCGTCCTGCCGGACGATAAAGAAATTACAACGCGGCAGTTCCGTCACCACCCCGCCGCGGTGGTAGAGCACATCGTCTGCCCCTTGTTCCTTTATTTTGTTCAGGAGGCGGATACCCATGGTGTAATTGATGGTTTTGACGAAAGGCATTTCCCGCATATACTCGTGGGTGATCAGCCTCAGGCCCCTCTCCCGCAGCGCCTGACCGGGCAGCGAGAGCGGCTGTTGCGTGATGAGCAGGTTGGGAGCCGCGATGTCATAGCCGCTTTCGGAGTAGCCGCCCGTCAGGATCATCTTCATGCCAGACATTTGCAGCCCATTCAAATCAGTCAGTTTATATATGGCTTCCCTCAGTTCCACGTCCGATAGAGGGACGGGCAGGTTCATGAGCCGGGCTGACGCCCCAAAGCGGGCCAGGTAATCCTCCAGAAACAAGGGTTTCCCGCCCATGACCTTAAAATAATCAAACACGCCGTAGCCGCGCTGGATGGCCAAGTCGCTTATATGCAGGAACGCCTGGTCCAAGGGCACAATCTCGTGCCGGACAAAGGCATATAGTCTATTTCCTGATGACACGGTGCTGTTTTAAAATGCGAATTACTTTATCCAGCGGCAGCGCTTCCACTACATGCTGCTCCTTCCCTTCTGTGGTTTCAGCTTTGAAGAGCGAGTTGATGATCGCCTCTTCCGTCGCCTCGATGATCGCCATAAACAACGGCGACATCTCCTCGTTGCGCAGCAGGGTAACTGCCTGCGTTTTATCCGATGACGCATATGGCACCCGCAGTCCCGGATGCGAGGAGAAAGCCACCACGTAGTCGCCGCTGCCGTTTGAGGCGATACCGCCGGTTTTGGCCAGCCCCATGATACCCCTTTTCGCCATGCGCTCCAGGTTGCGGGCATCCACAGGAGCATCCGTCGCCACAATGATCATACAGGAGCCGTCGGCGCTGTCTTGGATATGCTGGCTGCCGAAATACTGTTTCAGACCCTCGCCCACCGGGGCCCCGTCAATCTGTAAAACCCCGCCAAAGTTGGTCTGCACCAGCACCCCCACGGTATAGCCGCCCATGGCGTCGGGCAGCCGCCGGGAGGAGGTGCCGATGCCGCCCTTAAAGCCGAAGCAGACCGTACCCGTGCCCGCTCCCACGTTCCCTTCCGCCACCTCGCCGCCCCTGGCCTCTTGCAGGGCTTCCCGCACGTGGGCCTCGGTTATGTGCCTGCCCCGAATGTCGTTCAGGTAGCCGTCGTTCGTCTCGCCCACCACCGCATTCACCGACTGCACCTGCTCGTTGCCGGACTGCTGCAATACATAGCCTACTACGGCATCCAAGGCTGTCCCCACGCCCAGGGTGTTTGTCAGGATGATGGGTGTTTCGAGATTGCCCAGCTCCTGCACCTGCGTGGTGCCGGCCAGTTTGCCGAAGCCGTTGCCCACATATATAGCGGCCGGAACCTTCTCCTGGAACACATTCCCCTCGTGCGGCAGGATGGCGGTAACGCCTGTCCTGATAGCATTCCCCTCGCGCAGCGTGACATGGCCCACCCGCACGCCTGCCACATCGGTGATGGCATTGTGTATACCCGTCGGGAGCACCCCTATTTTTATGCCGTACTCCCTCGCCCGCAGGCGCCGCTGGCTCCAAGCCTGGGATGCAATTCCTGCCATCAGAAGAAATAATATGAGAAGTTTCCGAACCATATACCTGCTTGGTCAAACCGGCGCAACCCCTCAGCTATTGATCAATTGACTCACTGCCTCCCGCGGAATGACCGGCGTGGCGCCTTTCTTTGTAGCCACCAGCGCCCCCATCGCACACGCTTGCTTCAATGCCTCCGGGTAGCTTTTGCCTGCAATATAGTGCGCCAGGAACGTCGCCAGGAAAGCGTCACCGCTCCCGATGGTGTCCTCCACCTCCACGTGGTAGCCGGCCTGTTCGTAGTTTCCTTCCGCACTGAGCACAGCGGCCCCGTTCTCACCGCGCGTCACGATGATGGTCTGCACCGCGTATTGCTCCCTCAGAAATGCCATCGCCGTTCTCTCGTCTGTATAAGGCTGGTGCCACCCGGTGATCTCGGTCAGTTCGTGGTGGTTCATCTTCACGATATCCGCCTGCTGCAGCAGGGGCTCCAGCACTTCGCGCGCGTAGTGCGGCGGCCGCAGGTTCACGTCGAACACTTTCCTTTTCGCCACTTTCAGCAACGCGAGCAGCGTGTTGCGGGAGGTTTCACTGCGGGCGGCGAGGCTGCCATACAGAAAGTAATCGCTCCCGGCCACCACCTGCTCCAGCCCCTCCTGCAGTTGTATATAATCCCAGGCCACCGGCTGCACAATGTCGTAGGTCACCTCGCTGCGGTTGCTCACGTTCACCAGCACCACGCCCGTCTCATGCGCCTCATCCACCTGCACCCACTGGGTGTTCACCCCCTTTTGCTCCAGGTAACCGAGCAGCTTGTCACCCAGGTCATCATGGCCCACCCGGCTCACCACCACAGGCGACAGCCCCTGGTACTACAGGTGAATGGCCACGTTCATGGGCGCCCCTCCCGGCAGTTTCCCGTCCGGCAGCATGTCCCAGAGCATCTCCCCGAAGCAAATGATTTGATCGTTCATATAGGCTGTGTTTTGGATGTAGGTATTTATCTTTTACGATATAAAGCGCAACCTCCCGGCGAAAAATCCCTTTCGTGCTAACATTTTATTTCAGAGCGGCTGTTTATATATAGCATACTTAAATTCTGCCCCATCCCTCCGATGATGTAGGGAGCCATATATAAACCAACTCCTCTTCAAAGCAATCCCTGCCGCACTCCTGTATCCCAAAGGTCAATACTCCATCATTTCTATGCCAATGTCTCTTTTTTCATTCCGCCTTCTCCAGCACCTCATCCTCTACCACGGCCCGTCCGATCTGCTCCAGCGACGTTTCCTTTGTTTCGGGCATCATGCGCCACACAAAGATCAGCTGCAGCACCATCATCACACAGAAGATCAGGAAAGTCAGGCCGCCGCCCAGCGTCTCAGCGACGTAGGGGAAGGCAAACGCAATGATGGCCGCCAGAATCCAGTGCGTGAAGCTGCCCAGCGCCTGCCCGGAGGCACGCACTTCGTTCGGGAAGATCTCCGATATAAACACCCATATAACCGCCCCCTGCGAGAAAGCGAAGAAAGCGATGTAGATAAAAAGGTAAATCGGGACGGCATACCCCTGAAAGCTTTGGGTAAAGAACGCCAGCGAAACAAGCCCCAGCGTCACGATCAGCCCGAAGGAGCCGATGAGCATGAGGGTGCGGCGCCCAAAGCGGTCGATGAAGTTAAGGGCCAGCAGCGTGAACAGGAAGTTCACCAGCCCCACTCCCGCCGAAGAAAGGAGCGCGGAGCTTTGCCCCAGGCCCGTCATTTCGAAAATGCGCGGCGCATAGTAGATGATGGCGTTGATGCCCGACAGCTGGTTAAAAAAGGCAAACAGCACGGCCAGCGTGATGGGTCTGCTGTAGTGGCTGGAGAAGAAGGGCGCGGCGGGTTTGGAGGCATCGTGTTTGGAGGTTTCCAGGATCTCCCGGACAGTGAGCGCTGCGTCCACCTCGGGGTTGGCCGCCTGCAAAATGCCCCGTGCCTCCTCCACCCTGTTGCGCTTGAGGATGAGCCAGCGGGGGCTCTCCGGCACAAACAGCACCCCCAGCAGGAAACCAACGGCCGGGAAAGCCTCTACGCCCAGCATCCAGCGCCAGTCGTTGGGGCCTGTGCCGCCGATGAGGTAGTTGGACAGGAACGCGATGAGAATACCGAATACAATATTAAACTGGAACAGCGCCACCAGCCTGCCCCGCGACCTGGCAGGGGCAATCTCGCTTATATATAGCGGGGCAGTCACCGACGATGCCCCCACGCCCAGACCGCCCAGGAAGCGGAAAAACAGGAAAGCGTACCAGCCGGTGGCCAGCGCAGAGCCGACCGCGGATATAAAGTAGAAGACCGCGATCCAGAACAAGGTTTTCTTGCGGCCCAGCTTATCAGAGGGAATGCCGCCGAACAAAGCCCCGATCACGGTGCCGAAAAGGGCAATGGAAACCGTGAGGCCGTGCTCAAACACGTTCAGGGACCAGTTATCCTGTATATCCCGCTCCGCCCCCGAGATCACGGCGGTGTCAAAGCCAAACAGGAAGCCGCCGAGGGCCACCACAATCGACCAGAAGAAAACTTTTTTATTCATCAGTTCAGTCCGTTATATATTCATGCCGGGATCAGGATCCTGCAACTGGCACAACAGCAGCAGCGGCGGCAGGAAAATCCATTTCAATATATAAAAACAATATGGAGGAAGGAGCTTTCGAAAAAATCTTTTCCTGCCCACCTGCTAATTCTGGCTGGAGAAGAGGCACAGAGCCAGGCAGTTTGTCTGCTCTCTTCCCATTGGGTAACAATATGGCGCAATTCTTGAACGGCGTGCAACAATTAAGGCGGGGCGGCGGGAATGATTATATCCTCAGAAATCGTTTGTAACTCGCAGTCTCAAATACGGTTTAAGGAGGCAGTTATTCCGCTACGCCGGGGGGCCTCCGCTAAACAGAACATAACACATGAAGCGTGTGCTGAAAAATATCATCAAGTTTGTCGTCTATAAACTCCTCTTACCGGTTCTCCTGTTTTTGAAAAGGGAGCTCCACCTGTTTTACCTGAGCCAGAAACCCAAATTCACCGGCGCCTACTGGCGGCATAAAGGAAACAAGGCCCGCAACTTTGATTTCAAGAATGCGAAACTCTCTGATTTCAGGTTCCTGTTCCGGGCCATGCTGAAGGGGTCGCTCGTCCTGCTGCTGCTATTCGCCATATTCTATATGGCCGTTTTCATGGGGGTGTTTGGCCATATGCCTTCCAAGCGCGAGCTGCGGGCGCGGCAGAACAACACGGCCTCGGAGGTATACTCGGCGGACGGCGTGCTGCTGGGCCGCTACTATATACAGGACCGCACCAACATTGCCTACGACGAAATTGCACCGGCTGCCATAGAGGCGCTGATCGCGACAGAGGATGCCCGGTTTTACAAACACAGCGGCGTGGACGTCCGGAGTGCGTTCCGGGTACTCATCAAGTCGCTGCTGCTGCAGGAAAGCGCCGGCGGCGGGAGCACGCTGAGCCAGCAACTGGCCAAAAACCTGTACCCCCGCAAGGATTTCAAAATCTGGGACATGCCCGTGAACAAGCTGCGGGAGATCATCATCGCCCGCAAACTGGAGGGCATCTACACCAAAGAAGAACTGCTGGAACTGTACCTGAACACCGTTCCGATGGGCGGTAACCTCTATGGCATCGAACGGGCGAGCCGGCGCTTTTTCAACACCACCGCCGACTCGCTGAAGACCGAGGAAGCCGCCGTGCTGATCGGGATGCTGAAGGCCACCACCACCTATAACCCGCGCCTGAACCCGGAGCGGGCGCAGCAGCGGCGCAACGTGGTGCTGAACCAGATGGCGAAGTACAACTTCCTGACCGCTGCCAAAGCCGACTCGCTCAAAAAGCTGCCGTTGGAGCTGGATTACCGCTACATCACCCATAACGATGGCCTAGCGCCCTATTTCCGGGAGCAGCTGCGCCTGGAGCTGGAAAAGTGGGCGGCCTCGCAGAAGAAAAAGAACGGCGACCCCTACAACCTCTACACCGACGGGCTGAAGATCTACACCACCATCGATGCGGGCATGCAGCGGCACGCCGAGCGGGCCGTGCGGAAAAAAATGGCCCTGCTGCAAAAGAAATTCGACCAGCACTGGAAAGGCAGAAACCCGTGGGGCAAAGACGCAGACGTGATACAGGCCGCCATGCAGCGCTCCGACCGTTACCGGAAAATGGAGCGGGCCGGCATCACGCAGGAGGAGATCAGCACTGTGTTCCGGGAGCCGGTGCCCATGGACGTGTTCAGTTGGGCCGGAAGCAGCAAAAAAGAGATGAGCCCGCTGGACTCACTGGCTTACTACGGGCGTTTCCTGAACACGGGCCTGCTGGCCATGGACCCGCGCACCGGGTACATCCGCGCCTGGGTGGGCGGCATTAACCACGACATCTTCAAATACGACCACGTGCGCTCCCGCCGTCAGGTGGGTTCTACCTTTAAGCCGATCGTATATGCCGCCGCGCTGGAGAAAGGCATCGCCCCCTGCACCTTTTTCCCCAACGAGCGCAGAACCTACCCAGAATATGAAAACTGGTCGCCGCAGAACGCGACCGATACTTATGGCGGCGAGTACAGCATGCGGGGGGCGCTGGCACATTCCGTGAACACTGTCTCGGCGCAGCTGATCATGGAGGCCGGCGTGGAGCGCACAGTGGAGCTGGCGCACCGCTTAGGCATCAAGGGAGACCTGCCCGCCGTGCCATCGCTTGCACTGGGCACCGCCGATCTTTCGCTGCTGGAGATGGTGAGCGCTTATGCCACGTTCGCGAACGAGGGCTACCAGGTAATCCCCACCTATATCGAGAAAATCACGGACCGCAGCGGCAAGATTATCCGGCAGCACCACGCCAACGAGTTTGCCCGGCGGGTACTCTCCCGAAAGAACGCCGCCATTATGCTCCACCTGATGCAGGGCGTGGTGGAGGAAGGAAGTGCCGCCAAGCTTCGCTCCGAGTACGGCCTGAAGATGGATATCGCCGGCAAAACCGGTACCACGCAGGAGAACGCCGATGGCTGGTTTATCGGCATCACGCCCAAGCTGGTAACGGGCGTGTGGGTAGGGGCCGAAAGCCCGAAAGTGCGGTTCCGGACCCTGCAGCTTGGGCAGGGCTCGAGCACAGCACTGCCTGTCTGGGGCGATTTTATGAAGCGCATCGCCCTCGACCCGGCTTACCCGGGCTATATGAAAAGCCAGTTTGACCCGCTCCCGGAGCGGCTGCAGGAGCAAATGGCCTGTGTCTCCTTCCGGGCTGAGCCGCCAAACCAGAACTTCCTGGACCGCCTGTTCAACAACGTGGCTGATAAGGCCGTGAAGTCTTACAAAGACTGGAAAGAAGAATGGAAACAGCGCCGGCAGGAGAAAAAGAAGCAGCGCAGAAGAGGGAATTAGGGCTATATGCCTTTTCCTCAAGTACCCCACAGCCTGTCCTACCACGCAGACTGAAATCTACTTCCGCTTCTAGTATCCTAAATCATGGGGATGCGTTTTGAGGAATGCAACGGTAGATAACCCCGGAAGCACTTCAGATATTTCAAAACAGAGCCGATGAAAGTAGGATTTATAGGATTAGGGATCATGGGCAGCCGCATGGCTGCCAACCTGCTACGCGCGGGTCACGAACTGGTGGTATATAACCGCACACAGGCGAAGGCCGACGCACTGGTCGCGCAGGGTGCCGCACGGGCGGCGTCGGCGGAGGAAGTGGCGCAGCAGTGCCGCCTGGTGTTTACGATGCTGGCCACGCCCGAAGCCGTGGAAGAAGTAGCCGCAGGCACGGATGGGTTTCTGCGTGCCCTGCCCGGCAACTCGCTCTGGGTAGACTGCAGCACCGTGAACCCTTCCTTCTCCAAAAAAATGGCCACACAAGCCCGTAAAATGGGCCAGCGGTTTTTAGACGCGCCCGTGTCGGGCACCCTGATGCCAGCGGAAAAGGGAGAGTTGATCTTTTTGGTCGGCGGCGATGCGGCAGACCTGGAGCAGGTGCGGGAGTTGTTGGAGGTGATGGGCAAAAGCGTGGTGCACGCGGGCGAAAACGGGCAGGGCGCCAGCATGAAAATGGTGATCAACATGCTGCTGGCACAGGCGATGGCTGCCTTCACGGAGTCGCTGCGGCTGGGGACTGCGCTGGGCCTCTCAGAAGAAGTGCTTTGCCAGACCCTGCTGAACACACCCGCCGCGGCCCCTTTTCTCAAATCAAAGCAGCAAAAGCTCCTGCACCGCGAATTCTCCGCGGAGTTCCCGCTGGAGTGGATGCACAAAGACCTGCACCTGGCCAGCCTGACGGCATATGAGCAGAACATTGCGCTGCCTGCGCTCCAAACCACGAAAGAGCTATATGCCCAGGCCAGGCAACAGGGATTTGGCGAAGAGGACCTATCTGCCATATACCGGGTTTACCTCCCGGATGGTGCTGCGTAAGCGGCCGGCAGGAGTTTAAAAGGAAAGCGCACGGACCCTTCCGGCCCGTGCGCTTATATATAAACCTGCATTGAGAATCAAAAGCAAGGCCCTCCAACTGTAAAGAATCTCCCTTACGGCACAAGCACGATTTTACCGGTGGTGTGCCCCGACTGTATCTGGTTCAGCGCCTTGACAGCCTCGTCTAAAGAGTAAGTTTTGCTGACGTGCACTTTCAGCCGCCCGGACTCCGCCAGTTCCCGCAGATAATCCAGCTGGCTGGCGTTCGGTTCCACAAAAACATAGTGGAAGTTGATCTTCGGGTCAATGTTCTCCCCATGGTTGAGAATAGAGACAAGTGTCCCGTTGGGCTTGAGCGCCGGCAGGCTCTGCTCCAGCGTTTCGCCGCTGGCACAGTCGAAAATCAGATCCACACCGCCAGGCAATATCTTTTTCACCGCCTCTCCAATGTTGGCGTCTTTATAATCGATGGTATGGTCAGCGCCCAGCTGCTTCATAAAGGCGTGGTTTTTCTCGCTGGCCACGCCAATCACTTTCGCGCCTTTCACTTTTGCCAGCTGAATGCCCAAAGAGCCCACTCCGCCGGACGCGCCCAGGATCAGCACCGTCTGGCCCTGCTCCAGCTGGCCGGCATCAAAAAGGGACTGGTAAGCGGTGAGGCCCACCAGCGGTATCCCGGCTGCCTCCTCCCAGGATATGTTCTTCGGTTTTTTCGCCAGGTACGTCTCCGGGAGCACGATATATTCCGCGAAGGTACCGTACTTCACCAAAGGCCGGCGGGCATAGGCATATACCTCGTCGCCCACCTTAAACCTGCGGGCGCTGAACCCGCGCTTCTCAACCACGCCCGCCATATCCCAGCCCGGGATCACGGGGAACTCGTAAGGCAGAAAATCCTTCAGATACCCTTCCCTTACCGCATAATCCACGGGGTTAACGCCGGCGGCCCTGATGCGCACCAGCACTTCGCCCTCCTGCAGGTCCGGCACTTCCACAGTCGTGATCTTGACCTTATCAGGCCCGCCGAACTCCTCATACGTTGCTGCCTTCATCTGTTTTTCCATAGCTATCTTCTGTTAGGTTTGAATGAGAAAGGCAACGGTCCTATTGCCCCCTGTCTTAGAACCTACGCAGCAACGGAGGATAAGGCTTGTTTATCAAGGTAGAAAGAAACTTGAGCGGACATCCAACAGCAGGAAAAGCCGGAAAAAATGTTTAGTTCAGGATTACATGGCCAGGCTATATATAAAGGGCTATTTAATGCGGAAGGCCCTGAGTTCCTCATCGATGCGCTTGTTCCAGCTTGCCTGGGCGGCTTCGTCCAGGCCGTGGCGGGTTTCGTTGTCATACTGCTCCTGCAGGCGGTTCATCTCCCGGAACGACTCAATGTACTCATATTGGATGATGCTGTTGAAGTCCTCCAGCGTCAGGCGCTCCGGCGTCAGCTTTTTCTTGAAACGCTCCGCCACCAGCTTCACAATGTCGAAATGGCGCTGTTCGTGGTTCAGGCCATATGCATTGCGGGCAGGCGCCTTTACCCATGAAGAGCTTTTCAGCACATACACCTTCATTACAAGGTCGAGGTGAATCACGCCATCGATCACCTCGGGTTGCCCTTCGTAAGCAAAGCTCGGGAAAACGGAGGCGGCGAACGTACTGGGTTTAGAGGATGCTCCCTGAAAGTCGGTCCAGGCGAGGGGCCGCTCAGGGCTGTAGAAAACTGAGTCATCCTCCAGATTCAAGGCATGGTCCCGGAACGAAACCTTCAGCGCCTTGGCCAGTTTCTCGTTGGTGCTGGCCTCGCGGTCCATCCACGTGTTCAGGTACAGCAGGGCATCGGCCAGGGAGCGACGCAGGGCCGGCTCCACCACGCCGTGCTGGCTGGCTGGCCTGTCGTAGCGGGCACCGCCCTTGTACTCCACCAAGGGAATGAGCTGGCCGTCGCGCTCGTACTCAAAGGCCATGGCCACCACCACATGCCCATCCACGCGGCCTGCTTTGGCTCCCGCTGTCTCGGACACGAGGCACTCCTTCAGGCGCACCACTACCGGGCGCAGCTTTTTATTCTGGGGCAGGCTCTGCTGCATAAAGTCCCGGATAGCCGCCAGGCCACCGCCCTGCAAGTCGACGGGGAGTGCCTTGCCCAGGGGTGCGGCAGGCGCAGCGGGCAGCGGGAACAGGTAAGCCACGGCTTTCCGGTCCTGCCGCTCATCCACCACGCTGGCTATATAGAATTCGGTTGGGGTAAAGGCAAGAGGTTCGGCACGAAGGACAAGGGGCTCCGTGGTATCCGCAACTGGCGCGGCGGCAGACAAAAGGGTGAGCAGCAGCAATGCGGCGAAACCCCCTATATACAGTTGCTGCAGAAGTCTGCGCGGGTTCTCGCCGCGGTTTTCCGGACCGGATGCCTTATTGAGATGCATATGTTTCATCTGGTTTATATGGGTTTAACTGGGCTGGCTTTGCACCGCGGCCGTCGGGAGTACTTTGCCCTAAAAACGCTGCCGCCGTCCTTGGTAGAAACAGGAAGAGGCGTATTTCAGTTCGATGTTCCCGGGTGAAGCTTTATGAAGGGCGCCACGGGGTTTGGGTATATGATGTTATACGTGGCTAAAAATCCAGACCCTACGTCATGCCTCCAAAATATTTTAAGTACCGGACACTTCAAATAATAGCCCTATATCATTTAAAATCAAGTTTATATATCCATTTCAACCAAATCTATCATGTCAGCAAAACTAAAATCATAACTATTATATATGCGAATAGTATAAAATACAAATTCAGCATTTTAAGGGTTTTTTACTTTAAATAGTTCTATAATTCAGGAATAAACAAAAATCATATACCCATAACCATATAGCTTCTATGCTTGCGGATAAGCCACTTAGTCAGATCAATGTATGAGCGAGGACACCCTTTCTCCGGAGTTTTACCACGCGCTTGTCCGGCACAGCACCGCTCTTATTTCCGTCGTGAACAATACCGGCATTTACCAGTATGTCAGCAGTTCGGCGGTGCGCCTGACCGGCTATGGCCCCGAGGAGTTGCTGGGCAAAGCAGCGCTGGAGTATATCCATAAAGACGACCTGCTGCGCATGAAGGCCGCTTTCGCGCTGCTGAATTCGCAACAGGAGGTAGAGGTGCCGTTGTTCCGGTTCAGGACAAAAGACGGCAGCTGGCGTTGGATGGAAGCCGTGATCACCAACGCGATGGACGATGAGCTTGTAAACGGGTACGTGATCGACGCCAGGGACATCACCTTGAAAAGAGAGTCCCAGCTTACCCTCGAGCGAAGCCACAGCTTCTATACCTCCCTCTTCCAGACACACCCCGACGCTGTTTTCACGTTAACGCCCGGCGGCATTTTTGAGCAGGTGAACTCGAACATCTGCCGTATCCTCTCTTACAGCCGGGCAGAGATCATAGGGGAGCATTTCTCACGGTTTATTGCGCCCTCGTTCTCATTCGAGGCAAACAAAGCCCTCAGCAAAGCCCAGAACTGTGAATCCATTGCGTTGGAAGGAAAGGTCAGGAATAAGTACGGGAAAGTCAGGACCCTCAACTTCTCCATACTCCCGGTGTGCATAGGGCAAAACCTGATCGCCATACTGGGCATCGCCAAAGATGTGACTGCCGAGAAAAAAGCCCTGAATGAGCTCGAAAAGCTGTCGCTGATTGCAAGCAAGGCGGTGAGTTGCGTGGTGATAACAGACGTTGCCGGCAAAACGGAGTGGGTGAACAGCGAGTTCACGAAGGTCACCGGGTACAGCATGATGGAAGCCATCGGCAAAAAGCCGGGCGAGCTGCTGCAGGGGCCGGAAACGGACCCGAATCACATCCTGGAGATGAAAAGGCTTTTTGAAGAGAACGAGCCGATTTCGCTGGAGATCCTGAATTACCGCAAGAACGGCGAGAAGTTCTGGTTTTACATGGACATCACCCCTGTTTTTAACGACGAAGGCAAGGTCTCGCAGTACTTCGCCATCCAGTATGACGTAACGGAGCGCAAGGAGGCGGAGAAGAAGATGCGGCGGCTGTCGGAAGACCTGATCCGGCACAACCGCGAGCTGCACCAGTTCAACTACATCGTTTCGCATAACCTGCGCGCACCGGTGGCCAACATCGTGGGGCTGGTGTCGCTGCTGGAGCACATGGACCATGAGAACGAGAACTTCCCGCGGGTGCTCCAGAAGCTCAGGGAAACCTCCTCGAATCTGGACACAGTTATAAAAGACCTCGACGAGATTTTATCGCTCCGGGACGAGAGCAGTGGCGGTTTCCATGAAAACGTCTGCATCAGGTCCACCTGCGAGGAAGTGGCACGCAGCCTGCAGGACCGGATAGAGTCGGCGGCGGCCACCGTACAGCTGGATGTGCCGGCGGAGGTGTGCATTCAGGCCAACAGGGCCTACGTCTACAGCATTTTTCACAACCTGCTCTCCAACTCCCTCAAATACCGCGACCCTGAGCGCCCGCTATTTATAAGCGTCTCCTATGCCAAGGAAGGAAAGCAGCACCTGATCCTGTTCCACGACAACGGCAAAGGCATTGACCTGACCAAGTTCGGGAGCCACCTCTTTAAGCTTTACGGCAAGCTGGAGAAGAAAACGGAGGGGCGCGGCATCGGTTTATATATGGTAAAGGCGCAGGTAGAGACACTCGGCGGCACCATCGACGTGGAAAGCTCGCCTGGCCATGGCACCACGTTTTATCTCAGATTCAGCGAAACCGAAGCTTAATTCCTTTCAGTAGCCTTTATGTATGTGCGGCTTCACACGAAAAGCCTGAAGCCAGATGTGTTATTACAGCTAATTTTTGGGGGCTTCCTTTCATATAGTTGTTGCCAATTAGAAATACTTCTTTCGGTTCATCGCCCTGCCATCATATTATAAAGCAAGATCTTAAAGGCATCAGACCATCCGTGACCTGAACATACCAGACGGAATCAAGCTTCTTCGCCGTATGTTAAACAACGCAGGCGGGATATATAAAATGAGCATAGGGCACAAGTTTGAGCGAAAGCAGCAAGGCACAGAGACGCAGGCTATATATAGCTGCGCAGTTTGCGGCAACAGCCTGTTCTCTGCAGCGGAGGAGTTTGATGCTGGCTGCGGCTTCCCGAGTTTCTGGGCGCATATAGGGGAAAATGTGCGGCGGCAAACGCTCAGCACCTACGGCAGAACCCGTACGCAGTTGGTTTGCAGCCAGTGCGGCGCGCACCTGGGCCACCTCTTCGACCATCCACGCACCCCGACGCACGTCAGGTACTGCATCAGCAACAGCGCCATCGAAGGAAAAAGCACCTGAAACAGAACACACCCAAGCGATTTTCTGCAAAAGAGCCCTTACTTCTATTGGTTGGTATATATAGGCAGCGGCAATATATTGATAGGTATGGAGGTTTAAAACCTATTTTGCAGCCACCCCGCTGCCTACCAGAAACTGTCGAAACTGTACTTGGCATTACTCCAGAACTCATCTAAGGCAACAAGGCGCGGTTTGAAAAATGAGATGAGCTGGGGCCAGTCGTCCTGGTTGAAGACATTAACCGGCGCGATTTCTTTGTAGATCCTGCTGATGGTTTTGCCGTTTTCGTCTTTGGTGTGCAGCAGCCACTCCCACTCCTCCCCGAGGTACTCGTGCAGCACCTGCTTCAGCTCCCTGAACTGATCGAAGAAAAGCTCCTGCAGTTCAGTATCCGGGTGTGTCAGTTCGATGCCGATCGAGGCCTTTCTGTTATCAGCCTGCATCCTGAAATAGACGTGCTTCTGGCCTGTTCTGTAATTCAGCCAGTTCACTTTTCCCCCGTCGGCAGGCGGGTGCGGAGCGATATACTGCCCCAGCGTTGTCCAGAAAGCCTGCCGGAGTTGCGACGCTTGCTCTTTCTTGTACATCAGGCCATTTTGATACTGTGCCCCAAAACTGCTTGCCAGCGTGCTTTGGTGCGGGTTATATATAAAATCAATTAAGATAGGTTATACAAACGGGGGCCGCCGAAGCGGGATGTCGGTAACCATTACCCCCTTTGGCTTAGCAAGCCGCGTTTGGATTGGGGTATGTGCCCACATTATCCTCTTCCGGGGCATCCAGGCACGCAAAGTCTTTCTCCACCAGCAGATCCATCTGCTGCCCTTTCCCGGTATCCACCCTTCCGTCGAAGCCGACGAGTGCCGTGCCCGTCCATTTCGCGGCCAGCTCCTGCGGCACCCGGATGGTGGTGGTGTTCGCCTCAAAGTGCACGGCCAGCTCCGGTGCTGGCGAAACCTCCAGCATAAAGCGAAGCTGGTCGGCAGGCGCCGGCCCGAAGGCTGTTACTTCTGTTATCTTGCCGTGCTGCTGAAAATAACTGACCTCCGGTTGTTTTAACCGGAAGCGGATACTGTTACCTGAGATTCTGACTTTCATAGGGCTTAAACTTTTTACCAGCGAAGGCTGCAGGCAAGGCGCCACCCCCTGCTTGCTTTCTAATACTCCCCAAAGGAAAAGACTTCTAAGCGAGGAAGCAAGCAGAAGCCGGCAAGAAAGTGTGCCGCCGCTGCCTGCATCTGGCACAGCGGCGGCAGGCTGGCAAGCAATTTGCACTTACCCAAGGACAGGCAGCAGATACCATAAAAAGCCCTGCCATCTGACAGTCTGGCGTCTGCCAGGCCCGCATGCACGTCAACTTGCAACTAAACAGGTGCAATGCCGTTGCTATTAGTGAAAATTTATCAACCTGAATATAAACTTATCAGGAACTGACGGTCTCCTGATATTTACAGACTGAAATTATGAAGAAATATACCATCACCGGCTTTACAGTTGCGATTATGCTGCTCTTTCACTCCTGCGCCACCAACCCGGTCACAGGCAAGAAGGACCTGATACTGATGTCGGAGGAGCAGGAAATAGCGCTGGGTGCTCAGTCGGACCCGGCTGTGGTCGCGCAGTTTGGCTTATACCCGGACGAGAAGCTACAAAACTTCATCAAGGAGAAAGGAGAAGCCATGGCCGCCATCTCGCACCGCCCCGAACTGGATTACACCTTTCGGGTAGTTGACTCTCCCGTGACGAATGCGTTTGCCGTGCCAGGGGGCTACGTGTACTTTACGCGCGGCATTTTAGCCCACTTCAACAACGAGGCGCAATTTGCCGGGGTGCTGGGGCATGAGATCGGGCATATCGCGGCGCGGCATTCGGCGCAGCAGCAAAGCAAGTCCACGCTGGCGCAGGTAGGCCTTATCGCCGGTATGATCATCTCCCCGGAGCTGGCCCAGATGGGTGATGCGGCCGCACAGGGGCTGGGCCTGTTGTTTCTGAAGTTCGGGCGCGACGCTGAGCGGGAGTCAGACAGGCTGGGCGTGGAGTACTCAACCAAGATCGGCTACGATGCCGATGAAATGGCTGACTTTTTTATGACCCTGCAGCGGCAGCAGGAAGGCAACGGCGCGGCGATTCCGGGCTTCCTCTCCACGCACCCGAACCCCGCCGACCGCTATAACACCGTGAACCAGCTGGCAGGCGAATGGAAGCAAAAGCTAAACCTGACCACCGCCAAGATTAACCACGACAGTTACCTGCGCATGATCGATGGGCTTGTATATGGCGAAGACCCGAGACAGGGTTTTGTGGAGAACAACACTTTCTATCACCCCGAGCTGAAGTTTAAGTTTCCGATTCCGGGCGGGTGGGGACATATGAACTCGCCACAGCAGTTCCAGATGGCGCCGAAGGACGGCAAGGCGATGATGTCGCTGTCGCTGGCCCCCGGCGAGAGCCTGGAGGCCGCCGCACAGCAGGTGCTGCAAGGCTATGGCCTGCAGCCGGCGGAGTCTAAAAAAGTAACGGTCAACGGCTTGCCCGCCATCGCCATCATCGCCACACCACAACCCCAGCAGCAGCAGCAACAGCAGCAGCAGCAGCAAAACCTTCGGGTGCTCATGTACCTGATCCAGTACGGCGGCAATATCTATAACCTGATGGGCGTGACCACCTCCACCGATTTTAACGCCTATTTCCCGCTGTTCAGCGCCACCATGGAAGGGTTCGCCACCCTCACGGAGCCAGATAAGCTGAAGCGGCAGCCGGAGCGTATCGAGATAAAGACCGTGCCGCAGAACACCACCCTGGCCCAGGCTTTCCGCACCTTCAACGTGAAAGACACACGGATGGAGGAACTGGCCATACTGAACGGCATGCAGCTCACGGACCCGGTTCAGAAAGGAATGCTGATAAAGGTAGTAGAATAAGCACAGGGCAAAAAAGCAGGGAGGGCGGCTGATCATGGATCAGCCGCCTTTCCTGCTTTCAATGCTTTCCACTGAACTTTGCTGCTTCAAAAAACATGTGCTGCATCGGTCAAAAAGCCGAAGAACGAGAGGTAAGACGCAGCATCACCTATATCTTCCGACGGATCTGGCAACACTTCCCATCCCACAGCCACGCTATATTTGGCTGAAGCCTCTATTGATGATGTACTTTTCAGCTTTCTGCCGTGCTTTGGCGCATGCGTTTCGCCGAATCCGCTTGGCATGACCTATTTTGAGTGATTGACCTGGGTAAAGCACGATGAAGGGGCTGCTTCAGCCATATATAAAATCCACCCGTCCACACCGAGCGGATAGCTCAAGACTACCTTCCATTGAGTCACTGCAATGGCATTTCTTCACCGGGGCCATTACACTATGAAGTGTTGCAGTGGCTGAAAGGTATCACGAAGGAAAAAGCAAGAAATAACAGAATGCTCCAATACTGGATTGATCGCTCACTTACTTTATTTGGTTATTGCAATCAATTTAGCATGTGTTCACCCTGCTTCTGCTGCATATTCTTAGTATTAGCCGAAGCACCTCGTAGGTAATTCACTTTTATAAACTATATATAAAAACATGAAAAAATCTATCCTACAAACAACCGCAATGGCCGCATGCGCCATGTTCCTATTCACAGCTTGCAACGAAGACAGCGTAGGTCCGCAGGACATGACGGCACAGAACGTTCAGGAGGCACACCGGACTAACTCGCTGAACCTGAAAAAGACTTATACAGCTGATATCATGTCGTTGAACAATTCCGGTGTAACGGGTACCACCACCCTTACCCTGGACGGAAATATGCTGACAGTACACATTATGGCGACCGGTTTAGAGCCCGGCATGGTGCACCCGCAGCATATCCATGGCTTCACAGAGAACAACAACAACGCCATATGCCCGCCCATGTCTGCCGACACAGATGGAGACGGACTTGTGGAATTAGTGGAAGGCATTCCGTTCTACGGAGCCGTATTACTGCCACTGGATCCATTCCCGACCGCACCCGATGGCTCTATTGACTATACCCGCACGTTCGACATCAGCGACAAAGTAGCGCTGCTCCCGCTGCAGAACAATGTGATCGTGCTGCACGGCATGACGGTGGACGGCGAGTATATCGCCACCCTGCCAGTTGCCTGTGCTGAAATCAAAACAATGAACAACGGCAAATAAAATAGCTTGTTAAGGCTACTTAACAACCACTTTATGGAGGGCTGACATTTAAATTTCACCTCCCAGTTATTTCCATCAGAAGCCGCCCGATCTATAGATCGGGCGGCTTTTTATATGTCGTGCTTACGGGTTTTGAGAGCGCAAGCTGAACAAAAAAAGCTCAAAGCGGTATTTTATGCTAAAACCACTTCATGCTGCGAAAGTTGCACCGGCTACGTCAACCGTAGCAGGATTCGCTACGTGGCTGGCGGGATGCGAACCCTTTTCCGCTGCCGGCTTCCTGGTAGGCAACGGCAGGCGGCAAAGGTGCTTCATCAAAAAACGTTTTATATATACCATATCATGTCCAGACTTTTCAGTCCACTTACCATAAAAGACATCACCTTCCGGAACAGGATTGCTGTATCGCCGATGTGCCAGTACTCGAGCGAAGACGGCTTTACGAATGATTGGCACCTCGTGCACCTGGGCAGCAGGGCGGTCGGCGGCGCCGGCCTTGTAGTGGTGGAGGCCACCGCTGTGTCGCCGGAGGGCCGGATAACGCCGGATGATGTTGGGATCTGGAAGGAGGAGCATGTCGAAAACCTGAAGCGGATAACCTCTTTCCTGGAGGCCGAAGGCGCTGTGCCGGGTGTGCAGCTGGCCCACGCCGGCAGAAAAGCCAGCCACACAAGCCCATGGAAAGGAGGTGCGCCGATTGCCCCTTCCGAAGAAAATGGCTGGCAAACAGTGGCGCCCAGCGCCGTGCCCTTCACGCCGGATGAGCCCGTTCCTACCGCTTTGGATGAAGCTGGAATCCGGAAAGTGATCCATGACTTCCGGGTGGCGGCACAACGGGCTTTGGCTGCCGGGTTCCAAGTAATTGAAATACACGCCGCGCACGGCTACCTGTTGCACGCGTTTTACTCGCCGCTGAGCAACCGCCGCACCGACGCCTACGGCGGTTCCTTCGAAAACCGGGTTCGCTTGTTGATGGAAGTGACGGAAGCTGTACAGGAGGTGTGGCCGGAAACACACCCCCTCTTTGTGCGCATCTCTGCCACCGACTGGACCGAGGGCGGCTGGACCGGAGAAGATTCTGTGGAACTGAGCAAGCTGCTGAAAGCCAAGGGCGTAGACCTGATAGACTGTTCCACCGGCGGCAACGTACCGAACGCCAGTATCCCGGTTGGGCCGCTCTACCAGACGACTTATGCGGAGAAAATAAGGAAGGAAGCGGGTATCATGACGGGCGCCGTTGGCATGATCACGACATCCGCAGAAGCCGAAGCCATTATAGCAGACGGCAAAGCCGACCTTGTGCTGCTGGCCCGCGAAATGCTCCGGGACCCGTACTTCCCGCTGCACGCTGCCCTGGAGCTAGGGGCGGATGTGCCCTGGCCGGTGCAGTACCAGCGGGCGAAACCACGCAGGTAATTTGTAAGTTATATATAGCAAAGCGGCTGAAGGATATGTTCTTCAGCCGCTTTGCTATATATAACCCGCCTTAAACCATCCTACACCCTCACGGATGCCGCCATTCTTTTCTTTGGCTTTTTCCTCAGCTTGTTTATCCAGATCATAGTGCCGGTAACGGGCAGGCTGGTGGCAATGAGGCAGGCAATGAAATACAGTATTTTGGAGAAAGTGCCATAGACCTCCCCCAGGTGCAGGGGCTTGATGAGCGACACGATCTGCACATTCAGGGGCTTTTCGGCAAAGATCTCCACCTTCAGCGGTTCGCCGGTATGCTGGCTAAGCTGCACTTTGTCCGCAGCGGAGAAGGCAAAGAAGCCCGCCGCAGTCCTATAAACCACAACGGCAGTGCTATCATCCTCCGGCAAAGTGATCCTTGTGTTCCCATCGGTGGCGAGTATTGTATTGGCTTTTGCCAGGTAATCCGAAACTTGCAGCGTAGCTCCGCCAGCCATTGGCGCGGGAGAAGCCAGCGGTTTCTCGCGTCTTCCCTTAAATACCTCCTCTCCCATCAGTTTGCTCAGGCCTTCGCGGTACCAGTCGAATGAC
Source organism: Pontibacter saemangeumensis (assembly GCF_039541895.1). Classification (NCBI taxonomy): domain Bacteria; kingdom Pseudomonadati; phylum Bacteroidota; class Cytophagia; order Cytophagales; family Hymenobacteraceae; genus Pontibacter; species Pontibacter saemangeumensis. Next base: position 534,647 of record NZ_BAABHC010000016.1, read on the forward strand.
CAGCAAAGCCCGGTGAGCGCCATGACCAGCAGCAGCAGAAAAGAATAAAAGCCGAGCGTGTTGTGCAGGTCGTGGTTGATGCGCTTCCACCTGGCGTTTGTCTTGATTTTCAGGCCCTGCTTCCAGTTCTTCCGCTTCACCGGGAACCACAGCACCAGCCCTGTCAGCGTCAGGAACACGAAGATGATGGTGGCGATGCCGACGATCATTTTCCCTACGCCTCCGTCAATCAGCAGCCAGCGGTGCAGTTGCATCATCGTCTGGAAAAACTTGGTTCCGGGGCCCTCCGTGGTGCCTTTCACAGCTCCCGTGTAAGGGTCCACCATATAGGTAGTGGGGCGCCCCCCTCCGTGTTCCGCCCCGCCCGCCGGGGCGGCAACACTGAAGCGGTAGGTGCTCCCTTTGTCCTGCGGTATCTCGATCGCAACAACTTTGCCTTTCAGTTCCTGCTCTGCCTCCTGCACCAGGGCATCCACAGGTATAGGCCGGGTCAGCGCCTTCACCTCATATTTGTCCGGCTCCAGCCACTCCTCAATCTCGGAATGGAAGGTGTAGATGGTGCCGCTCAGGCACACCACAAACAGGACAAGGCCACTGGCAATGCCGAGCCACAGGTGCACATCGTTGAAAAGCTTGCGCAAAGTATAGGTGTTCTTCATGGTGTGATAGTTTTCTTCCCGAATCACGGCAGCTGCCGTTTGTGACTAATTCCGATCAAACGTAGCTAAAAAGGTTAAAATGTGTAGGTAACGACTCCGGAGAAATTTCGCGGCTGTATCCTGTCGATAAAGTTAGACCGGTACGCGTCATACCCCACCTCGTCCAGGATATTGTTAAACAGCAGCCGCAGGCCCCAGTGCTTCTCAAACGCATAGCCCAGTTGTGCATTCACGAGCGTGTAGGCTTTGTTGTACCAGGGCGCGGTGTCCGGCGAAATGGCATGGTACTGCACCCCGTCCTGCGTCCAGTCGTTGTAGGGGCGCTCGCCAAGATAGTAGGCGCCTACCCCCAGGTTCAGTCCGCGCGCGATGCCGTCTGTGAAGGAGTAACTGGCCCAGGCGTTGAAGGTATGCTTCGGGGTGTTGTTTGGCGCCGACCCGGGGACAAACGTGGTATGGTCTTTATACCGGGCATCTATATAGGCATAGCCCGCCACGATCTCCAGGTTGGGGAGCACGCGGCCTGTCAGTTCCACTTCCACGCCTTTGCGCTCGTCGTTTCCGCCCTTGGTATAGTAGCCGGCCGGCACCACGGCGCCGGTCTCGTCCACCCGGAACACCTCCAGGTTCATGTCGCTGTTGTTGATTTTATAGAGCGTCAGGTTGAAACGGAGGCGATCCTGGAACCACTCAGACTTGATCCCTGCCTCCAGCTGGTCGATTCGCTCTGCGCCCAGCGCCTCGCCGTTCGCGTCTGCCACTGCTGCGGAGCGCGGGTTCGAGCTGTTGGTATAAGAACCGAAAAGATTAATGTTGTCGCTCACCGTGAACATCACCCCGGCCAGCGGGTTCCAGAAGTCAGAGGTCTCGCTGTTCTCGCCGTCGTCCTCTGTCTTGTTCGTGCTGTACCGCACGCCGCCATATACCCGCGCCCATTTGGTCAGCTGAACCACATCCTGGAACGTAAGGCCGAAGCGGGAGTCATAGGACTGTGTCTCGCGCGTCAGTTCAAAAGCAGGAACGCCTTCCGGCAGGGCATTCGAAACAGTGGCCGGATCCAGCACATTGATCACATCGATCCCGATGGAATTGTACGAAGGCTGGTAGAGGTCTATATAGCGGTAGTCGACCCCCGCCTGGAAAGTGTGCAGGATACTCCCGGTCTTTATTTTCTGCCCGACAAGGTCCAACTGCAACACCGTGCTTTTATCCTCCCGCGTGGAGTTGTGGGAAATGGAGCGGTTATACCAGTTCACCTGGCTGGTGTTTATATCCTTCTCCACATCCTGTTTCAAAGCCGACAGGTTGCTCTTTATCGCGTCAGCATTATAATTAGAGTGGAAGGTGGCCGCGCGTATATATAAGTTGCTGGTGAGGTTATGCTTAAACCGGGCAGCGTAGGTGCTGTGCTTGATATCGGTCATATCTGACTCAAAGCCCAGGAACCGGTTAGCGGGCAGGTCGTAAATCTCATTTTCTGCATTTCCCACCGACAGGTTCACCGTCCCGACGTCGATGCTCTGCTCCTCATCGAAGTAATCCATTTCCAAGGTAAGGGTGCTCTTCGCGTTTGGCCGCCACTCGACGGAAGGGTTGAGGTAGAACGACTCGTTGCGCATATGGTCCCGGAACTTGCCTCCGTTTTCGTATGCGCCGTTCACGCGCACCGCCAGGGTGTTCGATTCATTGACCACGCGCTGCACATCAAACGTCGGCCGGATCAGGCCCCAGCTGCCAGCCCGTAGCGACAGCGATCCGGCATTCTCAAACTTCGGCGTTTTGGTGACGATGTTCACGATACCACCGGGTCCGCCGAGGTCAGTTGCCGCGCCCATCGTGATGGAACTGGCGCCTTTCAGCACCTGAATGCTCTCCACCCCCTGCATGTCGGTGGAGAAGCCCCCGCCCCGGAAGTCCGTCATCACGCGCACCCCGTTTTTCAGGGTGGGGATGCCGCGGAACCCCCTGGAGGATATGCTTTCGCGCACGCCGCCAAAGGTGGCATAGGTATATACGCCCGGCACGTTGCGCACGCCCTCGATCACCGTCAGGGCGCCCTGCTGCTCTAGCAGGCGTTCCGATATTACGGAGATGCTCTGGATCTGCTCGCTCGGCTTGAGCGGCAACCGGGTAATGGCATCCAGCTTCTCCGGCTGTTTGTCCCGCTCCCCGAACACCTCCACCTGGGCAACCTCGTTTGCCTTTGGCGACAGCGTAAGCGTAAGTTCCTTATTTGTCCCCCGCTGCAGTTGCACCTGCACCGCCTGGCTCTCGAAGCCAAGGGAAATGACGCGCAAGCGATAGGATCCCTCCGGTAGTCGGTAGAGTGAGAACCGGCCCTGCTCGTCCGTGATGGTGCCGTAACGGGTGTTTTCCAGCACGATACTGGCTGTTGCGATAGACTGGCCGTTCTCCTGCAGTATCCGGCCGTGTAGTGCGGCCCCGCCGTGCTGCGCCCATATGATAGGAGACACCAAAAGGAACAGGAAGGTAAAAGCAAATTTTCTATACATTGTTTTTATTTAGACTTATTACAAATAACTATCTTTGGCAAATGTAGGCTTTCACAAGCGGGGGCGGTTATCGAAAAAAGAAGAAAGATTATCGAAAAAGGAATTTTATGAAGGTGACTTCCAAAGTAGATGTTGTACAGGAGTGGATCTGCTGTGAAGAGATTTCACCGGGATACGACATCAGCCAGCCCTTGCAGGAGAAAGAAGTGGTGCTGCAGGACCCGGCCATCTCTTTCCTGCGCAGCTACCAGGCCTGCGCGTGCGGCTTGCTCCTCATCGACACGGAAATGGCCTTCACCCGCCCGGTGCAGGACCGGTATGAGGTAACCGGCGAGAGCATTATGCTCGGTTTTTACCTTGATGGGGACGCCTCCGCAGATGTAACAGGCTTTGGGCCCCGGAAAGCATTTTCACCCAACACGCAGTATATATGCTACACCCCGCACTTTCAGGCCCTTTATAGAATGCCTCCCCACCGGCGGCACCACTACTTCCTGGTGATTCTATCGCTGGAGTTTTACTTCCGGCTTATGCACCAGCAGAGTTTCCTGCACAAAGAGTTCGCCGCCCGGGTGCTGCAGGGCCAGCACACCTACCTGAACAGCGAGCCGATGGAAATTACCGCCGAGATGAAGTGGGTGATCCATGATATCCGGAACTGCCAGCGGAACCCGGCCCTCAAGCGGTTATATATAGAAGCGAAAGTGGCGGAGCTGCTGGTGTTGCAACTGGAGCAGTGGCACGACCAACTGCAGCCGCGCCACAGCCTGCTGCGCGGCGATGACCAGGAGCGCATTGCCGAAGCTAAAGCTATCCTGGAGAAGAATTTCGTGAACCCGCCGAACATACAGGAGCTGGCGCGGCTTGTTTACCTGAACGAGCACAAACTGAAGCAGGGATTCAAGGCGTGCTGCAACCACACGGTGCACGGCTATGTGGTGTGGCTTCGGATGCAAAAAGCAAAACAACTGCTCCGGCAATCGCAGCAGCGCATCGGCGACATTGCCTATGAAGTGGGGTATAAAAACGCCGCGCACTTTACGGCCGCCTTCAAAAAGCATTTTGGTTTCCTGCCCAGCGAGATCAAATCGTAAGTGAACCTATAGCATCAGGACACAAAAAAAGGAGAGCTGGCTGCTCTCCTTTTTATATATAAATGTGTCACTTCCTGTTGATATGCTTCCTGATCTGTGGCAACAAACAACCAGGAGCTGTTAGTAGCCTCTGCGCTTTGCCTGCTCTTCCAGCGCCTTCAGTTCATGCTTGGCGGCCTTCAGCCTGTTCTTCGCGGCCTTTTCACGCTGCTCCGCTTCTTCCGCGTAGCGCTCCGCCTCCTGCACGTCCCTTTCCAGCGACTCAATTTCCTGCTGCTGCGCCCGCACGGCCGGGTCATCAGAATAACCTCCGCCTCCGAAAACTGAGCAGCCCATCATAAAAGGCAGCAGCAGTACGGCAGCACCTGCCCTGGTTTTGGTATATATATAAGTCAATGTTTTCATATGTTTTTTAGGATTGATTCACTTTAACTTACGGAGCCGCCCAAAAGTGGTTCAAACGCTGGTTGTGAAGCTTTTTGCCGCCCTGTTCAGCTGACTCTCCCCTGCTCAGGAGTGTAACTACCGGTCAGGAAGATATGTTTGCTTTTTTTAAACCAATGCATACGAAACTTTTTTTAGTTTATTCAGTTATTATCGTAACTTTACGATCATAAATAAAAAATATATGGGAGCAAGCAAGACAGCCGCATTCACGGATACCGACATCCATCTGGCGAAATACGCCAAAGCGCTGGCGCACCCGGCCCGCGTGGCGATTCTGCGCATTCTGCTGGAGCGCCGGGCCTGCATCTGCGGCGACATTGTGGAGGAGCTGCCGCTGTCGCAGTCGACGGTGTCGCAGCACCTGAAAGAGTTGAAGGAAGCCGGGCTGATACAGGGTGACATTGACGGCAAGAAAGTGTGCTACTGCATTGACGCACGCGCCTGGAAACAGGCCCAGCAGATGCTGCACGTGCTTTTCTCAGACTACAAACCTTGCGACACGAACTGCTGCTAAAAAAATTTGGGCTAAATGATCGTAATAAACCGATTAAAAAGAAGGGACTATAAAAATATCACCTGCCATCCTGCTTATCTAAATTCAGGCTGAAGAGCCATATATAAAAATACTATATATAAATTTATTCAACTTAAAAGCAATAAGACCATGAACAACGCAGAAGAACTGAAGAAACTCGTTAAGGAGAAATACGGCGAAATTGCCCTGCAAAGCAAGGAGCAAAATGAAACCTCCTGCTGCGGCGCCACCGGCTGCTGCACCGTGGACTACGCCATTTTCGCGGATAATTACACCCAGTTGGAGGGGTATAACCCCGATGCAGACCTTGGGCTGGGCTGCGGCGTGCCCACCGAGTTTGCCCAAATCAAGCCTGGCGATGTGGTGGTAGACCTGGGCTCCGGCGCTGGCAACGATTGCTTTGTGGCACGCGCCATCGTAGGCGATACCGGCAAGGTACTGGGCGTGGACATGACGGAGGCCATGATCGCCAAGGCCCGTGACAACGCCGAAAAGCTGGGTTTCCATAATGTGGAGTTCCGGCAGGGGGAGATCGAGGATCTGCCTGTGGCCGCCAACCGCGCCGATGTGGTGATCAGCAACTGCGTGCTCAACCTGGTGCCGGACAAGCGCAAGGCCTTCGCCGAAACCTTCCGCGTCCTGAAGCCGGGGGGGCATTTCAGCATTTCGGATGTGGTGCTGGTGGGTAACCTGCCCGCTGAACTGGTAGAAGCGAGCGAACTGTATGCCGGCTGCGTTTCGGGGGCCATTCAGAAGGAGGAGTACCTGCAGATCATTCGGGAAGCCGGGTTTGAGAACGTGACGGTGCAGAAGGAGAAAGCGATTCAGGTACCGGACGAGATCCTGAAAGACTACCTCAGCGAGGAGGAAATCCGCTCCTTCCGCGCGAGCAGCACCGGCATTTTCAGCATCACGGTATATGGCGACAAGCCCGCCGCCTCAGCCTGCTGCGCCCCCGGCTCCAACTGCTGCTAAGCATTCCTCTCCCACCGCGCTCAGAAGTGCGGTGGGAGTATTTATTGCAGCTCCTATTTACTTCCATCCATGGTTAAAATACCGCTTCCCTTTAATTTAAAGGAAGAGGCCATATAGGAAAGAAGTTTAGGCGGCTGGGTATTAAGTGTAAAAAGCAGGGACCCGCCGCACAATCATCGGTGTATCGCGTCTCGTTCTTCCATTCGAGTCAATCACTATCCATCCTGATGGAGCACTCGTAAACGTGGCGTTCTGGTTCAGAAGAAAATACTACCTCAACGAAGCAAAACCTTTTTCTTGATCTTCAACCCACCTATATAAATTATGGAACTCTATACCCCACTCAGTGACACTGTACAGGCCCTGGAGCAGGAGTTCGGCCTGGTTCCGCCGGAAAGAAAGCAGCGCCTGCAACAGCTAACCGCCTATATACAGCAGAAACAGGCGCAGGGCCAGCCGGTGCGTCTAAACTTCATCTGCACCCATAATTCCCGCAGGAGCCATATGGCGCAGTTGTGGGCACTCGCCGCCGCCACGCGGTATGGCATAGCGGATGTTACCTGTTTTTCGGGTGGCACCGAGGCGACGGCTTTCAACCCCAAGGCCGTGAAAGCGATGCAGCTTGTCGGGTTTCGCATTGAGAGGAGCGGTGACGGGGATAACCCAATCTATCAGGCCAGTCATGCGCCGGAGCAGCCGGCAGTGCAGGTATGGTCTAAAGCAGTAACCGACGCCGCGAACCCGGCCACAGCCTTCGCCGCCATTATGACCTGCTCCGATGCCGACCGGAACTGCCCTTTTGTACCCGGGACAGAACTCCGCCTCGCCCTCCCTTATGAAGACCCGAAGGCTTTTGACGGCACACCCCAGGAAGCAGAAAAATACACAGAGCGGGCGCGCCAGATAGGGCGTGAGCTGCTCTATGCGTTTCACTGGTTAAAGAAGAAGTAGTTCGTTATATATATGTCAGGCTTCAGCAGGCGCTTCCAATCCAGTAGGGTGGTGAAGAATGCCATGTGCTGCTGCTCAAAAATTCGGTGTTATCGTAGGTTAGTTGTTGGTGATAACACCAACAACGGCGGGAAGTAATATTCTTATTAGATTTCAGCAGCTTTTTCTGCCTCATGAAGTGGCTTAAACCATTCCCACATTTCATCTAATGTTGAAAAATTATCAGGAACTGGATTCCCATCTTGAAATGCCTCGCTAGGAGTTAGAGGAAAACACCAATGATGATAACTTTCAAAAGTTCGTCTAGGTGGTTTGCTAAACTACAGTCAAAGAAACTTTTATGATAATCGTAGTGATGAGAATGTATAAATTCGTTCCAAGATTCCTTTACATCATCTTCCTTACGAATATCAATCAACTCGAACTGTTCGTAAGCTCTAGCATCAACTTCACCCCAAGCTTCCTTAAGTAGATCAATGGCTTCGACATCAGTTTGGGGAGCACTGTAGCCAAACACTGTAACTCTTTTAGCTTCCTTTAAATCCCGTTGTAGTCTGATCCATTGGGACTTTATGTATGGATCAACATTGTAATCTTTATGTGTTACAGGATATAGTAATTTTATCGGCTCGAAGTAGCATAAATCACCATTTGCTGTATATGCGTTATACTTGCTTGGCCCGCTGGCATCATGAGTTGCATCATACCCTATACTAACACATCCATGTAAGAATAAGATTTTTGGAGGGAACTGATAAAGATTATCACATTCTCTTAATGATCTTCCTTCAGTAAAAAATGGTTGATTACGGCTCCATGCTTGGTGTAGAAAAGGGTCCCAATTAAAAGTAGCTATAGTATCTTTTGCCCTTAAAGAGAGAACTAAATAATCATATATTGTTGGCTCTACTGGTAACTTCATTCCGCTGAAATAATCATAAATCCTTTTGTTAATTTCTATTATTTCAGATGATAAAGGATTCAGATCATAAAGCTTGCTGTAAAGAATTTCGAAGTTATCATGATATACACCATCAGGAAGAGCGTCAACAATATCACGAAGGCCAACTACATCAGTGATATTATACATTGATGGCAACTCTTTGCCTGTAGCTTCTGGGTTTCTTCTTGTAGAAGCTATGCTTGCACCTGCCCCAAGTATTACAACATGTGGTTTCCCTCCGTATACTTTAGTGATTTCTTCTTCGCGTGTCATAAATATGATCTGAATATAGTATAAATACTTTCGGCCGTTGTTGGTGTTAGCACCAACAACTAAGCACTCACCCTAATCCTATCCCCTCAAGATTCTTCCGAATCCGCTTCTCCAATAGGACGCTTTGCTCAAACTGAGTTAGTTAGGAGATCCGCTGTTTAAACAGGAATATAGGCAGAAGGTACTGAAACTTATAAAAACTATACTATAGATAATATATTTTTTGGTGAAAATATAAAAGTCTGCAGCAGCAGCTACAGACTTTCCAGGCAAGTGGCACAGGTTATATAGTTATTTCCCCCACATCAGAACTTTATCCGCTGGATGCGGACGGCATTCAGGATTGCCAGCAGCGCTACCCCCACATCGGCGAACACGGCTTCCCACATGGTGGCCAGTCCGCCGGCACCTAAGAGCAGCACCGCGGCTTTCACGGCAAAAGCCATCCCGATGTTCTGCCACACCACCTGCTTTGTCTTGCGGCCAATGGAAATCGCCGTCGCTATTTTGGAAGGCTGGTCAGTTTGTATCACGACATCGGCCGTTTCAATGGCGGCGTCAGAACCCAGGCCGCCCATCGCGATGCCCACATCCGACAGGGTGATCACGGGTGCGTCGTTGATGCCGTCTCCCACAAAAGCGACTTTCTTCTGCTGCGCTTTCAGCTCCTCTACTTTAGCCACCTTGTCCTGCGGCAGTAGCCCGCCGTAGGCCGCATCCAGTTGCAGTTCCTTCGCCACTTTCTGCACGATGGCCTCCTTGTCGCCCGACAGCATGACCAGGTGCTTCACCCCCTGGCGTCGCATCGCTTTAACGGCGGCAACTGCATCGGGCTTCAGTTTATCGGCAATGATGATGTGGCCGGCGTAGCTGCCGTCGATGGCCACCAGCACCGTGGTCTCGGGGTTTTCATCTATGGCACTGTCATATGTCACGCCGTGGCGGCGCAGCAACTTACCGTTACCAGCCAGCACCTCGCGCCCTGCCACCATGCCCTTCACGCCATGGCCCGGGATCTCCTGTACCTGCAGAGCCTGCAAATGAGCCTTTCGGGCATAGTCTGTTACGGCTTGTGCCACCGGGTGCGTAGATACCGACTCGACAGCCGCCACATAGTCCAGGAACTCCTGGGCATCAGGCCATACCGTCTTTACCTCCTGCACCTTGAACACGCCTTCCGTCAGCGTGCCGGTTTTGTCCATCACCACCGTGTCCACCTGCGTGATCATATCGAGGAAATTGGCCCCTTTAAACAGGATACCGTTGCGGGAGGCGGCCCCGATACCCCCGAAATAACCAAGCGGAATAGAAACGACCAGGGCACAGGGGCAGGAAACCACCAGGAACACGAGCGCGCGGTAAAACCAGTCGCCAAAAACATAGCTGCTGACGAAGAAGTACGGCAGCACCGTGATAGCCAATGCCAGGAAGAAAACAATGGGCGTATACACTTTGGCAAAGCGCGTGATGAACTGCTGAGTTTTTGCCTTGCGGCTACCCGCCTGCTCCATCAGCTGCAGGATCTTGGACAGGGCACTGTCTTCGTATGCGGCCGTAACCTGCAGAATGGCTGCCGTGTTCAAATTCAGCATGCCCGCCAGCACACGGTCGCCTTTGTGCTTGGTGTCAGGCTTTGCCTCACCCGTAAGGGCCGCCGTGTTGAAGGAGGCAGCTTCCGACTGCAGGTCCCCGTCCAGGGCCACTTTCTCACCCGGCCGCACCAGAATGCGCTCCCCTACCCGTACATTCCGCGCGGGAACGCTGGTGGTGCCGCTGGCGGTCTGCAGGTTCACCATATCCGGGCGGTTGTCTATCAGCGCCTTGATGGATTTCCGTGACCGCACCACCGCTGCCTCCTGAAAATGCTCCCCTACCACGTAGAAAAGCATGACTGCCACGCCCTCTGCATACTCCCCTAAATAGAACGCACCCAGTGTGGCCACGGTCATCAGCAGAAACTCGTTAAAGAAGCTGCTGCGCATGCTGGTGATGGCATGCCACACCACGCGCCAGCCCACCAGCACAAAGGCCAGCGCGAAAACCGCGAACCGGGCCAGGCCCGTGAACCAGGCTGCATCCGTGTAATCGAGGGCAATACCTGTCAGTAACAGCACCAGGCTCAGGATGGTGGGTATATAGGAAGCCTTCGCCTCCTCTACCGCCTGCTGCCCGGCGGCAGCACTGCATGCCCCGCCCCCGCAACATGCATCGTCCTGTGGGCCGGGCGCAGCCGCTGTCCTCGGCGAGGTCATTTCCAAGGGTATAAATTCTGTTGCTGTGTCTTCGCTATCGTGCTTCATTCTAAATTTTAAGCTTTATCTTATTTTTACGCAGACAGCCGTTAAAAGCTCTTATTTTACATGTAATCATCTGGCTTCTAAACAGGTATCCTGGTTCAAAGGGCCCTTGTTAGGGAGATTTCCAGCCGCCATGGCGCAAGTACGTATTATACAAACTTACTACACGCACCGCTGTTTCCTGTTACATCATTTCGAAGAAGAGTTGCATGTTTACTCGCCCGCGTTCCTGCAGGAATATACCTCCTATATTTGGTAAAGCCACCTTCCCTTTATTATGCAGCACGGTTTAAATCAATACAACAAGGTACCACATCTGAAGTTCCTTGTTCCAGGAAAGCTAATGGGAGGGATTTGAAAGCGATGCGAGTCCTAGGGTGCCATTAGCAGAGGATTAGCACGAAGAGGCAAGATTTATGGAGGAAAAGCCGAAGAATGTCACAGGAAATATCCCTGAACATATAGCTGCCATCCTGCTCCATCAGTTGAAAGGTAGCCTTCTGGCATTGAAGACGGCCTGATAGCCTTGTATGATGAAATAACCTGTGCTCTTTGCTTAGGGTTTCTGATAACTGGCTACCCTGGCCGACACAGCACTTTTGGTGGCGGGTTTTTGGGAGAAGTTCACCCAGCCCTCCCGCTTCGACTCCTGCGGTACAAAGTTCAGGTGCAGCTCTGCTTTCTCCACCTCTTTGCCGTCCTGCTGCAGCACCACTTCCACCTGCACCGACTCAGCTGTCTCGCCACCGGTGTTTTCCACCTCTACGTGGTAGCGGTATGGCTGCATTTCCGTCGGCTCTGGCCAAAACTGCACCGAAAGCTCGGGGGAAGTGGGCTTGTGGTGGTACGTCTGGTATCCCAGGTAAGCGAGAATCGAGAGCACCAGCAGCAAACTCAGCCAAAACACCGCCCATTCCAGCAGATTCTTCTGGTCCTTGATCTCTTTCTTCTCCTTTTTGTGTTTGACTTCCATCAGGTCGTTATTTAATCAGCAGGCGCCCTGCCGAGGCTCCCAGGGAAGCGATCACGCCGAGCGTAATGCACTGGGCGAATGCGTTCCAGAAGCTCATGTTGTCGAAGCGCCCGAAAAACCACAGCACGAAAGCCGAAGCCCCAAGCGCGATAAGATAAGAAATACAGGTGTCGTAGAGGATGGTGTAGGCCAGATGGCCGGACATTTTTGGGGACGTGCCCTTAAAATCGCTGAAGTAGACAACTACCGTCCCCAGCAGCAACGACACCAGGGCCATCAGCAACACATGGACCGGTTCGGCCTCTACGGCAATCATCAGGATCTCTTCGGTCGGGGCCACGTTGCCGCCCACCAGGATGGCGCCGCACAGGGCAAGCACCGCCGTGGCAACTTTCCCCCTGTCCTGGTTTCCGCGCTGCCCGCCTCCCTCCGCCTTTAAACTGTCGCTCCCCTGCTCGTCTTCCTCTTTGTTCACGCCCAACTGCGCGGTGCCTACGGATACGCCAATCGAAACCGCCATGGCCTCGATCACCACCTTGCTCATCACCTCCTCCACCGACATGTCGTACAGGGTGATGCGGTTCAGAATCAGCAGCACGCAAAACGAGAGGGCGATGCCGATGCCCATCTCCTCCACCGAGTCGACAAACACGCTGCGCCACGAAGCATCCTCCCGCATGCCAGCAAAGCGGTTGTAGCCTAGCAGCAGCAGGTACGTAACGGCAACCAGCAACATCAGCTGCGCAGGTGAGGCAATAAAGCCGGCCCACCACATTTCCATGGTATAGAGCAGCGGAAAGCTGAAGAGCAAGCCCCCTGTGATCCCGCGGGCGTATTCCTTCAGCGACTGCGACACTGGCCTGCTTAAGCTTTCCTTCATCTATCGTTGTACAGTTTCAATGTATGGATTTTTTAACTTTTATATATGCCAAGCATGAGGTAATTGCACCCATATATCTGTTTCGCTATACATGGGAGGTGTCAGAATTTACGTTGATGTATACCAAGAGTTAAACAAGGGTGGCTTTTTAAGTACTTACACTTAATTAAATGCGTTTTTTACCCGAATAGCGCTTGAGTTGGTGTACTATTTGTTTAAGCAGTCCCGTCACAAACTTTGCTCTATTTCTGGTATCGTGCGGGCATCCCGAACAAAAATAGCCTGCAAAAAATTGCAGGCTATTTTTATACATTTCAGAACATAGGCATGTTGTGAAACCAAGTAAACCAAACTAAAGCTATCGTGAGTTCTTTATTATTAAAACGTTATTATTCCAGTTCCCGGCTGCTGGTTGATTTATGGTACCGTTGGCTGACAGCACCATAGTTGAAATGTATGAAATCATGGTAAGACCCGACCGCAGGGTTTAGCTCCTGCATGTGCTCTACTGCATCAAGTGCAGTTGCCACTAGGGCGTAACCTCCACTGCTATGCTTTTTGGACTCTATTACACCGGTTCTGACGCTTCCAGAATCACTTGAAGGCCGACTTACCATAATGCCTGGTCCCACGCCAGCCACTGGTTTTTGAAGTTTATATGATCTGGTGTTGCGTTGCCTGCTGTAGCCCGCCTTCATCATCCCTTTTGCTTTCATAGTGAAAAATTAAGTGAAGGAGTGCGCGAGGGATGCATCCTGCCATCATGAAGAGTAAAAATGGCAAAGGACGCGCTGAATAATAGCTCTATAATGGGTGAGGGGGTTCTTTAGCAAGACGTAAGGAGAGCCGCCCTCAGCACCCATTAAAGTTTGGCTGCTCCTTCGCCTTGTAAAACTAAAGAAACTATAGAACCATAGGCTTTAACCTAAGGCCTCTTCAAGAAGAATTCCTTTTGGTTAGCTGCTTTTGTAATATGAAGATACGGTCTGCCTGCTATCATGTCAACTGAACGGCGGGTGATTACGTGTTTATTACCCTGAAATACCATCTTACCGCAACCTGCCCGAACTATTGCCACGGGAGGCAGTATCTGCAGGGATGCATGTGCCGCCTGCTGGTGCAAAAGGCTTCACCGGCTGCTCATGTATTGAAGGCCACCTGGAAGCAGGAACAGGTGCGACTGATACTTAGGCTTGAAAACAATGAAAAACAGCGGTTTCAGGCACAGCCATATAGGCGAGGCAGCCCGTCTGAGAGGGGTACTGGGCGCAACACCCTTGCCGCTGCCTATGCAACAGGGCCCAGGCTCAAGGCTCCATCCATGGTGTAGGTGGCCCCGGAGCAGTAATCCGAATCGGGGGATGCGAGAAAATGGGCCAGTTTGGCGATCTCCTCCGGCCGGGCCGCGCGCTTGAGCGGAATTCGCTGCAGTTCTGCGGCGCGCGCCTCCAGCCTGCTCTGTTCCTCCTGTATATAAGGCAGGTGCACCATCCCCGGCACCAGGTTATTGACGCAGATACCGTACTCCGCCACCTCCAGGGCCAGGATGCGCGAAAGGTTCAGGATGGCTCCTTTGGTGCATTCGTAGTCGGCAGCGCCGGCGCGTGTTACCTGCTGCTGCACCGGGGTGATGTGGATGATCTTACCATTCCCGCCTTTTTCCAGGCGGTGGTTAACGAAGCGGCGGGCACAGAAAAAACAGCTGTCTACGTTGGTGGCGAAAGCATCGCGCCAGCGCTCCGTCGGGAGTTCGGCTACCTTTGTGCCAGCGGCGCCCATGCCGGCGATATGCACTAGGATATATAACTGGCCGAACTCCCTGATCGCGCTGTCAAAAAGCGCCTCTACCTGCTCTTCGTCACTTGTGTCTGCCTGAATCACCAGGGCGCGCTGCCCATGCTGCTTCACCTGGTGAAACGTTTGCTGGGCCCCGTCCTCATCGTAGAGGTAACTGATGGCAACGTTCGCACCGTCCCGCGCCAACGCAATGGCCGTGGACTGCCCAATGCCCGCGTCAGAGCCGATGATGATCGCAGTTTTGCCTTCAAGTCGCTTCTCCATGTTGGAATATTCTTTCGGCGTAAGGAATATCACGCTTTCCTAATCCTGCTTTCTCTGAGGTAGCAAGGGAGTCATGGTTATCCCATATATGCAGATACATGAAAGCCCATCTACGGATAGATGGGCCTCTTTAATCTTATTACTCTGAACCATGAGGAATGTTGCTGCTTCTATCGATATTTTTATTTCAATTTTATATATAACTTAACAATGTCCCCCTATATAAATAGCCCGGTTAATCCTGGAGGCGCAGCTCTCTGCGGAGCGGCTGGAAAGCGTTTCCGTTTTTTGTCCAGTAGTCCTGCAGCATGATGGCTTTGCGGGTGGCCCTGCTCACCTCCTGCTGCCCGTTCTCCAGCTTCCGCACCTCTTCCCAACCCGCTATCTCATAGGGGAAAGCAGAGGTGAAGAAGATGCGCAGTTCCCGCGGGTAGTCGGTGTAAGTGACGGTGCAGGTGCTGAGCTGGTTTGCCGCGAAGCCTGCCATTGCCTGCTCTGCGGGCGCGAGGGCCACCGTGGCGGTATGGGCCGCAAAGGGTATATGGGTGAGGCGCAGGTCGAGCAGGCCCGGGATCAGCCGGAGCTGACCGTTCGGCACCTCCTTTGGGTTCAGGCGGATGAGGTTCCAGATATCGTCCTCGGCACGGGCATCGAGGGTTAGCTGCTGGTCGCCCTCCTGCTCAAAATAAGAGTGCAGCCGCACCTGGTACTGCCCCGCCTGCTGGTTTAGCTGCGTGTACGTCTGCCCGCACCACTCCTGCACGCTGCCTGCCATCTTCACGGCAGGTACTTTGTCATATACCGGCGTAAAAGCAGACAGCATCATGGAATATGGGTATATGCCCGTTAGGAAGTTCTTCGTCATGTTGAGCTTCAGCACTTTCTGCGCATCCGCCTCGTGCTCCTGCGGGTTGTCCAGCTTCACCTGTTTCTGCCGGGAGAAATCCTCCGTGACGAAGATGAGCACGGCCTCGCCGCTGCGTTTCTCGCCGTAGCGGTACTGCTCTAAATCATAGGTATTCAGCTCGGCCTTTCCCTGGTACCAATAATCCCCGAACGCATCAAAATCTACGCTGCGCTCACTCCGGGCGGCCTCATCATTCAGTTGGCTGCAGGCGGCAACGGAGAACAGCAGGAAAAGGTAGCCGAATAGTGTCATCTTTTTATGGTTGAAATTTCAGGAAACAGGCCACTCAGGGCCCTCTTTATATATGCACGATGCCTGCGGATATAGCATTGAAGCTGCAGGAACTCACAATCATGCTGCTTTTCAGAAAGCAACCCTACAGGGCAGCACGACTCCGCAAGGCAGCCTGAAGCGCAGCTTTTAGTTCTTCCAGGTTCTTCAGCCTGTTCAGTTCGGTGGCGCCCAATACCACCTCCGCCGCGTGCGCCCCTCTCTGCAGGGCCACCAGTGGATAAGCCGCATGCGCCGCCTTGAATTGCCACTCGTCGCGGTATATAAACTCGGCTTCCAGCGGCAGGCCTTTGATATAATCCGCCCACTCCTGCTTCATGGTGAAGGTACCGTGTGTGAGGGCGCACAGGTTACAGTTGTACGTGGCCGGAGAAATGGCCTTGTGGGCAAAATCCGTCAGCTTGTTTAAGAGCCCTGTCTCCGCGTTATATATAAACTGCAGCTTCGGTTTCATTTCATGTTGTCTACATGTGCACGCTCAATTTACTGCCATATGGTAGCAGAGTCGTTGCCGGTGAGGATGGGAATATCGGTGATGCGGCCCTGCTCCGGTCCGTTCTCGAGCTTCAGCACCCCGCGCGGGCACACGGTGGCGCAGATGCCGCAGCCCACGCAGGAGGCGCGCACGATGTTCTGGCCGCGCTGCGCGTACCAGCGCACGTCGATGCCCATCTCGCAGTAGGTGGAGCAGTTGCCGCAGGAAATGCACTGGCCGCCGTTTGTCGTTATCCGGAACCTGGACTTGAACCGCTGCACGATGCCGATGTAGGCCGCCAGCGGGCAGCCGTAACGGCACCACACGCGGTTGCCCATCAGCGGGTAAAACCCGACGCCGATCACACCGGCGAACGCGGCGCTGATCAGGAAGCCGTACCACTGCTGCACCACCCCCGTCGCGCCGCCCAGCATCTCGAAACCGGAGAAGTAGTTGGCGAGGGTCATACCTGTCATCACCACGGCGAACACCAGCACGCTGTGCACCATTATCCGCTCCACGTTCCAGGCTTTCAGCGACTTGTCGGAGAGGTGGCGGAAAGGGTCGCCGGCGGTTTCGGCCAGGCCGCCGCAGCCGCACACCCAGCTGCAGTACCACCGCTTGCCGTAGAAGTACGTCATCAGGGGCACGCCCAGCACCACCAGGATAATGCCCCACATCAGCATGAACATGCCCACCGCGCCGCTGCTCAGGAAATTTTCCACGCGGTACTCAAAAAAGAAGGTATAGTCGAGCGGCCATATGTTCTTGAGGTCCTGCCAGGGTTTGTTGAGCAGCACCAGAATCTCCGGAATCAGGAAGGCGAAGGACAGCTGGAAGAACATGACGGAGGCGGTGCGCAGCGTCTGGTATTTGTTGCCCCGGTGCTTGCGGAACATCCGGATGCCCATCACCAGGATCGCCAGGGTATAGATGAGCCCGTACATAAACCACGTACTGGCCAGGTTGCCGGAGAGCGCCAGGCTGATGGGGTCGGCCAGCAGCACCATGTTGGAAAGGTAGGCCGGGAACCAGTAGAGGATGATATAGAAAAGGATCAGGTAGGTGCCGAGCACAACCCCAATCCAGCCCCGCGACTTGAGGGAGGAGAACATAATGCCGTTGTGCTTCACGCCCTCCGGCTCGTGCCGGTACAGGGGCAGCACGAACAGCAGCCCGCCCAGGGCGCCCACAAACACGGTCAGTAGCAGCAACAGCAGCTTGTTATCGGCCACAAACCCGATGCTGGCCGCTTTAGTGACGGAGAAGGCATAATCGTCCCAGATCACCTGCTCGTACTGCCCCTCCATCTTCAGCTGGTCGTTGTAGGCGCCGAAATACCCGTTAAAGTCGCCGACGAAGGCAAAAGTGGAGCTGTAGGTTTTGTCCAGCATGGGCGCCAGTTCCTCCTGCAGGACAGGGTAATGCTCCGGCTTCACCGCCTCTTTCAGCACGGCTTCCGTCAGCCTGAACTGCCCCAGAAACACGAGCGATGTAAAAAAGGCCAGCGCCGCTAAAAGGAGGACTAAGCCTGTTTTTTGTATATAGGTCATGTCTATCGGCTGAAAAATGAGAACAGCCCCTTTTTCTTCCGGGGTTGCAGGGAAGTACCGAACTGTGCGTTGTATGCACCGATGATGGCAGAATGGTGCCGGTCGTAAAACTCCGGGTTGAAATCTGCCTCCTCCATCAGCTGCAGCACTTTCTCTATTGACCAGCCTTCTTTGATAGCCCGGTCAAAGAAGTTGTGGCGCAGGCGCATCCCGAAGGCGTTCACCCCGGTGACCGCCTTTGTATCCGGGTTGAACACGGCTCTAAAACAGATTTTGCCGCCAGGGTGTTCCCAGTACAGCGACTGCAGTTCCTCTCCCCACGCGGCGGGCACCACGCCATATGTCTGAAACTCGATGTCGAGGAACTTGGCGGAGTTGAACCAGGGGCCCGGGCGGTAAGGCACCCGCTTTTCGGTGAGGCTGTAGGCAAGAGTTTCGCCGTGCATGCGGCCCGTGTACCATGTCTGCTCAATGCTGCGGCGGCCAGTCGGAGGCGTCCGCAGCTCCGCGCAGTCCCCGATGGCATATACCCCCGGCAGGTTGGTGGCGAAGTAATCATCCACCAGAATGCCGCGGTTCGTTTCGAGCGCCGTGTCTTTCACCAGCGCAATGTTCGGGCTCACACCCACGGAGATCCCCACGAAGCTGCAATCGATCTGCTCGCCTGTGGAGGCCACCACGCCTTTCACCCGACCGGTGCCATCGTCCTGAATCTCCTCCAGCTCATGTATCAGCCGCAGGTCGATGTGATGCTCCAGCACGTGGCGGTTCACGAGCTGCGCCTCCTGCACCGGCAGCACATTTCCCCAGAAGTTCTCCTCCCGCACCAGGAACGTGACCGGTATATGGCGGCTGCGCAGCATCTCCGCCAGCTCAATCCCGATGAGGCCGCCGCCCACCACCACCGCCCGCTGGCAGTTGCGGGTGTTCACCTCCATTTCCTCCAGGTCCTGCAGGCTGTAAAGCCCCTGCACGCCCTTCAGGTCCTGCCCCGGCCAGCCGTACTTGTTTGGTGTGGAGCCGGTGGCCAGTATCAGTGTGTCATAAATAAGCGGGGGCTGCTTTTGCAGCTGCAGCGTCTTTTGCTCAAAGTCGATGTGCGTGACCCAATCATATATAAGTCGCAGCCTGTTTTTCTCCCAGAACCAGGTCTCATACGGTTTTGTGTGCCCGTAGGTCAGGTGGCCCATATAGATATACATCAGTGCCGTGCGCGAGAAAAAGTGCTCCGACTCCCCGGAGATAAGGGTGATCTGCGCGGCGCTGTCCCGCTTGCGGATATGGCGCGCGCAGGTAACCCCCGCTATGCCGTTCCCGATGATGACGATGCGACGCCCCTCTGTATTCGATTTAAGTGCTGCTTTATCCCTCACGCGCAACCTGGTTCTGTAAGACGCCTTTGCTACACCTATATAGGTAAGGTATAGCTTGTATATGGCAGGTATAACTTGCTTGCTTAAATTTATGCATTTTTGTACGCACTATCCTATATATCATGGAGGAGTGAGCTTTGTCTTCAGAGTCAGTTGCCTGCCGGAGAAATGCCGGTCTGCTTAAGCACACCTTTATATATAAGCTGATGTGGTTTCAACCATTTAGCCGGACAGTTGTTCAGGGCCTGGTTCTATGGCGGCAGGACTCCCTATAACTCAGAACTTCAGCATGAAGTCGGTCAGGTTCTCACTTCTATCCAGCTCCAGGCGCTTGCGGAGGCGGTAACGGCCTATCTCCACCCCCCTGACGGAGATGTTGAGGAGCTGTGCGATCTCTTTGGTGGTGAGGTTCAGGCGCAGGTACGTGCTCAGCTTTATTTCCTGCGGCGTGAGGTTCGGGTACTTCCCCTGCAGCCTGTTGGTAAAGTCGCCATGCACGTGGTTGAAGTGAAGCTCAAACTGGTTCCAGTCAGCGTCGCTCGTAATGTTTTGCTCGATGTTCCTAATGATCCGCTTCAGTTCATCGCCATGGCTGGGGCGCTCGCTTTTCCGGATGATCCCCTGCAGGTCCTGCTTCACGGTGTTCAGCAGCTCGTTCTTGTTGATGAGGTGAAAGGTGGAGGACGTCAGCTCCCGGTTCATGTGGTCTATCTCGGACTGCTGCTTCTCGTGCCGCAGCCGCAGGATTTCCTGCTCGTTGAGCTTCGTTACCTCCAGCACCTCCGACTCCTTCTCGCTCAGCCTGCGCTCCTGGTCCCGCATCAACCGGTTTTTCTCGCGCTTAAAGCGCTTATCCACCTGGTGAAAGAAGGTGCCCAGCAGGAAAAAGCCCGCCACTATATAGGCAAAAAAGGCGATGCGGCTCCTGTAAAATGGGGGGTGCACCTTAAAGGCGAAGCTTTTGCTTTCGCTGGTGGTGCCGTACACATTCCTGGACCGCACCCGGAACACATAATCGCCCTCCGACAAATTGGTGTACTCCTTCTCTGTTTTGCCCGTCCATTCCGACCAGCTTTTGTCGAAATTCTCCAGCAAGTACTGGTACTGCGTCTTTTCGGGGCTCTCAAAAAAGGAGGAGGCATAGGCAAAGCGCAGCGAGTTCAGCTCATAGGGCAGCTCATATGTCGCCTCCTCCGAAACCACCCGCTCACTGAACAGAAGCGAATCCACCTCCTGCGACGTACTGATGACCTGGGTAAGCTGGGTGTTAAACGGGTGCATGACCTTCTGTTTGCCTGCGTTATAGTGGACAAACCCATCCTTGGCCCCGAACAGGACGTTGTTCAGGTCCAGCACGCGGATATAGCTCAGGTCGTCGTTCAGCCGGTCGCGGATGGTCTGGAACAGCCGGTCTTCAATGGAAGGTTTCCCGAACTTGTCAAACGAAAGCCTACCCACCCGCTGGTTTGAGATGAAATAGATGTTGCCCAGTAGGTCTTCCTCCATCTCCACCAGGTGCTCGCCTTCCCGGAAATAGGAGCTAAACTCCTCATCCTTCACAAAGCGGTCGCGTTGCGGGTCGTAGCGGTAGATGCCGTACATGGCCGGGAACACCAACTGGTTCCGGATCAGCTCCATGTTTACCAGCAAGTCAGACGGCAGGCCGTCCTTGGAGTTGTAAAAGCGTGTTTTTGTTATTCTCCCGTAGCTGTCATCGAAACTGATCTTGAAAATCCCTTTGTAACCGTGAGCCATCCACAGCGTGCCGCTGCCGTCAAAGCTCAGTACCCTGGACGACTCTTCAAAGCCCCCGTACTTCCGGACAAGCCGCAATCGCCCGTTTACGGCCTCCACCAGGCTGATGCCGTCGTAGGAACCCACGATATAAAACCCCGGCTTACCCGGCACGGGCACGAAATCCCACGCGCCCTTTCCGGCATACAGCAGGCTGGCCATGGCGTTATCAACTATATAGGGGCCTTTATGATGCCCCATCAGGAGCAGGTCGCCAAACCCGCGCAACTGGTACACCTGCCCATTGCTGTTGGGCACCAGCGAGAAGCCCCTGTACGCCCCTGCCCGATCCGACCTATATAACCCGCTGTTGGTTCCGATGTATAATTTCTCGTCTTGCTGATAAGCCGCGTACCCGGACCCTGACACGCCCGTGGTTGCGTCTATCCGGCTGAAAGGGGAGCTTAGCTCCACCATTGACAAGCCGTTGTTCAGGGCCAGCCACAGGTTTCCGTGCACATCCTGGTACAGGGCATGCACGGTATTGTCATGGATGCCGTCGCGGCGGGTAAGGTGCAGGAGAACCTCCCCATTTTTGTTCATCAGGTACAGCCCGTCATTTTGCGTGCCGAGTGCGAATGTGCCGTCTTTCAGCATAACAGCCTGGTTGATAATTGTTTCCTGCAAGGCCGCCTGGTTCGCCATGGGCAGGGCGGTCGCCTTGTTCCCGTCGTAGAGATAGATGCCGTCGTTGATGGTAAAGACGATCAATTGCTTTCCCCCGTAAGGCAACACGGAGGCGATCTGCCTGTTCGCGAAGAATTCCCCTCCGGGCAGCAGGCGCAGCCTGTTCCCCTCCAGCACCGACAGCCCCACGTTCCATTCCAGGGCATAGAGCTGTTCGTTTACTTTAAAGGAGAACTCAAGCGGGTTGCCCGGCACGATGACCTGCAACGGCTTACCCGGCTGAAAGGCATACAGGTATTTAAAGGTGCAGAAGTAGACCTTACCGCCGATCTCATATATGCGCCACACTTCGTCAAACCTGCGGTACTCCTCCGGGATACTGTCCAGCAACGAGTGATACTCTAACTTACCGACGCCATCAGGTTCAAAGTACCCGAAATCAGCCTGGCTTCCTATATAGATGCGTCCGTTTGAACTTGTATGAACTGACCGGACTTTGGTGCCACGCTGCATGGGGTAATTAGTCCACAACGACCCGTCAAACTCCAGCATCCCGAAGTTGTTAGCAACATATAAAACCTCCCGGTTATCCTGCACGATGCCCCAACTCTGGATACCTCCCGCAAACTCATCTGTGCTGAAGTTCCTGATAAACGGGTTCCCGAAAAAATACTGCTGTGCAGACAGGCTGGCTGCCGTCATAATGAAGCATAACAGGAGAACCGTCCGCACAAAAGAAATGAATGAAAGCATGAGTGAGTGCCGTTGCCTCCTAAAGGTAAAAAACATTCCTGATGTAGCGTAACATTTACGTGCAGTAAAACTGCTGTAATTATGAAAATGCCTTTACACTAGCTTAAAAGCATATTCAGGTACCTCTGACGTAGTTTTGCTGTAATTTGTCCGAAACCGCTGATGTAGTCATGATGTAAGGCTTTCTTTGTGCCCCCTACTTGGAATACCTTACTTGAACGACAGAAAAAGTGATCACTTGATCCACTTTCCGGCCATCATATTTGCCAGCGGTTTTACCCCCTGAAAGAAAGTTCTCATCACAAAAAAGCAGGATACAACTGACAGTTAAAAATGAATGAAGTGCTTTGGCGGTCCCTCCCATTACTTTGACAAGCTAGGCTATATATAAAAATCAAAACACATCTTATTCTTTAACCTATCCACCAACACATGAAGAAATTATATTACTTCGCTATTAGCTTTTCGCTGGCAACCGGTTGCTTCAGCAAAGTTACATATGCACACTCACCCCATCCGGACACCCGCAGCACGTACGCGGTCACCCTGTCAGGAAAGGTAACCTCTCAGGATGGGGAACCACTGATCGGAGCGAGTGTGGCCTTGAAGGGAACTACAATCGGGGCAATCACGGATGCAACCGGGGCTTATGCGATCACCGTTCCGGAGGAGGGCGGCGTGCTGGTCGTATCCTACATAGGCTTCCTCTCGCAGGAGGTGCCGATCGGTAACCGGAACGTGATTGACATCACGCTTGCCACAGATGCCCAGGCGCTGGAAGAAGTGGTGGTGGTAGGGTACGGCACTCAGAAGAAGAGCGTCGTAACCGGAGCTATATCAAGTGTCAAGTCCACCGATTTAGAAAATCAGCAGATTACGCGGGTGGAGCAGGCCTTACAGGGCAGAGTGAGCGGGGTGACGATTGCCTCTAACTCAGGAGCCCCGGGTTCCGCTGCCACCGTGCGGGTAAGGGGCATTACCACCCTTAACAGCAACGATCCGCTTTATGTGGTGGATGGCGTTGTGGTGAACGGTGGCATTGATTACCTGAACCAGGCAGACATCGAGTCGATTGAAGTGCTGAAGGATGCTGCCTCTGCGGCTATATATGGGGCCCGCGCGGCAAGCGGCGTGATCCTGGTCACGACCAAGCGCGGAAAAGCCGGGGCTATCAGCGTGTCCTATAATGGCTACTACGGCACACAGGCACCCGCCAGGAAACTGGACCTGCTGAACGCCTCAGAGTACGCTACCCTCCGCAACGAGGCAGCCGTGGCAGGGGGAGGTGCCATCGCGTACGAAGACCCACGGGCTTTTGGCGAAGGCACTGATTGGCAGGCCTACGTTTTTAACGACGACGCCCGCATCCAGAACCATGAGTTCAGCATCAGCGGCGGTAACGAAAAATCCACTTTCTACAGCTCTTATGGTTACCTGGACCAGGAAGGCATCGTGACGAGCGAGATTTCTAACTACAAACGGCATAACATACGCCTGAACTCCACGCACAAGGTTGCCAGGTGGCTGACGGTAGGCCAGAACCTGGGCTACTCCCACATCAAGAGCCAGGGCGCGCTGAACCCTAACACAGAGTTTGGCGGCCCCTTGAGCTCCGCCATCAACCTGGACCCCATCACCCCGGTACTGATAACGGACCCGGCGATTCTGGAGGACCCGAACAGCGTGTATAATGCACAGCCCACCATCCGCGATAGGCAGGGGTACCCGTACGGCATTTCCTCTACGGTGCAGCAGGAGATGACAAACCCGCTGGCCTATGTACAGACGCAGCTAGGCAACTATGGCTGGTCTGACAACATCGTGGGAAACATATTCGCTGAAGCCGAACCGCTTGCCGGGCTGAAACTCAGGTCCACGCTTGGCACGAAACTGGCCTTCTGGGGGAGCGAGAGCTTCAGGCCGGTTTACTACCTGAACGCTGCCTCCGGAAGCCAGCAGACCGCCTTTAACCGCGACAGGAGCATGACGTTCGATTATAACATCGAGAACATCCTCTCTTACACGCGCACCCTCAACAAGCACAATTTCACGGTGCTGGCAGGCCAAGGAGCCTACAGGGATAACCACACCAGCGGCACGTATGTCTCTTTCTCCAACATCCCAGCTAGTTCTTTTGATGAGGCCTCTTTCAACCTGAAAGTGCCGACCGCCAACAGAACCTCAGATGCTTACGAGGGTATTGACCACACGGTGAGCTCCCTTTTCGGACGCGTGGTCTATAACTACGACGAGCGTTACCTCTTTACGGGTATCATCCGCCGCGACGGATCCTCCCGATTCGGCACGAATAACAAATTCGGCTATTTCCCTTCCGCCTCTATCGGTTGGGTGGCCTCGCGTGAAGCCTTCTGGCCTTCCAACAACGCGGTGGACTTCCTGAAATTCAGAGGTTCGTATGGCGTGGTAGGAAACGACGCGTTAGGTGATTTCCGGTATATATCCACCGTTGGCTCGAACAGGAACTACACCTTCGGAAACGACAACTACCTGATCGGATACAGCCCGGATGCACCCGCCAACCCGGACCTGCGATGGGAGGAGACAACACAGACCAACGTCGGATTCGAGGCCACGCTCTTCCGGGATTGGAACCTGACATTTGACTGGTATAACAAGAAAACAAGCGGCATCCTGCAGCAGATTGACCTGCCGGGCTATGTTGGCGCGACAGGAAGGCCCTGGGGCAACGTGGCAGACATGGAGAACCGGGGCGTTGAGGTGGAACTCGGCTACCGCAGGAACATCGGCGAAGTTACCTTTGGCGTAAACGGAAACGTTTCCTACCTCCACAACGAGATCACCTTCTTAGGGGAAGGCAAGGAGTTCCTGGAAGGTGGAGAGGGTGTACAGAATATCGCCTACCCACTCACCCGTATGGATGTTGGCGAGGCATATGGTGCCTTCTATGGCTTCCGCACCCTGGGTATTTTCCAGAATGAAGCGGAGGTTGCTGGTTACCAGAATACAGAAGGCCAGCCAATCCAGCCAAACGCCCAGCCCGGTGACTTCCGCTGGGCTGACCTGAACAGCGACGGGCAGATTAACGCGGATGACCGCACCTTCATCGGCAAACCCCTCCCCGACTGGACCTATGGTATCACACTCAATGCCACCTACAATGGATTCGACCTGCTGATTTTCGGACAGGGTGTGGCCGGTAACCAGATTTTCCAGGGTCTCCGCCGCCTGGACATTCCGACTGCCAACTGGCAATCAGAGGCGCTGGGCCGCTGGACGGGCGAGGGCTCCTCAAACGATTACCCGAAACTGTCCACAAAAGACGACAACCGCAATTTCACCAACCCTTCTGACTTCTTCTTAGAGGACGGCGATTACTTCCGCATCAAGACCCTGCAGATCGGTTATACGCTGCCTGCGTCCATCACCTCAAAAGTGGCCATGCAGAAGGCAAGGGTATATATAAGCAGCAATAACCTGTTGACCTTCACCAACTACACGGGCTATGACCCCGAGATCGGCGGCAGCATTTTTGGGATCGACCGTGCCTTCTACCCGCAGGCCCGCTCTTTCATGGTGGGTGTTAATGTTGGATTTTAATTGATTTTATCTGCAATCATATGAAAAGAATATATTTTAAATACATCGCGATGGTAGCCCTGGGGCTGCCGTCACTCAGCGCATGCGAAAAGGAGTTCCTGGAGGTTGACCCAAGGGGAACGGTGCTGGAGTCTAACTATTACAGCAACCCGGAAGAGGCTTACGCGGGTCTCATCGCGGCTTATGACCCGCTGGGCTGGCAGGCGGGCGGCACCTACCATAACGTCGGAGCCATTAACTCCGCCTCAGACGACGCTTACGCAGGCGGCGGCGGCTCCTCTGACATGAACACCTGGCAGGTCTGGAACAATTATACCCTTGACCCGGCTGTTGGTCCGCAAGCCGAGTTCTGGAACAGGAACTTCACGGGAGTATCGCGGGCGAACACTATCCTGGAGAAAGTGCAGGCAGGCATCCCCGGCCTGGACGACGCCACAAGGGCCCGATATATAGCCGAGGCAAAATTCCTGCGGGCGTACTATTATTTCGACCTGGTGCGCCTGTTCAGGAACGTGCCGCTTTTCACGGCCTCAATTTCAACACAGGATATATACAACGCCACGCAGGCAGCCCCGGAGGAAGTATATGCCCAGATCGAAAAAGACCTGGCAGAGGCCATTCCGGACTTGCCAACGACCGTGTCCGCGGCAAGCGAGGGCGGACGCGTAACCCAGGGAACCGGCAAGGCCCTGTTGGGCAAAGTGCACCTGTTTCAGAAAGAGTGGGGCGCTGCGGCAGCCCAGTTGGCTGATGTAAACGGCACACCCGGCGGCACCAGCCAGTACGGCTACCAACTCCTCAGCAATTTCGGCGACATCTTCAGCCCCGGCAACAAGTTCCACAGCGAGTCTATCCTTGAGATAGTGCATACCTCCGTTGCGAACGCAGGCTGGGGCAACTGGCCTGGTTTTGAGGGCAACGTGGGGGTAACCATGTTCGGGCCAAGGGGATATGCCGGCCCAACGTATGTGGCGGGCTGGGGCTTTAACCCGCTCACGCTTGACCTTGTGAACGCGCTACAGGGAGACCCGCGCTACAAATTCACGGTCGCCAACATCGACAGCTTAGAGAAAGCGGGCCTGGCAACCTACGAGAAAGGGTACCAGAACACAGGCTACTTTGTAGAGAAGTACGCGCCGAAGCAGGAATGGAGAAGCACCGGCGGCGGCGAGCCGCTGCTGAACTGGCCGAACGACTACATCGAGATTCGATTGGCAGACACATACCTGATGGAAGCCGAGGCGCTAGTGCAGAGCGGGGGGGACCTTGAAAGGGCAGCAGCCCTCCTGAACGCCGTGCGTGCACGGGTTGGCCTTGCTCCGGTAGCCGCGACGCTGGAGAACATCTATAAAGAGCGTCGTTTGGAGCTGGCTACGGAAGGGCACCGCTGGTATGACCTTGTGCGAACAGGCAGGGCCGCCACCGTGCTGGCGCCCTATGGCTTCGTGGCTGGCACGCATGAAGTATTGCCAATTCCACAGGCCGAACTCAACAACACGCAGTTGCAGCAAAATCCTGAGTACCGCTAATAGCCGGGAAATCATTTAAAAACCAGAAACCATGAAATTCAACCTATCTATATCCAGAACTTACCTTTCGCTGGCTGTGGCGCTGTTGGCAGGCATCTTTACGGCCTGCTCACCAGACGAAACAGACGCGGAACTGGCCCCTGCCCCCACTTCAGAGCAGGTGCAGTTTACAGCCACACCCAACCCTGACAACGCGAACCTGATCACCTTCACGAACGAAACGCCGGGCGCGTTCAGGGCGATATGGGACTTTGGAAACGGGGCGACCGCAGAAGGCCAGCAGGTGGAAGGGGCCTTTGCCGTGGAAGGCGATTACACCGTGAAACTGACCGTGTTCACCAGGGGAGGCTATGCCATGAACACCAAAACCGTTAGTATAGCAGCGACAGATTTCTCGATGCTGGACCGCGAGGACTACAACTTCCTGACAGGCGGTGCGGATGATGCGGACGGAAAAACGTGGGTGTTCGACCCGGTGGGGCCGATGAACTTTGGAGGTACGCCTGAGGCCCCCTCCTCCTGGTGGAACCAGACGCTTGCCGATCAGAATGACTGCATGAAAGACGATAAATACGTCTTCAGGCTGGAGGGTTTCAAGTTCGAGAACCAGAGTGGCGGCGCGATGTGGGGCATGAACAACGGCGTGGAGAATGTTTGCGTTCCGCAGACGCCGGGAGCCAGCACCTGGACCCTCTATGAAGAAGGCGGGAAGACGATGCTTGCTATCGGTAACGGCGAGACGATCGCCTGGGATGACAACGAAGGTATATATGAAGTCATCGAACTAACCGAGAACAGGCTGTACATCCGGAAAACCTGCTGCGGCGGCGCCGGCGTGCGCAATTACGTGTTGGTGCCGGAGGGCTACGCTCCCCCGGTTGAGGAAAGAGCCGTAAAGCCACTGGAACTGGAGGACAACTTCGACGAAGACGGCAGCATCACCTGGCAAAAAGAGGCCCTGACACTGCAGGAGAGCTACGATAACCCTGCTCCGGTTCCGATCAACACATCCGCCAAGGTGGCCCTGTATGCCAAGCAGGCAGGAAATGATTTTGAGTTTGCCAATATGTTCGCCAACTACGACTATAACTTCGACCTGACACAAAACAACGTCATCAAGCTGAAGGTATATGTACCGGGCTACAACGATTTCACGACTGCCGAAGGCGAGGACTGGGCGATCAAGAACCTCCTGAAGCAGGTATCAGTGAAGCTGCAGGACGGTACCGCCGCCGAGCCATGGGCAAACCAGGTGGAGATAAAGCAGCCGGTGAACCAGCTGGACAAGTGGGTGGAACTGACGTTTGATTTCAGCCCTTTCGCCGAAAGAACCGACCTGAACCGCGTAGTGATTCAGATAGGCGGTGAAGGGAACTTCATACCGGGCATCTTCTTTCTGGACGACATCCGGGTAGAGGAATAACCTCTATCTTTATAGGGCCAGTATTACAAACGTAGTGCTGGCCCTATTTTTTTACATTAATTTAAAGGTCGACAATTCTGAGCCGCGCCCCCGTTTCAGCATCACACTAAAAAGTTTTTCATATATGACAAAGCCTACTATTAATCACACAAACGAAAGCTGGCAGCGGCAGCCAGTGGCCTTGCTTTTGCTGGCGCTGCTCCTTATTTCGTGCGCCTCCAAGTCGCAGGACCCGCGGCCGGTAGCGCCTATCCCGAAGCCACAGACCCCACAGGATAAAAACTGGGCGTTTGAAACCACCCCCGTGTGGGCAGACGAGTTTGACTACACCGGGGCACCCGACCCTGCCAAGTGGGGATTCGACACAGGGGGCGGCGGCTGGGGAAACAATGAGCTGCAGTACTACACCAACAGCACCGACAACGCCCGGGTTGCCGACGGCAAGCTCTCCATCACGGCCCGCAAAGAGCAAAAGGAAGGCAATACCTACACCTCCGCCCGCTTGGTCACGAAGGGGAAAGGGGATTTTCTGTACGGCAGGTTTGAGGTGAAAGCAAAGCTGCCGACCGGCAAAGGCACCTGGCCAGCCATCTGGATGCTGCCCACGGAATGGGCCTACGGAGACTGGCCGAAATCAGGCGAGATCGACATCATGGAGCATGTGGGCTACGATCAGAACAGGGTGCACGTAACGGTGCACACGGAGGCCTACAACCACACCAAAGGCACCCAAAAGGGGAAAAGCAAGGTGATAGAGACCGCCAGCACCGAGTTCCACCTCTACCGCGTAGACTGGACGCCCTACGCCGTACGGGGATATATAGACGACCAGAAAGTATTTGACTTCGTGAACGAGGGCAAAGGCTCCGGCACCTGGCCCTTCGACAAGAAGTTCCACCTGCTGCTGAACATAGCCGTGGGCGGCAACTGGGGCGGCGCCGAGGGTGTGGACCCGAGCGTCTTCCCGCAGGCCATGGAAGTAGACTATGTCCGGGTATATGAAATGATCCAGCAGTAGTTCTGCTTGCTTTTCAACACAGTTATATATAGCCTGTTTGATTGACCAGTAGGATATACTTCCGTAATTTTCGGACCAGCCAAAAAGCCATTATACCCTGATGCTACAGCTCAACAGCCTCCACCACATTGCCATCATCTGCTCCGACTACGGGAAATCGAAGCATTTTTACACGGCCATCCTTGGGTTGGAGGTGATACGGGAGGTCTACCGCCAGGATCGGCAGTCGTATAAGCTGGACCTGGCGTTGAACGGTCGCTATATAGTGGAGCTTTTCTCTTTCCCGAACCCACCGCATCGGCCTTCGCACCCAGAGGCGCGCGGTTTGCGCCACCTCGCGTTTGCAGTTGCAGATATAGCGGCGTCCGTAGACGAACTGAAGCGACAGGGAGTTGAGCCGGAGCCTGTGCGGGTTGATGAGCACACCGGTAAGCGCTTTACCTTTTTCGCCGATCCCGACGGGCTGCCACTGGAAATCTACGAGGCCTGATCCATAAAAAAACGCTTTTCCCTCAGCCGGTTGCCAATACCAGAGCCGGCATAATCAGGAAGAAAAGGTCCTGTGGCGTGATTTGCCGCAGGACCTTTTTCTTTTTATCTTCCGTAAGAATTACCCTATGGAAGAACCTGACAACGCTGCAACCTCACTCTACACCCCAATCACCATCACTGAAATACGGGACGAGGCCCCCGGCGTCAAAACCTTTGTCTTCGGAGGCGAGGATGCAAAAAACATCCCCTATAAGCCGGGCCAGTACCTCACCTTCGCCCACCAGACGCACCACGGGGAGGTCCGCCGCTCCTACTCCATCACCTCCACCCCCGCCCTGCACGAGCCATTGGCCATCGGGGTGAAGCGCGTCGAGAACGGCTTCTTTTCAAGGCTCCTGATAGACAGAGCCAAAGTCGGGGACCGGCTACATACCATTGGCGCAACGGGCCTGTTCACGCTCCCCGACAACCTGGGCAGCTACAAGCAGGTTTTCCTGCTGGCGGCCGGCAGCGGCATCACTCCTATTTACTCCCTGCTGAAAACGCTGCTTTACGCCCATCCGGAGCTGAACGTGGTGCTGATCTACAGCAACAACCACCCGCAGAAGGCTATCTTCAGGAAAGAGCTGGAGCAGCTGGCCCGTAAATTCCCGGAGCAGCTCGCAGTCGAGTTCCTGTACAGCGTGTCACCGGACCTTTCGCGGGCGCGGCTTTACAAAGACTTGCTGCAGCACCTGTTGCGCCAGTACGCCGTGGCTCCTTACGGGCAGGTGCTGTTTTACCTCTGCGGCCCCACCACCTATATGCGGATGTGCTTTTATGCGCTGCGGCAGGCACATGTGCCAAACGACAATATCCGGAGAGAGAGCTTCAGCACTATAAAGGTCAAGGTGCCGCTCCTGCCCCCCGACACAGACGAGCACACGGTGGTGCTGCACCTCAAAAACCGGGAGTACCAGCTGCAGGTGCAGTACCCGCACACCATTCTGCAGGCCGCCCGGAAAGCCGGCATTCCGCTGCCTTACAGTTGCGAAGCGGGCAAATGCGGCAGCTGCGCCGCCCGCTGCACCAAGGGCCGGGTATGGATGTCGTACAACGAGGTGCTGACGGAGAAGGACCTCGCTCAGGGACTTACCCTCTCCTGCGTGGGTTACCCGGTGGGCGGTGAGGTGGTGCTGGAGGTGATGTAAAGAACACTGTTGGACAGAAGCAGCGATACAGATTTCTGCTATATGTGCGGGTATATACCCCATAGGAGCATGACAGGCTATATAGGTAGCAAAGGTTGAAGCTGACTTAGAGCCTATACCCCAACTACCAAAACGCGCGCTTATATATGCTCCCTGCCAAGGGAGCATATATCCTGTGGTAGGGAGGTTAGGGTATATATAACGGCAAGTCAGTTTAGGTACTGATCAACCCCCGGGCGGCGACTTCAGAACCTGCTCAATCTGCGCCAGCTCGTCTGGGCTGAAGTTCTTGTTCTGCAGGCTCTTGAGTGAATCAGCGAGCTGTGCCGGAGAGCTGGCCCCGATCAGCACCGAGGTCACCCGGTCGTCTTTCAGGAGCCAGGCCAGCGCCATCTGGGCCAGCGACTGCCCCCGCCCCTGCGCCAGCTCGTTCAGCTGCCGGATCTGCACCATCTTCTCGTCCGTGATGTCCTCCTCCTGCAAATGGCCCGTGGATTTGGCGGCACGGGAGTTTTCCGGAATGCCTTTCAGGTATTTGCTGGTGAGCAGGCCCTGCGCCAGCGGTGAGAACGGGATACAGCCCACGCCCTCCTCCTCCAACAGGTTAAGCAGGCCCTCTTCCTCCACCCAGCGCACGAACATCGAGTACTTCGGCTGATGGATCAGGCAGGGCGTGCCCAGTTCACGCAATATCCTAATGGCACTGGCGGCTGCTGCCGGATGGTAGTTCGACAGGCCGACGTACAATGCCTTGCCTTGGCGCACGAGCAGGTCCAGGGCACCCATGGTTTCCTCCAACGGCGTCTCCGGGTCCGGGCGGTGGTGGTAAAAGATATCCACGTAATCCAGGCCCATGCGCTTCAGGCTCTGGTCCAGGCTCGCCACCAGGTATTTTTTCGATCCCCAGTCGCCGTACGGGCCGGGCCACATATCGTACCCGGCTTTGGAGGAGATGATTAGCTCATCGCGGTAGCCCCGGAAATCAGTCTTTAGTATGCTGCCGAAGTTCTCCTCTGCCGAGCCGTAGGGCGGCCCGTAGTTGTTGGCCAGGTCGAAGTGCGTAATACCGGCGTCGAAGGCATCGCGGAGCATCTGGCGCGCATTCTCCAGCACGTCCACATGCCCGAAGTTGTGCCACAGGCCCAGCGACAAGGCCGGCAGCCTGATGCCGCTCCTGCCACAGCGGCGGTACTCCATGGTGTTGTAACGCGCCGGGTTCGGGGTATAGGTCATATATATAAATTGTAGGTTTAGGTGAAAAGGGAAATTAAAACATTCTCTGCTTCTGACCAAAACCAGCATTAAAGAACATCGCCCTGGGCATACTGATCGGGCCTTCTGTCCTCAACATTATCCACTCGCAGCAGCAGATCCACCTGCTGTCGGAGATAGGCATCGCGCTTCTCCTCTTTATCGTGGGCCTTAAACTGGACCTCAACCTTATCAAATCCACCGGCCGGATCGCCTTGCTGACAGGCCTGGGGCAGGTGGTTTTCACTTCGGCGGCAGGCCTCCTGATTGGCCTGGCGCTTGGCTTCTCAGGCGTTCAGAGTCTCTATATAGCTGTCGCGCTTACCTTTTCAAGCACCATCATCATCGTAAAGCTACTGACCGATAAAAAGGAAATAGACTCGCTGCATGGCCAGATAGCCATCGGGTTTCTGATTGTGCAGGACCTGGTGGTGATTTTGATCATGATCATGCTCTCTGCCGTGGGGAAAAGCGACGACAGCTCGCTTCTGAAGGATTTTGCCGTCACCTCATTGAAAGGCGCCGTGCTGGCCGCCGCCATTTATCTTTTGATGAAATGGGTTATACCGGGGCTCACCCATTTCCAGGCACGGTCTCAGGAGTTGCTCTCCTTGTTCTCAATCGCATGGGCCATATTGCTGGCCTCGCTAAGTGAGCTGATGGGCTTTAGCAGCGAAGTGGGCGCTTTCCTGGCGGGTGTCAGCCTTGCCTCCACGCCGTTCCGGGAGGCCATCAGCAGCAGACTGGTCAGCCTGCGCGACTTCCTGCTGCTGTTTTTCTTTATCAACCTCGGGTCTACGCTCGACCTTTCCCAGCTGGGGGCGCTGGTGCCGGCCGCCTTGATCTTCTCTTTCTTTGTGCTGATCGGGAACCCGCTCATCGTGCTGATCATCATGGGCGTGATGGGCTACACCAAGCGAACCTCTTTTCTGGCCGGGCTCACGGTGGCGCAAATCAGCGAATTCTCCCTGATCTTCGCCGGCATCGGTTATCAGGTGGGCCACATCAGCGCCGAGATCGTAGGCCTCATCACCCTCGTGGGCCTGATTACCATCGGCCTGTCTACCTATATGATTCTGTACTCCCACGTGTTATACAAGTGGCTTGCACCGGTACTGCAGGTGTTTGAGCGGCAAACGCCCTACGGGGAAAAAAGCATTGCGGCCAACGCGCTGCATGCCTACAAGGCCATCGTGATCGGGTTAGGACGGTTTGGGAGCGCGATTTATGATAACCTGAACACGCAGGGCATCCCGGCGCTGGGCGTGGATTTTGACCCGAAGGTGGTGAAAAACCTGCGGAAACAGGGAAGGCATATAGAATACGGCGACCTGGAGGACCCGGACATTTTCGAGCGGCTGCCCTACCAGCACGTGGATTTCATCATCAACACGGTCCCCGACGATGACCTGGCCAGTTTGATGATCAAAAACCTGCGGTCCCAAGGCTACAAAGGGTACATCCTGGTCACGGCCAAAAACCTGAAAAGTGCTGCCCGGCTAAGCGCATATGACACAGACGACGTGCTGCTGCCGTTTACGATGGCAGCAGAGGGCATTAACCTCCGCTTAGAAAAACTGGTCACGCAACCCCGACGCCGCAGTGTCACCGGCAACCTGCACCTTTCCGGATGAGCAGGCGCAGGTTCCGCAAAAATCTTCTGCAGTGCTTTTTTAGCTCCCACTTTATACCACTTTCAACTGCATGCTGCGCACGAAGCAGCTCTTCAGAACCCACCCCTGCCCCTCCCGGGAGGGGAATCCGCAGACAATTTAAATGTAATGCGTTTGAGCCGGCTGATATGGGTATATATAAATACCGATTATGTCAGCAGCAGAATGATCCGGCCTATACCGGAGCGTGGCAAAACAACCCGACCCGATTAGAATGCCCCGTAGCCAGGGCTATAACGAAAAAACCCCGCCTGGTATGGATCTACCAGGCGGGGTTTTATATATGGCACTGCAAATTATTCGTTATAGGCCGTGACAGTCTGGATAGTGCCATCGGGGTTGTATTTCAGTTCCGTTACTTTTATGTTTCGCAGGTGCGTTTTGCCTGAAAGCTGCGTGTCGTGGTAGAACAGGTACCATTTGCCATCTTGCTCAATAATGGAGTGGTGGTTTGTCCAGCCCTGCACCGGTTTCAGCAGCACACCCTCGTACGTGAACGGGCCGTAGGGACTGTCTCCGATGGCGTAGGCAATGTTGTGCGTGTCGCCGGTGGAGTAAGAGAAATAGTATTTTCCGTTGTACTTGTGCACCCAAGGAGCCTCGAAAAAGCGTCTTTCGTTGTCGCCGGCCAGCAGCGGTTTCCCTTCCTTGTCCAGTATCTGCACATCCCGTACCTCCTCGCTGAAGCGCAGCATGTCGTCGCTCAACTTCGCCACCTTCGGCATCAGCGCCGGTTTGTCGTCAGCCGGGTACACGTCTTCGGCTTTGTAAGCGCCGGAACTCCACCGCTGCAGCTGCCCGCCCCATATACCGCCGAAGTACATATAGGCCGCGCCGTCTGCGTCCGTGTACACGGCGGGATCGATGCTGTAGCTTTTTGCAATCGGTTGCGGTTCCGGCTTGAAAGGCCCTGTTGGCGAAGCGCTGGTGGCCACCCCGATCCGGAACACGTCTTCTTTGTCTTTCACAGGGAAATACAGGTAATACGTGCCGTCCTTGAACGCGGCGTCCGGCGCCCACAACTGCCTGCCAGCCCACGGAATGTCCTCAATGTCCAGGGCTACGCCGTGGTCAACGATTTCCCCGTCCGGGTTATCCATGGAGAAGACGTGGTAATCGCGCATGGCAAAATGTGCCCCGTCATCCTTCTCCGGTACATTGGCGTCAATATCATGCGACGGGTATATATAAATCTTCCCGTTGAACACATGGGCCGACGGATCCGCTGTGTAGATATCCGTGACCAGCGGCTGCGACAAATACCGCTGGTCCTGCGGTGCAGTCGCCAGGCTGTCAGCATTTTCGGCCTCGGCTCCCTCGCCTGCCGGTGTGTTGCTACTGCAGGCGCTTGTGAGCGCCGAAGCTGCCATCAAAGCAAAAACTGTTGTCCTGATGTAGGAGTGGTTCTTCATATCATTTATTTTTATTAGCCATTCTGATACCCTTCAGGCGAAAAAAACAGGCTGCCCCTTGTCAGGTATATAAGCCAGGTTTGATTGTCTGTTACCAAACATACCAATTAATGAAATCGGTTGCAAATAAAATATGAAAGCAGCGCTTTATTCTGTGAAGGCCGCATGCCCAACAGGGATATAGCCTCTGCCAGGAGGAGTGATTTCACCTCCCTTTTTCAAAACATCGCCGTCTGTCAATCTGACCAGCAATAGAAGTCCCCGCCAGGAAAATAAAGGCTGGTGTGCGTTACAGGAAACACACAGCCTCCTCATACCTGCCTGTATATCCTCCTGTGCGCACCGGGCCCGCCATTTTCATCCTGTTTTTTGTACCTTTAGGGCCGTGGCTGAAAAGGCCGCGCAACTCCCTAAAAAACACATATAACTATGAGCTCTGAAGTACGGAACCTTGAGCCAATGGCGCTCTGGGAAAACTTTGCGGACCTGAATGCCGTTCCCCGCCCCTCAAAAAAAGAAGAAAAGGTGATTCAGTTTATAAAAGATTTCGGCCAGCGCCTGGGCCTGGAGACCTATG
Source organism: Pontibacter saemangeumensis (assembly GCF_039541895.1). Classification (NCBI taxonomy): domain Bacteria; kingdom Pseudomonadati; phylum Bacteroidota; class Cytophagia; order Cytophagales; family Hymenobacteraceae; genus Pontibacter; species Pontibacter saemangeumensis. The sequence goes on from NZ_BAABHC010000016.1 coordinate 571,165, forward strand.
AGGACGGGACCGGCAATGTCATCATCAAGAAACCCGCCACGACCGGCATGGAGCACCTGCAGACAGTGGCCATGCAAAGCCACCTCGACATGGTGCACCAGAAAAATGCAGACACGGATTTCGATTTCGAGACGCAGGGCATCCGGATGTACGTGGACGGTGATTGGGTAAAGGCAAAAGGCACCACGCTGGGCGCAGACAATGGCATCGGGGTGGCGAGCATCATGGCCATTCTGGCCTCAGGGGATATACCGCACCCGGCCATCGAGGCGCTTTTTACGGTAGATGAAGAAACAGGGATGACGGGTGCGCTGGGGCTGAAAGGCGGACTGCTGGAGGCCGGCATTCTCCTGAACCTCGACACCGAGGACGACCGGGAACTGACCATCGGCTGCGCGGGCGGGGTGGATGTCACGGCCAAGGGCATATATGGGCAGGAGGCTACGCCAACCGGTATGGCGGGCTACAAACTCAGCATAAAAGGCCTGACGGGCGGTCACTCGGGCATGGACATTATCCTGGGCCGCGGCAATGCAAATAAACTGATGAACCGGCTGCTGTATAATGCCGTGAATCGGTTTGGGCTGCGCATCAGTACGATTGACGGCGGCGGCCTCCGCAATGCCATTCCGCGCGAGTCGTTCACCATTGTTACGGTTCCGGAGGCGGATAAAGCAGCCTTCGAGGCTTTCATGCAGGAGCAGACAGCGGTGCTGCAGCAGGAATACAGCGCCACCGACCCGAAGTTGCAGGTGCTGGCAGAGCAGGTGGAAACGCCCTCACAGGTTGCGAAAATGGATTTCACCCGGACGCTGCTGCGGGCTATATATGCCTGCCCGAACGGCATATACCGCATGAGCCCGGAGATTGCCGGCCTGGTGCAAACCTCGAACAATGTTGCGCGCGTGCTCCTGAAAGAGGGTAATTACAGCATCCTCTGCCTGACGCGCAGCTCCGTTGACAGTGAGAAAACGGACCTGGCGCAGGCGATACAGAGTGCGCTGGAATTAGCAGGGGCCAGCGTGGAGTTCAGCGGCTCGTACCCCGGCTGGGCGCCTAAGCCTGATGCGGCCATCATCCAGCTGATGCGTGACCTCTACCGCGAAAAGTTTAACGGGGAGCCGGACGTGAACGCCTGCCATGCCGGCCTGGAGTGCGGCATCCTCGGCGCAAACTACCCGGGTATGGAGATGATCTCCTTCGGCCCGAACATCCGCGGGGCCCACTCCCCCGACGAGAAAGTACAGATCAGCTCGGTGCAGAAGTACTGGGACTTCCTGCTCGCCACTCTGCAGCGGATACCTGCGAAGGCCTGAAACGGGCAGAGTGCTATATATGCTATATAAAAGCAGCCGCCGCCTTATTGACACAAGGCGGCGGCTGCTTTTATATAGAGGCTACGTGTAAGCCGACTTCTGCCTACTTCCCCCTCATCTGGTAATTATACATCAGTTCGTAATACTGGTGGGCCATGCGGTCTGAGTCGAACTGCGGCACCACGTTGCGCATGCTTTGCTTCACAATGTGCAGCCAGCGCTCGCGGTCGCGGTAGTACGTCGGCACAATCTGCTGCTCCAGCATATTCATCATGTTTTCGTAGTCCTCTTCGTCCTGCATTTCGTCGGGCAGGGACGTATCCACGATCGGCAGCACGAAGCTGTTCTCGCCCGTTCGGGAGAACTCCGGCAGCCAGCCGTCCTGCACCGAGAAATTCACGGCACCGTTCATGGCAGCCGTCATACCGCTCGTCCCAGATGCCTCGCGCGGGCGGCGCGGCGTGTTCAGCCATATATCGGCCCCCTGCTTCAGCTTCCGCGAAAGCGCCAGCTCATACCCGGTCAGCACCGCCACGTTGTCAAGCTTCTGGGATAAATAGACCAGCTTGTTGAACACGTGCACGGCATTGTGGTCGAAGGGATATGGCTTCCCGGCCCAGATCACCTGCACCGGCATATCCGGCTTGTTCACAAGCTTCAGGAAGCGCTCCATATCACGCACCAGCAGGTCGGCGCGCTTGTAGGCGGCGAACCGCCTGGCCCACACAATGGTGAGCACCTCCGTTTTAAACAGCTTGCCCGCCTGGTTGGCCACTATATAAAACAGCTTGCGCTTCATCTCGGCCTTGCGGCGCTGCAGGGCCATGTCCTTGTTCTGGTCCTGCGACTCCCACAGCTGCTTGTCCATCCAGAAAGGCACGTTCTGGGCGTTGGTGATGGATTTAATCTCGCACACGCCCTCGTTGTCGTACCACATCTCGCGCGACACCTCGCCGTGCAGCTGCGATACGCCGTTCGCCACCTTCGACAGGCGCAGCGCCACCAGCGTGTGGTTGAACATCTGCCCGTGGGTGCTTGTCAGCTCCCGCACCTCCTCCAGCCCCAGACCGTTAAAGAAGCTCATGCCGTGCAGCATCTGAATATCGTGCTCCTCATTGCCCGCCTTCTCGGGGGTGTGGGTGGTAAACACCATGCGGCGGCGCACCTCTTCCTTCTTGCCGTACTCCTGGTACAGGTGGAAGGCAAGCGGGAGCGCATGGCCCTCGTTCATATGGTAGGTTTCGGCACCGCCCAGCGCCTCTACCACCTTTGCCCCACCGATACCCAGCACGATGCTTTGCGCAATCCGGGCGTTCGGCTCCGGGTCGTATAGGCGATTGGTGATGGTGCGGGCCAGGTGGTCGTTCTCCGGCACGTCGGTGGTGAGGAAGTAGACCGGGGCCGTACCAAAGGTTTCTGGCTTCAGCACCATTGCCTTCACCAGCACCGGGTGGTTGTTCACCAGCACGCGCACCGTAATGCCGCTGTCCTCCAGAAAGCTGTAGAACTTCTGGGTAAAGTGCGGGCGCATGCTCTGGTCCTCGTTCCGCTCCTGGTCGTAGTAGCCGTACTTCCAGAGCATACCGATGCCGACCAGGTTCTGGCGCAGGTCATAGGCGCTGCGCATGTGCGATCCGGCCAGAAAACCGAGACCGCCGGAGTAGATCTTCAGGGATTGGTGAATGGCGTACTCCATGCAGAAGTAAGCGGCGCGGCGGGTATACTTTTCGTTAATATCGTAAGGATGATACCATCGGTTATATGATGAAGCCATAAGCGGAACGTTCTTTTATTCTTTAATTTACAGTTAGTTAATTCTTGGTATTTTTCGGATCAGCCTTATTCCGTCTGTTTCACTGGCTGCGTAGTAAAATCACGCATACTAAGTATAAATCCTTTAAATAGCCAAGTATCCCCTACGATAATATTGCACCTGAGGGTTATGGGTACTCAAATGTACTTCCATACAATGGGCCCTCATTTGTCTGAGACAGCTTCTGAGGGTAATTATGTGCAGTAAAGGCATATAATTTAATGCGCGGGGAAAAACAAAAATATTTAGTTCAGTAATTTATGAACTAACGAAACTTACTTATACCTTTGCAATGTTCTCCTCATATAACAGATTTAAAATTCATGGCACTTAGTGACAAACAACGGGAACTGATAGAAGAGATCGGCATCTACCACGAAAACAATGGCTTTCAGCCTGCCGTGGCGCGGGTTGTGGGGCTTCTGCTTGTATCTGATAAGCCCGAGCTTTCCTTTGATGAGATTAGCGAGGCGCTGAACATCAGCAAAAGCGCCACCAGCAACGCCCTGAACATGCTGCTCAACACAGGTCATATAGAATACACCACTTTCTCCGGCGACCGGAAAAGGTACTTCAAAATCAAGTCCTCCAACTGGCGCGACCTGTTTAACAAAAAAATGGATGACCTGAGCGCATTAAATGACCTGCTCAAGCGCGTGCTGGAAGTGAGGAAGAGAGAAAGCCCGGCATATGACGTCCAACTCAGGAGCTTTATCAGCTTCCTGGATTATCTGAAACAGCAGCTCCCCTCGCTGATTGAACAGTGGGAGGAAAAGACAAGAAAAGAGAGAGCGTAATTTTTTTACCGCTTTAGTTCTCTTATTCCAGAACTTATTGAACTAAAAGAATTTAACACAATCCTATATATAAAACAACCGTGATCAAGAAAAATGTACTTGTCGGGCTGATGCTGCTGTTCCTGAGCCCTGCCATTGCGCAGCAGGAGCAGCCAACTGCCGGACAGATAAATGAGCTGACGCTGCAGGAAAGCATCCGGTACGCGCTGACGAATAACCAGCAGGTGAAGAAAGCCGCCTACGATGAGCAGATATCCGAGCAGCAGATCAGGGAGACAAAAAGCGTTGGCCTGCCTCAGGTAAGTGCCACCGGCGGTCTCGATTACTTCCCGGCGCTTCCCACGCAGATCCTGCCCGGCGAACTGGCGGGCCAGCCCGGGCAGGATATTCCCGTGCAGTTCGGCAAAGACTACAACGCCAAAGCCAACCTGCAGGTGAATCAGCTGCTTTTCAACAAATCTTACTTCGTGGGACTGCAGGCTGCTAAAACAGCAAAGGACCTGTACCGCCTCCGCTCGCAGATGGTGCAGGAAGACCTGATCTATAACATCGGCACGGCCTACCTGATGGCGCTGCAGACAAAGGAGCAGTTCAACACCATCGATGCCAACCTGGCGCGCCTGACGCAGCTGGAGAAAATCATGCAGCTCCAGTACGAGAACGACCTGGTGAAGAAGGTGGATGTGAACCGCATCCGGGTGAGCCGCGTGAACCTGGATAACCAGAAGCAAAGCCTGAGCACCGCTTTTGAGCAGCAGAAAAACACGCTGAAATTCTTCATGGGCATGCCGCTGGAGCAGGACATCACCCTGCAGGACGCCACGATCATGCTGGAGAAAGTAGACCCCGCCACTGTGGATGTGGACGCCGCAGCCACCGGCAAGACACAGTTCCGGCTGCTGAGCACCCAAAAGCACCTGACCAGCCTGCAGGAGAAAAATATCAAGTCAGGGTATTACCCCACGCTGTCTGCGTACGGGCAGTACGGCTACCAGACGCAGCGAAACGAGCTGTTCGACAGCAACGTGCCTTGGTTCAAAAGCTCTGTGATCGGCCTTCAGGTCAACATCCCGATTTTTGACGGCTTCAAGAAAGACGCGCAGGCCAAGCAGGCGCAACTGGAAATGATGAAGCTGGACGAAGACATGGAGCAGTTTACGACAAACACAGCCGTGACCCTGACCAACGCTGTGAGCCAGCTGCAGAACAGCCAGGATGCCATAACGGCCCAGGAAGGAAATGTGGCGCTGGCCCAGGAGGTATATGACACCACCAACCAACTCTACAAAGAAGGGCTTTCCCCGCTCACCGATCTGCTGGAGGCAGAGGTGCAGTTGCGGGAGGCCAAGACAAACCTGAACAACGAAGTATTGAAATTCAAGATTGCCCAACTGAACTACCTGCAGGCAACAGGGGAACTACAAACATTAACTAAATAACATCAGACCCTATATACCAAATGAAAAAGATAATCTATATCGTCGTTGTGCTTGTGATTATAGCTGCTGTTGGCTTTAAGCTGATGGACAACAAGGAGCAGATGGCAGCCAATGCAGCAGTAGCAGAAATAAAAAGCGATGCCATTCCGGTGGGTGTCACGGAAGTGAAGACGGCCAAACTGGACAAGTCGTTTACCGCCCAGGGTAACTTTGCCCCTATCCAGAGCCTGACGCTGATGTCGGAGACGCAGGGGCAGGTACAGCGTGTGCTGAAGCGCAAAGGCGACAAGGTGAAAGCCGGAGAGCTGTTGTTGCAGGTTGAAAGCAACACCATGGCGGCTGACCTGGCCACCGCGCAGACCAACGCTGAGAAAGCGAAGCGGGACCTGGAGCGTTTCGAGAACCTGGCTGCCGGCGACGCCATCACACAGCGGCAACTGGAAGATGCCCGGTTAGCCGTGAAGTCTACGCAGGGCCAACTGGTGGCGGCACGCCAGCGCCTGAACAAAACCCGCATCACCGCCCCGATCAGCGGCGAGATCAATGAGATGTACATAGAGGTTGGTTCCTACCTGAACTCCGGCACGAAGCTATATGACATCGTGAACGTGGACAAGCTGAAGCTGCAGGTAAAAGTGTCTGAGAGCGAGGTGTTGCTGGTGGAGAAGGGCGAAAAGGTAAAAGTGAAAGCTGACGCCGGCGCCGGACAGGAATACGAAGGAACTGTGACAGCCATCGGCGCCCAGGCTGACCCTACCCTTAAGTTTGATGTGGAAATTGAAGTAAAAAACTCCGCAGACAACAACCTGAGAGCCGGTATGTACGGCACTGCCTCGTTTGAGGCCGCCGAGCAGCGCGACGCGCTATTACTGCCTCGCGGAGCTATCGTAGGCAGCATCCAGAACCCAAGCGTGTACGTGGTGAAAGACGGAAAAGCATATATCCAGAAAGTGAAGGTGGGCACTGTAACACAGGACCAGGTGGAGATTTTAGATGGTGTGAAGCCTGGCGAAAAAGTAGTGCAGAGCGGCCAGATCAACCTGCGCGAAGGCATCAAGGTGTCGGTGCTTTAAGAACTGAACGATTTCTTCAACAGAGAAAATTAGAAAATGAACATAACCAAAATATCAATACAGCGGTCGACCCTGGTGGTGGTGGTTTTTACCGTCCTCACGCTGCTCGGGGTTGTCAGTTACCAGTCGCTCAACTACGAGCTGCTGCCTAAGTTCAACCCGCCGGTGCTCACCGTGAGCACTATCTACCCGGGCGCTTCGCCGAACGAGGTGGAGAACTCCGTGACGAAAGAGATTGAAGACGCCCTTGCCTCACTGGAAAACGTGAAGGAGATGAAGAGCACCTCCCTGGAGAGCTTTTCCATGATCGTGATCAACCTGAACCAGGGCACGGACGTGGACCTGAGCCTGCAGGAGGCGCAGCGCAAGATCAACACCATTCTGGCCAGGCTGCCCGAAGACGCGGATGCGCCCACGCTGAACAAATTTGACCTGGACGACCTGCCGATCATCAAGATGGGTGCCACGGCCAACATGTCGGCAACCGAGTTCTATGACCTGATAGATAAAAGGATCAAACCGGAGCTGTCGCGCGTGCCCGGTATGGCTGCCATAAAGATTCTGGGTGGCCAGGAGCGTGAGATCAAGGTGAGCATCGACGCCAACAAGCTGGAAGCCTACAACATCTCCATCCTGCAGGTGCAGCAGAAGATCCGCAACTCCAACCTTGACTTCCCAACGGGTAAGATCAAGCAGGAAAGCGGGCAGACGCAGATCCGGTTGGCAGGAAAATTCGAGTCGCTCGAGCAGCTTGGCAACCTGATCATCCGCGAAGACCAGAACGGCATCGTTCGCCTCGGGGATGTTGCGGAAGTGCAGGATACACAGAAAGATGTGGAGGTGATGAACCGTATCAACGGCAAAGCCTCGGTAGGTATCACCATCCAGAAGCAGTCCGATGCCAACGCCGTGGAAGTGAGCCGCCTCACCAAAGAGGCGCTTGCCAGCCTGGAGAAAACCTATGCTGCCGAAGGCCTGACCTTTAACGTCGCCAACGACTCTTCTGACTTTACCCTGGAGGCCGCCGACTCAGTGATGCACGACCTGCTGATTGCGGTTATATTGGTGGCAGTTGTGATGCTGCTGTTCCTGCACTCCCTGCGCAACGCCGTGATCGTGATGATCTCTATCCCGGCCTCGCTGGTCGCCACTTTTATCGCGATGTACCTGCTGGGTTACTCACTTAACCTGATGTCTTTGCTGGCGCTTTCGCTGGTGGTGGGTATTCTGGTGGATGACGCGATCGTGGTGATAGAGAACATACACCGCCACATGGAGATGGGCAAGAAACCGGCACAGGCCGCCTACGATGGTATCCGGGAGATATCGGCTACGGTTACTTCGATTACGCTGGTAATCGTGGTGGTATTTGTGCCGATTGCGCTGTCATCCGGTCTGGTGTCTGATATCCTGCGTCAGTTTGCGGTGGTGGTAGCCGTGGCGACGATGATCTCGTTGTTCGTGGCCTTCACCCTGATCCCATTGCTGGCCAGCCGTTTCTCACGCCTGGAGCATGTGTCGGATGATAACATCTTCGGACGGTTTATCCTCGCGTTCGAGCGCTTCCTGGATCGGATCATTGATGGTTTTACAGCTGCGTTGAAGTGGGCGTTTAACCACAAATTCATCACGCTGGCTGCAACTATCCTCCTGCTGTTCGCTTCGTTTGCGCTGGTGCCGTTCGGTTTTATCGGTTCTGAGTTTATCCCTGCCGGCGACCGCGGGGAAGTAAGCCTGCAACTGGAGCTTCCGAAGAACGCGACCGTGGAGCAAACCAACTTCGCAACACGGCAGGTAGAGGAATATCTTCAGACCATACCTGAAGTAGAGAAGGTGTTCACCACCGTGGGTACCACTTCATCGGCACAGGCTGGTCAGAATACAGCATATAAAGCGGATGTATCCGTAACGCTGGTGGATGTGAAGGAGCGTGCTTTCAGCACGAACCAGTTCAGTCGCCAGGCCAAAGCCGATATAGAGAGTAAGATCCCGGATGTGGAAGTAACGCCGGTGCCCGTCGGCCTGGTCGGGAACGCACAGGCACCGATTCAGATCATCATCTCCGGCTCCAACCTGGATTCTGTAATGGCTTTCTCGCAGCAGGTGATGCAGATTGCAGAAGGCGTGGACGGTACTGTCGACGTGGAGACCTCGGTGGAGGGCGGTAACCCGGAGATCGAGGTGGTAGTGGACCGGGATAAAATGGCCAATGTGGGCCTGTCCCTGGAAAGCGTGGGGGCCAGCATGCAGCTGGCCTTTAGCGGCAACTCCGATGTAACATTCCGATCCGGCACCGAGGACTACGACATCAACATACGCCTCGACGAGTTTGACCGCCGCAGCGTGACCGACATCGGGAACCTGTCTTTCGTGAACAACCAGGGACAACTGGTGCGCCTGGCGCAGTTTGCCGATATCAGGCAGTCTACCGGCCCCTCACAGTTAGAGCGTTACAACCGCGTAACCTCCGTGAACGTGAACTCCCAGGTAATCGGCCGCCCGTCTGGTTCGGTGGGGGCCGATATCCAGGCAAAGCTGGCAGAAGTGGAAATGCCGAAAGGGGTGAGCGTTGAGTTTGGCGGTGACCTGAAAAACCAGAGCGAAGGATTCGGCACGCTGGGGATCGCCTTGCTGGCGTCCATCATCTTCGTGTACCTGATCATGGTGGCGTTGTATGACTCTTACGTGTACCCGCTGGTGGTCTTGTTCTCGATTCCGTTGGCGATCATCGGAGCCCTGCTTGCCCTGGCGCTGGCTGCCCAGTCACTGAGTATCTTCTCAATCCTGGGTATCATCATGATGATCGGTCTGGTTGCCAAGAACGCGATTATGGTGGTGGACTTCACAAACAAGCTGAAAGACGAGGGCGTGTTCGTGAAAGACGCGCTGATTGAGGCCGTGCGGATCCGTTTCCGCCCGATCCTGATGACGACGTTGGCGATGGTGATCGGTATGTTGCCGATCGCACTGGCGGGCGGCTCGGTGGCTGCCACCAAAAACGGCCTGGCCTGGGCCCTCATCGGTGGCCTGAGCTCTTCTATGTTCCTGACGCTGATCGTGGTGCCGATTATCTACTATGGCTTCGACCGTATACTGGCCAAGTTCGGCATGGACAAGAAAACGGTGATCTACCTGGAGGACAAGACGCTGGAAGAACTGGAACTCGAAACGAAAGAGTTAGAGGAAAAGAAAATGGCGCACGAGTTCGCGCATTAAGCGCAGGCTGAAATCATCTTATATAACAGGAGCTATACAGGCGGGGCTCCGGCCCCGCCTGTATAGCCTCTATCAACTCAAGCGGCATTGATCAGGCAGTTTACACCCAGCTCAAAACAACCTGATCTCGCTTCTTCACTTTATATACAACTATGGCTACATTAGTCTACAACACCCAAACCATCCGCGATGAAGTCGTAAGAATTGTCTGTTCCATCAAAAGAATAAAACCCAGCCAGCTACTCAGGGCGAAGGATTTCACAGAGCTTAACTTCGACATCCTTGATGTGGTGGATATTATCCTGAAGGTAGAGAAATCCTTTGGTGTGGTTATCCCGGATGAGGTGCCGGTTTACTCGGTCGATGACTTTGTGCGTTTTATATATAGCCAAACGCCAAGGCAGGCTGTTTAACCTACCACTAAAACCTTAACATTATATATAAAGCAGAAGCCTGGGCAAATCATATTGCCCAGGCTTCTGCTTTATATATAATGATGTTGAATCTGTGCTATACCTCGAACAGGTAAAAAGGCGGATCAAAGCCCTGATCCACCAAAATGGGTTTCGAGACATTGAATACTTTCACGCCCTTGGTCGTCTCGCCCTCTAAGGTGCCGATGTGGGCATGGCCATGAAAAGCGGCCACCACGCCCCTGCGGTTGATGGGCTCCGCCAACCGGGAAGAACCCAGGAACGGGAAAATCTGCTCCGGCTCTCCCACCACCGTCGCCCGGATCGGGGCATAGTGCAGCACCGCGATCTTCTTTACATTAGTATACTCGCTCTCAAGGCGGGCCAGCGCGCCGTCCAGCTTCAGCGACTCGTCCACGGCCTCCTGCACGAAATCCTTGATCATCTGCTCCCCGAACATACCCAACATGCCCCTGTCGAAGCCGCCGCCAAAGCCTTTCACCCCGGCAAAGCCCACATCCCCGAACACCACGCAGTCGCCGTCCAGCAGGTGCACGTTCTCTTTCACCAGGGCTTTGCGGATGGCTTTCTGATGGTTACGCTCATAGTCATGGTTACCTAACACCGCCACCACCGGGATGGAGCAGGCTTTCAGTTCTTCTGCCAGCACCTCTGCCTCGGCAGTACGCCCGGTATCGGTCAGGTCGCCGCAGAGCAGCAGCACATCTGCCTTTTCCGACACCTGCGTAAAAAACTCCTTCCATTTCCCGCTGTCGGTTTCCCGCACATGTATATCCCCTACCGCTGCGATTCGTGTTTTTTTGTCCTGTATAGTCGTTTCTTCCATTCTCAAACTGATCTGATGGTTACTACCTTATAGTCCCATTCGGTAACATCGGTTGCGTATTGGGTCTGGTCGATGAGCGGCCCCCGGCAGATTTTCTCTTTCGGGAGCGGCATATCATACTGCTCCTTTGCCCGTATCAGCAATTCGTCGAACAGCCACTTGGGGATCATATCACGCTCGGAGGGGTAGACGAACTGGAACGAAAGGAACTGCGCCAACAACAGCTGCCAGTGCACCTCAATATGCTGCCATAGCCATTTCCAGTCGAGGTGCTGGCCGTAGCGGAGTATGATGTGGTTGATGTCGCCACCGTCGTAGCGCTCCCGGTTCTGGACATACAGCTTCGACCAAATCAGCGCTTCGGCCGGGATCACGCGCACCTGTATGCCCAGCATCTCGCTCTGCACCGACCGCTCGAACCAGCTGTCGTCCACGTGGCAGTGGTTGCCCGGGTTGTTGAAGATGATGTCCATGAAGTGGTCGCCTTTGATGGCTTTCGCCAGCCAGCGGGCATCGGTCAGTTCCGTCTCAAACCCGTTCTCCGTGAATAGCTTCAAAATGCGCGGGCAGTCGCCGGACTTGCAGAAGATATCCAGGTCCTTGGTGTCACGCATCAGGTCAGTGTACAGGCGCAGGGCAAACCCTCCCCCCACTAAAAAATCTGCTTTGTTCTCTGACAACAGGGTCAAGACATCCTTATAAAATTCGTGAGCCGCCTGCCGCTGTATGCCTTCGTTGATTTCAATTACTTTTGCCATTCTGCTTCTATGCTTTCTGATGTAACAATGGCCACAGGAATGAGGCCAGGCACTGGCAGCATCTACAGCCACGAAAGCGGCTTTATTGTACTACACTCACCAATGTGCGTAACCAGCATTTACTTCAGAATGGCCCGAATGGTTTTGTTCTGATCTTCTAAAGGGCGTAATTTATATGCGCCCCAAAAACAGATACAAGATTATTCATACCGAATAATTGAACTATACAAATATTGTTAGTGCAGCGGGTTCTTTGAGACATAAAAAGGGATATTGGCTGTGGCGAAGTTATTCTGGCCGTCATACACATAGACAAAAAGGCGGTAAGCCCCTTCTTTCTTTGGCGTCTGCAGCACTACTTTCCGGTTATCCTTTCGCTGCAGCAGGCCCTTCAGGGGTTTAGGCTTCTGCTGTTTGTCGGCATTGCCATCCTGCACCTCTGCCTCGGGCAGCAATTCCCACTTCAGTTGGAGCGAGTCCTGCTCGGGGTCGAAGGTGAAAACAGTGCTCTCGTATGTCTGGCCTGGCTTCAGGTATATATGGTCGTAGGCAAAGCGCTCGTCGAGCGTGACATAGGCGATGTAGGGGGCTTTGTTCAGCTCGGTGGTATCGCCCCAAAGCTGACGCATCTCGTGCACGATGCCCGTCTCCTCCCCCCGCTCCGACATCAGGCTGAACCAGGTGGGGGTGGTTTCCTGCTTCTGACCCCACATAAACACGTAAGAGCCCAGGCAGCGGCCGGTGTCGGCCGCCACCGTCTGAAGGTAGTGCTGGCGGGCAAACTCCGCTTTCTCAGAGCTTGTCTGCTCGATGGGTGCCAGCCACCAGGTGACGTAAGACTCCCAGTAACCCCGCGCGCCAAACTCCGATATCACATAAGGGCCTTCCCAGTCGGTTTGCGCCAGTTCTTCCCGCACATTGTTCATGGCGCCAAAGGCATTGATGGAAAGCACGTCCAGGGCCGGGCAGCGCCGCGTGATCAGGTTCACGACCTTTTGGGGCACATGCATCACCGTGGTGGTGGTGGGGTGGTCGGGGTCTACCTCGTGGATCATCTCGGCCACCTGGTTCACCGCGTCCCATACCTTTACGTTCGAGCCCTCGGCATATAACTCGTTGCCGACGCCCCACATCAGCAGGGCCGGGTGGTCCTTGTACTTCAGCACGACCTGTTTCAGGCCCTCCAGTTGCTGCGCCACCAGGTCTTTGTCGTAGTAGTTAAAGCCTTCGCGCTCGCGTGCCAGCCAGAGACCCAGCGTCACGGTCAGCCCATGCCGCTGCGCCGAATCAAGCACCTGCTGCGCGTTATCGGTATGCCATACCCGCACCGAGTTTCCACCGTAGCGCTTCAGCCTGCCGTAATGCTCATAACCCGCCGCGCCCTTTATAAAATAAGGCTCGCCGTTGCGGAGCAGCTTATACTGCCCGTCTTGTGCAACGATCTCCACTTTTCGGCCTTGACGGGTGTATTTGTTCGGGTCCGGCTGGTGGCCACAACCCATCAAAAGGAACGATAAGATAAGAACAGCTGCAGAAAAAACGTTACGTTTACATAATGTTACAGAATGTACTGGCATATAGGGTGATAATCGGGGCTATTAAAATAAGCTATGTGGAAAAGGAGCAAAATGCGATGAAAAAATTGTACCTAAAGCTACAACTTTCACCCAAGATACGAGTATAAACCGAACATGTTATCCTGAAGCATATAAACACTTTCGCACCTGCACTACTTTAAAAAACAGCTTAATATTTTCACGGCCTCAACCCTATTAGCACAAAAATCACCCTTGTGATGCTAGAACAACCCATTACTGATCAAAAGATACCACCTGACATAAAGAGCTCTGACATTGCACCTGAAGCGAAAGATGTGCGCACCATACGCGTCATGATCTGGCTTGGGCTTTTGTCGATGGCACTCTTTCTGTACTGGTTCATCGACGAAGAACACATTGGCTATCCGCCCCTGTTCTGGCTCCTGACCACAGCCCTGGCATTCAAGCTGCTGCGCACGCTGCACGAGTGGTACCACTACTATGCGGTTTCGGCTCCTGTTAGACCCACCCTGCGCTCCACCTACACCGTGGATGTGCTCACCACGGCTTGCCCGGGAGAGCCGCACAGCATGATCATCAACACCCTGGAGGCTATCCAGCAAATCCGCTACCCCCACACGGCTTACCTCTGCGACGAGGGCGACGACCCTGTGCTAAAGGCCGCCTGCGCGCGCCTCGGCGTAATACACGTAACCCGGACCCTGAAAGTAAACGCGAAGGCAGGCAACATCAACAATGCCCTGCAGCAGGCCACCGGCGACATCTGCCTGGTCCTTGACCCGGATCACGTGCCGCAGCCCGACTTCCTGGATGAGGTGCTGCCCTATTTTGAGAACCCGGAAGTCGGGTTTGTGCAGGTGGTGCAAGCCTACAGCAACCGCAAGGAGAGCCTAGTGGCCTATGGCGCGGCGGAACAGACCTATAGCTTTTATGGCCCAATGATGATGGGCATGAACGCGTACGGCACGGCACAGGCCATCGGCGCCAACTGCACTTTCCGGAGGGAGGCGCTCGACAGCATCGGCGGACACGCGGCGGGCCTGTCGGAGGACATGCACACGGCAATGAAGCTGCACGCCAAGGGCTGGAAATCGGTTTATGTTCCCAAAATACTGACGCGCGGGCTGGTGCCGGGCACCCTCTCCGCCTATTACAAGCAGCAGATCAAGTGGGCGCGGGGAACGTTCGAACTGTTGTTCGAGGTGTACCCGAAGCTGTTCCGTCAGTTTACCACGCGCCAGAAAATCCACTACCTCACGCTGCCGCTCTATTACCTGTTCGGCCTCTTTAACCTGATCGACTTCCTGATCCCGGTGCTGGCGCTGGTGCTGGTGGAGTTTCCGTGGTATGTGTCGCTGGGGGAGTTTCTGCTCATGTTCACGCCTTTCCTCTGTATCTCCATCTGTATCCGGCTATATGCGCAGCGGTGGTACCACGAAAAAAGCGAGAAAGGCTTCCACCTGTTTGGCGGCATTCTGCGCACTGGCACCTGGTGGGTGTTCACACTCGGGTTTATATATGCCGTGCTGCGCGTCAAGGTGCCTTATATCCCTACCCCGAAAGACGACAAGCCCAAAAACAATTTCCTGCTCAGCCTCCCCAATCTCCTGGTCTGCGCGCTGAGCATAGGCGCCATCGCTTACAGCCAGATGATTTACGGCCACCTATACAACAACCCTTACGTGCAGATGATGGCTGCTTTTGCGCTCACCAACGTGGCCATCCTATTCTCGATTGTGCTGATCGGGCAGGAGCGGTTCCTGGAGTGGATCCGCAAGCACCTGCTGCATGCCAGCCTGTTGCAGCCCGTGCTCATGCCCTTGCGCCTGCTTATCTGGCGCACCCGACATGGGTTTTATGACGGTATCCGCTATGTGGCCCTGCTGGCAGTGTTTATTGCCATTATGGTATCGGCAGGCTATGTCCTGAAAAAAGAACGCCTGGTGGAGTTTCCTGTTCCTTCCTTTGCAGACATCATGAACAGCGAAGGCTCTACGAAGGGAAGTATGCACAGGCCCCCAATACCGATCAATAAATAAAAAAGAGCTTCTGAGCCAATAATGCCGCGGTGGCTTAACCCCTGTTGGCAGTGCGCGTTAGAAATACTGTAAGAGCATGTTTTACCTTTAATCTAAAAAGCTATGAACAGGAATTTCTCTGACCGCCACGACGGCAGTTTCCAGACGCACCGCTCCGAACGATACCGACACCCGGAGCAGGACAGGTACAGGTTTGATGACGATAGGCGCACTGCGCGGGGCGGCTACGGCAACGAGGGCAACACAGGCACCTGGGGAAACCGGGGGAATGAGATGGGCGGCTCCCGCAACTACGGCAACATGGGCAGCTACGGCGGGGCGCAAGGGTTCGGAACATCCAGGGGCGGCTACGCATCGCAGCACCCGGACGAGAGCAGATCCGGCTACAACTACTATAGCGGCATGGGTTCGGCAGGCCAGGGAACACGCGATCGGGGTGGCAGCTCCGGAGGCGGCTACCGCTCCGAAGACCGCTGGGGCTCCGACAGAAACAGGCCGGCATCATCCGGCAGCAGCCGCGACTTGTACGGCTCCGATACTTTCAGAAGGTTCGGTGGCCCTGGTCAGGGGCGCTATGATTTTAAGCGGGATGATTACAATGCCGGAAGCAATTCGTACAGGGGCAGCAGCGGCCGGGGCGGCTATAATTCCCCTAACTACGGCGGCTCCGAGGGCAACTACATGGGGAGCGGGTACAGCCGCAGCTCGCAGCAGGAGTATAACAGCGGGAACCGCGGAGACTACGACTCCTCCGGACTATACGAGGGCAGTGGCTACAGCTACGACCAGCCGTACGGCATGAGTGGCTACTACAGCGGCGGCTATGGCGACCGAACCCAGGGATGGGGAAGCAGCCGCCCCGGCAGCAACTACTTTGAGAGTGAGAACCGTGGCCGTACTTTCAACCGCGACAGAGGCGACAGCCGTGAACGTGGATATGGCGACAGATACTAAAAGAAAGAAACCTATATAACCAGCAGCGGCGCCACATTGATGTGGCGCCGCTGCTGGTTATATAGCATAGCACTTGATCGTCTTCGGGGAAGCTCAGGGCACGCAAACGCTGCGCAACTCGCGCATGCTGCCGTAAAATACGTTACAGTCCACGATTCCGTCTATGCCTTTGATGGCCCCTCCGTCGGTGTGCTGCCAGAACGCGAGCTTGCGCCTGCTGCTTTTCTCCAATTGCAGTTTTGGCACTTTGTAATGCGCGATCCAGAGATGGTAGTCGTCGAAGTGCCCTTCCAGGTAATCCTTGTAAAAGGAGTAACCGGTGTACAGGATTGGCTTCACGCCGTAGGCATCCTCCACCAGTCGCAGCCATACCTTTAAATCCGCGCGCAGCTGCGCCACCGGCTTGCGGCCCCTCACCTCCACATCCAGCACGGGCGGCAAGTCACCGGAAACAAGCCTTACCGTGGAGATGAAGTTTGCCGCCTGCACCTCGGGCTTCACGTGGGGTACATAAAAATGATAGGCGCCGCGCACAATGCCGACCTTCCCCGCCCCTGCCCAGTTGTTACTGAACTGCTTGTCTTTAAGTGTTTTGCCCTCCGTGGCCTTCACAAAGGCAAAGCTTACCTCGTTCTCCCGCACCTGCTGCCAGTCTATCTCCTTCTGGTAATGCGACACGTCCACGCCGTAGACACTGTAACCCGCTGGCCACGCGGATTTGCGCTTCTCCACAAACAGCTCCACATACAGCACCACCAGCACCAGCGTTACAAGCGCAGCAAGCCCCAGCCAAAACTTATAGGGAGATGGCTTTGCTGCTTTTTTCCGGGTCCTTGTGGATTTCGTGACCGGCTTGGTCGCTGGTTTGGCGCGGGGTACGCGTTTTGGCGGGTGTTTCAAAATGACACCCATCGCCTTGTCCGCTGCGGATTTTCCCTTCCGGTTCACGTTCTACAACGATACCAGTTCCCGTTGCGGCACCCCCGACAGATGCTCCAGCATCTCCCCGTCCGTGCTCATATACCCTTTCATCAGGTCGGCGGTCAGGCACGAGTGAACGGGCAGGATGCCGATCATATCCCCGATATTGTACTTTGCAAACTGCTCCGGCGATGCTTTCAGGATGCCATGCTCCTGCGACAGCGACACCAGTTCAATGCCAGGCACGGGTGAGGTCCAGCCATCGTTGGTAAACTCCACCACCCGGCCGTATACCAGAGAGCTGTCACCCTGCGGCAGGGCGTCTTTTGAGAAGTGTACAGCGCCGCCATATATGATGATCTCCCTGCGGCGGGGGTGTTTGGCCACCACCGGGCACGTTACGCACACGGCAATGTCGTCGAAGGTGCAGGAACCGATGCGCTGCTGGGTGAGGTCGTAAAACACGAAATTACCGGGGCGTATCTCGTCGATGCCGCTCAGGTCATGCAGGATGCTGCACGAGGGCGTGTCGCCGATGGAGAGCTGCAGGTTCGGGAATTGCCCGCTGTAGCGCTCCCGAAGCAGTTGCAGCAGGTACACCGATGTATTGTGGATGGTTTGGATAGCATAGGTGTCGGTCTGCTTGTAGGTGTGCCCATCGTGCACCAAAAATCCGGCGAACTGAAACTTATCGCTCTCCTGTACCTTCTGCAGCAGTTTATTCAGGTCTTTGTGGTTGTTGGCCAGCACGCCCGTGCGGCGGTAGCCGGTGTCTATCTTTATCCAAAGCTGCACCGGGTGCCGCAGGTTCTTGGCCAGTATCTCCACCGTCTCCACATTCACGACAAGCAAATGCAGTTTGATGCGGGAGGCCAGCTCGTTGATGCTGTCTATCTCCAGCACATTTGCCGGGAAGGCGATCAGGATGTCCTTCCAGCCGTGGTTGGCAAAATACCGGGCCATCCTCACAGAGGATACGGTGATGGCGTCGATGTTATAATCACGGAACCACGCCCCCACCTGCGCTGATTGATGCGTCTTGAAATGCGGCCGCAGCCTGATTCCGTTCTCCCTCGCCTTCTTCACCATCCGCTCAATGTTGCCAAGGCATTTCTTCTTATCCAGTAGTAGTGTTGGTGTGGTTAATCTCATGATACTCTACACAAATTTTGTAGCAAATCCTGTGAAGTTAAACAGTATTATGCAAAAAGTCACGCCTTTTAGCCTATTAAGGTGACAAATGTCATTTCTGCGACCGCTCGCACCCCCGACCTTTGTAAACGAAATACAGAGGATCATAAAAGGATAAAATCATGGCAGTACCTGTTCTTTACACCCCCGCCGCGCTTCTTGCCAAGTACGATGTGCCGTCGCCCCGCTACACCAGCTACCCCACGGTGCCTTACTGGGACGAATCCCCGTTGACACAAGAGCGCTGGATGCTGCATGTGCAACAGGCCTTCCGGAAAACCAACACCTCTAAGGGCATCAGCCTGTACCTGCACCTGCCTTTTTGTGAGAAACTGTGTACTTATTGCGGCTGTAACAAGCGCATCACAAAAAACCATGCCGTGGAGGAGCCCTATATGAAGGCCCTGCTGGAGGAGTGGGACCAGTACGTAGCCACGTTTGAGGAGAAGCCCCGCATAGCAGAAATGCACCTGGGCGGCGGCACCCCCACTTTTTTCAGCGCCGAGAACCTGAAGCAACTGCTGGAGGCTATACTGGTGAAAGCGGAGGTAACGCCCGACGCCGAGTTCAGCGTGGAGGTGCACCCGAACGCCACCAACGCCGCGCAACTGCAGGTGCTGTATGATTTGGGCTTCCGGCGGCTGAGTGTGGGCATCCAGGATTTCGACCCCTACGTGCAACTGGTTATCAACCGCATCCAGACGTTTGAGCAGACAAAGGAAACTTTCGACACCGCCCGCGCCATCGGCTATACCTCCATCAACGGCGATATCATATATGGCCTGCCTCACCAGACGGCCAACAGCATCCGACACACCATCGAGAAAGTAAAGGAGTTGCGCCCGGAGCGCATCGCCTTTTACAGCTATGCCCACGTGCCATGGAAAAGCAAAGGCCAGCGCCGCTACTCCGAAGCCGACCTGCCGGAGGCGGCCGAGAAGCGCGCCCTGTATGAGCTGGGCAGAAACCTGCTGGAGGAGGCCGGCTATATGGAGATCGGGTTGGACCATTTCTCACTACCGGACGACGACTTATATATAGCCGCGCAAAGCGGCAACCTGCACCGCAATTTTATGGGCTACACGGCGCGCCACACCGAGCTGTTGATCGGGTTGGGCGCTTCAAGCATCTCCGACACCGGAACGGCCTTTATGCAGAACATAAAAGAAGTGGAGGCCTATGAAGCAGCCGTGGCCACGGGCAACCTGCCGCTGCTGAAGGGCCACGAACTGACGGAAGAAGACCTGCTGATCCGGAAACACATCCTAAACCTGATGTGCCGCCTGACAACGAACTGGACAGAAGAAGACCTGCCCTACTTTGTGGATGCGCTTATCCGGCTGCAGCCGTTGGAAGAGGACGGGCTCGTGGATTACAGCCGGAACCATATACAGGTGCTGGAGGCGGGCCGCCCCTTCCTCCGCAACATCGCCATGTGCCTGGATGCCAGGCTTTGGGCGGACAAACCGACTACGCCGGTGTTCAGCAGGTCGGTCTAAGCGATTTGCCGTTAGTAGCATATCATACCACCCTGATTTGTGCCGTATATCCCTTACCTTTGCTGAAACAAGCATCAAAGGCATGGGCTTTTACTACGTCAAGGCGTTGCATATCATCTTCGTCGTTACTTGGTTTGCAGGGTTGTTCTATATCGTGCGGCTGTTTATATATTATGCGGAGGCCGCAGAGAAGCCGGAGCCGGAGAAAACGATCCTGCAGCGGCAGCTTGCCCTGATGCAGAAGCGGCTGTGGTACGGCATCACCTGGCCTTCCGCGGTGCTCACGCTCATTTTCGGTTTAACCATCCTGCACCTGTACGGCTCCATCCCCGGCTGGCTCGTCTGGAAACTCTGTTTTGTGGTGGGGCTCTATATCTACCACTTCCTCTGCCACCGCATCTTTAAACAACAGCAGCAGGGCATCCTGCAATACAGCTCTACCCAGCTCCGCATCTGGAACGAGGTAGCCACCCTGTTCCTCATCAGCATCGTGTTCCTGGTTGTGCTGAAAAGCTCGCTGAGTATGCTCTGGGGAATTATCGGCTTGCTTCTCTTCTCGGCCATCCTCATGCTGGCCATCCGGATATATAAGCGCGTGCGCGGAGCGGGTTGAAATTTAGAAAGTTTTAGAGTTAGAAAGTTGAGGAGTTAGTACGTTAGTGAGATACACGCCATCATATATTGAAAATCCTCGTCTCCTATTGACCTCCACCCTATATAATCTACGGCTACAAATAGTCTTGAATTTCTAACTTTCTAACGCCACAACTTTCTAACCCTCTCACTCTCCAACTTTCTAACTCCAACAAATCCTCCTACTTTTGTGACATGAATACTGCAGCACTGAAGGCAAACGAGAGAGAACTGATAAAACTGATCCGCTTTTTTAGTAAGCGTGGTGCCCAACTGGTAGCATCCGGCGAACTGAGTGAGCAGCATGAGCAGCTGACCAGCGCCTGCCAAAACCTGGAGACGCAGCTGTACAAACACGCTGAAAACCGCGCTGCCATCCTGGAGAAGCGCGAGCGCTTAGAGAAAATCATCGAGGACAAGGCGCAGTGCCCCAAATGCCACAAAGCGGATATGCTCAAGAAAACCGGCGTGGCGACAAACGAACACGGCTGGAAGAGCAACACCTACCGCTGCCGCCGCTGCAACACCAACTTTACCTGGAACCGCCCGAACAACCCCTGGGATATGGTGTCGTTTCTGGAGCGCTACATCCAGGAGTTGGAGCAGAGCCTGCAGACAGCGCAGCCGGAGGGGATGCAGGAGCATATAGAAGGCGCCATTCCGCAGCTGCAGGACAGCCTTTTCCGGCTACGCCCAGTGCTGCAGACCTCCAACGAGGAAGTAGAGGCGCTTACCGAAAAAGAGAGCGAAATGGATCGCCTTATCCACCAGTTCAAGAACTACCTCCTGATCGAAAAAATCAAGCTGGACACTTACCCGGAGGAGTAGTTTCGTTTTTCGTTTTTAGTGTTTCGTTTTTCGGGGTTTAGGTAGAAGAGGCAATTATGAACTACAGAATTTTTGCCTCACGGAGACAGGTGTAGCTTCAACCCGTACCATATATCGCTGCCAAAACACCAAATACGAACAACGGAACACCAAACACGGACAACGAAATCATATCCCCCGAATGATCCAGTACCAGATGGGCAGCGTGAGGAAGGAGAGGGGAATACCGAAGCCGACCATCATGTTGGCCAGGCGGGGCTTCAGGCCGTACGAGGCCGCCACGATGCTCCCCGTGATCATCGGGGCCATGGCCGCCTCCATCACCGTGATCTGCGCCAGCTCGCCCTTTACCCCGAGCATCTGCACGTAGAGCAGGTAAATCAGCAGCGGCGCCAGTACCAGCTGGAACAGCAGGCCCAACGCCAGGAAGCGCCAGTGCTTGCTGCGCCGCTCGATGCGCAGCTGCATGCCCACCGACACCAGCGCCAGCGGCGTCACGGTGCTGCCGAGCCGCTGAAAAACGTCCTTCAGCATATCGGGGAAGCTGAGGTGCAGCACGTTCAGCAGCACCGCGAGGATAAACATCAGGAACGGCGGAAAGAAAAGGATCTTTTTGGTGATAACTTTTACATCAGGCTGCCCCTTGGAAAAGACAGCGGCCAGCGCGATGCCCAGCGTGGAGAGCACCACGAAAGTGCCCGGCTGGTCAACGAGGATGGCTGTTTTCAGGCCTTCGGCTCCGTAGAGCGCTTCGATCACCGGAAATCCAATAAAAGAGGTGTTGCCGAGGCCGGCAGTGAGGATGAGGCAGCCGACCAGCTTGCGCGACCAGCCGAACATTTTGCCGAGGCTCCAGAAGAAAAGCGCCGAGGCGGCAAAGCAGATCCACCCCACCCCCACCGGAAGCAAAACCGTGCTGTCCAGCTTGATATCGGGGATATAGTAGAGGGCAAGCGCAGGCAGGGATATATAGATGATGAACTGGTTGAGCACCAGCGGGGAATTGTGCGGGAAATCACGGACCCGTTGCAGCAGGATGCCCAGCGCCAGGCAACCGAATAACAAAATCAAACTACTCATAAACCTTTTGATAGTTGCAGCAGCCCCGGGGCTGCGCCCAAAGGTAAGGCAGCCCGCTTTATATATGGCAAGCTCCTCTCTAAAAGAAGCGGCCTCCTAGCGGGAAGGCCACTTCTTTTAGAGAGGTATATAGGGATGCCGAACCTGCTACTGCAGCACCACCCGCTTCACCACCTGGGCGTCGCCGGACGTGATGCGCAGGAAATAAACACCAGGGGCCAGCTTACCTGTGTCCAGGGTCAGGTTATTCTCCCCGGCCTTTAGCGGCTTGCGCACATCCAGCACGTTGGCCGACTGCGCATTGGTGAGCACAAACCTCGCTTCTCTGCCTTTCAGGCCATTGAGCGAAACCCGCAGGTCGCCGGCGGCGGGCACGGGGAATACCTGGATGGCGCGCGCCAGTTCATCGTTTTTCGTGCCCAGCGGGGCGTTGTACGTAAGCTTGTAGATGGTGCCGGATTTGTCGTCGGATATATAAAGCTCGCCCTCCTTCCCGATGGCCACATCCACCGGCCTGCTATATGCCTCCGTGGAATCGCTGTTCAGGAAGCCGCCGACCAAATCAAGCTGCTCGCCGGGCTTGCCATTTTCCCAGGGGAAGTAGATCACTTTGTAGCCTGTGGCTTTGGAGCGGTTCCAGGAGCCGTGCAGCGCAATCAAAGCGCCGTTGCGGTAGGCTTCCGGCATTGCCGTGCCCTGCGTGAAGTTAAAGCCCAGCGGGGCCGAGTGCGCCTGTATGCCTTTGCTGACGGGGTGCATGCCGCTGCAGTCCACGGCTCCGCTGGCATTCAGTTGCACGTCGTTTATCAGGGGCATGTCGTCCATCCCTCCGCGCGCGTCGGGGTTGCAGAAAGGCCACCCGTAGTTGGCGCCATCCTGCACCAGCGTAAAACCTTCCGGCGGATTGTTGTCTACATATGCCTGCACCACCTGCCCATACAGGCCGGTATCGTCCTTAAAAGGGTAAGCCACCTGGTCACGGTTGTTGATGGTCACCCACAGGTTGTCGGTGCCCGGCACGAAATCCAGGCCTTCGGCATTGCGGATGCCCTCGGCGAACAGCCTGCGGTTCTTCCCGTCGGGATCATATATATAAATAGCCCCGCGCTTTGGGTTACTCTGCGTGTCCTCGATGCAGGCGTTGCAGGTAGAGGCGATGGAGACATATAGCTTGTCGTTCCGGTCGAGGGCAATGTTTTTCAGCACGTGCCCGTAGGTTCCCTTCAGCTCCGGCAGCGTCTCATCGGGCAGGTTGGCCACCACAATCTCCCGGTCGTGCGCCCTCAGGTCGCCGTCGTTGTACTTGTAGCGGTTTATCTGGTTCTTCTCGGCTATATATACATACTGGTTATCGCCTATTTTGTGGAACACGATGTCGTGCGGCCTTTGCAGGTCCTGCACATAGCTGTCATGGATAACTGCCTTGCCGTTCTCATCGGGCCGGAGTATGTATACTTTTCCTCCCCAGGGCATCGACACGAACAGGTCGCCGTTGGGGGCTACGGCCATAAACCGGGCACCGCTCAGGCGGGCATATACTTCCAGTTCAAAGTTAGGCGGCACCGTGGCAAAGCGGTCCACGTCGAAAGGCGCTGTCCGCATCCCCTCGGGCACCTCTATTTTCACCGTAACCGAGGCCGCTGCGGGTGGCGCGGACTGTGCCCTGGTCAGGCCTGCCGTGGCAAAAAGT
The DNA here is from genome assembly GCF_039541895.1 of Pontibacter saemangeumensis. Classification (NCBI taxonomy): domain Bacteria; kingdom Pseudomonadati; phylum Bacteroidota; class Cytophagia; order Cytophagales; family Hymenobacteraceae; genus Pontibacter; species Pontibacter saemangeumensis. The sequence continues at coordinate 595,231 of NZ_BAABHC010000016.1, forward strand.
GCCAGGGCGATGAAGGAAGGCTGAAATCGTAGTTTAGGAATAAGCATAACGTGTAGGGGTAATTTACCTCTTACTTGTAGTAAAATCAGGCGGAAAGGTTGCAACGAAAGGGGCTTAATTTAACCTGAAATTGCATACATTTTGCACGGCCGCCTGCCGTTGGTACCAGTCGTTATACACCAGTTCGATATGATGCACCTCGGTGCTGCCAAAGGAATGGCTCCTGTTGGCCTGCAATCTGTCCAAAAAAGCAGCGGGATTGTGGAGCGGCTCCTTAAACCGGGCGGCGGTGATATGCGCTGTCCGGAGTATATAGCGGCTGTCCATTGTCTGCTGCAGGGAGGATTTCCGGAAGCTTTCCCGGAGCTTGTCGCGCAGGTCGTTCAGTTGCCCCGAAGCCGGGAAGCCCTGTACCATGATGCAGGAGGGGGAGGCCGTGATGCCCCTGAAGTCAACGCGAAAGCTTTTTATATCCGCGAGGCACTCCCGCAGCACGTTTATATATGCTGCACGGTCTATATGGCTGAGTCTGAACCCGGCGTGGCAGGAAATGACCGACATCACCGTGACGTGCAAGTCCGAGGAAGGATAATAATACTGCGCTGGCTCCACTTGCCGGAGCTCCTGCAGGAAAGCCCCTATGGATTCTTTAACGGCCTCATCCGGGCGGAAAAGCAGCGTGAGGCCAAACCGGTCATCATCGCCGGAGCTCAGGAAAGGATCCAGTTCAAAAGCGCCTGCTTTAAACTGCTGCAGCGCGTTTTCCCACAAGCCGTTGTAGTGCTTTTCCAGGTTCATGCTGCTCCTGCTGTTATATATCCCCTCCTCTACCCGAACAACGCGTTCGTGAATTTGACTTTGATGTTGGTCTGGAAGTTGGCGATGGTCTTGAAAATCTCCTTCAGGGTGACCTGCTCAATCTTTGTCAGGCTCCGGATGTCAATCAGGTTTTCGGGCAGCGCCTTGTCGTTGATGATCTGCACCGCCTGCTTTTTGAGGCGCATGCTCATGAGGTAATAATACGACTGCATCAGTTCCTGGTACTCTGTCTCCGTGAACACCCCCTGCGCCATCAGGGCCTCCAGCCGCTCCCCGGTATTGGTTTTGAAGATCCGGTTCTGCAAAGCATGCACCCGCACCAGGTCCACAATCGGCGTCATTGCTTTTTTTATGTTAAATACCTCTTGGGTGCCCACCGTATAGGTTTTAATGTTCTTGAAGTAGGTCAGCGGCGGCACGTACTGCATGGCATTGTTGGCCATATGGTACAGGAAGCGGCCCAGCGGCTTCTGCAGCTCCTCGTCCAGGAACTCGCGCAGCTCGTCCACGATGGCGGGCTCGCCATATATAAACCGGCAGTCGAAGAAGGCCGCGAACTTCATCACTTTATCCGGGTCAGGCTCTTTTATCCAGGCCACATAATTGCGCTTCCAGTGCGACAGCGAGTGCGTCCATTTGGTGTTCTTGGCCATATAGCCCCCGGTGCAGAAGCTGAACCCGATCATGTCGAGCCGTTCGGACACCTGGTCGGCGAACTTCAGGAAATACGCCCGCACCAGCTCGCGCTGCTCGTTGGCCTTGTCCTCATATATGATGGCGTTGTCCTGGTCGGTTTTAAGGGTCTGCTCTTTGCGGCCCTCGCTGCCCAGCACAATGAAGGCGAATTTGGCTGGCGGCGTGCCCATCTCGTCAATCACGCCCTCAATCACTTTCAGGGCAATGGTGTCCGACACGGTGGTGATCACCTGGTTTACGATCTCCGGTTTTACGCCGCGGCTCAGCAGTTGGTACACAATCTCCGGCACCTTCTGCCAGCGCCGCCGCAGTTCCTCCACCGAGCGCGCCAGCTTCACAGACTGGATGAACATAAACGGCGACTGCGCCTGCTCGCTCAGCAGCTTGTTGCGGCTGATGAAACCCAAGTATTGCCCCTCCTCCTCTATCAGCAGGTAGCGCGTCTGCGTCCGGAACATCAGCAGGATAGCCTCATATACATAAGCCTGCGTGCTGATGGACACTATCGGGTTGTCCATCACACTGCTGATGGGCGCCTGCACATCCACCTGCCGCGCCACCACATTGTCGCGGAGGGTGATGTCGGTGACGTAGCCGATGATGTTACCCCGGTCATCTTTTACAAAAAGACAGCTTACCTTCTGTGCACTCATCCACCTGGCCGCCTCATATATGGGCGTGTCGTGGGCGGAGCTGACCAATGTTCGGTACTCCAGGCTCTCGATTTTGCGGGAATACAGTTGGTCGGAGGCAATGTAGTTCTGCTCGAACGTGGTAGGCCGCTTCACGAAGTGGGCGTATTCGTCGTCCATCATCCGCTTACCGAACTCTGCGGTGAAGAACTGGAAGAACTCCTCGTTTGTCTGGCAGAGCGCCCTGAAATCTTTCCGGTGCAGGAAGTACACCACCGTGCCCTTTTTCGCAATTACCGAGCGCAGCGACTTTTTCCGGTTGAGCAGCACCGACACGCCGCCATAGCAGTAGCCCGTATGGTGCAGTTCAATCACCCGCTTGTTCTGCTCGCTGTCATAGAAAAAGGCTTCGTACTCCCCTTCCGCGATAATGTCCACGCCCCGCATTTTGGTCACCTCCTGGTGGTAGATGGGCGTGTCTTTGGTGTAGCGCACCTCCTGCAGCAGCTCCACCACACCGAGCAGCACCTCCTCCGAGAGCACGTTAAAAGGCTTCGCCGTTTTCAGAAATTCAAGCTTATCCATATATCGAGTACGTAAGCAACAGGGTCAGTAAGAACATTAAGAAAAAACCAACCCCGCAACCAGTTCTATTTTTTAAGGATGGATATGGGTTCGGTACATCCAGGGCTTTCTGCTTTTCGATCATAGCTTCGTCAATGTCGCCGCGCTTCACCAGCTCAAAAAAGCAGGCTGCCGCAGCCATGGCGTCTACCAGCGCATCGTGCTGGCGCTCCAGCGGCCGCTGGAACAACCGCTCATACAGCTCCCCCAAACGCAGAAAGCGCTGGTGCTGTTGAAGCGGAAAGCGGCTGGAGGCCTTCATGGTGCAGAAGAGTGGCAGGCCCGGCAGCGGGTTGTGCATGTCCGCCCGATGATACCCTACCCCAATCATGTGATAATCGAGCTGCATGTAATGGGCGACGACCAGGGGCTGGTACTTGTTCAGGTCAGCGGAGAGCTGCGTCAGCACCTGCTCGCGCGGCACCCCGTGCTTTTTCAGGTAATCATGGGTGATGCCGTGGATTTTGATCGACTCCGGTGAAATGTTGAAGTCATCGTCGCGCACGTAAAAGTTTTCTGTTTTGACCTCCTCGCCCGCTTTGGTATAAATGGCCCAGGCCACCTGCACCGAGCAGGGCCAGTTCTCCTTTTCGGTGTAAGGCGCGCGCCAGTTTTTCGGCAAGCCCGTGGTTTCCGTGTCTACAAACAGCAAATAGTCTCTCACGGCCTGAAAGTACCTATAAAATCAGCAAGTAGAAAAACAGGCCCGGGATTTATATATGGAGGAGGGTGTTGCGGAAACGAGACTCACAGAAAAGCCGCTCCCCACAAATGTACATAAATGAACAGTACAAGACTGATTCCGCTGCCGTCCTCTGGAAAGACCTGGTTAGCAGGTAGCTTAACCGTCGCCACCTTTCATCAGCTATCGCCACTCGCCACTAGGATCCTTTCAGGATTACAAACAGGTAAATTGCTGGGTGCAATCAAGCACCTGACGGCACCCAGCAATTTAACCATCCAGCCATTTAGCCATTATATCGCCTTTCCTTTTTCCTTCAGCCAGCTTCGTTCAGCCTCTGATAAATGCGGTCCGAGCTGCTCCACCACCTGCTGGTTGTAGGCATTCAGCCACTTGATCTGGTGCGCCTCCAGCAGCTCTTTTTTCACTGGTGCCGTGTCAATGAGGGCGAGTGTCAGGTGCTCGAAGGTGTAGAACTCCCCGAAGTCGTTTGCCTCATCGGCCACCGTCAGCACCAGGTTCTCGAGGCGGATGCCGTGCTTGCCCGGGCGGTAGATGCCGGGCTCCACGGAGGTGATCATCCCCAGCTCTATATCCACGGGCGTCGGGCTCGGGTTGAACACATGCGGCCCCTCGTGGACGTTTAGGAAAAAGCCGACGCCGTGCCCGGTGCCGTGGCCGTAATTGCGGGCATAATCCCAGAGCGGCTTGCGCGTGATGGCGTCGATCTGGTAGCCGCGCGTGCCTTTCGGAAAGCGGGCGGTGGCCCCGTCTATCATGCCTTTCAGCACAAGGGTATAGTCAATGCGTTCCTCTTCCGTCAGGTTTCCCAGCGATACCACGCGGGTGATGTCGGTGGTGCCGGTGTGGTACTGGCCTCCTGAATCGAGCAGGAACAAGCCATCGGCCTGAAGCTCCGCGTCGCTTTCCTGCGTCACCCGGTAATGCGGCAGGGCACCGTGCGCTTTGTAGCCGGCAATGGTATCGAAGCTCTCGCCCACGAAACCCTCCTGCTCTGCCCTGAACGCCCGCACCTTCCCGGCCACGGAAAGCTCCGTTATCTTTGTTTTACCGATGTTTTCCTCCAGCCATTTGAAGAAGCGTGTCAGCGCCACCCCGTCTTTAATCATAGTTTTGCGGGTGTTCGCTACCTCCGTCTCGTTCTTCACTGCCTTGAAGAACGCGGTCGGGTTTGTCTCCTGCACCACGCGCACCGACTTCGGGAGCTGTTTATAGAGCGCAAAGCAGTTGCGCTTCGGGTCGATGAAGATGCTGACGCCATCCGGCAGCGAGGCGATGGCCCGCTCCACCAGGTCATATGCCTCCAGTTCCACGCCGGCCGCCAAAAGCTTCGCCTGGTCCTGCTGGCTCAGCTTGGTCGTGTTGATGAAGAGGATAGCTGTTTCCTGGGTGATGAGGGCAAAGCTCAGCACCACCGGGTTGCACTTCACATCAGCGCCCCGCATGTTGAAGAGCCAGGCCATGTCGTCGAGGGAGGAAATCAGGTGGTAGTCGGCGCGGTGCTTTTTGAGGGCGGCCCGCAGCCGTTGCAGTTTGCTTTCCAGCGACTCTCCCACCAGTTCCTCTCCCACGAGGAAGGCCGGGGCGGTAGGCAGCAGGGGCCTGTTTTGCCAAAGCGGGTCGAGGTAATCGCGGTCGCTGTTCAGACGGATCCCGAGCGGCGAGAGCTGCGCCTCCAGCAGCTGTGCCAGCCCGATAGAAATCAGCTTCGCATCGAAAGCCACGGTGGCGCCCTCCGGCAGGCGCTCTGCCAGCCAGCTTATATATTCGGGCGCATGCTGTGTCTGCAGGGGTACCAACTCAAAGCCCGTTCCTTCCAGTTGCTCCTTCGCCTGCACAAAATAACGGGCATCGGTCCAGAGGCCGGCAAAATCGTCCGTGATCACCAGCGTACCCGCCGAGCCGGTAAAACCGGAGGCAAACTCAATGCACTTATATCTGTCAGGCAGGTATTCGCTGATGTGCGGATCGGCCGAGGGAATGATATAGGCACTCACGCCCTCTCCTTTCATCTGGCTCCGGATGGCAGTCAATTTTTCTGTGTAGGTCATGGTATGTCGCTATTGGTTAAAGGCAAATTAAGAAAAGATGCGCGGAAAAGCGCAACGCTTCAGACTTTATGAAACGCCTATTTACATATAACCCATAGTTAAAATTCTGGCTTCTGGGGTGATAATTACTGAAAAGCCCTATATTTAATTTTCGCATTCAGCTTACGTTGTTCAAGGCAGCTCGAACCATATATGGAAATGCTTTCCTGTTGCGCTGTCGCATACTGAACAAAAGCCGTTCTGCAGGATCCTGAACAGAACCTTTCGCAAAATCATATATAAACACACGAAACCGAACATGAAAAAAAATGCATATGCCAAAGCCCTGCTTGTTGCGGGTGTTTGCCTGGCCACCGCCTGCAGCAGCAGCGAAAAGGCGCAGGTAACGGACCAGACACCAACAGAAGCCGTAACGCTGCAGCCCGACTCCAGTTTTGAGGCCGCGGCCGCCCAATACAAGGTGCTGATGGCCCGCCTGCCGCAGGACAAGTTGCCGAAAACCTATTATGCCGAGACAGACAGCCTGGAAACGAGCAATACCGGGTGGTGGACCAGCGGATTTTACCCGGGCTCGCTCCTTTACCTGTATGAGGAAACCGGCGACAAGGTGCTGTATGACGAGGCCATGCGCGTGCTGAAACTGCTGGAAAAGGAACAGCACAACACCCGCACACACGACCTGGGCTTCATGATGTTCGACAGCTTCGGAAACGCCAACCGCATAGAGCCAAAGCCGGAGTACAGGGAGATCCTGCTCAACAGCGCCAAGTCGCTGGCCACGCGCTTTAACCCGGCAGTGGGCGCCATCCGCTCCTGGGACTCCGATGCCGATGACTTTATCGTGATCATCGATAACATGATGAACCTGGACCTGCTTTTCTGGGCCACGGAGGTGACCGGTGATTCCACGTACTACGACATCGCTGTGACGCACGCCAACACCACCATGGAAAACCATTTCCGGCCCGACCACAGCACCTACCACGTCATCAACTACAACCCCACCACCGGTGAGGTGCAGGAGAAGAAAACGGCGCAGGGCGCAGCCAACGAGTCGGCCTGGGCGCGGGGGCAGGCCTGGGGCCTGTACGGCTTCACGGATGTATACCGCGAGACAAAAGATGAAAAGTACCTGCAGCAGGCGCAGCAAATCGCGGATTTTATGCTGAACCACCCCAACATGCCCGACGACCTGATCCCGTACTGGGACTTCAACGCGCCGGACGTTCCGAATGCGCTGCGCGATGCCTCTGCCGCCGCCATCATGGCCTCTGCCCTGCTGGAGTTGAGCGGGTATGTGGATGAAGCGAAAGGCAAGGCATATGTCAGCGCTGCCGAGACCATCCTGCAAAACCTCTCTACCGCCGAGTACAAAGCCGCGCCCGGCACCAACGGGGGCTTTATTTTGAAACACGGCGTGGGCCATAAGCCCGCAGGCACCGAAGTGGACACCCCACTCACCTACGGCGACTATTACTATATAGAGGCCCTGAAGCGGTACAAGGAAATGACCAGCTGATTTATATATGATTTACATAAACACAGGAGCCGGCTCTATAGAGGGCCGGCTCCTGCTTTTATGTATAACTATCTTTTATGCTTTCTCATTTATTCTTTAAGATTATCTAATGGCTCATCAAAATCAGGGGCCATTATAAAGAACCCTTGGGCACTTCCAAACTTCCGTTCTTCTGATAGCTTTTTTCCCTTTGACTTTGTTTTCAAAAATTTACGAAATCAGATACCTCCTTTTTAAGATCCGATGGCAGGGAGGCCGTTTTTGTACATAATTGGATATCGGCCATAAAGAAAAGACGGATGTGTATGTTAAAGTCTAAGCGCTGGATCGTTAATACAGCTTAATCAAAAGTGACTGAACCACTCGTTGTTGATTTCGACTTTCTCTATCATTTCAACATTCACTCCCAGCCTAAGTTCTTTCAACTTCTCAGCAAAATCATTCCCATCAATTAAATCAATGGGCGGAGCGCCATCTCTGTTTGCTTCCTTTTTAGCCTCACGCGTAAAGCTTCCTGTGGAAATGATCAAACCCTTTTCAGCACGGCCAATCATAGCTCCCCTGAAGTCTCTTACAACGCTTGAGCCGACACTTCCCTGGTACCTCTTGGCCTGAAACACAACATGAAATGACAGTACTCCGCCAATTCTTAAGATTCCATTACCGTCTATTCCGCCATCATTCGTGCGTTGTGTTACTTCAACATTGATGAAGCCGAGCTCCCGTAGCATCCTTTGGCAAAGCCTTTCAAAACTCTCCGGCGTAATTGCTTTCACAACCTTTAGAAGCTCTTCCTGCCAGGATAATTCAACCAACTCATCAGTTAAATTATTAACCTGACCGGGAGCATTGATTTCGTTCCCATTCTCCTTCCGATCAAGCTTTGCTACTGCTTTTTTTATTTTATCTTTCTCAACCGATGGAAGCTGATTTCCTTTTTCTGTCAGAGACCACACACCTCTGGCAGAGTTTTCTACCAGGCCGTACCGCTTCAGGTAATTTCGAGCCCAGGCTAACCTATATCTCAATTTTGTGGTGCTCTCACGATGAATATCGTTTATTTCATCTTCTGAAAGCTTAAGAATGGAAATCACTTCCTCTTCAATTTCAGAGACAGAACCGGAACCACCTAATTTTTGAAGCGCTACTAAAGTAGGATTGAACAGGTCATCATACTTGTATTTAAAAATTTCCTGCATTTGAATATCAAGTTTGGCTGATTTATATATAGCCTGAACAGAAGTTTAATTCAGCTTCCACTCAACACAAAGAGCGGGTTCTTCAAATGTACATGATGCAACCTATATATAACCCAAGTCGCGATTTACTTTCGCTGTTGTGTCATAAACCACCTCTACCCCTGGGTTGACAATGGGGCCGAACGCCAACAGAGGAATCTTCTCGGAGACGAGGTATTATTCCCCTCTTGGGAGGGGTGGGTTTCTCGTTATAAGAATTTGGGCAAGTTTATATAGCGAACTTGAGTTTAATAGTAGAACATCATCTTTTATCTATTCTTTTAAAACATCCCTTCCTCTCCCCCTCCCAAAACCGAACAAACTGTTCACTATTGAACACCTTCAACAGCTTAAATTCCATTACTTTACAACATAAACTATTGTAAATCAATACTATATATAACTGGCATCCAAATTGGCTATACCCTCACGAGCCTTACCAGATAAAACTATGGATCGTGAACTTTCAGCCACTACCCGGCAAGCCCAAAAGCAGAAACGCATCTGGCAAATCGGGATAGCCGTTGCCCTGGTGGCAGCCGCCGTCTTCGGTTTCAGAAACCTGATTACCCCTTCCCTGGAGCGGAGCGAAATCCGGACGGCGGTGGTGGAGCGTGGCCCGGTGCAGGCTACCCTCACCGCCACCGGCGAGGTGGTGCCGGAGCATGAGCAGGCCATCACCAGCCCCATACAGGCCCGCGTAGAGCAGGTGCTACGCACCTCCGGCGAAGAAGTGAAACCCGGCGATCAGGTGCTGCTGCTGGACCGATCGTTCACGCAGCTGGCCTACGACAAAATGAAGGACGAGCAGGAGATGAACCAGCACAAACGGGTGCAGCTCCGGCTGCAGCTGCAGAAAAAGCTGAACAGCCTGGAGTCGCAGCTGGCCATTAAGCGCATGAGCGTGAAAAGCCTGCAGGCCCGCCTCGAAGACGAGCAATACCTCCTGAAAATAGGCGGCGGCACCCAGGAGCAGGTAAAGCAAGCCGACCTGAACCTGAAAATCGCGCAGCAGGAACTGGCCCAACTGGAGCGAGACATCGCCAGTGAGCGGCAGTTGCTGCAGGCCGACGAGCAGGAACTTGGCTTCACACTGGCCATGCAGGGCCGCTCCATCGAAGAACTGGAACGCAAGATGCAGCAGGCCGAGGTACGGGCGACGCACCGGGGCGTGGTGACCTGGGTAAAGGACGAAATCGGCAGCACGGTAAACGCCGGAGATGTCATCGTGCGCCTCGCCGACCTGAGCAGCTTTAAAGTGAAAGCCTCGGTGTCGGATGCCTTCGCCGACCAGATGCAGCCGGGTGGTGAGGCCACCGTGCGCATCAACAACACCGACCTGAAAGGGACCATCGCCGCTGTAGAGCCCACCGTCACCAACGGCACCGTCACTTTTTACGTGGCCCTGCAGGACAACGCCCACACGCTGCTTCGCCCCAACCTGCGCGTGGATGTGTACGTGACCACGGCCACTAAACCCAACACCCTCCGCGTGAAGAACGGCCCCTACTTCAACAGTGCCAGCAACAGCGACATGGTGTATGTGGTGCAGGGCGATGAACTGATCCGGACACCAGCGGATATAGGCGCCAGCAATGTGGATTATGTGGAGCTCGAGCGCGGTGTTCAACCCGGCGATGAAGTGGTGATTTCTTCCATAAAAGATTACGAGCACCTGGAGAAAGTGAAGCTGAAATAAAATAGACGCATAAAGTAGCACAATACGCTTATCACAACACCATTATCCGCAATGCCTTTCCAAGCTATGAAACACCCTCTATCATATATAAAACTTCGTGCTACATGAGCCTTGAAACGAATACCCATACCCAGAACTAAAACTATGAAAAGCCAATCTATATACCGGTTATTGTTGCTGTGGCTGTCCCTGCTGCCTGCGCTAAGCCATGCCCAGCCAGCGGAGCGCCAACTAAGCCTGCAGGAGGTGATTGCGCTGGCGCAGGAGCAGTCGGCGGTGGCGCGGCAGGTGGAGACCACGCGCGAAACCAGCTACTGGGAGTGGCGCAGTTTTAAGGCTGCCTACAAGCCGCAACTGAGCGTAGAGGGCATCCTACCCGACTTCAGCCGAACCTTCAACCCCGTTACGCAGCCGGACGGCACCCTTGAGTTCAAGCCAGTGACCAATAACTTCTCGGAGATGGGCCTGACCCTGCAACAGGTCATCAGCCCGACGGGCGGCAGTGTTTTCGTGACCTCGCTGATGCAGCGCTTCGATGATTTTGACCGGACACAAACGCGCTACAACGGCAACCCGGCTATCATCGGTTTCGAGCAACCGCTGTTTGCCTACAACAAGCTGCGCTGGGCAAAACGCATCGCGCCGCTGCGCTACGAGGAGTCGCGGAAGCAGTATGTGGAGGACCTGGAGGAGATTGCCGTCACCGCCACCGGCCTTTATTTCGACCTGCTGCTGGCCCAGGTGAACCAAAGTATCGCCGCCAAGAACCTGGCCAACAACGACACGCTGTACCAGGTGGCGCAGGAGAAATACAAGCTGGGCCGACTCTCCAAAAACGACCTGCTGCAGCTGCGCCTCGCCGTCCTGAACGCAGGGCTGGACCAGGCGCAGGCCGTGCTGGACGCGCAAACAGCCCTGCTTGCCCTCAAAACCTATGTAGGCCTGCGCGACAGCCTGGAATTGCAACTGCAGGTGCCCGAGGAAGTTCCGGCCGCCGACATTCAGCCCGTGGTTGCCCTTGCGGAGGCGCATAAAAACAGGAAGGAAAGCCTCAACTTCCAGCGCCGCCTGCTGGAGGCCGAGAGCGGGGTGGCCAAAGCCAAAGGAGACAACGGCTTTAACGCCAGCGTGTACGCCACCTTCGGCCTCACCAACCGCGGCGAGAAATGGCGCGACATCTATGAGCAGCCCGACAACCAGCAGCGCGCCCAGATCGGGTTCAGTATGCCGCTGCTGGACTGGGGCCGCCAGCGCGCCGACTACAAAGTGGCGGAGCTAAACCAGAAGCTGGTGCAGCACACGGTAGCCCAGGAAGAAGCCAGCTTTGAGCAGGCGGTTATCACGCAAGTGAACCAGTACAACACCCTCAAAAACCGTATCAAGGCCACTTCCGAAGCCGACGCCATCGCCCAGGAGCGCTACGAAATCGCGAAGAGCATGTACCTGATCGGCCGCATCAGCATCACGGATCTGAACATTGCCCTGGCAGAGAAAGACCAGGCGCAGCGGGCCTTTATCGCCTCGCTCAGCGAGTTTTGGGGTGCCTATTACGGCCTGCGGCAGCTGACACTTTATGACTTTGAGAAACAGGAAGTGCTGGCCAGCAAGGCAGACAAGGAATAAGGCCTGCGCCCTAACAATTGAAAATCCAGAACAGAAAACTATCTATAAACCTAAACCTTACCACTATGAAAAATCTGATTGTAATGCTGGTGTTATCACCTACCCTGCTGCTGGCAGCGCCAACTCCGCAAGATGCCCGAGGGGTAAACAGCCATCTGCCCCTTACCACCGCCTCAACCCCCACCAACGGGGCCTTGCAACAATTTGCCGGTATATATAAATTAGATGAGCAGTTCGCGATCACCGTGTCTGTAGAAGGCGAAAAGCTTTATGGCCTGGCACCCGGCGACGCGGAAAAGACAGAGTTCACGCCGGTTTCTGAGAACAAGTTCATCATCAAAGGACCGGAGACAGAAGTTGAGTTTGTAAAAGAGGACGGCAAGGTAAAATACATGCTGGTGCAGATGCAGGGCGGGCTGAAGCTGACGAAGGTCGAGTGATATATCCAACCACCCCTGCCCCTCCTTGTCTAAGGGGAGGGGGGCCTGCTGCTGCATCCTCAAACTTTGAAGACTATAGTTAAAGAAATAGCTATAAATGAAGCCCAGCATATATAACTTCATATAAATAGGCCCTTGAGGTGTGGAAGAAAGGAGAAGGAGTAGGGTAACTCCCCTCCTGGGGATAGGGGCCCTCGAAAAGGACAAGGAGGGGCAGGGGTGGTTGGACCCGGCGCTTCAAATCAACCATTGTACAATCAAGCCATGCAACAATCATCAATTAGCAATCAAAAAGACATATAGAACGAAGGAGATAAAACTATGATCACGCTAATCAATATAGAAAAAGTCTACCAGACGAAGTCAATCGAGACGGTGGCGCTGCAGAACGTGAACCTGAGCATTCCGAGGGGGGAGTTTCTGTCCATTATGGGGCCGTCCGGGTGCGGCAAGAGTACGCTGCTCAACATCATGGGCCTGCTGGACGCGCCCAGCAGCGGTACCGTGGAGATTGCCGGGCAGCCCATCCGCTCTTACAAAGACAAAGAGCTGGCGCATATCCGCAACGAGAAGATCGGGTTTGTGTTCCAGAGCTACCACCTGATAAACGACCTCAGCGTGCTGGACAACGTGGAGCTGCCCCTCCTTTACCGCAGCTTCGTGAGCGGCTCCGAGCGCCGCAAACGGGCGCAGGTGGCCCTCGAGAAAGTGGGCCTCAGCTCCCGCACCGAACACTATCCGAACCAATTATCCGGCGGCCAGCGCCAGCGGGTGGCCATCGCCCGCGCCCTCATCGGCATGCCCGAGATCATCCTGGCCGATGAGCCGACAGGTAACCTCGACTCAGTGATGGGTGAGGAAATCATGCAAATCCTCCTCGACCTGAACCGACTGGAAGGCACCACCATCGTGATGGTGACGCACGACGAGAACATGGCCCTGAAAACAGAGCGCCTGGTGCGCTTCTTCGACGGGCAGCAGGTATCCGACTCAAAGCTGTTCGACTTCCAGAAAGCCTAAAGCCATGCTCAAGAACTATCTTAAAATAGCCTGGAAGGTGCTCTTGCGGCGCAAGTTCTTTACCTTCATCAGCCTCTTCGGCATCAGCTTTACCCTGATGGTGCTGATGGTGGCGACATCGCTCTTCGACCATGCCTTCGGTCCGCAGATGCCGGAGCGGGAAATGGACAAACTGCTTTTTGTGAACATGATGCGTTCGGAGTTAGAACAAGGCACCCAAAGCGGCCCGCCCAGCTACTACTTCCTTGACCGCTACGTGCGCCCGCTGGAAATGCCCGAGCAGGTATCCATCAACTCGGTGTATGTGAGCGTGAACAGCTACGTGGACAACAGGAAACTGGCCCTCGACATTAAGTTCACGGATGCCGCGTTCTGGGAAATCCTTAACTTCAATTTCGTGGAGGGCAAGCCCTTTGGGAAGCAGGAAGTGGAATATGCCAGCCGTGTGGCCGTCATCAACGAGAGCACCCGAAAGCAGTACTTCGGCACAGGCGACGCCGTTGGGCAAGATATAGAGGTAGACCAGGTGAAGTACCGTGTGATGGGTGTGGTGGAAGACGTGCCTGTGCTCCGCCTCCATTCCTACGCCGACATTTGGGTGCCTATCACACTGCGCAGCAAGGATTTTAAGAACAACGGGATGCACGGCGAATATTTTGCCACCATCAAAGCGCACAAAGCCTCCGATATACCAGCCATAAAAGAGGAATACGCCCAGATGATGCGGCAAGTACCAATTCAGAATCCAAAGGAGGTAAAAGCCCTCCACTCCTTCTCCGACTCCATTCTGGAGAGCTTCGCACGCACGCTGCTGGGCAAAGGCCGCGAAGACAAAGTTGGGCTATTATATGGCATTCTGGCTGGTATCACGCTGCTGTTCATGCTGTTGCCTACCATCAACCTGGTCAACATCAACATCAGCCGCATCATGGAGCGCTCCTCAGAGATTGGGGTGCGGAAGGCCTTTGGCGCCTCCTCCTCCACCATCATCGGCCAGTTTATCGTCGAGAACATCTTCCTGACGCTGCTGGGCGGGTTGCTGGGCTTTGCCCTGTCTGCGGCGGTACTTGCGCTCATCAACGACAGCGGCATCATCACTTACGCCAACCTGGGCCTCAACCTGCGTGTGTTTGGCTGGGGGCTGCTGCTCTGCCTGGTGTTCGGGCTCATATCCGGGGTTTACCCCGCTTTTAAAATGTCACGTTTACACGCCGTGGAGGCACTGAAAGGAGGTTCAAAATGATACGCCATCTCTTTAAACTCATCTGGAACCGCAGGAAAAGCAACTTCCTGCTTATCACCGAGATCTTCGTTTCGTTCATGGTGCTGTTCGCGGTGCTGAGCCTGGTGATCTATAACTACAGCAACTACGCCAAGCCGCTGGGCTTCAACCATGAAAACGTGTGGCAGCTTTCGCTCCGTCAAAATTCCGACTCCACCGCCCGGAACGTGCAGCTTCAGGAACAACTGCTCCGGCGGTTGCGGGACTTCGAGGAAGTGGAAAGCGCCTCGCTCTCCAGCACCAACGCCCCCTTTGCCTTCAGCCAAATGAATACAAGCCTTTCCTACGGCAAGACGAAAGATTTGCTGGCCAACTTTTATGAAGTGCAGGACGAATTTAAAGACGTGATGCAGCTGCAGGTGCGCGAGGGGAGGTGGTTTGATCCGCAGGACGACGCTTCGCGGCATATGCCGATCGTCATCAACAGGATGCTGAAGGAGAAACTGTTCGGGGAAGAGGAGGCTGTCGGCAAGCTAATCCCCGCCAACGACTCGACAAGTTATCTCGTGCTGGGCGTGGTGGATTATTACCGGGCCTACAGTGAGTTTAACGCCGACGAACCGGCTTTCTTCACCCGCATCAACCTCAGCCAAAACGACGACCGCCTGTGGAACAGCCTCCTGCTCCGCGTGAAGCCAGGCACAGGAGTGGCGTTTGAGGAGAAGATGGTGAAGGAGCTTTCCGGCATCGCAAAAGACTGGACGCTGGAAGTATCGACGCTTGAGAAGATGCGCCAGAGCAAAGCCAAACTCACGCTGGTGCCGATGGTGGCGCTGGGTCTGGTGTGCGGTTTCCTGATATTCAACGTGGCGCTGGGCCTGTTCGGTGTGCTGTGGTACAACATCAACAAGCGGTATGCGGAAATTGGCCTGCGGCGGGCGATGGGGGCTACGGCCGGACAGATATATAAGCAGTTCCTGGGCGAGGTAATCGTCATCACCACACTCGGGCTTTTGCTGGGCTGCTTCTTTGCCGGGCAGTTCCCGCTGCTGGGCGTGTTCGATCTCTCCAACGAGGTGTATGGGTTGGCAATTCTCAGTGCCATCTCACTAATATATATACTGGTGACCTGCTGTGCCCTCTATCCCAGCAGCCAGGCGGCCGCCATCCATCCGGCCACCGCGCTGCACGAGGAGTAGGGTACTATATATAAGCAAAAAAAATTATCTTTATATCATAAAATCAGCAGCCCATAACCTACCCATCAGATGATTCTTATTATTGATGATGATGTTGCCATCCGCGCTTCTCTCAGTCTTTTGCTGAAGCAGAACGGCTATAAAACCAAGGAGGCATCTTCGCCTGCCCAGGCGCTGGAGCTGGCGCGGGAGCACCAGTTCCAGCTCGTGATCATGGATATGAACTACTCGATCGAAACCACCGGCCACGACGGGCTGCAACTGCTGGGGCAGTTCAAGCAACTGATGCCACAGGTGCCGGTCATCCTGATCACCGGCTGGGGCTCCATCAACCTGGCGGTCGAGGGCATGCGGCTGGGTGCCGCTGATTTTATTACCAAGCCCTGGAGCAACGAATACCTGCTGCAGGCGGCGCGCACGGCGCTGAGCCTGTCGCAGCAAGCTGTAGTGGCCGAGAGCGAACTCTCCCGAAAAAAGCTGGACCAGCAGTACGACATCAGCTATATAGTCGGGCAGAACCAGGAGCTGTTGAAGATCCTCAAGAAGATAGGACAGATTGCGCCTACGGACGCCTCGGTGCTGATCGAGGGCGAAAGCGGTACCGGCAAGGAACTGATTGCCGAGGCCGTGCACCGCAACAGCGGCCGCAAAAGCCAGCCGTTCGTGAAAGTGAACCTGGGCGGTATCTCCTCCTCCCTGTTCGAGAGCGAGATGTTCGGCCACAAGCGGGGTGCCTTCACCGATGCGAAAGCAGACCGCATGGGCCGCTTCGAAATGGCCAACAAAGGCACCATCTTTCTGGACGAGATCGGCGAACTGGACCTGAACAGCCAGGTAAAGCTCCTGCGCGTGCTGCAGGACCGCACCTACGAGGTGTTGGGCGACAGCCGCCCCCGCAAGCTTGACATCCGGGTGGTGTGCGCGACAAACAAAGACCTGGCGCAGCTGGTGGAGGAAGGGCGCTTCCGGGAGGACTTGTACTACAGGATCAACCTGATCAAGGTAAAGCTCCCCGCCCTTCGGGAGCGGGAGGACGATATCCCGTTGCTGGTGAAGCACTTCGTGAACAACCTGAAGAAAAACTACAACCGCCCCGAGCTGCAGGTAAGCCCGCGGGCGCTGCAATGGCTGAAAGAGCTGCCCCTGCCGGGGAATATCCGGGAGCTGAAGAACCTGGTGGAGCGCACGGTGCTGGTGGCGGAAACGGATGTGCTGGAGGCGGAGGACTTTCAGGCGCAGGCGCAGCAGGGCCCAGCCAAGCCAGGCGACAAGTCCCTGCCGGCCGTTGGCACCATGACGCTGGATGAGCTAGAGGCCTCCATGATCAAAAAATCGATGGGCTATTACCACAACAACATCAGCAAGGTGGCGAGAGCCCTGGGGCTGAGCCGTGCCGCGCTGTACCGGCGCCTCGACAAATTCAATATCCCGTATGACGCTGCGGACTAAGTTCGTGCTTTTCGCGGTGGGCATACACGGCCTGCTGGTGGCGCTCGCGTGGTACCTGCTGCAGCAGAACAAATACCTTTTCCTGGGGATGGAGCTGCTGATACTTGGCTCCGTATATGTCACCGTTCAGCTTTACCGCTCCTTTTTTAAGCCACTCAAGCTTATCCGGGCCGGCATTGAGTCTATCCGCGACAAAGATTTCTCCACGAAGTTTATGGCCGTGGGCCAGCAGGACCTGGATGAGCTGGTGAATGTATACAACCGCATGATCGACCAGCTGCGCCGCGAGCGGGTGGGCCAGGCGGAGAAGCACTTTCTGCTCGATAAACTGATCCAGGCCTCCCCGGCCGGCATTCTGCTGTTGGGGTTTGATAACCAGGTGGAGAGCATGAACCCGGCAGCAGAACGCTTTCTGGGCCTATCCACTGCGGAACTGGCAGGCAAGCACATCAGCCAGCTGCCCGATGTGTGGGCCCGGCAGCTGGAGGGGCTTGCCACCGGCCAGTCTACCACGTTCCGCATCCACGGCACCTGGACTTACCGCTGCCACCGCGCTCACTTCCTGGACCGGGGCTTCCAGCATTACTTTATCCTGATAGAGGAGCTGACGGAGGCGATCCTGAAGAACGAGCGGCAGGCATATGAAAAAGTGATCCGAGTGATGTCGCATGAGGTAAACAATACGACCGGGGCCATCAATTCTATTTTGGGGTCGCTGCAATATTATACCCCGCAACTGCACCCCGAAGACCGCCAGGACTTTGCCCATGTGCTGCAGGTGGCCACGGAGCGCAATACCAGCCTGAGCCGCTTTATGGCGAACTTTGCCGAGGTGGTGCGCCTGCCGCAGCCGCAGAAAGAGCCCACCGACCTGCACGAGCTGCTGCACCGGCTGCACCGCCTGCTGCAACCGGAACTGGAGCGCAGGCATATAGGCCTGTGCTGGCAGCTGGCCACGCAGCCGCTGGTGGTGCCGCTGGATGGGCAGCAAATGGAGCAGGTGCTGCTCAATATCCTCAAGAATGCCACGGAAGCCATTGGTGCGGAAGGCACTATAACAGTAGCTACCTCCCTCCACCCGCCCCAGCTTACCATATCCGACAGTGGCTCGGGCATTCCGGCGGATGTGCTTCCTCATCTGTTCACGCCGTTCTATACCACGAAGAGCAACGGCCAGGGCATCGGTCTGACGATGGTGCGCGACATTCTGGTGAACCACGGTTTCGACTTCTCCCTGACCTCCGGGGCAGAGCAGACGAGCTTCACGATCAAGCTGCAGCCCAAGGGGTGAATGATGGCTTTCCGGGCCTCTTCCCCTTTCTTTATTTATTTGGAGAAAATCAATAAAACAGGCTGCTTGCATGCAGTGGCCTCAAAACCATATCCGCAATTTATAGTAGCAATAATTACGAACAGTATTTTATCCATCATGTATCATTGTAAAAAATATAATTAATAGCTCCAATAAATGAAATTTAGGAAGATTGTAACCTAAATATTATTTTTTTCGTAGCTCCCGTATACAACCTATGTTGTTATTCTATATATTAGATCATTCATTAGCACTAAGATCATGGAATACAACATTATCATCGCCCCCACTTTAGAAGGATTAGCATCAGAGGTTGCCGGTTTCATCCCGGAAGGCTGGAAGCTGAAAGGTGCCATTTTGGAGCATATAAACGGTTATGCGCAACAGCTCGTGCGTCATCCTAAAGACAGCATCCGCCTGCAGCAGCAGAAGGCGCAGCAGGTAGTGGAGACCCCGGCCAGGCAGCGCCGCACGAAATGGATCCAGTAAAAACAAGCCTATATTAAACAGTCACTTTAGCCAAAGTGTGAGCCGTTTCCGGTGTTCTCTTCTAAAAGAAGATCCGGGAATGGTTTTTTTATGACCGCTTCCCTCCTCCCGCCATCCATAAGGCCCTTTCCCACCAAGCTCTATATCATCGGATCGCTTTTCTGCCTGAGAGGGCAATAAAGCGGCAGTTCCGGGGTTTAACCTTTTAGGCCGCCTCGAAATGAATGTGCAGCCTTTTGCTGATTATTGACTAAATTTGTCCTCTTGTTACTTCTATTGCATTGTTATATATCCCCTGCTGCCGTTACTGCGCGCAAAACGGTACAAATTCCAAAGGCTCCAGCTTCTAAACTGAAATCACTTTTCGCTCCAGGCGAGCAGAGACAGCACCGCTACTTTCTGGAAGCCGCACGTGCAGCTAACCCCCTTGAATAGGCAAAACTGCTTCTGGATGGCCTGTTTCGGGTGACATATACATTTTTTAAAATATTTACTCAAAAAGAGAATCCTTTTAGCCAAGTAAAAGTATATATGCCTAAATCAATTTTATGTGATTTCTGAAAGCATCTTCTGAAACTATATCTGTACAACTTACACACGGTTCTGTGCGTAGGTCCCTGACATCACCCTTAAAAACGAAAAATGCGAAGTATCTTTTATTTCATCCTGCTCCTGCTTGTTACCACCTCGTGTCTTACAAAAAAGGAAATGGTATACATGCAGAACTCAAACCTGAAAGAGCAGGTCCCTACATCCTTCAACACGAACTACAGCACCTATAAACTCCAGAACAACGACGTGCTGTCGGTGAAGGTGCTGAGCGTGGACCCGGATATGTCCGAGCTGTTCAACATCACCAACCCGAACAACTCCTATGGCGTGGCCGACCCTGGCAGCATGTACCTGAGCGGCTACTCGATCGACGCGGAGGGGTTTATCAACCTGCCTACCGTTGGCAAGCTGCAGGTGGCGGGTCTCACCACCACGCAGGCGCAGGACCTGATCCAGCGTGGCCTGAGCCGCTACATCAACGATGCCACCGTTGTCGTGAAGCTCATCAGCTTTAAAATCAGCGTGCTCGGCAACGTTACCCGGCCTGGCTATTTTTATGTGTTCAACGAAAGGGCAAACCTGCTGGAGGTGTTGGGCATGGCCGGAGACCTGACGCAAGGCGCTAACCGTGAGAACATAAAGCTGATCAGGCAGACCCCAGAGGGCGCTGAGGTGGTGTTGTTAGACCTGACAGACGCGAACCTCGTACAATCCCAGTATTATTACCTGAAGCCCAATGATGTATTGTATGTGGAACCCCGCAAAGCGCAGCTGAAGCGGGAAAACCTGATCGTGGTGAGCGCCGTGTTGGGTGTTATATCTACGGCGGCGTTGTTGGTTAACTTTTTTGTGAAATAGAAAAATGAAACGAAATAAAAAAGAGCACGAGATAGATTTAAAAAGCTGGCTGTTCAAGTTCAGGTCCAAGTGGTATCTCTTTCTTGCTTTTACCCTGGTGGCGTTGGCGGTGGGGTACGTGTATGTAAAGAAATCCCCGAGCGTGTACTCCTTCAAGGCTACCCTCCTGCTGGGCGACCAGCAAACAGGCTCTAAAAAGGCCCAGGAACTGCTGGAGGTGCTGCAGGTGCAGAGCAAGGGCATAAAAGTGGAAGATGAGATAGGGCTGCTGCAGTCTGACGAAATGGTGAAGCAGGCCCTCCAGAAGCTTGACTTTACCGTGGCCTATTATAAGGTAACCGACCATTGGCTCAACAATATATCTGACCTGGTGGTAGAAGAGCAGTACGAGTCCGCTCCTTACACCGTGAAGCTCGATTCAGGATCTTACCAGTTGGTGGACCTGCCGCTGGTGGTGCGTGTGCTGAACGACAAACAGTATGAGCTTACGGCCAAAGGCGAACATGTTGCCCGCTATAACCTGGGGAACCAGACGGTGGTGGAGTCTTTGCCGGAGGTGAACTTCACCAAGGTGCTGGAATTTGGGAAGCCTTACCGTGACAAGTATATGAATTTTACCCTGGAGCGCAGCGACGCAGGGGATATGGCGCCGGGCAAAAAATATTACTTTGTGATTAACAGCCTGCAAAGCCTCGTGAACCAATATAAGAGCAGCCTGCAGGTAGCCCCTATCGAACGGGAGTCGCGGATGCTCTGGGTTACGAGCAAAGGAAGCATCCCGGAGAAGCAGATCAACTTTCTGAACACCCTGATGGCCGAGTATGTGGCTAACGACCTGGAAGAGAAAAACCGAAACGGCAGGAAAACGCTGGAGTTTATCGACAGCCAGCTGGCCACTTTGTCGGACTCTCTCAACCAGAGCCAGCAGGCCCTTTCCTCTTTCCGCTCCAACAAGCGCATCTCTGATGTGGGCATGCAGTCGAACCTCAACTTCCAGAAACTGTCATTGCTGGAATCGGAGAAGGCGCGCCTGAAGACGGACAGGTCTTATTTCGCTACGATATTAGACCAGGTGCAGAATGGAAACGGCATAGCGCAGTCTGTCTCGCCTTCAGTGGCGGGCATACAGAACCCGATTCTGAGCACGCTGTTCCTTGAGCTTTCGCAGCTGAACCAGGAGAAAGCCGGTATACAGGTGAACGCGACGGAGAACAACCCGAAGCTGGTGAAGCTGGAGAGCGAAATCAACAGCACACGAAAGGCGATTGAGGCGAACCTGAAGAACCTGATCCGCTCTGCTGATATATCCATTGCCGATGCAGATGAGCGCATCTCCAAATTAGAGAGTGACATTGCGCAGATGCCTGAGAATGAGCGGCGCCTGGCGGACCTGCAAAGCCAGTCGGCCTTTATCGACAAAAAGTATGAATTCCTGCTGGAGAAGCGTGCCGAAGCGGCCATTTCACTGGCCACCAACACAACCGACAAGAAGATCATAGACCATGCCTCGATGGCAGGCAATGCACCCGTGAACGTGAAGCCGAAGATGATTTACATGCTGGCCCTGCTGATTGGCCTGGCCATACCGGCCGGTCTTGTTATACTGATGAGCAATGTGGACAACACCATACAGGGGAAAGACGATCTTAGCAGTATCACCAATATTCCCTTTCTTGGCGTGGTGGCGCACGGCAACAAGTCAGATAAGCTGGCGGTGCTCCACAACCCGCGTTCTGCCATCGCCGAATCTTTCCGTTCGCTCCGCATTAACCTGCAGTACCTGATGGGGAACCAGAGCTTTCAGGTGATCGGTATTACCTCGTCCATCTCCGGAGAGGGTAAAACGTTCTGCTCTGTCAACCTCAGCACCGAGCTCGCGATGTCTGGCAAGCGCGTGGCGCTGATCGAGTCGGATATGCGAAAGCCTACTTTCAGCAAGTACTTTAACGTGGCCGACGTTTACGGGCTCTCTTCTTACCTGTCGCAGCCCGAGCTGTCGCTGGACGAAGTCATACAGCACACGGAGGTCGAAAACCTGGACCTGATCTCCTGCGGGCCGATACCAGAGAGTGCCGTGCAGTTACTGGAGCAACCTAAAATGCATGCGCTGATAGAGCAGCTGAAGGAGCGGTATGACTACGTGGTGATCGACACGCCGCCGGTTGGCTACGTGTCAGAGTACTTTATCCTGATGCAGCACATGGATGTGAAGCTCTACGTGGTGAAGCACAAGTACACGGAGAGAAACCTGCTGAACCAGATAAACGAGCTGTATGCCGATAAGAAGATGAAGAACATCTATATGGTCATCAACGACCTCAACTATAACAAGACGTACGAATACGGGTACAAGAAAAAGGGCAGCTACTATTACGCTTAAATCCGGCTGCCACACAAAGTCATATAGAGCAGGGGGCAGGTACGAACCACCCCCTGCTGTAACCAAGAATGATGACACCTGAGCTTACAAAGTTGCTTAAATCTATATACTGCTATAAAGCTGAATTTCAGCACCGAACCAAACCCTAACCTTTCTGGTGATTTTATTTTAAACCGTTCATTCACTGTTACTTTTTGAATAAATATTCATCTACCACCCTTACTCAAATCAAAATGAAAAAGTCATTATTATTCCTGGTACCCTTCTTCTTCCTTTTATCATGCAAAGACGAGGAAACACCCACACCAGCCCCTGTATTGATCCCTGATGGTGAAATCAGTCATCAACTCCAGGGAAAGTGGATAAACAACTTCGTTAAGAGGGAGTACTATGGAGACGCCGATACGATCGTGTATGCTGATTCAGTTAACATACAGGCTTTCTTCGAATTTAAAGGCGATCAGATGCTGATCTCTACTCCTGGAAATACTACGCAGGAGGCATGGACGTATGCGATGCCCGATGAAAGCAAACCGAATTATATCACTTTTACGCAGGGCAGCCGGACCACTGATTACCTGATCCTGTCTATATCAGACACCGCCATGGTTTGGGAAGACGAGGAGGCTTGGGCCGGTTATCCTATACATGTGGAGGACAAAGACAAAAAAACCTCCAAAGTAGGAAAGTACACGTGGCGGTTTACCAGGGAAGAATAAGGCTTCTGTAAGTTCACCACCAAAAACTTTATCCTCATTGATCAGGGTCAGCATTCGCTTCATTTTGATGAAGCGAATGCTGATTTTCGCCACCCGACGCTGCTTCCGTACAACATCAAAGCTGAATACGGATAACCCAAATGATTGTAGATGGAGTCCTGAAGGAGCGTTACGTCTGATTTTGGAGGCGTGTCATTCAAGCCCCTGAAATTTGACCGGCTTAAATGCGTTTACCGATTGAAGCGCTTGCTTGACAAGCCTGATAACAATGTAATAACAGTACCTGTCGGTGCGGATTTAGTGGATGTACAGATTGAGGACAGACGCTCTGGCTCATTCAACAGGCCAAATGCCGGGTTCAAAAGTCGGGTTTATTCAGCATTAGCTGCAGCGGCTGGTTGCCATTAGACACAGGCCATGTTGTTCATCGGTATTAACCAGAAGGTCTTATCGAACGTACTATCCCTGAGCTTTCATTTTCAGAAGCAGTTTTAGCTTGCTGACTTAACATTAGCTGTTCCTATATAGTTGTCCCCATATGGGGTGCCTCTGTAGGCAGGGTGCTGCCTCAGGGGGGAAAGGTACCTTGCTAAAATATTGCTGTTGTTTGTAATGGCTATATATGGCCTTTAATTGCAAATCGGTTATACCGACACATCTATTGCAGAACACATATCCATGCACACAATTGCCGTTACATAGCAGCGTGTGATTGCTGCCGCTGCGGATTTAGACAAGAGTACATGGTGAAGCGCGCAAGACGGCAGGCAGTAAGCGAAGAAAGTTTGATGGATGAAACACCAGACAGATGTCGTTTAACTTTTATCAAGATTTAAGAAAGAGCTTTTTATGACGATAGGTATTTCCGGGCCAGTTGACTTAAATTTGATTGCATGTGACTTAGGTACTGTCGATTTACCTGATACAAACGGGTTCCCCCTGGTTTCCCATTTAGTGAATGCCCTATTAAAGCGCGGGTATAAAGTGATCGCCTACACCAACTCCGGCCATATAGAGGAGCCGGTAATTTTGCGGGGCACTAATATAACAGTATGCATAGCGCCAACAAAACCCCAGCCCGGCCGCCGTTTCTTCCGCTACGAGATTCAGGAACTGGCAAGCCTGATGCAGCAGCACCCGGCCGATGTCATCTATGCCTTCTGGAGTTACGAGTATGCCTGGGCGGCCCTCAACAGCGGCATCCCCTCGATCGTCAGCATACATGATATCGCACGAAAGATCTTCTTCACACAGTGCGATGTATTCCGGTTTGTGCGCCTGCTCATGAACAAGGTGGTGACCTGGAAAGCACGGCACCTTGTCGCAAATTCCAGCTATACCTACAACCAGCTATCGGCCAGCCTGAAAGAGAAGAGCGTCATCATCAATAATTTCTTCACTCCTGATTTAGAGCAAAAAGTAAACAAACCCTTGCGGAAGGAAAATGTGATCGTGTCGGTAACGAACGGTTTTAACACGCGAAAAGGCATTCCCATGGCCCTCCGGGCTTTTGCAAGGCTTCGCAAAGACTTCCCGGCCTTAGAGTACCACCTGCTTGGTGTAGACATGGAACCGGGCGGCCTTGCCAACACCTATGCAATGCAACACGGCCTGGAACAGGGCGTTACGTTTATTGGCCCGCTGGGCCACGATGAACTCATCCAGAAAGTAGCCAATGCGAAAGTGCTGCTCCATCCTTCTGTGGAAGAATCGTTCGGCATGGCGGTTCTGGAGTCGATGGTTGTCGGAACGCCGGTCGTAGGGGGCAATAAGAGTGGCTTCGTTCCATTCCTGCTGGATAATGGGAAAGCAGGTGTGCTGTGTGATGTGTCTTCACCCGATCATATAGCGGCGGCGGTTGCGAAGCTTCTCACGGATGATGCATTCGCCACCAAAACCGCGGATGGCGCTTACCGGTTTGTGCAGGACAACTTCTCTGAGGAGGTAGTAATCGGGCAGCATATAAAGCTGTATGAAGCTGTAAGGTCGCTATACCGCTCCGAGGGCAAGGCAGCACCTGTTATAGAGGCAAAGGCGTATTAATGCCCTGCCTTTTTTTAAGTATGAATTGATATGAAGTTTAACTATACCATCATATTTGCTTTCCCCCTGATGCTCGTCCTGATGATGGATGAGATGTATGTGAAGCTGCTGGCCCCTGAAAATGTGGATTTCCAGATCACCCTTTTTAATCTGCTGATAAAAGGCTCGGCGGTGCTTTCCTTCACTTACAGCATTTTGAATTTTCAGCGCATGTCGCCCTATATGCGGTTTGCCTTCTTCCTGCTGACACTCTACGTGTTCTGCCTGGTGTTTGAGTCCTATTACAAGTACAGCACCTTCCTGGTGTATCCGCACGTGTTTCTTAAGCTTTTCCTGCTTAGCCACACCTTCTTTATCTATACCTTCTATAAAAAGAACCCATACCTGAACTTCAAGCACATCGTCTATTTTATATTGATTGGCTTTGTGCTCCATATATTCATCGTACACCCGGACTCTTTGAGCGTGTCGTCCTTCACCAGCCACGAACGTGGAGCCGTTGCCACTTCCGTCTATATGCTGATGATTCCCCTGTTGTACTTCCTGGGCAGTTACCTGTATGAGGGGAAGTTCATTAACCTGGCAGGCACTTTTTTTGTATTGCTGCTGATCATTTTCTTCCAGCACCGGACCGTCTGGATTTGCTCTGCCTTCGCCATAGGCGTCCTCTACCTCTACATCAGGTTTAAATCAGATAAACCGATAAACCTGGTTGGCAGGTTGTTGCCGGTGGTCTTTATCATCGCCGTTGTCAGTGTCATTTCCAGTGCCTTCATTTTTTCGATGAACCCGGATATCCTGGCCAAGTTCCAGGAGAACTTCACTGATATTGAGAACTACAATTCGCAGGGCACCGGCGGATGGCGCTACCTGCAGTTTCTTTCTTACCTGCCCTTTATACAGGACAACCTGATGGTAGGCATGCGCTTTGAGGGTTTTGAGCTGCCCATTCAGTTTTACCAGGAGGATATAGACAAGCCCGTGTTTGAGGATGGGAACGGGCACTTCTTTCACAGCTTTTATGTGGACATTCTGTTTTATGTCGGCATGGCCGGGATGCTGATCTATTTCTTAACCATGGTGCATCCCATCCGTAAGTCTTTTGGCAAGCCGCAGCTTACGATCATACAGATCATCCTCCTGACCTTTATCTCCACCGGGTTTGTGTATGGGATCTCGTACATTCTCCCGCCCTTCTATTTCGGGATACTGGGGTGGTGCATCACGATCCTGGAGCAGAAGAACAACGCTTATCAGAGTTACCTGAAGCAGTCGTCGCAGCGCATGCTTGCCAGAAGAAGGACGCAGCAGTTGCATCCGCCTCTTTCGTATCAGTAAATCTTATATATAAGTATAAACTTCTTCTAAGAATAGCAGTACAACAATATATTAACTCCTTAGCGCCTTTATGAGTACCCCAATAGAACCACTGCATACCCCGGTATTGCTGATACTGTTTAACAGAGCCCACACCACCCAGAAGGTATTCGAACGCATCAGGCAGGTAAAGCCGCAGAAATTATACGTAGCCGCCGATGGCCCGCGGCCGCATGTTGCAACAGATTCGGAACGCTGCGAGGAGACCCGGCGCATTGTGGAGCAGGTTGACTGGGAATGTGAGGTTAAAACGCTCTTTCATGCGGACAACCTGGGCTGTGGGATAGGCCCCTCCAAGGCCATCACGTGGCTTTTTGAGCACGAAGAGACAGGCATTATCCTGGAGGATGACTGCGTGCCTTCCAGGAGCTTTTTCTGGTATTGCCAGGAGGTGTTGGAGCGCTACCGGCACGACACGCGCGTGATGCACGTGAGCGGCAACAACTACCTGAACGGCTGGCGCCGCGACAGCGACTACTCCTATTACTTTTCGGACAAGGTGAATGCATGGGGCTGGGCAACCTGGCGCAGGGCCTGGCAGCTTTTCGACTACAACATACCGAGCTACCCCGAGCTGAAGGAGAAAGGCTACTTAAGCGGCATCTTCCTGAACAAGTTTGAAGAGGCCTACCGCCTTAGCAAGCTCGAGGATACGTTTGCCAATATCGCGAAAGGAGATGTGTGGGACTATCAGTGGGAGTTCACGGTTTACAGCAACTCCGGCTTGTGCGTTATACCGGAGGTAAACCTGGTCCGAAACATAGGCTTCGGGGAAGACGCCACCCATACCTTTAACATGCACGACAAAAGCGCCTTTGTAAGCGAGCAGGAAATTTCTATCCCGCTCCGACATCCCAGGTTTGTAATCCGGGACATCGAATCAGACAAGCGGAATTTCAACCACCTGCTGCGTAATAAAGTAAGCGCAAAACTGAAAAGCATATTCGGCATCAGTTTATAGCAGTGCAACTTCGCTGATGCATATATGCTACAAGACAGCGGATCACTGCTCAGTCACAACCTACCCTTCAACCCAACATGATCTATATCGTTATACCTGTTTTCAACAGAAAGGAATATACAAAAGAGTGCCTTGAGTCTTTAAGGGCTCAGACAAACCAAGGCTTCAGCGTAGTGATCGTAGACGACGGGTCTACGGACGGGACCGAAGCCATGCTCCGCGACGAGTTCCCGGAGGTGGTGGTCCTGAAAGGGGACGGCGGCCTCTTCTGGACGGCGGGGGTGAATATGGGCATCCGTTATGCGCTGGAGCAGGGAGCGGAACTGATCATGACCATGAACAACGACGTGGTGGTTGACAGCGACATGATAGCGCAGATGTATCGCTGGCACCGGGAAAAGCCGCAGGCATTGCTCGGCGCCCTGGAACTGGATGCTTCAAACAAAAAACCGATCTTTGGCGGCGAGCGCCTGAACTGGAAACTCAACACCATAGAACACCTTCTGCACGTGCTGCCTGACGCTGAACGCAAAGGGCTGCACCCCGTGACCCACTTGCCCGGCCGTGGCCTGCTTATCCCAAGGGTTGTATTTGATAGAATCGGGCTGTTGGACCAAAAACGCTTCCCGCACTATATAGCTGACTATGACTACACGCACACGGCGCGCAGAGCCGGGTTCGAGTTATTCGTGAATTATGATGCAAAAATACTGACCTACCCGGAAGAAAGCGGGGAAAGGCAAATCAGGAGCTCGAAAACCTTCAAAAACTATTACAAGCACCTTTTCGATATAAAGGGTGGGGGCAACCTGAGGGACTTCACACGATTCACCTTAAAAAACTGCCCACCCCCGTATGTGCCTTACCACCTGGCTAATGGGTACGCACGCAGGCTATTCGGTTATTTTCTTAAGTAGCCTTTCCTATATGGACGAAACCAATGCAAAAAACCAGTAACAGACGATCCAGGTATTTGATGATTTCAGGGCTTGCAGCGTTTGTGTGTTTGAGTGCATTCTTTGTTGCCATATATGTCGGGTTACCGGAAAGAAAGGTGCCTGTTCAAAAAAAGGAGCAAATCGTATACTCAGGCCCTATCGTCATCACCAAGCGGGGCACCTACACGGGCAACTGGGAGTCCCGCGATTCCAACGTCTCGGCCGTCGAGGTGACCACCTCCGAGCCGGTCATCATCGAGAATTCCAACATCCGCGGCGCCGGCCGTATGATCCGATCCGCCGGCCACGGGGCCGCCAACATCACCGTCCGCAACACCAATGCCTACGGCTTGGCCCCCACCCCCTGGCACGACTACAAGCGCACCCGCTACTTCGTGGCAGTCGACGAGTTCACCAACATCGTGGTCGAGAACTGCTATATCGAGGGCGCCGCCGGCATCAACCTGGGCGGCCGCTACCTGGGCGACGGCACCCCCGCCCAGAGCATCCGCATCCGCTACAACAAGGCCAGGAACATCGACGGCCGCATCTACGGCGGGGTGGCCGGCGTCTGCTTCGTGGGCCTCAACTTCCGAAACCCCGTCCGCCACGCCGAGATCGCCTGGAACCAGGTCATCAACGAGCCCGGCAACTCCGTGGTGGAGGACAACATCAACCTGTCCAACTCCCGCGGCACCCCCGACTCCCCCATCCGCGTCCACGACAACTACATCCAGGGGGCCCACCCCCTGGACCCCAGGTCGGGCACCTACTCCGGCGGCGGCATTATCGCCGACTCCTGGTGGCAGCAGGGCATGGGCGACCCCTCGGACGTGGCCACGGCCCACGTCAAGGTCTACGGCAACCAGACGGTGAACCTGAGCAACTACAACTACGCCATCGCCGGGGGCAACAACATCGAGATCTACAACAACCGCGCCGTCACCTCGGCCCTGCTGCCCGACGGCACCCCGGTGAGCACCCACAACATCGGCCTCTACGGCTACGACTACTACAAGACCGGGGCCACCCACTCCAACGCCGTGCACCACAACCTGACAGGGGTGATGGGCACCTACGCCCACCAGCGCAACGACGCCCCCTACTTCCCCGACGGCACCGTGGCAGCCTACGACAACGCCACCCTCCCACAGGGAACCATCACCAAAACCCACGAGCAGCAGGAGTACCAGATATGGCAGGGCAAGCTGAGCCAGAATGGGATTGTACTCGGGCCATTTGTATCCAGCGCCAGCATTGCGCCAGCCAACCAGGCCCCGACGGTGGCTATTACCTCACCGAAGGCCGGTGCTTCTTTGGCTGAAAACACCACTCTGGAGATTACTGTGTCCGCGCAGGATGCCGACGGGTCGGTAGCCAAAGTAGAGTTTTACCACGGAACCACTAAGCTTGGAGAAGCATTAGCCAGCCCGTTCAGCTTTGCATGCAGCAACCTGTTAGCCGGAAGTTATGTCCTGACGGCCAAAGCGACTGATAAGCAGGGCGCTGCCACAACTTCTGCTGCCGTCAGTATCACTATTACGAAATTGGAGACAATCAGCTTGCTGCCAGCCCCTTCTGAACCTGTCGCTGGCAAGATAACGCGTGAGTACTGGGCAGCCGTGACGGGATCCGGTCTTTCGGCGGTGCCGGTTACCAAGGCCCCGACCAGCGCCGGCGAGCTGACCCTGTTTGAGGCCCCCACGAACGTGGCCGACAACTACGGCCAGCGCATCCGCGGCTACGTCACCGCCCCTGTGAGCGGCGAGTATACCTTCTGGATCGCCGGCGACGACAACGCAGTACTTTACCTGAGTACTTCTGATAACCCCACAGACAAAAAGCAGATCGCCTACGTGAACGGCTGGACCTACTCCCGCGAGTGGTCGAAGTATACTTCCCAGCAGTCGGTGAAGGTGCCCCTGGAGGCGGGCAGGCGCTACTACATCGAGGCCCTGCACCTGGAGATGGGCGGCGGCGACAACCTGGCCGTGGGCTGGCAGCTGCCGAACGGCGCCAAGGAAATGCCGATCGCCGGCGGCAGGCTCTCCCCGATCAGCAATACATTCGCCAGCACCAGTAATTTACAGGCGGCAGAAACATCTGAAACGGCGTCTTTCATCACCGAGATTACCGCTTACCCTAACCCTTTCAGCGATGTACTCACCATGAACACGGCAGGGTTGAACGCGGAACTGAAGGAGGTTGTGCTGCTGGACCAGACGGGTAGAGTTGTTTACAAACAGCAGGACCTGCTGCCGGAAGACAACAAGCTCGCGATCAACCTTTCAGACGCGGGCCTGACGAGCGGACTGTACTTCCTCAGGTACAACGACGCTGCCGGAAACGCTAAGTCAATCAAGGTGATAAAGCAGTAAGCCACGCGCCCTTCCATCAAAAAGCCCCGGCCATATGGCCGGGGCTTTTTGATGGAAGGGCGCGTGATCGCCTCTATTTCTTAATAACAATTTTTCGGTTGAGCTTTCTCTCCTCTGATAGTAGCAGGAGATTATATAACCCCATCGCTATATCTTCTCTAAGGGAGAGAGAGAGCTGTATGATACCATCAGGACGCGCCGTGGTATGATGCTCAAGCACCTTTTTGCCCGTTATATCGACCAACATCAGTGTCACGTCCTCACCCGGGGAGAGTTTTGAAACATATAAATGTAACTGATCGCCAAAAGCCGGGTTCGGGAAAACTTCATAGGTGCCCGCAAAAGTCTGGTTGTCCGTCATGCCAAGCGGCGTGAGGCCACAGTAGGTGCCGCTTCCTCCGTTATATATGCCTGCTATCTCTGCTTGTGACACAGCTCTGTCATATACTTTGAACTCGTCCAAGTCACCACTGTAGTGATAGCCGCTCGCGCGGTTTAAATAACCAACATTAACAGCCGCTTGTCCTTCAAAACCATTGCTGTACTGGTAAGCCTCCTCCTTCAGCAAGGCACCATCCACAAAGAGTCTGTTCATGTTGCTTGCCCCATCTCTCACGGCCAGTATATGGTGCCAGGTGCCATCGTTCAGCTTTGGCCCCTGCTCGCCGCCTACCTGCACACCGGCGTGGTTTATATCCTTCAGCATGAAAACTGCCTTCCCTTCCGGTGTTAAGCCGATCCACCAATGCAGGCCTGAACCGGCGGCAGAAGCGTCTCTTCCTATGATCACCGCATTTTCAGCCGGCGTGGCATCCGTCTTGATCCAGAACCCCATGCTAAAGCTATCACCCGCGCCCCAGTTAAAGCTGTTGGCATCCCCTATATCTATACCGGTAGCAGTACTGCTAAACCTTGCTCCTCCCAGGAATTTGCCTTCAACGGGCTCTGGGCAGTTCTCACAAGTAGCATTAACGCCCGATGTAAAGTCATCAAACGTGGTGCCTTCTGTCTCATCAAACCCAAAGTAGTGGATTAAGCCGGGCAGGCAATCCGCCAGTTCGACGATGCCGCCGTCGCCGACCGCAATGCTCACGGCTCCGGAAGTGACGCTATGACCGCTGATGTCGGTGGCTTTAGCAGTTATATTGTAAACACCGGCAGGCACATTACGCCATGTAAAACTATATGGGGCTGAAGTTACGGTTCCGATAAGACTTGTACCCTGGAAATACTCTATCTTTTCCCATTGTCTGGCCGCATCTGCAAAATTCACTTTCAGCTCCACCGGCTCATTTATGTCAAAGGCTGCGTTGTTAGCGGGGCTGGCCATCGCTACGGCCGCCACTACCCCGGCACTGCAATCGGGGTAAACATCTACAAAGTCTGAAGCAGACAAGCCACCGGTATCCGTCACTTTCAGGCTCACCCTGTAAAAGTAAGTTTCTCCGTCGCAACCTATCGGCGTTAAAGTCGCACTTGCCTCTTGCTCGTTCATTACAGGATCCGGGTGGTTGTGGGTGTTGTGATGCAACGCCACCTGCCACTCATACGTGAGTTCCGCGTCACTGTCCTCTCCGTCTGTCACGTCTGCTTTCAACTGATAGGTCGTGATCGCATCCATGGGGTATTTGGTCTCTGCGGTGGGGCTCACGATCGTAACCGCAGGCGGGGTGTTGTTCACTGTGATGGTCAGCTTCTCGGTATCGGTAAGCCCTTCAGCGTCCGTTACCGTCAGCGTGACTTCGAAGGCCTTCGCACCGGTTGCCGTAAAGGTGTGCTGCACTGTCACCCCAGTGGCTTTCTCGGATCCGTCGCCAAAGTCCCACTCATACGTCAGGGCCTTCCCTTCTGCATCCGTGGATTTAGCAGCGGAAAAACTTACCCGCAGCGGGCTCTGCCCAAATAATTTGTCGGCCTCGGCAACTGCTACAGGAGGAGTGTTTCCGTCATAAAAGGCCACCTTCATTATTTTAGCAGCGTAGTTTACATAGTAGAGTTCACCTGTCGCCGGATTTGTGGCAAAGGCAGTAACACGGGCGTTTTCGTCTATGAAGTTGTTTATCTTCTTTGGTTTATTATCTCCGTCAATCGTCAGGTTTTTGATCCACCCGGCGCCATAGTCGCCGAAAAAGTAGGTGTTCCTGTACTCTTCCGGAAGGGCATCCCCAAAGTACCATATACCGCCCGTGGACGAGCTGCCATAAAAAGGGGCTCCCGTAACGGGCGAGTCTGCATCTCCCACGTTTACCACAGCGGCATCCTCTCCGTCAAAAGTACCTGTCCTGGTGATGGGGGTTGGCGCGACGCCATCCTTGGCCACGGCATTCACCCACTCCAGAATGGGTCGGGTATGCACAAAGGTTGGCACGTCCGCCGGAATAGGAACAGTCCAGTCGCAGAAATTGCCGAAATAAACTGCTTCGGTGCGCTTGGGAGGATAAATCAGGTCATTGTAGGCGATGTATGGCATATCGCAGTTCCCCTTTCCGTAAAGCGGATTCGGGGCATCCAGGTTATCTATCCTTCGGTTGGTGTAGACAGGCAGCTCTTCCAGCCCCTCATAGAATGGCCAGCCGAAATTCAGACCGGCTTTATCCGCCACATTTATTTCTTCCCAATGCAGCCAGCCCACATCTCCCACATAAATTGTACCCGGAGAGGTAGCATTGCCGCTTCCGGGTTTTACAGTAAAGCGGAAGGGGTTGCGGAGGCCCAATGACCATACCCTGGAAGAGGCTGCTCTTGGCTTCGAAGCATCATAAAAAGGATTTGATGGGAGTCCGTTACCGGTAGCCGGGTCGATGCGCAGGATTTTGCCATTGAGCGAACTGAGCTGCTGCGACCGGTAGGCGCCAATGTTCTGGGCTTCGGTGATGATACCGTCTGCCAGTGCCTGTGGTATATACGTGTCAACCGGGATCATATCCTTCGGATCGTCCTCGCGGTAACCGCCATCCACCAGGCCGGCAGACGCGCCGTCACCCGCTGAGATCAGCAGCGAGCCGTCTTCCCCAAAGGCAAGCGAGCCTACCCCATGCGATTCGTAAAGGATGGGAATACCGGTAGCGGGCGTCTCCCCGAGCAAAACCTTGCGGCTCCCCAAATCTGCAGCCAGGTCACCATTGCGGGTCACTACTTTATACCGCGTTACGCGGCCGATGGTGGCTTCTCTCTGGCTCGTCACAGCGGGGTCGTAGCTGCCCGTGCCACCGGTCATCAGGTAGTTTCTGTCCACTACATAAAGCAGGTAGATGTAACCATTGTTAGCAAAAGCCGGGTCGAGGGCAAAGCCAAGCAACCCGTGGTCTCCCCAGTCCCCCACCTCGTTGGTAAGGTCGATCAGCGGTTGCGGGGCTTTCTCGCCATTTTTCACAACCCATACCTTCCCGCCTTTCTCCCACACAAACATGTTCTGCCCGTCCTCCGAAAAGGTAAGCCCCACGGCTGCGTTCCACTCGCCTCCAACCTGTTCTTCCACAAAGCCCGGAGGAAGCTGTGCCTTCACCGTTACCTGTACAAGTAAAAGCAGGAGCAGCAGACTAAAAAACCGCTTAACGTTACTGGAAACTGAAAATGATAAGGCGTTACCGACCCTCTTTTTAGCACGGAAATGACATAAGGGTAATCGTGGTTCTGGTGAATAAAGGTGATTCATATGTAGGTAAAAGTGTTGATGGATATGCTCTTATAAGGGGAGCAGTTTAGGATGTATGTGTATAATATATAGATATGCCTATAAACACAGGTTCATACGAGGCGTTGTTTTTTATTGTTCCGTTTTGGAATACCTGCGTATCATCAGCTTAAAACGTAACGACCCAACTTATTGAAAATAAATTATTTATAAATATATATTAGCAATACATTATATATAAAGCAGTAAAGGAAGCGGCATTAAGGCATATAAACCCGCGCGTTTTGCAAAGCAAAAGGCCTAACATATAACACCCGTTTTTGTACCTTTTGCAGGGAGCAAGGCAAGCCGTGGGCGAAGGTAGTCGCATTGCCGGAACATGTGCCGGGTGGTTGCAAACACTTATAAAACAAGTCAAGCAATTGCACAAGCGGGTATATAGAAATTGGCAGGAGTAATCCATACCCTACCCTCTGTACTCCCCGTGCAGGAGCCAGGCAAGCTGCGGCAACATACCTCAACGCTTTTTATAACAAAGGATATATATGGACTTGCTGTACTTATTTAGCCGCAAAGGGTATGGGATGCCCAGAGAGCTTTATTGGTGCCGCGGGAGGGATAGTTGACAATCTTGGAGAAACAATCAGCGAACTTACTTAACTTGCAGGAATGCCGGAAGACGCCAAGCAAGCGGGTCTGACGCGGGGTATATAAAACCTCAAATTACAGTATAAAACCGCGTCGCGCCTGGCCAGAGTCCCGCAACGAAACGAATGGGACCGATCTCCGGCAGGAACAGCCCTGGGAGGAGGTTTTAAAAGATAACTAAAAGGGCAGGCAGGCGTATAATCAACTTTTCATATATTAAAGCAATTATCCTGAACCCTTCTTATCAAGTGAAACCGCAAACCACAGCTTGTGCTTATTTTAGAAGTACCATGACAGCCTGTTCATCCCCTGTTTCTAAAGTCCTTTTCAATACCTAAACAAGCGATGCAAGCAGCAAAACGTGTAGCGGTGAATACGGGTATACTCTACGCCAGAATGGCGGTAACCGTATTAATCTCTCTCTATACAACCCGATTAATACTGGAGGCATTAGGGGCGAAGGACTTCGGTATCTTTAACCTGGTGGGGGGCACCATTGCGATGCTGGGCTTCCTGAACGCCGCCATGGCCGGAGCCACCCAACGCTTTATGTCCTATGCCGAAGGCGCAGGAAACACAGACCAGTCCAAACATATCTTTAATGTGAGCCTCGTGCTGCACCTTCTGATTGCGGCTTTACTCATCGTGGTCTTAGAGATCGCCGGGTATATCTTTTTCAACGGGGTGCTAACGATCCCCGCCGACAGAGTGGAGGCAGCCAAACTGGTTTACCACTTTATGGTGGTGAGCACGATCTTCACTGTTTTCTCAGTGCCCTACGATGCGGTGATCAACGCACACGAAAACATGCTGCTGTTCGCCATTTTAGGCATCGTGGAGTCGGTGATGAAGCTGCTGATCGCTTTTTATGTGATACAAACGACGGAAGACAAGCTCGTGGTATATGGCGTTCTGATGGCGGCCCTCTCCATTTTCCTCTTGCTCCTCCGCGTCTTCTACTGCCAGAAAAAATACCCGGAGTGTAAGATCAGCATTCGGGAAAACTACGACAAAAAACTGATGAAAGAGATGACCAGTTTCGCCGGCTGGTCTTTTATGGGCTCCTCCACCAGCATGATCTCTGCATACGGACAGGGCATTGTACTGAATGTGTTTTTTGGTACCGTGGTTAACGCGGCCCAGGGAATCGCCAGCCAGGTGAGCGGCCAGTTGGGCGCCTTCGCTGCCACCATGTTGCGGGCGCTGAACCCTGTTATAGCCAAAAGCGAGGGAGGCGGGGACAGAAAGCTGATGCTGCGGGCTTCGATTATGGGAAGCAAGATCTCTTTCTTTTTATGGACGTTCTTCTGTGTTCCGGTGCTGATCGAGATGCCGTATGTTCTGAACCTGTGGCTGAAGGATGTGCCGGACTATGCCGTCGTCTTTTGCCGTTTATACCTGATCCGTATCCTGATCGACCAGTTGTATGTCACACTGAGCTCCTCGATCATGGCGGTCGGCAATATCCGCAAGTACGAGACCTATAACTCGCTGCTCACTATTTTACCCCTGCCGGTGGCATACATTTTATTCCTGAACGGATACCCGGCTTATACCATCTACGTCGTGTTCATCGTCTATTCTGTGTTCTCCTTTGCACTGAACCTCTATTTTGCAAACCGGATATGCGGGCTGGAGATAGCTGATTACCTGAACAGGGTGGCGCTCAGATGCAGCCTGTCCTTTGCCTTCATCTTTATTTTCAGCCTGGTCCCCTTCTATATCATGCCCGCCGGCACCCTGCGCCTTTTTGAGACGGTCCTTTGTAGCTCGGCTACTTTTCTGCTCAGCCTTTATCTGATTGGGTTCAACAAAGAGGAAAGAAGGCCGTTCAACCATCTTTTCCTGTTGATCCTGCAAAAGATAGGTATAGTAAAATCAGACAGTATTATAAAATAATCTAACGAATCACAATGCGATACTTTGTTACCTACGGGGATAAGGCTTATGAGAACAGCAAAAAGAGGATAGCGAAACAGGCGTCAGAAACCGGTTTTTTTGATAAGATACTTGTCTACGGCAGAGAGGATGTCTCTGATGATGTCGCCACCTCGCCCCTGTTTAACAACAAGAAAGGGGGCGGTTACTGGATCTGGAAACCCAATGTGGTCGGGAATACGCTAAAGGAAATGAAAGAGGGAGACATCCTGGTATATGCTGATTCAGGGTGCTCTGTTTTTAAAGACGAGGAGTGGAACAGATACTTTGGCCTTCTGGAAAAATACAACGGGATCGTGTTCCTGATTAACGGCACAAACGAGCAGTATTCCAGGAGCAGTATCATCGACCACTTCTCGGGTATCGGGAAGCACTGGAAGAAACGATACCAGATCGCGGCCACCTTTTTCCTCATCAAGAAAACCGCCTCGACAGTAGAATTCATCAGCAGATGGCAGGATATCATGCTCAACCGGCCGGACCTTGTGATGGATGTGCCGGAAAGCGAACGGAGCAAAGAAAGCCCACGGTTTGTGGGCAACAGGCATGATCAGAGCATTTTTACGGCACTTGCCTATCAGTACGAGCAGGAATATAATTTAAAAATCCTGTTCAACCATTTCGAGGGGGGAACAGACCGTTTTAGTGGGCAGGCGGTGATCGCTTCGCGAATCTCTGACAAAGGGCTGAGAAGTGAAAAGCGCTCCTATCTCAAGAACATATTGCTTTATCTCGTGGCCAAGCCGTACCGGTATCTGTATCAGTCTTACTGGGTGTCCAAGGGTTGATGAACACTTCAGGAATAAAATCCATATATAGAACCTATTGGCAGATCAGTCAGCAAGCTGTAGAAGGTCACAATAGAAACGGGTTGTTGTCAAGCCCTGGTCGCCCGTAAACCAGCACAACCTACCAGTGAAAAAATCAAACGGGCCACGCATGTACAGCCGCTAGCGGCTGTACATGCGTGGCCCGTTTGAATGCGCCGTAATCAGGCGAATAGATTTATATAGGCCCTATATTATATATAAATACCCGCTCCTACCTCACCACCATCAGCTTTCGGCTCAACGACTTCTTGCTTGTGATCACGGTCAGGTGATAGATCCCCGACCGCAGCTTCTCGGGAACTGGCAGGCTGAACTGCAGATTTCCGTACAAACCGACTTCCAGGTGCTGCTCCAGCAACTTTCGGCCGGCCATATCAGATAGTTGGAAGACGACTTTTTCGCCCTCATCAAGATTGGTGATGTCCACGTTCACTTCCCCCCCCGAAACCGGATTGGGGTAGACTAAAAACATGGAGCCGGAAGGCCCGAACTTCTCCACCCGCACAATGGGAGAGTAAGTAAACAACCCATCGCCCTTTACTATTCGCAGCCTGTACAGGTTCACGCCGTCCAGCGGCTGTATGTCTTTAAAGGAGTAGGAGCTTTTCACGTTCGTCGTTCCGGAGGCATCCACCTTCCCGATCTCGGTGAACACTTCGTCAGCCGAAGCCCGCTCAATTGCGAAGTAGCTGTTGTTATATTCCGAGGCAGTGGCCCACGTAAGGTCGACGGCGTTGATGACGTACTCCGCCTCAAAGCTAATCAGTTCGGTGTAGGCGTCAAACACGGCTGCGTAGCGGTTCCTGATTTCTTCCGCTGACAAAGCCCTGCCGTACAGCTTCACTTCATCCAGGTCGCCCTCAAAGCGATAGCCTGCTTCCCTGTTCATATAGCCCATGTTCACTGCGGCCAGCGACTCGAAGCCCCCTGTGTAGCGGTAAGTTTTTTCCGCCACACGCTCGCCATCCACATACAGACTGTTCAAATTTGAGGCATTGTTGCGCACGGCCACCACCTGGTGCCACTTTCCGTCGTTCAACTTGGGACCGCTATTGCCTGTGTATTTTTCTTCAAAAACCGCATCGATCAACTGAAAGCCCGCCTGTCCCTGCTTGTCCATTCCAATCCACCAGTGCACAAACGAGTTCTTGGAGTCCCTTCCTATGATCACGCTGTTGTCCGTTGCGCTCGCGGTGGATTTCATCCAAAGCTCAATGCTGAAATTATCGTCCGCTTCCCAGTTAAAGTTCATGCTCTCCTCCACGTTCACGGCGTCGTCCTTGCCGTCGAAGCGCTGGGCGCCGCCTACAATCCCAAACACGGGCATCGGCCTGGTTTCTGCTGCAGCGGTAGCATGGTAGGGCGTGTAGTAGTCTCTATATTGCTGCCCGGATGTCTCGTTCAGCATCCAGTGGTGCACGGTGCCCAGTACCTCGCCCTGGCCCTGCTTCACATCCACCTCAAAGCTCTGCTGGTCCTGCCCCACACTGTTGCCCGCCTGCACCGTCACGCTGAACTTGCCGGGGGTGCCAGGCACCCATTTGAGCACCCCGGTGGCGGCATTGATGCTTAGCCCTTCCGGGCCGGATACAATGGTGTAGGTGGGCTTTGGGTTTCCTGTCGCTTTAAGGTCATATGCGTAGGTTTGGCCGGTAACGCCAAAAGTAATGGGCTGGGATATGATGTCGGGGGCGATCTGCACCGGACCGCAATAGTTACCGGCTCCGTAATTGTACTCCTCCCGCAACTCGCTTTCCTGTAACGCCCGGTCATATAGCTTCAGCTCATCCAGCAGGCCGCTGTAGTGATGGCCTTTGTTCAGGTCTAAGTAGCCGATGTTGACGGGGGATGCGCTTTCGAAGCCAGTCTCATAAACGTACTCAAAACCGACAACGGCAAAGCCATCTACATAAAGCTTATTAAACTTGATCTTATCGTCCCTTACAAAAGCGATGTGGTGCCACTGCCCGTCGTTAATCTTTTTTACCGAATACTTGGCGTTGAAACCCTTCCTGTTCTTGTCCCAAAGCTCAAAGGCCATATAACCATCCTTGTCCACACCTACCCACCACAGGAAGTCTGAGTCTTTGGGGCTTCGGCCAATGATAACCATGTTCTCGGAGGGCTTCGCAGATGTCTGCATCCAGAACTCGATGGTGAAGCTGTCGTAAACGCCCCAGTTGAAATTCTGTACCTCATTAAAATCAACCTGATTCTTCCCGCTGAAACGCTGCGCTGCGCCAAAAAGCGACGCTGTGGCGGCAGGGCACGTAGTGCAGGTGGCCGTAGCGCCGGTAATGAAGTCGGTATAGGAGCCCCCTCCTTCCTCGTCCAGCCCGAAATAATGCTGAAGCCCGGGCAGGCACCCGCTGACGCTGCCCACCTGGGCGGAGGCCCCGGACACAGCAAAACAAAGGAAGAAAAAGAGCAGCCACAGCGATTTGCAGGTGACTGGGCGTGCTGTGTCACATCGCAGGGCCGGTTGGATGTGTCGGTAAGGAGGAGCGGGTGAATATATATATGAAGTAGTACTTTGCTTCATGGATTGCTTCTGATGCTATATAAGAATGAAAGCCAGCGGTTAACTCACACAGGGCAGCGTTGCGGCTCTCCGATGGGTTCAGGGTTAAGTGCTGGGCAGCCTCTTCTGGCCAGGGTCTTTTAAACTGTTATGATTACGCTTTTTTAAACGGGATGTTGTATTAGAAAATTCAAATTAGCTAATATGCGATGAAAGGGCATTTATTGTGATTGCCTTCGTCTTTAAAATTGCACTAACGGCGGCTGCTTTCCTGCCACATGATGCTGCAGCTCTGCAAGATACTCCTTCTTTGATGAATCCTCCTTACCAGGCAAATCCCTTGGCAGAAGATTTTGCCCGATACTGGCCATCGGGTTATGCTGAATACCATTTACCTGACCAGCAGCTTAAACCGGCGGGATCCGACCGATGAAGTGAGCTCGCCTATATAGAAACCCTGGGCAAGGCCCTGGGGTAATGGTATCGCTGCATTCAATATACCC
Organism: Pontibacter saemangeumensis; assembly: GCF_039541895.1. Taxonomy (NCBI): domain Bacteria; kingdom Pseudomonadati; phylum Bacteroidota; class Cytophagia; order Cytophagales; family Hymenobacteraceae; genus Pontibacter; species Pontibacter saemangeumensis. Next base: position 636,246 of record NZ_BAABHC010000016.1, read on the forward strand.
TGTGTTCCTGCGCGCAACGTCTGGTAAAAAAGTTTCCGGCCCTTTGCATCTCGCAGGGTTAGCTCCACCGGGGCGGCCTTCATAAATCCGGAAGCACTCAGATAAACGGCTGCTGTGCCATCGGTCGGGTTCGGGTAAATTTTAGTGGTGAGGCCGATGGCACCCGGAAGACTGACGGCGATTACGTTCGAATACGAGTAGGTGCCATCGCTGTCCACCTGCTTGAGGCGATAGTACAGCTGGCCCGCCGGCGCGGCTGCGTCAGGATACGTGTAGCGCAGGAGGCTGCTGCTGTTGCCGGCCCCTGCCACCGCTCCAATAGTTACAAAAGGCTGCTCTTCCTGCATCCGCTCCACTTCGAAACGGGCATTGTCCTGCTCCGACGCCGTGCTCCACTTTAACTGCACCTGCCCCCCTTTATATACTGCCTTGAACTCCATCAACTCCACAGGAAGCACGGCATTCGTGGACATGATCGCATCGAACCACACCTGCGCCATTTTAGCGTAACCGCCTGGGGTCAGGTGCAACTGGTCAGCCATATCCCCTCCGGCCTCTGCGCTTTCATATACCAGGCCTGCCCCCTCCTGCATGTCCACCTGAACAAGAAGGTCCCCAGCCTCCACCCTGGTTTTGACCATTTCACTGACGGCATTGTTATAGGTTATGATGTCTGTGTCTACCGAAGGATCTCGTCCGTCGGAAAGGATGATTTTAGCCAGTATCACGGTGACATCCTTTTTCTCCCTGTCCTCGTAGGCATCTATCTGATCAAGGATATCTACGACTTCGCTGACATCGCCTGGATTCTTCCACGCCTCATTCGTGCCGATGTGCAGCAGGATTATATCCGGGTCGTACATGTCTAGATATCCGGCGTAGCCAGGTTCCAGACCTGGTCCATGATAATCACCAGTATTATAATACTCGAACTTGCCATTTCTGAGAAGTTCGGCAATGTCCTCGTCCCGGGCACCACCAAACCCTGCATGCTCTGTGTCATGCATGAGGCTGCCCCCGGTGCGCTCGCTTCCCACAAAGTCATATAGCCCCTTTAACTTGCTTGCATCCAGAAGCTCCTCTAACTTGTCTCGGTAAGCTACCCTGTTCTCGACTGTAATCTCAAAGCTAGCCACTCCCTCCGTGTTCGAGTCACCTAACGGCATAATCCGTATCAAATTATCCGCGCTTGCTGAGGCGGTGACCGTTTGTTTGAGGATTGACTGGAGGGTTTTGGCAGGGTGTTTTGAAAAAGGAGCCTGTCCTGTTTCCTGCCTGTCTACAGAGACAGCTTTTATGAAACGATTGGTAGCCCCTCTTTTCAAGGCGGCTGCGACGATGTTGGAAGCGCCTCTCCGGATCGCGTTTGAAACCTTAGGCCCGACGGTGCCTGTCGCTTCAGCGCGGATTAGGGCAAAAAAGAGGGTGAAAAGGAAAATCCGGCGAAGGGAAACGGGAAGGGACATGCAGAAGCTCGTAAAGCTGTTAACTAGGAAGGCTTACATTACGGCTCTCTAATATTACAGTTGCCTTTTCAGCCCCGCCGTTAAAATCGGGGAGCCGGCAACTATCCTCAAAATGCTATAGCAAATACAGCGACAAGCGCTCCGGGTTTTTCATCCCCGGATACTGCTATTCCCCGGCCCTAAAAAATTCTCCCCTTTATTTCAGGCAGGTTACCAGAGCAGGGGCTGTTCGCTTTGCCTTTTGCTTTTCCCGGATAGGAGTTTGTAGGCGAGCGTAATCTCATTGGTCGCTTTGTTGATGGCCCTGGCCTCCTGGAAAGGCGTTTCGTAGGCGTAGCCTATATAGAGTTGATCCAGGTTCAGGCCTGCCCCCAGGTTATATGCCTGGTCGTTCCTGTAGCCGCCCCCTACCCAGAACATGTTCTGGTATACCGCCTTTACCTGGCCCTCCACAGTGGACTTCAGCAGGCTGTCGTACTGGTAGATGCCGTTCAAGGTAAAGCCAAACTGCCCGGTGATGTTCGCCCGGTAGCCGGCCTGCACCACGTGCTTGCGCGTGTACATTTCGTTTAGGAAATCATCCCCCGTCGAGACAACACTCCCTGCCGTGACATCCTGCATGCCATAGCCGATATAGTAACGCGCAGCCGTCAGCGCCAGACCTATGTTCAGGTCCATCGACCCGCTGCGGTTGCTGTTGCCCAGCACCTCGGTATAGCGCGGGTCATTCTCCTGGTCCACGGTCAGGCTGCTGCCGTCCAGGCGCTGCATGCGGTAAGTCAGGGCTGTTCCCCAGCGCATACGCAGCCCCTCCGACAACCTGATGCCGGAGCCGTAGCTCAGCCCCACCTGTGACTCTTTCGAAGGCCCGAACTGGTCGTAGAGCAGCGTGAGCCCCAGCGCGTGCTTCGCCCCCACTTCCAGGTCATCCCTCCCGTTGCCGTTGAAGCGGTAGCCGTTGTTTCGCTTGCCGAGCATCTGTACATCGATTTCGCCGGTGGCCAGCAGCGTTTTGGGGGCGTCCTCGAAGCCTGTCCACTGGTTCCGGTAAAGGCTGCGCACCACTGACCCCTCATAGCCGGTGAGTGACGGGTTATAAAACTGCTTGAACTGCGTGAAACCGGCAATCTGCTTTCGGTTCTGGGCCTGCACCCCGATCATATATAAAATCAGGCTGATGGATAGTATAAATTTCTTCATTTCTGCTAGTTAAGTACGGTTAGCACCCCTTTCTGCACCATGTTTATATCCTTGATCCGGATGATGTAAAAGTATGACCCTTTCAGGATACGGCCATCGGTTCCCCGGCCGTCCCACCCCTGTTCCGGGTTGGTGGTATGAAACAGGCGCACACCGGCCCTGTCGAAAACCTCTACCTCAATGGCATTGTAATACCGCAGTTCGGGTACCGTCCAGGTATCGTTCGTGCCGTCTCCGTCCGGGGAGAAAGCGTTTACCAGCTTGATCTTGCCCTGTGGCTGATAGGGCGCTTTGGTGAGGGTGAAGGTTTGCTCGATGTGGTTGTCATAGGGGTCCGTGCTCCTGACCCGGATAGTAAACCTGGCTATCCCGGACAAGCCTTTGTTTGAGTTGAGAGTCAATTCATTGTCATTGCTGAGCTCAAAAAGCTGGTTGTGGGTATCTCCCTCGCCGGCCACCAATGCATATATAAAATCGCTGTCGTCGGGGTCGGCGGTGGCGAAAGTGCCGATCATCTGGTGTGGCTCGATGTTTGGCTCGAAGGTGTCCTTGCTTAGCGTGAGTGCTGTAGGAGGCTGGTTCGGTGCCACCTCCACGGTAATAGAGGCCGTTTTGTCACTGAGGTTGGAAGTATTCTCTTTCAGCTCCAGCACCCCAACCAAGGCATATATGCCGGGCACGTCATCCCTGTATTTTCCCTTTTCCCACGTTACGCTTAGCTCCTCCTGCTCCCCGTTGGTATAAGTTACCTCCACCGCACCAGGCAGCGGCACGTCTCCGAAAGCGGTTTTAAAAGGCACTTTGATCTGCGAAAACGCCTGGACCGCTTCGATGTTCTTCGTCAGCTTCTCTACCTGGGCTGTTACCTCCGGGCCCTGGTTACCGACGGCATCGGTGAGGGTGAGCGACACGGTCAGCCGGCCGTCGCGCAAGCCAGTCAGGTCAAGACCAGCCACTGTGAAGTCGGCCGTCGCGACCTCTGCTGTGCCCGTGATCGTTTCGTCGCCATTGCTGCTCCGGATACTGTAGGTATAGGAGGCCCCTGTCTCAGCCCCCTCTATATGCAGGGCAACCTTATTTTGGTTAGTCACATCCACACGCTCAACCCCGAACTGCACGGTATAACCCGCTGGCGCGGTGGCATCGTAGGTAAGCTCGAGCACATTCGAGGCCGTGTTGCCGTTTGTCGCGGCATCGGCCATTTTGTTTGCCGGCACACGCACCGTCACCTTTCCGTCGGTGGTGGGCGTGATCAGGGCGGTATATTCCCCCTCCGAGATTTTCTGCAGGTTTTCTGCCCGGGCATTGCTGGCTGCGATGTCGGCGAGGTCGAAACCGGTAACTGCTTCGCTGATGCGGAAAGTGACTATGAAGGGGGCGTTTATGCGTAAGGCAGCTGTCGTGGCAGCGGTTACAACGGGTCGGTCAGCATCGTACAGCAGCCGCAATTCGTTAGATGCCTGGTTTCCATTCGCTGCCATATCCTGCGCCACGTTTGCAGCCAGGGCCACGGCGACTTCACCAGCGGTCACAGGTGTGATCAGGACAGTGTAGGTTTTGTCGTTTATCTTGCTGAGCTGTGAGGCGTTTGCATTTGTCAGCCTCAGGTCGCCTGCTGCCACACCCTCTACCGGTTCGCTAAATGCTAAAGTCACCGTGAAAGGGGCTTTGGTTGGATTAGGCGCCGTGGTGCTCAACAAAGCAGTCGGGCGCTGCGCGTCATATATTCTTTTGAGCGTTTCCGATGCCTCATTCCCGTTTGCGGCCCCATCCTGGGCGTTACCGGCGGCCACTTTTACGCTTGTCTCGCCATCCTCGCCCGGCCTTATCAGCGCCGTATAGGTTCTGTCATTGAGTGTGTTGAAATCCCCAGCCGAGCCATTTGTAACGGTTATATCCGAAACAGCAAACCCTGACACGGCCTCGCTGAAAGTGAACGTCACGGTGAAAGGGGCATTGACAGCAGCCGGCGCCTCAGATCCCAGCGTCAGGCGCGGGCGCGTGGCATCGTGCGTCGTCTCCAGTAAAACAGAGGCCCTATTCAGATTCCCTGCCAGGTCAGTGGCTTTACCGGCCGGCAGCAAGAGCTGCACCTTGCCATCTCCGGCTGGCGTTACCGTAGCCGTGTAAGAGGCTTTATCTGAAGCCGCCAGGTTGCTCAGCACGGCGTTCGTTATTTCGAAATCCGCCGCAGTTAAGCCATATACCTCTTCTGTAAATGATATCAAAATGTTGAAGGCCGCATTCGAAGGGGCTCCGGGGGCCTTTGCGATGCTGACTTCGGGTGCCGTTAGTTCAATGGTGACGGCAAAGCCAGCACTGGCCGCACTGGTGTTACCGGCTGCGTCGGTGGCCGTGGCCGTGAACGTATAGGAGCCCTGCGGCAGCGAAGTGTTTTCGTGGTTGTACTCCCAGCTGCCGGAGGCGTTGGCAGTCGCCCTGCCAATTTCGGCTCCCTCTTCAGCGACACGCACCACAGCGCCAGCCTCTGCTTTCCCTGCTATCCGGATGGTATGGTCTGCGGTCACCTGGTCGTTCGTTTCAGGGCCCCGGTCTTCTGTGATGCCTGTAAAAACAGGCGCTCCCGGCGCTTTCGTGTCGATCAGCCAGTTGTGCGTGGCCGGGGTGGCATCGGTGTTCCCGGCTGCGTCCGCGGCGCGGACGGCGAGGGTATGCGCCCCATCCGCCAGGTTGGAGAGCTCAAAGGGACTCGCCACCGCTTTGAAAGCGGCGCCATCCAGGCTCACCCAAAACGTGACCCCTGCCTCGTTGCTCCCAAAGCTGAATGCTGCTTCACTGCGATTAGAGACGGCAGAGGGACCGGAAGCAACAGTAGTTTCCGGAGCCCTGCTGTCAACGGCGAAGCGGCGGGCGCCACTGGTTTCACTGGTGTTGCCTACCGCATCGGTGGCGCTGGCGGTGAGTTGCTGTGCCCCTTCCGCGAGCGCTGTAGCCGGCACAAAGCGCCACTCTCCGTCTGCTCCTGCTGTTACCGTGCCCAACTGGCTGCCCCCTATATATAGAGTCACCCTGCTGCCGGCTTCTGCCGTTCCGGTGATAGCGGGTTTGTTGTTGCTCAGTACCGCACCTTCCGCAGGAGCCGAAACAACAGGTGCAGCAGGTGCTTTAGTGTCGATGGTCCAGGTATGGCTGGCGGGCGTTGGATCAGGCGTGCCCGCCTGGCTTTTGGCTCGTACCCTGAGCGTATGCTGCCCGTCCGAAAGGTTTTTTAACACCAGCGGGTCTGATACCGCTGCAAAAGCTGCCCCGTCCAGGCTGGCCTCAAAGGTAACTTGCTGCCGGTTGCTCGAAAAATCGAATGTCGCGTTTTTATCGTTAGTCAGCGCGGCTGGCGCTGCGTCAATCTTTGTGTCGGGCGTGGTGGCATCTACAACAAACGTGTTGGTGTTGCTGTTGGCGCTCACGTTACCAGCGGCGTCCGAGGCTTTTGCAGACACGGTGTGGGTGCCATCCGCCAGGGCCGTGGAAGGGGTCAGGGACCAGCTGCCGTTGGCCGCTGCTTTCACACTGCCGATAACCGCAGCGTCCACAGACACGGCTACGGTGCTGTTGGCTTCTGCCGTACCCGTAAAAGCTGGCTTGCTGGTGCCGAGGATAGCCCCGTTGGCAGGCGCCGTCACTACCGGGGCCGCAGGGGCTTTCGTGTCAATCAGCCAGCTATAGGTGGCAGGAGTCTGGTCTGTATTACCTGCCGCATCTACGGCACGGACCTTCAATGTGTGTTCTCCCTCTGCCAGACCGCTTACGGTGAAAGGGGTGGTTGCCTGGGCAAAAGCCGCGTTATCGAGGCTCACCTGGTAGTTAACACCGTTTTCGTCGCTTGAAAATTTGAAGGTGGCGCTATTCTTCGTTGATACGGCGGCAGGCTTGTCATCTATTTTCGTCTCGGGTGCCTGCGTGTCCGGGGTCATGACATCCTGCAGCGCATTGAACCAAACAGCCGCCATTTTATCATACCCTTTCCTGTTAGGGTGCAGGTTGTCGGCCATATCTCCTTCCGAAGGACCGGAGTTGTCAGCCGCGATTTTATATAGGATCCCTGCGTCCGACTGCATGTCTACAAAAACGATCTTATCCCCGGCCTGCACCCTTTTCACGGCCATGGCCCTGACGTTGTCATTATATGTTTTCGTAGCAGCATCCAAGCCGGCATTCTGCCCGGCCGTGAGAATGATCCGGGCCAGTATCACTGTCACCTCCTTCTTTGCCCTCGCCTCAAACTCGTCAATCTGGTTCAGGATGTTTTCTACATCTTTCACTCCACCGGGACTCGGGTCTATCCAATTGGTGCCGATATGGAGAAGGATGATATCCGGGTTATATTGATCCAGGTAGGGGCCGTCTTTACCTCCACGCATTTTTCCATCATAGTCTTTGTATTTTCCGTCCTTTAAAAGAGTGGCAATGTCTTCGTCCCGGGCACCGCCGAAGCCGGCATGGTTTGTGTCGTCAACAAGGTTGCCCCCTGTATTCTCACTTCCCACAAAGTCATATAGCCCTTCCATTCTAGAGCCATTCAAAAGCTCCTCTAGTTTATCACGGTATCCTGCCCTGTTCGCTATGGCAATCGCACTGCTCCCACCCTCTGTGTTAGAGTCTCCTAAAGGCATGATCTTATAAACCTTCGCCGGCTGCCGGGCGGGAGTGGCTGGCACCGGGCGGCTTGTGGAGGCTGATTTCACTACCTCATTGTCATTTGATCCGGCCGGAGGCTCGTTTTTGAAAATCAGCGTCTCGAAAAATGGCGGCTTAGTCTGAAATTTTGATGCCGGGGGAGCAAAGACAATAGTTTCAGAACTTCTGCTGAGCGGGGCCGCTACAATCTTACTGCCAGATACAAAGAGCAGTAAAACGATAAGTGCCTGACGCAGGTGTACATATAAGGGCATATGGTAATAAGGGTGGTTTGGCTTGTGTATTTGCAACCTATATAACGATACTGCTATACTTTAGTTATATTAATTTTAACTGCCATTCCGGGCAGCTTCCATCTCAGGCTCAGCTGCCTTTCCTGCCGTCGCCCCCCACCCCAGGAATCGCAACAGGTTATATATAGCATTCTTTATTTATTTAGAAAAATATATGGTGAATGACACAACTTTTTGTTACAACTTCTATATAATAGGGTTAAAATACACGCACCCGAACCTAAACCGTAAAAGCTTCTGCACCCGGCACGCTAGCGCCATGGGCTGAAGCTTCCCGGATGATTAAGCACCCTTAAATCTGGAGAATGTATGCTCTTCAACTCTATTGAATTTTTCATTTTCTTTCCGATAGTAGTTCTCCTATATTTTCTTACGCCTTTCAGAAGGCGCTGGCTGCTCCTGCTGTTGGCGAGCTACTACTTCTATATGGCGTGGAAGCCGGCCTACGCGATCATCCTGGTTATCTCGACACTGATCGATTATACCTGCAGCCGCTCCATGGGAAGGTATACCGACGAGGAAAAAGACAGGCGCAAGCCGTGGCTGTGGCTCAGCCTCGGATCCAACCTGGGCATCCTGCTGCTGTTTAAATACTACAACTTCTTTAACGACAGCGCCCGCGAGCTGGCCCTGGCCCTGCACGTGCCCTACGCCATGCCGGCCTTCGACCTGCTGCTGCCCATGGGCATCTCTTTCTACACCTTCCAGACGATGAGCTACAGCATCGACGTGTACAATGGGCGTATCAAACCCGAGCGGCATCTCGGCATTTTCGCCCTGTTCGTCACATTTTTCCCGCAGCTGGTAGCGGGCCCCATCGAGCGCGCCGGTAACCTGCTGGGGCAGCTAAAGGAGAAACACGACTTTAATTACACCCGCGTGGTGGCCGGCCTGCGGCGCATGGCCTGGGGATTTTTCAAGAAGATCATGATCGCCGATAACCTGGCGCTGATGGTGAACGAAGTCTACAACAACCCGGGCGACTTTGAAGGGTTCTCCTTTATCCTTGCCACCGTCTTCTTCGCCTTCCAGATTTACTGCGACTTCTCAGGCTACTCTGACATTGCCATTGGCGCGGCGCAGATCATGGGCTTTAACCTGATGGAGAACTTCCGGAGCCCCTACTTCGCCAAGACCATTCCGGAGTTCTGGAGCCGCTGGCATATATCGCTCTCCACCTGGTTCCGCGACTATTTATATATCCCCCTGGGCGGCAACCGGGTGGTGAAGTGGCGCTGGTACTACAACCTGTTCATCGTGTTTCTGGTGAGCGGTCTGTGGCACGGCGCCAGCTGGACCTTCGTGGTCTGGGGCGCGCTGCACGGCGTGTACCAGGTGTCGGGCATCCTTACCAGGGAGCACCGCAATGCCTTTGTGGAGAAAACAGGACTTGCCGATCACCCGCAGCTATATAAGTGGGTGCAGGTGCTTACCGTGTTCTTCCTGGTTTGCTTTGCCTGGATCTTTTTCAGGGCCAACACCATCGGGGACGCCTTTTATATAGTAGGCCAGTCATTTGCCACGCTAACTAACCCTTTACAGGTGTTTTCGCTGGATGTGGCACACGATGTGTACATGAATCAGGGCTTTAAAGTGTTTATGGTGTCGGTGCTGTCCGTCGCTGTGATGGAAACAGTGCACCTGATACAGCGCAACGGCAGCGTGACTGCACTGCTGACACAGCGCCCGGCCTGGGTGCGATGGGGCGTTTACTACGCCGCTATCATTGCCGTGCTGCTCTTCGGGCAGTTCGGAAGCCAGGAGTTTATATACTTTCAGTTTTAGCGTTTAAAGGGTTATGCAAAAAAAAGAAGGTGTAAAGAAACTGTTGCTGAAGCTGACCCTGCTTGTGCTGCCTTTCGCCGTGTGGCCCCTCGTCGAGGTGTTCGTGCTGCCCATGAACTTCTTCACGTTCAGGATATGGGAAACCATCTCCGTCAATTCCGTCCGGATCATGTCGGGGCCGTTTTACCCGAACATGCACCTGAGGATGGTGGAGGAAGGGGAGCTTGCCCCGCATACCCCCTTCGCGCAGAAAAGGCTGGTGGAGTGGCGCACAGACGAATATGGCTACAGGAACTCAGACACAAAACACGATGTGCTGCTGATCGGGGACTCCAACATCACCGGCGCAAAACTGTCGCAGGAGGAAACCCTGGCAGCCGTGCTGGAGAATAAACTGAACAAGGACGTATATTCCTTTGCGCCGGCCACCGTAAACCGGTTCCTGGCCACCGACCGCTTTATAGAAAACCCGCCTGAGCTGGTGATCGTGTCGAGTATCGAGCGCCGCATTCCCGGGCTTCCGGCAGTGGGGGCCAACGGCATCAGCTCCAGGGTGCGCAACTTCACCGGCAACCTGATCAACTCCTCGCCGGTGCTCACGTACCTGGCGGTTACCGCCGACCGCATCTCCAAGTTGGGGCTTTACCACTACACCCTTGCGAATATCGACCGGGCAACGGGCCGCAGGGAATATATTTCCTATGATAACGAGTTTTTTATAGAGGGTGAGGTAGCCAACCGAGATTACAGCGAAGAGGAGATCACTCAAATTGCGGATGTGCTGGAGGGATATAGGAAAGTGCTGGCAGAAAGGGGAATCCAATTCCTGTTTTTGCCGATTCCGAACAAAGAGAACATTTATTACCAACTGCTGCCTTCCCAGAAGAAGCCTACCTTTTTACCTAAGTTAATGGCCGAGCTTGATGAAAGAGGGGTAGCATATGTCAATACCCAACATCCTTTTGACAGCCTGTACCAGAACAACCAGGTGTCGCTTTACCCGGCGGATGACGCTCACTGGAATAACGTAGCGGTGAAAGTGGCGGCCCAGCTGGTCGCCAGGCATATCACCATGGCACACCAGGAGGATAAAACTTCCCCGAAAAACAATAAAAACTTTGTAAATTACCCCGGCAGCGAATGACCGGTTACGCACACAGCAATACTTTGTGCACTGATATGATGGATGGTGTTAGCAAAACCAAGTATGAAAATAAAGGCTTATTTCGATAAGGGTACCAAAAGGGCAAAGAAGATCTTAGGAAGAATCGTACCTTTCAATTCCCAGTACAAACCGGCTGCCGTCTGTCGCATCAACCTCACCGATACGTCTGCCAACAATGACCGGGAGTTTTTGCTGCACATGATCTACCGGGAGCATATAACCCGGTTGGACATATCAGACGAACTCTATGCCGCCTGCTCGGATTACTGGAAACCTAAGAAGCAGGTGCAGACCGATTATATTGTAGTGGAAGTACCCAACGGCCGCGTGTATACCGACAACGAAAGCAGCGTGGCGGTGGTATCGCAGTACAACCGCCTGATCGAGAATGTCTCGCTGAGCCTTAAGAACGGGAAAGTAACGGAGCCGGACCTGAACAATATCTTCGAGCAGCGCTATTTCACCGTCCCCTCCCGCTTCGAGGGCACGGTGTTCTCGATGCTGTCGGGCGGGGCCGGTGTCAACAACATCGGGCACTGGTTCCTGGACGTGCTTCCGCGGCTCCACCTCCTGAAAGAAAGCGGCCTGTATGACCAGGTCGACTGGTTTTATGTGCCCAGCCTCCGCTACAGCTACCAGACCGAGACCTTGGACCTGCTCGGCATCCCACCGGAAAAAATCATCTCAAGCGACGAGCACGCGCATATCGTCGCGGACCGCATCATCGCCTCTACCGCGCCGCGCGGCAATCACACACTGGTGCCAAAGTGGCTCTGCGACTTCAACCGGGACTCCTTTATGCCCTGTGCTGAAACGGAAAAAACACTGTCTGTCAAATCAAGCGGCCATCGCCTGTATATCAGCCGCTCCGACTCCGGCATCCGCAATGTTCTGAATGAGGAAGAGCTGCTGAAGGAACTGGCGCCTTACGGATTTGAAAATGTGGTGTCCAGCAAATTGAACATCAGAGAGAAAATCAACCTGTTCTCCCAGGCGGATATCATGATAGGGGCCACAGGGGCTGGCCTCATCAGCATGTTCTTTTGCAAGCCGGGCACCAAGGTGATTGAGATCTTTAACGAGGGCTTCGTGGTGGAGCCTTTCTATGATATCGCCACCAAGATCGGCCTCGATTATCATTACATTATCTGCAAAGGCAACCGCGCGGTGCGTAACGCGGGGCAGGGCCAGCGCGAGCACCTGTACGTAGAGACCAGCAGGGTGCTGGAACTACTGGAGGAATTGCAGGGGGAGGAAAAGATTCAGTTAAGGGAAACGGACAGGAAAGCGAAAGCAGTATAATACAGCTGACGACAGCAGTTAAAGGTCTGCCGGTGCAGCTACGGTTGCAGCAGCAGGCCTTTCTTTTTGCCCGGTGAGATCCCGGTATATCTGCAGCAGCATCCGGTAGTTGGCCTCCGGCGTATAATGCGCTTCATAATCGCTGCGGGCATTCTCCCCTAAACGCTGGGCATAGGCAATGTCCTGCTCCACTGTTTTTATCTGTTGCACCAGTTCCTCTGCATTCCCAGGCGTATAGTGCAGCCCATTCTGGCCGTGTTGCACAAGCTGCCCACCGCCGCCAATGTTGGAGGCAATCACCGGGGTTCCGGTTGAGAAAGCCTCTATGATGGACATTCCGAACATCTCGGGCCACTCGGACGTGAAAATGAGCGCCCGGCACGCCTTCAGCTCCTGCACCACCCTGTCCAGCTTTTGATAGCCCAGGTACTCCACCTGCGGGTGCTGTGCGGCATGTCGCTCTACTTCTTCCCGCATAGAGCCGTCTCCAATTATCTTTAATCTGAACGGGTGATTTTCACTCGCCTTCATTAGCGTCCCGACACCTTTTTCCGGCGATAGCCTGCCAACATACAGGAAGAAGTCTTCCCGTTCGGAGGTGCTCAGCCCCAGGTCGGCTGTGAAGTTCGGTTTCACCACGAGCTGTTCAGGCCGCAGCTTCAGCGAAGAATTCAAGAAGAGATCGGCGGCCCCGGCGGTTAAGGCGATATAGCGGTCTATTTTGTGCTGCCAGGTGCCCAGCAGCTTGTGCACGCCCGTCGCCAGCACCACCGAGGCCGTCTGGAACCGGGAGTTGCGGTAGGCTCCATCCCTGATGGCAGCCAGCGGGAAAACTTTGTGCACGTTCTCCAAGTGCAGCTGTCCGTTGTAGTGCAGGTAAGCACTGGGGCACACCAGCCGGTAATTGTGCAGCGTCATCACCACCGGCACCCTGTGCTTCCGGGCAATATAGAACACCGCCGGGGAGATCAGCGGGAAGAAATTATGCACATGGATCACCTCCGGCCGGAACGCCCTGATTTTCTTTTCCAGCAGGCCCGCGCTGTTCCGGTTATATATAACCCCCACCGCCGAACGCAGCTTTTCAGTAACGGAATTGACATTCTTGTTGGATAACGTCAGCGTATCTACCTGGTGGCCGTGTTGCTGTAGCAGCGCTGCCTCGGCGTAAAAAACGGTATCCTCCCCGGCTGAGATTTTATAATGGTTGTGAACTTGTAAGATGCGCATGGAATGGGTACTTAAATAAGAGATTTCATGGCCTGCCGCAGGTCCCCGGGAGTGCCGACATCCAGGCAACTGCCGTTGTCAAAGCGTACGCTCTGCACAGTTAGCCCACTATATATAGCGGCCTGCACCACCTCGCCCAAGCTGAGCTCAAACGGCTGGTCGCTACCGCCCCATCGCTCCAGTGCCTGCTGCAGCTCCGCGTGCATGAACTCCGTAAAGGCCGGGGACCAGCAGGCCAGCGCCCAGCCATATAGTAGTTGCGACTCCTTCGGTTTCTGAAGGATGGTTTTCACCTCTCCGTTTCCGGCCAGGGCAACCATATCCCATTTCTGCGGAGACGTCACCGGAAAACAGCCCAGCACCACGTCAGCCTTCGTTTCCGAGAGCCGATCGAGCAGTCGGGAGAAAGCGTCTTCCGGGCTAAAAAGTATATCCGGAAACCCGAACACCACCCGCTTGTTCTGTACAAATTCAAAAGCCGCGTCCAGGGTGAAGGGGGTACCGTAGGGGTGTTGCATGAGGAGGTAGGCCAGTTGCAGCTGCAGCTGGCTGCCGTCGCCAAAGTAGGCGGGAATATCCCACTTTCCCTTGCGAAGGATCATATATACTTTCCGAACCCCGGCCCGCTGCATGTGCTCCAGCAGGTACTGCGACACCACCTTGGGGTGCGGCTCGCCCTGCGCCGGGTGCAGCCCGAAGCCAACCGGGAAGAGCTCTTTGCTGCACGGGATGGGATCCAGCCTGCTCCCCAAGCCTGCGGCGGGTATGAGTCCTACAGTTTCCATTGCTGTTCTGGTATAAGTTGCCGTGGTACCGGATGCTTTTTTCAATGGGTGTTTATATATAAATAAGCTGCCGCCCGAGCCATATGCCCTCAGAGCACATGCAGAAGCGACAGCTTATATATAACCGCAGATCTCGCAGAACCTGTACGGAGTGATCAGGACAAGGAAACTTCCTTCTTCGCCTGGTGCTGCAGCACCTGCTCGCGCGCTGCAGCGTCGGTTGCGCCAAAGTACTGCGCCTGCTCCGCACGAAGCTTGTCCACGGTTCTTCCCTCCGGCAGAATCACGTCGTCGTATGTCAGCACCTGGTCTTTCGGGATATCACGCTTCAGCACGCAGCCCTCTGCCACCCCGATCGGCAACAAATTTTGCTCTGCCGTAGTTGATGCGTTTTCGCAAAGGCCGTAGGTCATATAGTGCCCGATCCCGTCGATTACCTGCCCCGCTTTCAGGTCGGTTTTGGCGGTGGCCACCACTTCTACATAGGGTTTGCCGATAGGCGTGAGCGCAGCGTCGTTGAACAAAACGGCGCGCGCCACGGTATTCGGCACCTCGAAATGGCAGAGGTGGTACGGCGTGTAGAACAGGTAAAGCGGCCCCTCTCCCAGTTTATACAGGTTCAGGTAATGCTGCTGAATCGGGTTGTCGTGCGTGCCCAGCACAAACACGCCGGGCCCCGGCTCCGCGCCCACCACATAGTCCACTATGCCCGGGCCTTCGATCAGGTCCTCCAGCGGATACAGACTCTGTACCACGTCCTTCAGCGGTGTACCTGACGCCACGGTTGGGCCGTGCATGCCGCGCTTCGCTACCTGCATGCCGGTGCCGTTGGCCACAATGGCCTGCTCAAACGAAATCTTGCTACCGTCCGCGAACGAAGTCACCATGGCAGGGTTCTGTCCCCACTTCTTGGCGAAGCCTTCCTGCGTGGTCGGGTTGCGGTACGGGTCGTGCAGGCCCTTGATGTTGCCGCACAGTACTGGTTTTACGCCCAAGCCTTTCACAAAGCGGAACAGGTTCATCTCCACGCCCGGCTGGTCGCCGTCGGCGTTGGTGAACACCACACCGGCCTTGTCGGCATATACCTTCAGGATTGGCCCCACGGTGCCGTCCACTTCCGCGTTCATCATAATGATGTGCTTGCCGTGCTGGATGGCGCGCAGCGCCACGTTCGTGCCGAACTCCACGGCGCCCGTCACTTCAATGATGGCGTCAATGCCTTCCGCTTCGCACAGCAGAATCGCGTCGCCGGTGATGCTGTACTTGCCGTTGCGGATGTTTTCCTCCAGCTGGGCCACATTGTTTACTTCCTGCACCTCCAGGACATCAGCCTGCGTGTACGCCTGCTTTGCCTTGGCTGTGTCTCTGTTGGCGATGGCCACCAGTTCCATGCCTTGGGTGTATTTGCAGATCTGGAGCGCAATGCCGCGCCCCATAAAGCCTGCCCCAACCATGGCCACGCGAACCGGTTTGTTCTCCGCCTGGCGTTTGGCGAGTGCGGTATCAACTAATATCATTGTATATATAGATTTAGAGTGATGCGGAAAGCTACCGGTGCTATACCAGCTGCTTTCCTTTTGATGTTGCATTGGTCTCCTCAAAATCAGGGTGCGCCTGGTCTTTCTCGGAGATAATCAGCGGCTCGATCGGCCACTCAATATTAAAGGCCGGGTCGTTCCAGCGAATGCCGCGCTCGGAGCCGGGCGTGTAATACTGCGTCACGTTATAGGTTACGTCAGAATTGTCTTCCAGCGTAATGAAGCCGTGGGCAAAGCCCTCCGGCACGAACAGCATGCGGTAATTGTCAGCTGTCAGCTCCACGCCGATCCACTGCTTGTACGTTCCCGAGTCTTCGGGCATGTCGATAATCACATCGTAGATGGCTCCGCGGGTGCAGCGCACCAGCTTCGTTTCCTCGTATGGCGACACCTGCATGTGCATGCCGCGCAGTGTGCCCTTCTTTTTGTTGTAGGAGACGTTGGCCTGCACCATGTTGGTATTCAGCCCATACTCATCCATCTCGCGCTTGCAGTAGGAGCGGCCAAAAAAGCCACGCTCATCCTCCAGCCGCTTCACATCTATGATATAGGCCCCTTTTAACTTGGTTTCTGTAAAGATCATGGTATATACTTATGCGGTTTCTAATGCGGCTTTCGATGTTTCTGCCTTTTTGCTCTCCCACTGCAGCTGCTCGTTGATCCTGCCGGATTCCTGCAGGCTGGTTAATACTTTCAGGCGCATCAGCAGCGAGTTTCGGAAGTCTCCGTCTTTGAACTCCATCGCCACCAACCCCTCGCGCAGCTCGGCAATCGCCTGCTTCAGTGAAACCTGCGGCAGGTGGTTGGGCGCCAGTTCTTTGAAAAGGTCGAAGTTGACGCGGTACGAGCGCTTGTCCGGGGCGGCGTCTTTGTTCACCGTTACCTCTGTGCCGGAGATCACCTCGCCCACGGCCTTGGCCAGCTCGTGCACCTGGTAGTTCCACTCGTTGGAGCCGGTGTTCACCGCCAGGAACTCGCCGCCATTGGAAGCCTCCCTCGTCACGGCCCACTCAATGGCGCGGGCCATATCCTTCACGTGGATCAGCGGGCGCCACGGGCTGCCGTCGCTCAGAATGTTGATTTTGCCTGTTGCCACCGCACCGGCCACAAAGTCATTCAGCACCAGGTCCAGGCGCAGGCGGTCGCTCATGCCGCAGGCTGTGGCAAAGCGCAGGCAGGTTACGGTAAAGCCGTCTCCGGCCAGGGGCTGCAGGTCCTTCTCTGTCGCCACCTTGGAGCGGGCGTAGGCTGTCAGCGGGTTCAGCTCAGAATCCTCTGTCTTGGCCTGTTCGGAGGCGGCGCCGTACATGCTGCAGCTGGAGGCGAACACGTAGTTCTTCACGCCAGCGGCCTTCGCCAGCTCGGCTACGCGCACGCTCGATCTGTAATTCACATCCATGGTGATGTTCTCGAACTTGTTGCCCATCGGATCGTTCGAGATGGCGGCCAGGTGCACCACGGCATCCACGCCCTCAAAAACATCTGCAGGTATCGTGCGCACGTCGCCGTACAATTGCACATCCAGCTGGCTCTCGGGCAGCACGGGGGCATTGGTGAGGCAGGACGCAAAGTAGGCCATGTCATATCCTACTAAAGTAGCTTCGGGGTAAGCGGCACGCAGGCGCTCTACCACGCCCGGACCCACATAGCCCATATTTCCGGTTATCAGAATTTTCATGATTTAGATCGATCTATTATATATAAGAAGAAGGGAGTTGGTGATGGTATAGATGGCAGCTTAGCTTACCGCCTCCGAAAGTTGCTTTTGCCACACTTTCCAGGGGGCTTTGCCGTTCTGCCACAGGTCTTCCAGCACGTGCTTGTCGCGCAGGGTATCCATGGGCTGCCAGAAGCCGCGGTGGCGGTAGGCGGAGAGTTCACCTTCTTCGGCCAGGCGCTCCAGCGGCTCGCGCTCCCAGGTGGTGGTATCGTCCTCTATATAGTCGAACACGCCGGGTTCCAGCACAAAGAAACCACCGTTGATCCAGGGCATATCGCCGCCTACGGGTTTCTCCTTGAACTGTGGCACGCGGGTTGCCTCCGATGTCAGGGTAAAGGCGCCGAAACGGCCCGGCTGCTGCACAGCGGTCAGCGTGGCCATCGTGCCCTGCTCCTTGTGGTAACGCACGGCCTCCGAGATGTTCACGTCGCTCACGCCGTCGCCATAAGTCAGGCAGAAGGTCTCGTCGCCCACGTACTCCTGCACCCGCTTCAGGCGTCCGCCTGTCATGGTGCCTTCCCCGGTGTCCACCAGCGTCACCCGCCACGACTCCGTGTTGTTCTTGTGCACTTCCATGCTGTTGTTGCGCATGTCGAAGGTCACGTCGGAGTTGTACATGCTGTAATTGGCAAAATACTCTTTGATCATATGGCCTTTGTAGCCGCAGCAAATCACGAAGTCGTTAATGCCATGCGCAGAGTAAATCTTCATGATATGCCACAGGATCGGCTTTCCGCCAATCTCCACCATCGGTTTGGGACGCACGCCGCTTTCTTCGCTTATTCTTGTTCCGAAGCCGCCTGCCAATATTACTGCTTTCATTTATATAAGGGTTTTAGGGTTATACATGTCGCTGCGCCGGCTTGGTTGAAGTTACACCATCTACCTTGACCGGGCTCCCAATGTATACGAAGATTTATATATTTAGATTTTGGTTTAATTTACTTTTAACAGAAAATTATATCTTGCTCGATGAAAGGGTATTTCCTGCTGCATCCATGCTTTTAAAAAGCAAAACACCGGGCCATTTGCCGCTGCATGCAGCGGCAAATGGCCCGGTGTTTTGCTTATATAACTAATTTTTTAATGCTGCTATTCTGTCTAAACAGCCGGAATCGAATCGGCTGTGGTGCTTCTGTCAATTTCTCCGTCCCTCTTAACCACTCCCTGCGCAGAAAACCATTTTAACTTTCTCTGATCAGGTGTACCTACTGGTCTGCTGTTGCAGCAGCTGTTTGAGCGTCAGGAAGATGAACATGCTGTTCGTGAGCAGATACCGCTTCCAAAGGCGGCGGGGCTCCTGCCACAACCTATACGTCCATTCAAGCGACAGGTTACGGGCCCACTGTGGCAGGCGCTTCTCCAGTCCGGCGTAGGTCATATAGGCCTGCCCCACGCCAAGCATGCAGGCGCTTACCTTCCCTTTATGTGCTGCCATCCAGCGTTCCTGCTTCGGGCAACCAAGCGCCACAAACACAAGGTCAGGGTTCGACTGGTTGATCATGTCGGTGATGGCGGCGTCCTCTGCCTCTGTCAGCTTCCGGAAAGGCGGGGAATAGTGACCGGCTATTTTCAGTTCCGGCAGTTCCAGCCGTGCCTTCGTGACCACCGCCTCCAGCACCTCCTCCGTCGACCCATAGAAGTAGACTGATTTTCCGCGCACGGCGGCTTCCTGCAGCAGGCGCGGCAACAAGTCCATCCCGGCTACCCGCTCCTGCTGCTTCCCGTAAAAAAGCTTCGCAAGCTTTGACACCGGATTCCCGTCCGGAGTGGCCACATCGGCATTGTTAAGCACCTCGTTGAACTCGCTGTCGTGGTAGGCCTCCATCAGCATGTGCACATTGGCGAAACAAACATAAGACGAATCCCTGTGCTCGGTCAGCCAAAAGATATGCTTCACAAAATCATTAAAAGTGCCTGCCGAGATAAGGGAAGTGAGCAGCTTCCGTTTCTCCCGCAAGGGAGGAGCGGAAGCTGCAATGGGTTCGGCTATATTAGAATGCATTTTTTTCTCCTTTTACCATGTTCCAGACAGTCAGGAAGATAATCTTCATATCCATCATGAAACTCCAGTTCTCCATGTAGCGCACATCGTACTCAATGCGCTTTTCCATCAGGCGCAATTCCTTGGTTTCGCCGCGGTAGCCGCTCACCTGGGCATAGCCCGTGATACCCGGGGTCACGAAGTGGCGCATTTTGTATTTTGAGATCAGCTTGGAATAGTGATCCAGCTGAGAAACCAGGTTCGGACGCGGGCCTACCACGGACATGTCACCGAACAGCACGTTGAAGAACTGCGGCAACTCGTCGAGGCTCGTTTTGCGGAGGAATGCCCCGATGCGGGTAATGCGCGGGTCGTTCTTGGTGGCCTGCAGCTCTGTCTGCATGTTTACCCGCATCGTACGGAACTTGTAGCAAACGAAAAGCCTGTTCTTTTTACCCGGACGCAGCTGCTTAAAAAACACTGGCCCTTTGGACTCCAGTTTGATGAGCAAAGCGATGATCGGAAGCACGACCGGGAAGATCAGCAGGATAACGGCCAGGGAGAATGCCACATCAAACAGGCGCTTCATCACACGGTTAGAGGCGATCTCCAGCGGCTCGCGGCGCACACTGATCATGGGGATGTTATGGTAGAAGTACATATTCACGTCCCGCTGCACAATGGCGCTGAAATCTGGCACGATGCGGAAGTACACAAAGTTATCGTCGGCAAATTCTGTGAGTTCGTCTATCTGCGCCCGGTTGTTCAGGGGCAGCGTGTAGTAGATCTCATCGATGCTGTGCTGCAGGCAGTATTCCTTCAGGTCGTCAACGCCGCCCTTCAGTTTGCTGTTGTAGGGGCTGAGTTTGTCGGCGTTATCGTCGAAGAAGCCCATGAACTTAGTCCCCAGATCGTCATTGGCGTTCAGCGTTTGCTGCAGTGCCAGCGCGGCGGGGCCTGTGCCCACAATCACGTAGCGAGTGTGGGCCACATCCGACTTGGTGACATAGCGGTATACCAGCATCAGCACCAACCTGCTCATCCCAATCAGTAAAGCCGTGGAAAGGTAGGTGTAAAGCAGCAGCAGGCGGGAAAGCTCATCCAGCTTGAACATCACGATGCAGCAGGCCAGGATAAAGGCATGCATGATAAAGGCGTTGATCAGGTTGGAAAGCCTTCGGTCGATGGGAAAGAACCCGTCGATCCGGAACATGAAGTTAGAGAACCCGGACACGATCCACCATACCAGCGCGAAAAGCAAGAAGAATATATTATACTCCTGCTGCAGATCGGTGGTGCCGTAACGGATTATGTTCGAAAAGTGGAAGGCAGTAGCAATAAGGGTAACATCAAGAACTAACAGGAGCACCCTGTTAAAGCTGTAGTAGTGTCGGAACCTATTCATATTGTAAGTGTAAATATTCTATCATATAAAGTCACTGTTTACTATGCCACCCATCCGGGTATCTCATAACCATTTGAAAATCAACCTTCACAAGTAGTTTAACAGCTGTAAAACTATTGAGGCGGTCTGGTCATCAGCACATTCAGTACAATTCTAATTTCTCTGAAATTTGGATGAGCAAACAAGTCAAATTACAGGAGCGCCGGGCTTAGCAAATGACTCGGTCCAAAATACGTTGATGCCATAGCTAAGGTTTGTGATTTTCTCTACATTAATTAAGAAAGAGAAATAATTAGATATATAAAAAACATTATATATACATACATATTTTACCCGATATTCGTGTTTTGAGACCTAAAATGGCTGCTAAAAGCAACAGCCCAGTTGGCTGGCCAGCAAACATTGTATTTGCACTATATTACGAAATTAACCTCAGCTGCTTCTGCAGCAGCCAAAGTACTCTTACGAAGAAATCCTCCAATTATTGCCCTGAAATGAGATCATTAGGAATAGCTAAAACCTATGCCACCTCGGGAATATTCTTTTATATATAAAAATGTTTTAATTATCATAAATCCAACACTTCATTTTACATCTAACAGGACAGCTTTCATTAGTTTAGTCCAAATGCAATAAAACCCAAAACATCTATTAAATCATATATAATGTGTTTATAATATTCACCGGCATGTTTTTTCATTTTTTTCAAATACAGCCATAAAGATCAAAAAATCACACTTTTACTTCAAAAAAATAGTTTTCTTTGCTATTGCAGAAGCAATGGTTTTTCACTTACCTTTAGAAAAAATTCTAATTCTCCTCATAAAGAATAATTTATATTTATATACAAGCCTGATTCAGTAAAGACAACAGGGATTGAACTTAAGAAGGTAAAACAAACTTATACCCCCGTGCTAATGCTGTGTGTTGCGTGCAGCCCCAGGTAATCTGCCACTTAACTTCTGAAGAAAGTTTTACAGAAAGGTTGATTCAGCGAAGGGAGCCCGATGGTTTGCATTCTTCTGCTGCCCCTGAACGAAAATGAGCATCTCCGATACCTTCATACACTATAAAATAAAGTTTATTAAACACATCTACAGCTAAGACATATGCAGCCGATTTTTAAGGCTTTTCTGCACGTTTTATTTTTCGGAATATGCGGAATTCTCCCTGCAACCCTGTATGCCCAGGAATGTATTCCGACCGTAACAACCTCGGGCAGCCTTTGCCAGAACGGACAGGTAAAACTCACCGCAAGCGAGGCGGCCAGCTACCTTTGGACCACAGGTGCCACCACGCAGTCCATCACCGTTACGGGCAGCGGTGATTACGCAGTGAAAACAGTACAATCGGACGGTTGTGAGGGCACGTCTGCTCCCGTACATATAGCCGCAAGCCCCAATGCCAGCATTGCTGACCCAGTCAACTATTTCACTTCGTGCAGTGCCACCGGCGGCAGCGCCAGCTTCGAACTCACCATCGAAAACACCTCTACCACGAAGGAGTCGAACAAAAGCTACCTGATAAAGTGGGGAGACGGGTCCACCGTAACACTGGGCAGCGCGTTCGAGACCGCTACACACACGTACACGGCAACGGGCTTTTTCCAGCTAGAAGTGGAAGTTACGGGCGAGAGCGGCTGTACCAGCAGCACCACTGAGCGGGTTTTCATAGGCAGCAACCCAAGCCTGGGGCTGGCAAGTCGCGGCAACACCAACGACTGCCTCCCGGCCACCTACACCTTCGACATCCTTAACACCAAAGGCAACTCCCCGCTCACCGTCTATACCGTTGATTTCGGCGACGGGACACCGGTGCAGACCTTTACCCACGCCAACCTGCCAACGGCCATCACCCACACGTATGAAGTATCGTCGAAAGACGCGCCCAACAGCGCGTTCACGCTGAAGGCCACCGCCACCAACCCCTGCGGCTTTACCCCGGCCACGGTAGGAGGCATCAAGATTTCAAAGGGCCCTGAAGCGGCCTTCGGCACGGCCACGGCTTCGGGTTGCGTGAATGTGCCCGTGCAGCTGACGGACATGACCATTGTGGGTTTCAACGCCAACACCGTGAACCCAAGTGCAGGAGCGGCCTATACCGTGGAGTGGGAAATAACGCCGGCTACTGGCTGGGAATACCATTATGGCAACGCCACCACCAAAAGCCCCTCTGTAAAGTTCACACGTGCGGGAGAATACGCCATCAGGATGACGGCCACCCCAGTAGGCACGGGCACCAAGTGCACCAGCAGCACCATCGAGAAAATATACCGGGTCAGTGAGCTGGCAACCGCCGATTTTGAGATTAGCGGGAACGGCACCTGCGCACCGGCGCTGTTCGAGGCTCAAAACAAATCGACAGGCGAGGGACTGCAGTATATGTGGCAGGTAAGCCCGGCACAGGGATGGGAGTTCGCAGCGGGCTCTACAGAAAGCTCTGAGAGCCCGGGGTTCAGCTTCACCCAATCCGGCACCTACACCGTCTCCCTGACAACTAGCAACAGCTGTAAGAGCGAGGTAAAGGAGAGAACAGTGGTGATACAGGACAAACCGGTGGCGCTGTTGCCGGAACCGCAGCAGTACTGCGGCCCGCAGACCCTCTCATTTTCCGAAGCCAGCGCAAAGCACGCGCCACAGTACGACGCGCAGTTCGGAACCATCAGCAGCTACAACTGGAGTGTAACCGGGCCGGCAGGCGCCACTTTTACCGATGGCACCGACAGCCATTCCCCTTACCCGTCCATATACTTCCCTGCAGCGGGTAAATACACAGTTTCTGTATTCGCCACGAATGAGTGTGGCGCATCAGAGGCGGCCACCCAAGAAATCACGATCGGGCAGATACCGGAGCTAAGCGCTTCTTCGCCGAACGCGGCCATCTGCGTAGGTGCCAGCACCACGATCCGCGTCACCGGCGCCGACTCCTACGCCTGGGAGCCTGCCGAAGGGCTGAGTGCCACCACCGGGAGTGTCGTGACGGTGAACCCGACGGAAACAACCACCTACACCATTACCGGCACCAACACCGAGACAGGCTGCACCAGCACTACCACTTTCACGGTCAGGGTCCATAGCTTACCGGAAGTCTCGGTTTCGACAGATACGGAAGCCATATGCTACAAACAGGGCATGGCCACGTTTACAGCCTCCGGCGCTGACAGCTACACCTGGTTCCCCGCCACTGGCTTAAGCGCCACCACCGGGGCGTCTGTGGTAGCAAGGCCTACTAGTACCACCACCTACACGGTCATCGGGCTGAATGCCACGACAGGCTGCACCAACACGGCGACAGTAACCTTGACGGTGACTCCCTTG
The DNA here is from genome assembly GCF_039541895.1 of Pontibacter saemangeumensis. Taxonomy (NCBI): domain Bacteria; kingdom Pseudomonadati; phylum Bacteroidota; class Cytophagia; order Cytophagales; family Hymenobacteraceae; genus Pontibacter; species Pontibacter saemangeumensis. Next base: position 660,092 of record NZ_BAABHC010000016.1, read on the forward strand.
CCCACCGTTAATGCCGGCCCGGACGTGACCGTCTGCAATGCTCCCGTTCCTACCAGACTGCAAGGAAGCCCCGCAGGCGGCACCTGGAGCGGGCCAAACGTGAGCGCCTCCGGCGATTTTACGCCTACTGCAGCGCTTGGGAGCTACGAACTCACCTACACCTATGCTGACCCCTTGGGATGCACGGCTTCCGATAAAATGACAGTGACGGTCGTGGAAGTGCCTGTAGCGCAGGCCGGCGAAGACAGAACGGTATGCCTGAACAGCGGTTCCTTTCAACTGGCGGGCCTGCCTGCCGGTGGCTCCTGGTCCGGCTCTGAGCATATAACGCCGGCTGGTAAATTTACTCCGGATGCTGTCGGCACTTTCACGTTGCGCTATACCCACGGCACAGGCAGCTGCGAGACAAAAGACGAGGTGCAGGTGACGGTGAACCCACTGCCCGCTGCCCCAACCGCAATAGGTGGCCTTCTATGCCCGGGCTTTGGCACGCTGCTCTACGTTGCCAACCCGGTTGGCGCCATTGCCTGGTACGATGCCCCTACAGGCGGGAACCTGCTGAGTGAGAAGCCGGATTTCTACACCCCTGCCCTGGAGCAGACCATTACTTATTATGTTCAGACAACCGTGGAGGGTGGCTGTACCAGCGTCAGGACGCCTGTAACTGTGACGGTACGCCCGGCCACCCCTGCCCCTGTCGTGGCCCCGGTGGCGCTTTGTGGCCCTGGCAGCAAGGCTGTGCTGGTGGCAGAAGGCAACGCGACAGTTTACGAGTGGTTTGAGTCAGCCACAGGCGGTAACCCGGTCTTTACCGGCAGAACCTTCGAGACCGAAGTGCTTGAGAACAGCAGAACCTATTATGTGCAGGCCAGCATCGAAGGCTGCCTGAGCCCCCGCACGGAAGTAAATGTAACGGTTCACCCGGTGTTAACAAACAACACCGTAACAGCCGTGCCTGTAATCTGCGCCGGACAGCAACCCGCCAAACTGCTCGGCTCTCAGCCGGAAGGCGGCAACAGTACCTACACCTATATATGGGAAAGGAGCCTGGTTGACCCGGCTACGAACCCTGGCGCCGTTTTCTCCGCCATATTGGGAGCAACAGGCATCAGCTATCAGCCGGACGCGCTGAGCCGCACCACCTGGTTCCGCAGAGTGGTGAAGTCCTCTGCCTGCACGGACGTGTCGGCGGCGGTGGAAGTGACGGTAACACCTGCCATCAGCAACAACATCATCAAAAACGACCAGACCATTTGTGAGGGCGATTTGCCAGTCACACTGACAGGCGAACCGGTTTCCGGAGGCAATGGCCAGTATACGTATATATGGGAGAAGAGCGAGGACGGCAAAAACTTCACTGCTGCCCCAGGAGAAAACAACAAGCTGGAGACATATTCCGCACCGGCTGCACTGGCACAAAACACCTGGTATCGCCGCGTCGTGAACTCCGGTACCTGCAACAGCGACATCAGCGCCCCTGTGCTGGTGACAGTGCAGCCGGCTATCCGCAACAACAAGCTCTCTTTTACCGACCTTACCCTGTGTTACGGGGAGGTACCCGCACCCTTTACGGCAGTGGAAGGACTTACTGGAGGCGATGGAAACTACACGTATATTTGGGAGATCAGCCTTGACAAGGGGGTTACCTTTGATGCCGCCCCCGGCACCCGCACCAACAGCGGCTACACCGCCCCAGCCCTTACGCAGGCTGCCTGGTTCCGTCGCAAAGTTTCCTCGGGCCAGTGCTACAGCTATTCCGATATACTCAAAATCAATGTAGCCGCGCCCATCAGCAACAACCTGATCAGCGAGAGCCAAACGATCTGCGAAGGCGATGCCCCGGCGACTCTCAACGGCTCTGAGCCCGGCGGTGGATATACACCCCAGGAAACCGCAGCTATCTATGCCTACACTTGGGAATACGCCACTACCGGGCCAGACGGCAACTTCCGCGCTGTTGCGCAGAATGGCCAGGGGAGGGACCTGAACCCGGGAGCGCTCACCACCACCACCTGGTTCCGCCGCGTAGCCCGCACAGGCGCATGTTCTGCCATATCCAACGTCGTGGAGATCACGGTAAACCCGCAGATTGCCCAGAACACCGTGATGGCGCCGCAAACCATATATGCCGGTCAGGTGCCCGCGCCTCTGATAGGCTCCACACCCACGGGAGGAAATGAGCGCTATGCATATATATGGGAGCACAGTGAGGACGGGGCGACGTTCAGCCCGGCTCCCACACCGAACGATGGCAAGAATTTCTCGCCCAAGGCGCTGACGCAAAACACCTGGTTCAGGCGAAGGGTGCGCTCCGGGGGCTGCGAGGCCATATCGAATGCGGTAAAGATCACCATCACCCCTGCCATCGGCAACAACAACATCCAGGCAGACCAGGTTATCTGCTTCGGGAATACACCGGCCACGCTGACGGGCTCAGAGCCGGTAGGCGGGAAAGGCGGCTATACCTTCCTGTGGCAGCAAAGCACCTCCGGCCCGGCCACCGGCTGGCGCACGGCAACGGCATCGGGCAGCACCCAGAATTACAGCCCGACGGCGCTCACACAGGAAACCTGGTTCAGAAGGATCGTGATCTCCGGCACCAACACCGATACCAGCGCGGCGGTGATGGTCTCAGTGAAGCCGGCCATGAGCAACAACAAGATCAGCACACCCCAGACCGTCTGCTTCGGCACGGCGCCCTCTACCCTGCTTGGCACGTTGCCGGGCGGCGGTAGCGGGAAGTATATATACCAGTGGGAAATGAGCACCACCGGCCCGTCCACCGCCTTCACAACAGCTCCGGGTGAGAACAACAGGCAGGACTACAGCCCCGGCCCGCTGACGAAGACAACCTGGTTCCGGCGCTTGGTGACGTCCGAATCATGTGAGGCACTGGTAAGCGCTGCCATCCAGATCACTGTCACGCCGCAGCCAGCGGCACCCACGGCGGCAGGCACCAGCACCTGCGCCGGCCAAAGCGCAACGCTGACGGCCAAAGGCAACGGCGGCCGCTTGGAGTGGTATGCCAGTGCCGCCGGCGGCAACCCGATTGCCACGGGCGGCACATGGCACACGCCACGCCTTGAACACACCACTACTTATTATGTACAGGAAGTGGCGCAGTCGTGTGCGAGCGCACGACTGCCGGTAGTGGCACAGGTGGTGAAGAGCCTAGTATTTGCCGGTGACGATGTGACCGTGGTAAAGGGGCGCAGCGCGCAACTGCAAGCCAGCGGCGGCCTCACTTATTCCTGGTCTCCGGCAACGGGCATGGACAATGCCAACATCCCGAACCCCTTGCTCACGCCCGAGGAAACCACGGTGTATACGGTAACGGCCACCACGGCGGAGGGCTGCACCTTCACCGATGAGGTGGTGGTCACGGTACTGCCGTTCGTCTCCATCCCGAACACCTTCACCCCGAACCGCGACGGCATCAACGACACCTGGGAGATTGAGAATCTCAGCCAATACCAGAACTGCCGGGTGAAAGTGTTTAACCAGTGGGGCAGCCAGGTATTCAGCTCCGAGGGATACAAAGCTCCCTGGGATGGTCTGCATAACGGCAAAGAGCTGCCGATCGCCACTTATTACTATCTCATAGAGCTTGGCCAGAACGAGAAACCGCTTTCTGGAAGCGTGACCATTGTTAAATAATTTCGCTATATGAACAAACTTTTAGCCCTCGGTGTGTTTCTGATGCTGGCAAGCGGTATGGCACTGGCCCAGCAAAAGCCGCAGTACACGCAGTACACCCTTAACAACTACCTCCTCAACCCGGCCATCACGGGCATTGAGGATTATGCGGACCTGAAGCTGGGCACCAGGCACCAGTGGTCTGGCCTGGAGGGGGCGCCGGAATCTTACTACGCGACGCTGCATATGCCCATCAACAAAGACATGACCGCCTCTTACCGGGGGCTCCGCAGCAAGGGGGCGGTACCGAAGGAGGCCTCCTCTAAAAAGACAAATACGTACCGCCGCGTACGCTCCCACCACGGTTTGGGCGCCATGGCCATGGCCACGAGGACCGGCCCCCTGAAGCGGGGCACTTTCTCCCTGAGCTACGCCTATCACCAGCCGATCACGCGCAACCTGCGTGTGGCAGCAGGCGTGGCACCGGGCGTTATCCAATATAGCCTGGACCCTTCTTACGTTCGGACGGCGAAGCAGAACGACCCGGCAGTGGTGGACGGCCGTATCAATGAGGTGAAGTTTGACCTGAACCTGGGCCTCTGGCTGTACTCCCGGAACTTTTATGTGGGCACTTCCGGGGCGCAACTGGTGCCGAGCAAACGACAGCTGATCTCAACAGGCGGCTCGGAGGAGGACAACAAGGGGGAACTGCAGAAACACTATTTTATCACCAGCGGTTACCGCTTCGACCTTACGCCCACCTTTTCCCTCATCCCTTCGGTTATGGTGAAGATGGCCCAGCCCAGCCCTGTGTCGGTAGATGCCACCGTGAAAGCCCTCTACAGCGACCGGCTGTGGATAGCGGCCTCCTACCGCCACAAAGAATCGGTGGCGGCCATGGCCGGCCTCAACATCAGCCACCTGCTGGACCTTGCCTACTCCTACGATGCCGGCACCTCGCCGCTCGGCCGGGTGAACGCCGGCAGCCACGAGGTGGTTTTGGGGTTCAAGATCAGCAACACACGTAAAATCATATGTCCGGAATGGGCCTGGTAAAAAGAGTTTAGTTTAGATTGTAATATGAAAAGGGCAGCTATTTTAGTTGCCTCTTTTATTTGCTACTTCGTCGTAATCTTCTCAACTTTAAGAGAAGCCGCTAATTTGCAGAGACACGAGCACCAGGGTAAAAGGCTGATTTTACGCTGATACATGGATCAACCTCAGCTGTTGCTTTATCACCGCCATTGTAAAAACAACTATTAACACGGATCTCATACAGAATCTATATGCTACTAAAGAAAATCTTAGGCGTTGTTTTCGGATTGCTCTTCTTATCCTTCGCGGTGTTTCAGTATAATGACCCTGACGCCTTGTTATGGATCACTATCTACCTGATTGCGGCTGCACTGAGTGTTGCAGCCGGATTTGGCAAGGTGAGTAACACTATACTGCTTGTAGCCTGCATTGTGTACGCATTAGGTGTAATCTATTGGTGGCCTGAGCAATACGAAGGAGTTGGTGACAGCATGCGTGACCCCACAACCGGGTATCTTTTGAAGAACGTGGAAGAAGGGCGGGAGTCTCTTGGCCTTGCCCTTTGCAGTTTTGCAATGGGGTGCTTTCTCCTGTTATCCCGGTTTGGCAGGCGCAGCAAACCGGTTGATACGGCCCTATAGCAAAACAGGGGCCGGCCTATATATAGGCCGGCCCCTGTTTCATTTAATAGCTATGTTGCTAGATCTGCTCCGCCTTAAAGCCGGCTTTTTCAACGGTGCTTTTTATCTGTTGCGCGTTGAGGGAGTCTGACTTAACCTCCAGCACTTTGTCGGGGTTGTTGGTGTCCACTTTCCACTCCTCTACCCCCTCCAGTTTATTCAAGTGTGGAGTAACGGCTTTCACGCAACTGCCGCAGTTTATGGTTGTTTTAAATTTGTAAGTTTCCATATTTAACATAATTAATCAACTATACATTTACTTTCTTTCCTATATACTACAAGCGCTTCGCTCTTAAGCGCAGGCTATTCCCGACCACTGAGACCGAACTGAGGGCCATGGCGGCTCCCGCAATCATGGGGTTGAGCAGGAAGCCCGTGAACGGGAACAGCAACCCGGCTGCCACCGGAATACAGATCACGTTGTAGAAGAACGCCCAGAAGAGGTTCTGCCGGATGGTTTGCACCGTTGCCCTTGATAATTTCACGGCATTGGCCACCTGCGTCAGGTCAGAGCGCATCAGTGTGATGCCGGCCACGTCCATGGCCACGTCGGTGCCCTGGCCCATGGCGATGCTTACGTCAGCGGTGGCCAAGGCCTGCGCATCGTTTATGCCGTCGCCCACCATGGCGACCATTTTACCCTCTGCCTGCAGCTTCTTCACAAATTCCGCTTTGTCATTGGGCAAAAGCTCTGCCTGGTAATGTGCCACACCTACCTGCCTGGCCACCGCAGCGGCCGTCTGCTCGTTATCGCCTGTCAGCATATATACTTCCAGGCCCGCCTCCTGCATGGCTTTGATTCCGGCTGCGGCTTCGGGCTTCACTGGGTCGCTTACCGCAAACACCGCCAGAGCCTGGGTGCTGTCGGCAAAGAAGATCACCGTCTTGGCGTCTTCCTGCAATTGCCTTGCCGCCTGCAGCAAGTGCTCCGGCAGCTGTATATGCTGCTGGCGCAGAAGCTTCTCGTTGCCCGAGAAGTAGCGCACGCCCCCGAACTCAGCCTCTATGCCCAAGCCTGTCAGGCTGCTGAAATACGCCGGCTGCCGGGCCTGCTGCCCCTGCTCTTTGTAATAGGCATATATGGCCTGCGCGATAGGATGCTCCGACTGTGCCTCCATCGAAAAGAACAGCTGCTCCAGTTGCTCCTGCGGCACCTGCTGGTCTGCCCACACCACATCTGTTACCGAAGGCTTGCCGCGTGTGATAGTTCCCGTTTTATCCAGGATAACGGCCTCTACTTTGTGTGCCCGTTCCAGGCTCTCCGCGTCTTTTATCAGGATGCCGTTCTCAGCACCTCTGCCCACTCCCACCATAATGGCGGTCGGGGTGGCCAGGCCGAGGGCACAGGGGCAGGCGATCACCAGCACGGATATGGTGGAAAGCAGCGCCTCCGATAGATAGGCCTCTCCGCCAAAAACCAGCCAGGCCACCAGCGTCAGCACCGCAATAACCAGCACCACCGGCACAAAAATCCCGGCGATCTTATCCACCAGTTTCTGCACGGGGGCCTTGCTTCCCTGCGCCTCCTGCACCATCCGGATGATATGTGCCAGCATGGTTTCGCCGCCTGTTTTCTGGGCTATCAGCTGCAGGCTTCCTTTCTGGTTGATAGTCCCGGCGAACAGCATATCGCCTGGCTGCTTTTGCACCGGCAACGGCTCGCCGCTCAGCATGCTCTCATCCACATACGTTGTTCCGGCCACTACCTCTCCGTCTACCGGCACCCGGTCGCCGGGCAGCAGCAGCACCCTGTCCCCTACCTGCACCTCCTCAATCTTAATCTCCAGCTCCCCCTCATTGCGGACCACCCGCACCGTTTTCGGTTGCAGGCCCATGAGCTTCTTGATGGCGGAGGAGCTTCTGTCCTTCGCGTTTTCCTCCAAGTATTTACCCAGCAAGATGAAGGCAATGATAACGGCAACCGCCTCATAATACACGTGTGGCATCAGGCCACGGCTCAGGAAAAACTGCGGATATAGGGTGTTGAACAAGCTGAAGAGGAAGGCGATGCCCGTGCTGAGCGCCACCAGGGTATCCATGTTGGCGCGAAAGTGTTTGGCCTGCGCCCAGGCACCTACAAAAAAGCGCTGCCCCGCCCACAGGAGCACGGGTGCCGTGAGCAGCAGCATCGCCCAGTTGCCCCACGCAAAGGTATCGTGGAAGAACATACCCAATATGAAAACCGGAAGGGCCAGCACCCCCGCCACAATTGTTTTGCGCCTCAGTGCGGAAAGGGCAGTTGCCTGCCGCTCTTCCAGCTCCTCCTGCGTTTTCTGCTCGATCAATATATCAAAGCCAATTTCCTGCACCGTCTCACGGAGCTGCACCGGGGTAATGGCGTCAGGCTCGTAGGCTACCTGCACGGTTTTACCGGCAAAGTTCACGTTGGCATCCTGAACGCCCTCCTTCGCCCGTAACATGCTCTCGATGCTGCTGGCACAGGAGGCACAGGTCATTCCCTCTACCGGAAAGGTGCTTTTGGTTAATTTAGGTTCTTTTACAGTTGCCATTTTGTTATTCTCATTTCCTATACAAAGATACGCAGGTGACTAAGGTGCGGTGTTACACAATTACTACTGCCTGTTATATCTTTTGTGAAGAGACCCCAGCCAGTTTGAGCCATATCAAACAACCTGAGTGGCGCTACCATCAATAATATTATACCTGTAACACAAATTAAAATAAATATCTTTCAATCTAAATATTTTAACATAGGTTTCTTTAACTATTCTATGCTCTTGCGCGTTATTTTTCCTTAATTTAGCTACCAGCGGATCAGGCTGAGCTGTTAGGCTGAGCTTCGTGAAAGATTGTTTTTCTTCCTGCTAAAGCTATTATGGCAGGAAGCCTTTGCCCGGCATTTTCTTTTTTATATATGCAGCCTTATACGTCTGACAAGAGCCATAATAGCACTTCTGAGCGAACCATCCGCTATATCGGTTTTTCCTTTGCCGGGCTGGCTTTTGTACTTCTGTTAGTTTGCGTCAACTCCTTTAGAATTGCCAGGCAGGTGCAGAAGAATTATGAATCCGAAGTGCTGAAAGCGCTCAACCAGCTCAAACTGGTCAATACGCTCCATCACAACGAAGACCTAGTGCACAACCTGCTCATGTCTCACATCGCAACCCCTGACCCTTCGCGCAGGAGTAGCCTCCGCGCCGGTGTAAAGCAGGGGCACGAGGAGAATACCGTTGCCGCCCGGGCACTCTCCCGGATCATACAAGACACGCCCAAAAAGGAGCTGCTGCAGATCATAAAAGAACGCGCCGCCTATTACAGCGTTGCAGACAGCCTGATGCGCCTCAGCGACCAAAACCGTACCGCAGAGGCGGTAGCCTTCTCGGAGGCTTACCTTGAGCCGGGCCACCAGCGCCACGAGCAGTACCTGAACAAACTGAGCAAACAGGTACAGGCAAAAGCCGACAGCCGCTTGCATGCAGCCATTACGGGCATCAGCTCGTCCATCGACAATCACGTGTATCTCCTGTTCCTAGCCATGGCCTCGGCATTTGGCGCAGTTTTCATCATCAGCAAGGCCTTTAAGAGCATGCGGGAGGAAAACGCTCACCTGAACGTTGAGATGCAGGAACGCAATTTGCTGGAGCTGGAGCTTTCGGAGCAAAGGCGGGAATACAAGATGCTCTTCAACCGCAACCCTGTACCGATGTGGGTGTACGATCGGGACACCTTCCGATTTCTGGAAGTGAACAGGGCGGCAGAACAGGAATACGGCTACACGGAGGAGGAATTCCTGCAGATGACCTTGTTCGATATCCGCCCGGAGGAGGAAAGGGAGAGGCTGCTGGCCAATTTACAAGCCGTTAACCGGGATGCCGATGCCCACAGTGAAGGGTTCGTGCACAAGAGAAAAGACGGCACCCTGTTCCGTGTGGAGGTCCGGTCTCATACCCTGCCCCGTAAACACGGAATCCATCCGCGGCTGGTGGTGGCGGTAAACGTGCAGGAGCGCGAGCACGCCCTGGAGCAACTGCGGAAAAACGAGAAGCTGCTGCGCGAGGTAAGCTCCAGTGTGCCGGGGGCGGTGTTCCAGTACCAGATGGAGCGTGACGGCAGTTTCTGTTTCCCCTATATAAGCGAAGGGGTGCAGGAACTGTGCGCCGTGACCCCGGAGGAAGTTTACCGGGACCCGCTGCTGCTTTACAGAAACCTGCATCCCAACGACCTGGCCGAAGTGCAGCGCTCCACACTTGAAACCTACCAGAACCTGACGCCCTGGGAGCAGGAGCTGCGGGTGTGGCAGCCCGAAAAGAAAAAATACCAGTGGGTGCGCGGCCACAGCCTGCCGTCCTCCAAGGGCAATGGCACTGTGCTCTGGAATGGAACGTTCATTGATATCACGAAACAGAAAGAGGCCCAGGAGGAGCTCACCCGCAACCAGGCCAAACTGAAAGCGCTGCTCGACAGCTCGCTGCAGGCGATCTTCCTGCTGGATGAAAACCTCAACGTGCTGTCATTCAACAAGGAGGCGGCCGCGGACGTGCACCGGTACCTCCTGAAGGAACTGAAGGCGGGGCAGAGCATGGTTGATTTCGTGACGCACTCACAGGTACCCTCCATCATCGCAAACCACGCCAGGGCCATGCGCGGCGAAACGGTGATGTACGAGGCTGGCCAGGGCGACTACTGGCATGAGATTACCTACCAGCCGGTTATCAGCCCCGAGCAGACCATACTGGGCGTGGCATTGAACATCCGGAATATCTCTGAGCAGAAGAAAAGCTTCGAGACGATCAAGCGAAACGAGCTACAACTGGCCCGGGCACAGCAGCTTGCAAAACTCGGGAGCTGGGAATACCACGTAAAGCAGGACACGATGATCTGGTCTACCGGCACCTATTCCATCTATGGCCTGCAGAAAGGCAAATTCGTGCCCTCGCTGCACAATATGCTGGCCCGCGTGCATCCCGAGGACAGACGGCGGGTGCAGAAGGTATATGGCAATGCCATCGAGCGTAAAAGCATGCTGCACGTGGAGCACCGCATTATGCTTCCGGACGGTACTGCGGCGAACGTGATGGAGGTGGCCGAAGTGATCTGCGACGACAGCGGCGAGGTGATAAAGCTGAACGGGACCGTGCAGGATATAACCGAGCGGAAAAAGGCGGAGCAGGAGATCACAGAGGCTAAAAACCTGCTCCAGACAACCATCGAGAATATCCCGGAGGTGATTTTCACGGCCAACCCTGACCTCACCATCATCTACATAAGCCCGCAGTGTGAGCAGATAACGGGCTACCCGGAAGCGGCCTTCCTCGGCGATGCTGCCACGTGGCTCCAGTCCATCCACAGCGACGACAAGAAACCCATGATGCAACAGGTGCTGCCGGCGGTGCTGGCGGGCCGCCCGCAGGAGTATGAGATGCGCCTGCTAGACAGCCAGGGCAGGCTGCGCTGGCTGCTGCTCCGGTTGTCGCCGGGCCTGGACAGCACGGGAAACGTGACCCGCATATATGGCTCGGCCTCCGACATGACTGCGTACAAAGAAGCCGAGGCGCGGCAGCAGGAACTGTCGCAGCAGCTCCTGAAGCAGAATCAGAACCTGCAGCAGTTCGCCTATATCGTGTCGCATAACCTGCGGGCCCCTATCGCCAACATGCTGGGCCTTACCTCCATCTATAACCAAAACGAGATCGGCTCGCCCCTCAACAGGAAGGTGATCGACAACCTCATCAAATCCGCACAACTGCTCGATGCCACCATCCGCGACCTGAACGACCTGCTGACCATCCGCAGCCAGATCGGCAACGTGTACGAAAATGTCTATTTCGACTGCCTGCTGCAGGATGTGCTGGAGCTGCTTGAACTGGAGAACAACACCCGCGAAGCGGTAATCACGCACGATTTCACAAGCGCCCCGGCCGTCAGGATTGTCAGGAGCTATGCCCAGAGTATTCTCCTGAACCTGCTTTCGAATGCGGTAAAGTACAAGTCGCCGGACAGAAAACTTGCCATCAGCATTACCACATTCAGGCTAAACGGTTATATTTGCCTCCGTGTACAGGACAACGGCCTTGGGATTGACCTTGAGAAGCAACAGGAAAATATTTTTGGACTGTACAAGCGCTTCCACAAAGGCATTGAAGGGAAGGGGATCGGGCTTCACCTAGTAAAGACCCAGGTAGAAATGCTGGAAGGAAAAGTAGAGGTTGAGAGTGAGCCGCAGAAAGGCACCACCTTCAATGTCTTCTTCAAAAGTTAGAAAAAGCTGTAATGAGTACGTTAAAAAAGGTAGTTTTAATAGATGATGACCAGGTGAACAACTTTGTTTGCGAGAGCATAATCCGCAACGAGAAGTTTGCCGATGAGGTAATCAGCTTTGAATGGGCCGAGGATGCTTTACAGTACCTGCAGAAGCAGTCTGACGAGGACACCTCTCATTTCCCCGAGTTGATTTTCCTGGACATCAACATGCCCGGCATGGACGGCTGGTCATTCATAGACGAGTACCGCAAGCTGCCTAAGCAGGCCACCTCCAGCTGCTGCCTGTTCATGCTTTCCTCCGCCGTCGACAGGAAAGACATCCTGACTGCCAAAAGCAACGACGAGGTGAAAGAGTTTTTCTCCAAGCCGCTTTCCCCCGAGATCTTAGACATTATCCGCGAAGAGTACATCAGCGGCTAGCACTGCGGGTGAGGTAGCCGCTCCCCCCACTCCTGCCTTCTCCTTTTCATATCCTCACTAGCCTCTTTTTCTGGGGCTGCTACTGCGCGCAAAATAACTGCCGAAAGCCCCGAAATAGCGTATTCACTTTCCAACCCTCCCCGTATAAGGCTATCATACAACTATATCTATAGCTACATATATATTATTATTTATATATAATTTTATACTAAAATATCGGTTTATAAAATTATTTAATAACAATATACAACTATATTCAAATGGGCGCGTATTTCATAACATCTGATACAATATATTATATCCCTATATAATGATATCAGGTTTAACCGAACCTATACAAACCCTTATTATCATGAAAAAATTCCTACTTGTTGCCGTAGCGGCCTTTCTTTTCGCGGCCCCTGCGTTCGCCCAGACCAGCATTCTTGACATTGCCCCTGAAGTGGAGGCGAAGTGTACGCACATCACCCGCTCCATGGCGCTGGAGCTTCGCCTAAATGAGCCGGAATATATCAAGCTAAAAGAACTGAACCGTGAGCGCATGGTAAAAACCGACGCGCTGCTCCAGCAGTACAGCCAGAGTTCTCCTGCCTTGCAGGAGAAGATGCATGAAATGGAGATTGCCTACGAGCAGAAGATGGCTTCTTTCTTAACCCCAAACCAGTTGCATGCCTATGACAACTATAAGCAGACGCCGGTACAGGTAAATTTTGTGGCCATCACCCGCGAATAGCAGGCAAAAGACAGAGCGCCAGGATGCTATAGGCCAACTGCCAACTGGCCTATAGCGCACGGCAGTCATAAAAGCAGCAGGGGAGCCGATTGGCTCCCCTGCTGCTTTTATACAATTCAAATTAGCGTCTGCTGTAGTCGGCGTCATCCGGCCTTTTCTCGTCCTCTCCGAGCGGCTGGTCTCCGCGCCGGATCCCTGCCACGTCATCGTCCATGCCTGTGTCGCTTCCCTCGAACTCAAAACCTGGGCCCTCCGATATAGACTCTACACTGTCCGGATCGTTCGCGCCATAGCCCGTCGTTTCGTTCCCGCCTATATGCAGGTTCTCCAGTTTATCTTTCTGGCCTGGCCTTTCTGTCTCGCCGTTAGGCCCGATGTTTCGTTTTGCGCTCGGGTCCGGGTGATTGCCCATGCCAACGCGCTCCCGGTAATCATTGTCTATATTATCTGGTGATTTATCTTGGTTTTTATCTCTCTCGCTCATAGCTTAGTTATTTTGATATACTAATCCTATACGCTGTGCCGAGGTACTAGTTTATTATCGGCTGTGGTGGCCGAAGCCCCCAACCAGGCGAATGCTGTTACCTGCCCGTGTCATTCAGGGCCCAGTTGTAAGGGTAATAGCCCAGCGTGTACCCAGCCGGCAGCGGATGGCTCCGGTAACGGTTTATATAGGCGGGCACAGAAGGCGCATGACGCAGAAAGTCCTCCCTATACCATTTGAACAGCTCTGACACCAGCACCTTTTTTCCCTTTGGCTGCACTTTTATAAAGCCATCATCCTGCAGGGCCCGCTTCGTCTGTGCTTCGAGTTGCTCCTCTACCTTCCCCGGCGCATACGCTTCGTTGAGGAGCGGCGGACAAGACCTGGCGGCGCACACCAGGGCAAAATGGACCCGCGCATCCCGGTAGGGCGCCATCAGCTTTTGCTTCTCCAGTTGGTTAAGGGTGAGCATTTCGCCCGCCACCCGGAATTGCCGCTCGTCAAAAAATCCGGGCACATCCTTCACCGATTTCAGGGGGTAATGCGCCAGCACCTGGTGCAGCACCAGCAGGTTGTAGGCGTTCAGGTAGAAAGCCTTGCGCTCAGAGGCGGGGGCATTTTCCAGGTTATATACCGCCAGTTGCTGCACAAGTCGCTGCAACTGCCCCTGATCTTTTTGCAGGGCCTTGTAATTCAACTGCCCCTCCTGTACATGCTCCTGCAGGAAGCGGGTAACAGCGGTATAAAAACTAACATCCCGCGCAGCCACCACGGCAGTTCCGGGTGCTGCGAATAAGCTGGTAACCGGCGATATGGCCAGCAGCAGGCACAGGGAGGCGTATATATAGAGGATGGCTTTCATATAGAAACAATCAAGTGAAGGAACATTTGTTTCACCGTTCATTTAACAACAACTGCACCGTTCTGTTACCTTTGCAGCTAATTTAAAGCTTATGGCACCACTGTTGCTAATTTAGCGTTAGCCTAAAGAGCAAGGCAATAAATGAACCCGCATATGAAACTTACCAAAATATACGACCCCCGGGAGATGAACTCCTACCAGTTCGTGGCCGCAACAGGCCTGGTCATGACCGCCGTGGCGAACATTATCCTGCTGCTGATCGGCAAGGCAGTGCCTAACTTCGAAGCCCTGTACCTGTGCTGGGCGGTTTTCTTCACCTTGGGCACCATCGTTAACCTCAACAGCAACCCCGACGATCACGACCATCACCACCACCATTGAAGCCCAACGCGCTTAGCCGACTGCTGCTGAAAACGCGCTGTCGCCTTTAACTGCCCCCGTACCTCCCCATCTCTACAACGCCCTGCCTGCTTCCTTCAGGAAATGGTTTCAGCGGTTTCTTACAATCTGCTGCATCAGTCTTCTTCCTACTGATACTAAACAAATTATCCAGGACAGAGAGCTACGAGCTGCTGCCCGGCGGCGCCCTGACAGGAAGATATATAAATTATTCCCCACCCCGCACTTCTCCCCTTTTCAGTTTTCAAACAGGGGGCTGCCAAACAAGATTTACTTCAACCTGTTGCCTGCTGCTGCTGCTGTGCCTTGGCGCGTGTTGCAGGCTTTCTTGTAGATAAACTAAGTGGTAAAGCTCATTAGGTCAACACTTGGCAGGACGAATCTGCTTCAATAGGTGGAGCGACTTTCAGGGTTCCTCCTGAAGTACTGCTATGCCTGGAGAATCAGGCTACGGAGAGAAAAAAACAGGTACAAGGTTACATTTCTGATATATAAAAACATATATATTTGTATGTAAGTACTGTGCGTTATAGTAAGGCTGCCTCTCTCTCCCTCAGGCTGGTAGGAAGCATTGCTGTGCACTCCCGTTGTTGAAGCTATCTTTTATATCTAATATCGAAAACCAACTTTCAGCCCATGAAAAAACTTTTACTATTTGCCATGGTCTGCATCACAATGGTGAGCTGCGGACCACAGATTTACAAGGCACCTTCCTTTACGGAGGTGAGTGCCAAACACCAGGTTGTTGCCATCCTGCCATTTGACGTCACCATCGAGTCCAGGAGGTTGCCCAAAGGAGTGACTGCGGAAATGGTGCAGGACCAGCAGCGTGACTACGGCTACGGCATACAGGGCGACGTGTACGGCTACCTCCTCCGCGAGATGAGCAAAGGCCGCTACACCGTAAAATTTCAGGATGTGAGCAAGACCAACGCACTGCTCAACGATGCCGGCATATCCGCTGAGGCGCTCCGGTTAACCTCAAAGGAGGAGTTATGCGGCCTTTTGGGTGTGGATGCCGTCATATCCGGCCAGGCGATCATGTCGAAGCCGATGTCAGACGGGGCGGCGATTGCCGTGGGCTTGCTGGTGGGTGCCTGGGGCTCCACGAACGCGGTCAACACCTCCATTACCATCCACGAGGGCCGAGCCGGCGAGTTGATGTGGAAGTACGACTATGTTGCCTCCGGTTCGGTTGGCAGCAGCCGGCAGGCGCTCACAAACGCGCTGATGCGCAATTCATCGAAGAAATTCCCTTACAGGAAATCTTAACCCTATTAGAGAAGATAGCTGCCCTCGCGCTTAGGGTTTAATTCAGTTGCGAAACAGTTCGGCCCCGCTCACAATGTTGGCGGGGCCGAACTGTTTTCACTGATCCAGTTTAAAAAAATCAGGCTACCGCAAAGCAGTAGCCTGATACTAAACACAAACAGATTAGCTTAGCTTAAAACGTGTAGCCCACCGAGGCCTTCACCACGCGGTTGAAGGTGTCGAAGCTGCCGTTCTTGTCGATGCTGTTGAGGCCATAGTCGTAGCCGGCGCTGATGTTAAAGCCGCTGCCAAACCGGTACCCAAGCCCGCCTGTCACGGCCATATCCACTTCGCGGAGGCTGCTTTTAATGTCAAACTCCTGGTTAAGCGCGTTGAAGCCTAAGGCGCCAGCCTCGGTTTTCACTTTGTTAGACACGAGGTAGGACACCTGCGGCCCGGCGAAAATATGGAAGCCCTCTCCTATATAGACCTTGGCCAGTACGGGCAGGTCGATGTATTCCGCCTTGTTTGTGATGGTGACGTTGGCGTTGAGAAAGTCCAACTGCTCCATCGGGATCTTCCCTGTCAGCACGGTGCCTTTCTGCGAGTACAGCAGCCCCGGCTCAATCTCAAAGCCCGGGGCAACCGGAATAGCCACAAAGCCGCCTATATGGAAACCGGTCCGCATCTGCTGCGATACCGAGCCGTTGGTCATTTCCACCAGGTCCTGCACGCTCTGCATCGTTTCGCCTTCCCAGTCCGCCACGTTCACACCCGCTCTGATGCCAAAGCGCAATGGATCTATTCCCTGCGTATTAAACTCCTGCGATGGGTTTATATACCCGGGTCTCTTTTGTGCAGCCGCATCGCTTAACACCAATCCGAATGCCGCTGCTATAAGTAAAAATATCTTTTTCATGATTAAAATCTTTAGAATGAAATCTGCGGTCGTAAGCTGCGCTGCTTGATGGTGCTGAATGGAAATATCGTGCCAGAAAAAAAGCAGATGACCCCTAAGCAAAGCGCCGCATCCTATATACAACTGATAATCAATTTATTATTTTTTTAACTTCGCTGTGAATAACCTGGAATTATATATAAACATAGCACATGCTGAGGCATCGTTGGGAAGAGAGCGCGAAAAACGCATGCATAGCCATCCCCTGTTACTCCCCTCCTGAGGCAAGCAGTGTAGCATGCTGCCTGTCGATGAAGCTACGGAACCCTGGAAGCGCTACAGTAACCTGGGAGCAGGAAAAGTCATGCGGAAACCCGGAAGATAAAACGACAGGAGTGGCTTTAGCTGGTGGACAGGCGGGAAAAACTTCGGGTCGGCGGCAAGGTATTCCAGCGAAGCTACCCGGGCACTCCCGGACGCGACGGGCCGCGTGCGCAGCAACTGGTTATGCAACTGTTGCGTGATATGCGTGAATGGAATCAGCCTGGAAGAAAAGGGGAACCGTGGCCCCCACGGTTTTACCCGCGCCTCAAAGAAGTTATTCCCGGCATTGCCGATTCTGTATGTCTGCATGCCATCCGGCTGGCTGCTTACTTCAAACGACGCCAGTTCTTTGGGGATGCCCCAGTTCCGCTGCCCGTTCCGGACGCTGTCGCTTGTCGAGACGAAAATCCTGGAGATGGAGAAGGTCAGGCTCCCGCCTATCCGGAACAGGCCGGGTAGATAGAGCAGCTCCCGGTAAGGCCTCACGCCCGAGGTTTTGTAGTCTGCCAGTACCACAGCGCCCACCCATCCTCTGTAGGCCTCGTGCTGAAAATCGGCCATAAACCCATACTGCCGGTTAAAGCCCTGGGGTATATGGTAGAGCAGCACCAGGCCGTCGCCGGTGAGCGACCAGGGTGGCGGGGCAACGTTGTTTGGCTCCATAGGCTTTGGGGTGTGGCTTGTTCCTAGGTTATATATACCGGCCTCATCTGGCTATCGTTCCGGGTTGGCAGCGAAACCGCTTGATAAACCGCTAGATTACCTGTTCATCCTGCCTTGGCTGGCGCTATATGGCCAATCCTCTTGCTGCATCATAATCGCGGGACGAAATTCTGCCAGATTAGGAATCCTATGGGGAGGGCTAAGATTAAAATGGTATTTTTGCACCCGAAACAGCAGGATGTAGCGATGAACGAAAAAACACAGGTGCGCCTGAAGCAACTGGCCGTGCACCGGGTAGGCAACAAAGCAAAAGAAGAGGGCGTGGTAGCCTCTCGGGATCTGGTGGACCTGCGGGATGAGCAACTCAGCGACCTGCTGCTGAACTACTTTTTGTCCCCCTTTAAGCAGGAGGAGTTTTTCCGCTTCACCCATACCTCCGACATCGCCCTGAACGAAATGTTTGCCTACTCGGCCCTCATCTTCAACGAGCCCGCCAAGTTCCTGGAGTACTCGGTGCATATCCTGAACCATCTCTACGAGCAGTCGGACCACCCGAAGGTAAAGAGCGGCGAACTGTACGTGGTGCACTTTGCCGGCTGCATGATGGACGACGAACTGGTGGAAGCGGTGGGCATTTTCAAGTCCGAAAACAAAGACACGTTCCTGACGTTCCAGGACGGCGACGATGACCTGAGCCTGAATTACCACTCCGGCGTGAACCTGAAAAGCGTGGACAAGGGCTGCATGATTTTTAACGTAGAGGCAGAAGACGGTTTCCGGGTGAAACTGGTGGACGCCAACAGCACCGACGCCCTGTTCTGGAAGGAAGATTTCCTGAACGTATCGGAGCTGAAAGACACCAACTTCAATACTAAGGCCGTATTGAACCTGTGCAAGGACTTCTCGGAGGAGGTGTTTGCACAGACGGAGAGCAAAAAGGCGCAGGTGGATTTTATCAGCCGCTCCGTCGACTATTTCTCCAAAAGCGAGATGTTTGACCTGGAAGAATTCACGAGCAGCGTAATCGATGAACCGGAGACGAAGGAGCGCTTCAAGAACTACAGCCAGGCCTTCGCCGAGGAGCGCGACATCGAAGGGTTCACCGACTTTGCCATTAACAAAAACACGGTGCGCAACATGAAACGCAAGTTCCGCAACTTCATCAAGCTCGATACGCAGATAGAGATCAAGTTCAGCGGCTACAACCCGGAGCAGAGCGAGCAGTACGTGGAGCGCGGCTTTGACAAGGAGCGCGGCATGCACTTTTACAAAGTTTATTTTTACAGCGAAAGCTAACCTTACGCCTCCGAACTATTGTTAGCGCGCGTTTTGTTTTTGTAGCCCCGGCTGCTCTAAACCGGAACGATAATTGTTTTAAGCACCGGAAGAAATCAATTGCCTTATGAAGAAACTAACCTTCGCTCTGTTTTTTGCCCTGGCCTCCACCGCCAGCTTCGCACAGACAACTGCCGCCAAGCCAAAGGCAAAGACAACCCAGGCGGCCCCGAAAACGATGGAGCAGCGCGCTGAGGAGATAACGAAAAGCATGGCCTCGCACCTGCGCCTGACGCCCGACCAGGCGCAGAAAGTAAAAGCCATTAACCTGACCAGCATGCAGCATGCCGAGGCAGCCAAAGCAAAGTACCTGAAAGACCCGCGCCAGATGGTGCAGCAGATGGATGTGATCAGTGAGACAAGGCTGTCGCAGCTGAAGGATGTTTTGTCGCCGGTTCAGTTTCAGCAGTACCAGCAGCGCCGCGAGGAGAAGATGGGCGTGCCCCCCGAGGCCCAGAGCAACCCCACCTCCCGTCAGCAGGGGCTTCCCTACCAGGAGAGCTACTAAAGCATATCTGCCGTAGGGGAAGGTATATATAAACTGAGCTTCATTCCATATATATATATATATGGAATGAAGTAAAAGTCCCGGCAGCACCTCCTATACAGGGTGCAGCCGGGACTTTTACTGTTTGGATTGCTTCAGAGCATCGCTAATCCAGGAAGAAGGTTCCGATAATGGAGAAAGCAGCAGCGATGGCATATATAATGAAAAACCACTTCATCAGCTTTTTCCTTTTAACGGTGTTTTTTAAGAATGGGTAAAATAGCCAATATAGCGCTACTGCAGCCACAAATAATATAGCTAATCCTTTCAACATGGCTTATGGTTTTTTTGGCTTTAACGTGCTGGGCTTTGCTGTGGCGTAGCTACCCTAGCTGTTGTTATGGTTTGTTATTATTCAATTCTTATCTCTTTAGAAACTTGCTCTATTAATTCTGCGCAGTTTAAAACGAATTGATTATCAACCTCTATTAATGTAGAAACTTCTGAAACATCTCCTTCTTCAAAGAAATTTTCTTCCGGTATTTTTATCTTAAACGGTAATAACCCAGATTTTGCAACCAGAGCATTATAACTCTTTCCTTTGCCATGTTTAAGTACATTGATAGCATAATAGAAGTCAATGAAACGATCGTGAAGTTCATTCTTCCCTTTTTTACTAAGTATCTTTTTAGCCTCTTTGAAACCATCTTGACATGATAACTCTTCTTGCAATATTGATTCAAATAAGGAAAACATACCAGTAGCCAATATCACTTTTTGTAATTGAATCATTTGTAGATTCTTAACAGCAATAGTAGATGCCCCTGTTTGTAGTTCATTTAACACTTTTAAACTCGCTTCTTCCAATGCATTCAAAGCAAATGCTGTACTTCTGTATATTAAGTCGTCAAACTTGTGCATCTTATTGTTTTAATAACTCATAGCTATCATATAGAAGGAATACTACTCCCACTATAAGGGCTCCACCGCTCCATCTCCCAACGGAAACCTGCAGCACAATATAGGGAAAGCTACATGGATTACCTACCTGCCCAGTTGACTTCAAATTGAATTGATTTTTAGGCGACTTCGGCCGTGTCTGCCGTTGCTATTTGCATCTCTTTAACCTCCCCCTTTACAGCTGTCTCCTGCTGCAAACTCAGCCGCTGGTGCTCTGTCACCACGGCCCCGGGCGGGTAAAACAGTAACCGGAACACCTCCCCTACTGACCTGGCATGCTTCAGGTCCTTCACAAGATCGACCCACTCATGGAAAACAAGGTACACGGGGTTAAAGGAGGTAACAGGTTTGGTGAGGCCATATATAGGCTTCTCCACTTCCGGCACAAAGGTGCCAAACATCCTGTCCCAGATAATGAACGTGGAGCCATAGTTCTTATCGATATAGTTCGCATTGGAGCCGTGGTGCACGCAGTGGTGCGAGGGCGTCACGAAAATATACTCGATGGGCGCAGGCAGTTTCTTCACCAGCTCGGTGTGCACAAAAAACTGGTACAGCACCGCCACCTGGTGACATATAAAGAAGGTAAACGGGTCGATGCCCAGCAGGGGCACGGGCAGGAAGAAGATGAATTTAATGTGCTGCGTCCAGCTGGTGCGGAAAGACACCGAGAAGTTCATCCGCTCGGAGGAGTGGTGCGTAACGTGGGTGGCCCACCAGAAGCGCTGCTCATGCGCGATGCGGTGCGCCCAGTAGCGGCAGAAATCAACGGCTATAAAACAGACGATAAAGCCCCACCAGGCACGCGGCATGGCCCAGGGCACCATGTTGTAGACATATAGCGCTACGCCAAAAAGCCATACCTTCAGCACTCCGCTCAGCACCGTGTTTACGGCACCAATGGTAAGGGCCGACATAAACTCTGTTTTGTGGTAGGAGTTACGCTTTCTGTAAAGCCCCACCAGCCACTCGCCCACCACCGACAGCACAATAACCGGTACGGCATAATGCATCACCGTAAGCTCGTCAAGCCGCTGTAAGTCATCAAATGTAAAAATCTCTTTCTCCATGGGCGTTCTGCTAACAAGCTACTGTCTTATCAACGGCCAATCTGGTAAAGAGTTAAGCCTAAAAAGGGCCGCCGGATGCTGCAGAAGCTGCAGGAGCATAGGAAGTCACCGATAGGGCTGGTTAAACTCAGGCAGATACCTCCCTGTATTTTATTCGAAGAAAACTTTCACATTCGTACATTTGCAGCATAAGCAAAGAACCATGCGCATTCGGAAAAAAGTAAAAGCCACCTTACCACCCCAGGGCTCCCGCTTCACCGCCCTTGACCTCTTTGTGAAAGCAGCCGAAAAGGAAAACTGGACGGAGGAGGAAATACAGTTTGTGATCAACGAAGTAGTAGAAGCCCGGGATGACCCGGAAGGCCATGCGATCCTGCGGGAATACAGCCTGTAAAAGGACGGGTAGCTAATATATTTCAGCTGCCCGCCACGAAAAGGTATTTTGCTTTATCAGGCGCTTGCCTGCGGCTGAAGCTGGAGTTCCTGATGGTGTTGTTGCAGCACCCCGATGATGAAGCCTATATGTTCCTGCAGGTCTACCCCAAACAGGGCGGCGCCTTTACTTACTTCGTCACGGTCAACGGAGGCGGCGAAGCTTTTCTGCTTGAGCTTCTTGACCACGGACTTCGCCTCCAGCCCCTGTAGCCTGTCTGGCCGCACCTGCGCACAGGCCACGATAAACCCTGTCACCTCATCGCATGCAATCAGCGCCTTGTCCAGCAGGGTGTCGTAGCTAACGCCCCAGTGGGTGTAGTGCGCCGATATGGCGTGTGCGATCTCCTCCTCCCCGCGCTCGCGCAGCAGGCGCACGATCACACCCGGGTGCTGCTCCGGATAGGCCTCGTAGTCGGCATCGTGCAGCAGGCCTGCAATGGCCCATTTGTTTTCGTCTTCCCCTAACTTCCGGGCATAGGCCTGCATCACCAACTCCACGGTGCGGGCGTGGCGCAACAGGCTGTCGCTTTTCGTCATGCTTCTCAGTACTTCAGAAGCTTCTTTGCGTGTCATATCTCGTCCTGTAGTTATGAAAGCTGCAATAATAACGAATGCGGCCGTGCCGTCAAACGGCACCGCGCATAAGCCGGAATCATATAGTCCGGCAGGATATAGTTTATAAAATCTGTTCACCCATATATACCTGGTCCCAGGCAAGCAGCATATGTCCTGTCTATTTAGCTAATAAAGAAGCCTCCTGAAAGGATATCAATCTATATATATAGATTCAGCCGCAGGGTGTTGTAAAGCAACAGTTGTAAGAGAAAACACCCGGTATATACTTAGGCAGGCGTTTATAAATTGGGTGGAGGGTTGTTAGGACTCGGAGGGCGCTGCTCCTGCTGTTCCAGCACCGCCTGCAGCTCTTCGCGTAGCAGCCTTATCTCATGATGCAGCGCCTTCACCTGCCGCGCACCTACCATTTCAGTCTCCTCGCTCCCCGCATCGCTGTCGATGAAGAACGTGGCGAGCGTGGCGGTAAAGTAGCCAAACACAGCGAAACCGTACATCGCCAGCAACAGGCACAGCACGCGACCTTCCGGCGTCACCGGGAAATAGTCGCTGCCAATGGAGGTCAGCAGCATCACCGTCCACCACACAGACTCGCCGTAGGTCGTAAGGCCATGCTCGTTCTCAAAGGCGTACATGCCCGCTGCGCCCGCCGTTATCACCACCAGGGTTAGGGCCGCAACATAGCCGAACGCACGCCGCGACATGGCCTTGCCCAGGCTGCGCATGCTCCTGTTCACGGAGCCGACCACTTTCACCAGGCGCAGGCCGCGCGTTGCCCTCACCGTGCCGATCAGCCGGAAAGCGCGGGTAATGCGGAAGAGCCGCAGGGCAGGAACAACAAGGGAAATAGTGGTGAGCACATTCTGCTGCAGGAAGCGCAGCTTTCGCGGGGCCAGGGTAAACTTGAGGGCGAAGTCCAGGATAAAGATACCCCAGATAACGTTGTTGATCAGTTGCAGCACCGGGCTCAGGCCCCAGATAAGCTCAACCACCAGCAGCACCAGCCAGATGAAACCCAGCACCACCATCGGTATCTCCAAGCCGTTTTGCAGCCTGTCGAGCAACTCATAGCGCTCATTCTCCAGTTCCTGCTTCTCCGGATCTTGCGGCAGTTTCTTTTCCCCCATATCTACTAGCTAGCGCACCACAGCCCCTGCTGTGGCTACTGCATAGGGTACGGCGCAGAAAGATGTTCGGTTAGATATAAAGCGGGTGTTAATTCAGTTTGGCAATCTGTACTTCGTCCCAGTATCCCATTACTTTATCTTTTTCACCCACCAGTATATCAATACGGTTGCGGATGCGGCGGTTCATGATATCCCGCACGATGTACATGCCATCCAGTTCATGGGAGAGGCCGGTAACCTGCAGGGAGTCGCCGTAGCTGATTTCGCCGCCCCAACGGCTGTGCAGATCACGGGACACAGCTATCCAGCGGTGCTTTTTCGGGTTTTTTTCGTTGATGCGCGAGCCATCAGCGGTGATAAACGGGGTTGAGTCCGTCTGCCCCGGCACGGGGAAGTATACAGAAGCGGAGACAGTGATGGTTTCGGTGGTCGGTTGTTCGATTTGTGATATGGTACGGGCGGGAGCTCTCAGCTTCCATATGGTCTCTTTCAGTTCGTTGTCTTTTTGTTCGGTTGTGAGTGCCGGGGATTCTTCGTTAAATAAGGAAAATTCTTCAGCCACTGCTACAAGAATGGAAAACGCGGCAGCGAGTAATTTTGTCCTAAACATAAGCTATCCTTTTCGTGGAACATCGGTTTAATTTGCAATAACCCGCTTTAACGACAGCTAAACAGAATGGTTTTATTATACAGCTTTATAGGCCAGGATAAGCAAAATTAGCAGAATCAGCCCGCATTAATATTTTAATAATATATTTTGTAATTTTATTTATAGATTTTACACTATATGCTTTCGTCTTAATACACAGATGTAGGTATATAGCTAATTTATTTAGAACACCGATAAAGCAGCTCCTGGCTGAAGCGCCTGCTTAATGCGTGGAACATTTTCAGCCTTTCGGGAAAGAAGAGGTTCAGGAAGCTTGCGTCAGGGTCTCGCAGTGCTTGGCCGCGTCGAAAAGTTTGTAATCAGGATTTCTTTTTATGGAAGTACTTGTCATAAACGATGTAGGCGATGAAGCCCGCGAGGCTGACGGCTGAGACCCATATAAGGCCGGACTTCAGGCGGTCGTTGTTCTGCCCGAGCCAGGCGAGCAGCACCGTAAGGGGCACAATACCCGCCAGGGTCGCCCCCATGAATTTGAGGTAGCCCATGCGGGCGAGTCCCGCCACTATGCTCACGGCATCGTTCGACAGGAATGGAGATATGCGGGCAATGATGATAGCCCATACGCCATAATCATCTACAAACGTGGTCACTTTGCGCTCTGTTTTCCTGCCGATGAGCTTGCTGACACCGGCCTCGCCCACACTGCGCCCGATCCAGTAACCAACTGTTGAGGCAACGGCCACAGCACCAATGGCAATAAGCGATCCCCAGAAATGCCCGTATGCGATGATGGCCACCAGCATCAGCGCCACCACGTTTATCACGAGCAGGAACATCTGGGCGATCATGGCCAGCACAATAAAGAACGGCCCCCAGAACCCAAACTGACTCACCCACTCCGAGATGCGCTTTTCGTCACCGCTCGTAAGCACGTCCCACGCATTTTGCACCTCCCGCTGAAAACCGGGGAAGATGAAGTAGGAAGCAACCAGGGCGGCAATGAGCAGAACGGTGATGATCAGGGGCCACTTGCTTTCCTTGCCCTCCTGCTGCCTATCGTCGTTGTTCTTCTCCTGCGCAGTCTGCGTTACTTCCGGTTCGTGCGCGTAATCTCCTCTCTGGTGCTGTTGCTGTTTATATATAAAAGGCTTATCCTGTTGCTCCTCTGCCATTGCATTGCTGTTTATTTCCTTTTAGTAGACGAAACAGCGGCATACTTGGTTGGCATTTGTGCAATTCCGGTGGCCGGGTCCAGGCTATACGTGTAGCTTTCACGCTTTTCTTTTGCAGTCGCCGACACCGTGTACCGGATGCCGTAGTAATGGTAGTGGTGCCCCAGTGTGTTGCTCATGTGCCGCTGCACAATGCCGGGCGCTATGGGCGCCGCACCTGCCGGCTTCGGGTTACCCTCGCCATATACCATCGCAGCCACCAACCCCGACAGCAGCCCCGCCACATGCCCCTCCCACGATACCCGCTCCTCGTTTGGAAATAGGCCGTAGAACAGGCCGCTGTATAAAAAAAGCACCGCCAGCGAAACAGCCATCGCGCTTCGGTTCTGTCGCAGAAACCCGTTGAACAGCAGGAAGCCCGCCAAACCGTACACGATGCCACTTGCCCCCACATGGTAGGCCTGCCGGCCGATCAGCCACGTCAGGATGCCGCTCAGGAGATAGACCAGCAAAAAAACGCGCGTAGCTACCCTGCGGTGCAGAAACAGGATGAACCCTGACAGCAGCACCAGCGGAAAAGCATTGGAGAGCAGGTGCAGCAGGTCGCCATGGATAAGCGGGCTTGTCACGATGCCAATCAGCCCAAAGAAATTGCGCGGCAGCACCCCAAGCCATGTCAGGTTGGCCTCCGTCAGGTAGCTGAGCAGGCCTATAAGCGCCAGCAGTGCGGCAAACAAGGTGCCAGGCAGGAAGCTGTAGCCGAAATCTGTCTGCTGCTCGTGCAGGTCGACGGTGTGTTGGTCAGAAAAAAATGTTGCCATGGGTATGGTCGGGAGCCGTTTCAGCCCCTGCTTTTTCAGGAAAGATAAAGTTTCTAAACAAAAAGGGAGGTATATAACTTAATCTACTTTTAGGATTTTCTCGTAAAGTAGTGGCTCCATCAACGATCCGCTACGGCTGGTGGTGTAAAGCCCCCGCCCCTGTTCAGGCCTGACGCATGGCCGGAGAGGGCATCTGCACAAGAAAGCAGGAGCATGTGGCGTTTAATCAAAACTATGCTTCAGATAAAACATAGTACCTTTTCTCACCTTCAGCGCCTGCTAACGCTGGCGCTTCTGCCGGTGCTATTGCTTTCCTGCAACGAATCCTCTGACAAAGGCAACCAACAGCACGCAGCCAGTGCCAAGCCGGTTCCCGTCCTGGCGGTGGAGCGGGTACCCTACGAACGCCCTGTCTCACTAATCAGGGCCCTGCAGGAGCCGGAGTCAGCCTGGGTGGATTCTGTTTTCAACACCCTGTCGCCGGAAGAACGCATCGCGCAGCTCATGATCATTGAAGCTTTCTCAGACAAAGGCCCGGCGTACGAAGCAGATGTGATGCGGCTGATAAAGCAGTACAAGGTCGGGGGTATTATCTTTTTCCAGGGGGGGCCGGTGCGGCAGGCCAGGCTCACCAACAGCTACCAGGCAGCGGCAAAAGTTCCGCTGCTGATTTCTATGGATGCAGAAACAGGCGTGGGCATGCGCCTTGACAGCACCGTGCAGTACCCGTTTCAGCAAATGTTGGGTGCCGTGGCCGACAACGGGCTGATCTATAACATGGGAGCGCAGATAGCGGCAGAGTTCAAGCGCCTCGGCATGCACGTCAATTTCGCACCCGTAGCCGATATCAACAACAACCCCAAAAACCCGGTGATCAGCTACCGCTCTTTCGGTGAGAACCGGCTGGACGTGGCCGGCAAAAGCCTTGCCTATATGCAGGGGATGCAGCAGAACGACATTATCGCGGTGGCAAAGCACTTCCCCGGCCACGGCGACACCGACGTGGACTCCCACCACGACCTGCCAGTTATTTCCTTTGATCGGCAGCGCCTCGACTCACTCGAGTTATATCCCTTCCGGCAGCTGATCGAATATGGCCTCGGAGGTATGATGGTGGCCCACATGCACATTCCCGGCCTCGACAGTACCGCCAACCTGCCTTCAACGCTCTCCAGGCCCATTGTGACAGGCCTACTCAAAAAGCATATGGATTTCGAGGGGCTGGTGTTTACGGATGCCATGGTTATGAAAGGCGTGACAAAGTACTTCGCCCCCGGCGAGGCAGAGGTGCGCGCCCTGATGGCCGGCAATGATGTGCTGGAGCGGCTCAACAGCGTGCCTCGGGCCATCCGGGCAATCAAGGCGGCCATCAGGCGCGGTGACCTGACACAGGCTGAGATTGACAGGCGCTGCAAACGCGTGCTAGCGGCCAAGCAGTGGGTGGGGCTGGACAAGTACAAGCCCATTGACCTGACAAACCTGTACGAAGACCTGAACACGTCCGCCGCCGACAGCACCAACCACGTGATAGCAGAGGCGGCCATTACCCTGCTGAACAACAGGAAACGCATGTTGCCCGTAAGGCAGCGCCGCAGGACCCGCATTGCCACCCTCTCGGTCGGCGCCAGGCGCACCACTTCCTTCCAGCGCGAGGTGAAGGAGCACGCCACCACCACCGACTTTGTTCTTTCGCGCAAAGCCAATATTAAGGAAACAAGAAAGCTCTGGAAAAAGCTGCAGCGGTTCGATGTCGTGCTGGTGGGGCTATATGGCCCTAGCATCCGGCCCAGCAACAACCTCGGCTACTCAAAGGAGGCGGCGGCGCTGGTTCAAAAGCTGGCAAGGTCTGATAAAGCGGTGATCACCCTGTTTGATAATGCTTACGCCCTGACCCAGTTCCCCGACATCGAGAAAAGCCGGGCGCTGATCATGGCCTACCAGCCCCACTTTCATGCCCAGGAGGCCGCCGCCAGCCTTATTTTCGGCAAGATTGCGGCACGTGGCAGGCTTCCGGTGACGGTAAATGAGCACTACGCCTACGGGGATGGCATCAGCAAAGACGTACCGTTGCTCGCCACCCCTTAGTATCTTCAGGTAATGCTTTGCGTAAAAAGAGCAGGATAATTCCTTAAAAAGAAACTATGGACACTTTAAAACTATTCATCCGCTATATTGTCATCCTCTGCCTCAGCATCGGGCTCTGGAGTTGCGAAGGCCGAAGGGAGGTGGAAGGAACAGAAGAAATTACGGTAGACACCGCTGAAAAGGGGGATACTGCCCGCGTTATCAAAACAGGAAACACGGCTGAGGACGAACTGGAGGAGTTCAGGGCGTGGCTTAACCGGCAGACGGAGAAAGGCGATACCGCCATCCGCCGCGAGTGGCCTGCCGTACGCGAAGAACTGCGCGAGCGGAATGCCAGGCTGGAGCAGAAGTTCGACAGCCTTTCAGCAGAATCAAAGGAAGAGTACAGGGAGCTGCAGAGCCGCTACGAGCGCTGGGAAGAGCGCCAGGAGCGCAGGCAGCAACAACCGCTCGCCCCTGCCGAGCTGGCACAGTGGCGGGAAAGGCTTCTGCGCGATTACCAAAACCTGGACAAGGTGAAGCCGGAGAACATTCGGGAAGCATACCTGACATTTATGGGAGAAGTGCGAACAAACCGCCGCACCTGGACCCAAAATGACTGGGATTACGTCGATTACGTGTACAGCCAGCTAAACCAGCGCCGCGGCGAGATCGAGGGCCAGCTCAGGACGGCGGATAAGCTGAAGATCCGGACCCTGCAGGCGGAGTACCTGACACTGGAAGGCGCTGCTGACACACAGAGTATGTTGCAGGGCAGCACGGAGTAATGGCGATTGGCTAACCAGGTGTTTATATATAGTATATATAGGCTGCTTATATATAAAGGGTGCGCGAACAGAAGATTGCACGTTCGCGCACCCTTTATATAGGGCATCACCGGTTATTTCCGCTGGAGCTTTGCCCACTGCTGCGCGATGATCGTTTTGGCGTCAGGCGTCACCAGGGCATCCAGCTCCTGCGCCGGGTAGCGCAGGATTTCTATCTGCTCGTGCTCGTGGGCGTTGCCTCCGCCACCTGCATAC
This sequence comes from Pontibacter saemangeumensis, assembly GCF_039541895.1. Lineage (NCBI taxonomy): Bacteria > Pseudomonadati > Bacteroidota > Cytophagia > Cytophagales > Hymenobacteraceae > Pontibacter > Pontibacter saemangeumensis. Next base: position 689,396 of record NZ_BAABHC010000016.1, read on the forward strand.
TGCTCAGACACCTCCGCGTAATACAGCTCCACCCGCTCGGTGTTGCCGCCCGGCGAGGAGTAGAAGCTGTAGAGGTGCTCTAGCCGGTCAACGAGGTACCCGATTTCTTCCGCTATTTCCCGCCTGATGCTTTCCTCTGGCTCCTCCCCCTCGTCCACCATGCCGGCCACCACCTCGATCAACTCTGACTCAGACCCGATCCTAAATTGCCTGGTCAGGATGTATTCCTGTTTTTCGGTATCAAAAACGAGCGCGGCGACGGCGTTTCCCCGGTCAAACTGCTCGCGCGTAAATGTATGCCCGTTCTGTGAGACGGTCAGTTTATTGATCTTAAAATAGCCGTCGTAAGCGCATTCCTTTTTCTTGATTTCCATAGGGTACCTGGGGCAGATGCAAAGGGCCTGCCGCTTCTTTTATATATACTGGTTAATGAAGCTTATTCGTTGTTTCGCTGTGCCGCCTGCTGCGTCCGCTTTGTCAGGAACGACTCTGACAGCTCGGACTCACTTTCATACCCTTTGGCTCTGTTCTTCCCGATCCCGCCCTCGCCGGGCAGCAGCCTGTTCACAAAGCCGAACAAGTCTGTCATCAGCTCCGGGGAAAGACCATGCAGCAGCGCGCCAAACTTGGCTGGAAGCGTGGTGGTCACCTGCGCGTCGCCATGGCGCAGGGCATCGAGTATTTGCCGGGCAGTGGCCTCCGCGCTCATTGACGTCAGCGGACTCGAGTCCATAATCTTAAACAGCGCGTACTCTTTTTTATGCTGGCCTTTTACATAGGCGTGGCCGGTGCTGCCTGTCTGTATCAGCCCCGGCGTGGCAGTGGTCACCTTTATGTTATACTTCTTCAGCTCTGCCCGCAGCCCTTCCGAAAGCCCCACCAGCGCAAACTTACTGGCGCTGTACGGCACCAGGTGCGGCACACTAATCTTGCCCCCGATGGAGGCCACATTCAGAATCATACCCCCGCCGCGTGCCTTCATGGCCGGCAGCACTGCCATTGTGGTATAGATTGGCGCCCAGTAATGGGTTTTGATCGCCTCGTCGAAGTCCTCTATGTTCATCTCCGTCACAGGCCCGGCATGTATGATGCCCGCGTTGTTGATCACCACATCTATCGGGTAAAACTCGTTCTGCACGTTCGTGACCATATCGATCACCTCCTGCTGCACGGTCACGTCGCATTTCTGCACCAGTACCTCGGCCCCGTTTCCAGCCAGTTCCATGCGCGCGTTTTCCAGCTCGGATGCATCGCGGGCGCACAGCACGAGGCGGGCCCCTTCGGCGGCCAGTTGCCGGGCCATTACCAGCCCAAGTCCCCTCGACCCGCCGGCAATAAGCACGGTTTTGTTATTAAAGTCGTAGGCGGTCATTTTCCTGCTGACACTGCGCGCGGCCAATAAGGCACCCGCGCCTGCCGCCAGCCACCACAGCTTCTTCTTGTCTTCTGTTTTCATAGTCTTAGGTTTGTTAGTGAAGTGCGGACACGGCTGCGCAGTAATAGAAGGCGGCTTATCCGCTTTTTCCTCTACGGGAGCAGCGAAGTGTAGGGCTATTTGCGGGAGTACTTACGCGAAAAGATTTTATTCTGGATACGGGGCGTGTACATCAGTTTGGCAGACGCTATCCCATAATGGTCCTTGGTGAGCGCAGGGTGCAGTTCCGGGCCGATGTTATCCAGGTAATCGGTGGTAGTAATGTGGTACATCAGCTCGGTGGCAACGCTGAACTCGTCATTCAGCCTGAATTTCAGCCCCCCGCCGAACGGGATAACCACGGCAAGCGCAGGGTATTTCCGCGCCGGATCATAGGTTACCTGGGAGTCTTGCAGGTCGCCCTGCCCCGGAAACGAAGTAGGCGTATAGTAAACGAAACCAGCGCCTACCCTGGCATAGGGTACAATGAAGCGCTTGCGCAGCGAGCGGTAGCCAAAGCCGCCGGCATAGCTATCCAGCAGGTTTACCACCGCTGTGCCGGTTACCCCGATCACTTCTGACCGAAAGGAAATATTGAGCGGGCGTTGCGGCCCCTTCTCCGTCGCGCCTAAACGGGCATAGTCAACCTGGCCGCTCACGCCGAGGTAGGGCGTCATCTTGTAAAGGGCTCCCACACTTACGTTCGGGCCGAACTCGTTACAGCTTGGGCTGCCGCAGATATTACTCTTCACGGCTGTCACGCCCCCTCCCAGCACGACTACAATGCCGCGTTCGGGCATTTTACTGACGCTGTGCTTCCCGCCGAACAGGGATTGTGCGGCAGCGTTGCTGGAGGTAAAGATGGTCAGGCAAAGGAATAGGAGGAAAGGGTAAAGTTTCCCGTTCATAGGTAAGACAGGGTTTGCATGATTGAGGTACACAAATAGTTCTCATGGCTGTATCTCCCAAGGGAGACTGCCGCACGGAAGGCTGAGCCGATTATATATAGCCGTGAAGGCAATCATGCGGCAGAGCAGCGCTTCAGTTTCCCCTATTTACGGCTGAGCAGATATAAAGATGGACAAAAAACGATTATTTCATCTTTATATCTAAATAAGCTAATATATATACTAAAACGCACAGGAACGACACCCGCTCCATATCGCAGGAGCAGCCATGTAGGCATGGCTGCTCCTGCGATATTTGATGTCAATATATATCTTTGGCGTTACACCACCGCTACTTCCTGTCCCTCAGTTTGTCTGCGTTGGCATCTATGATCCGGATAAAATCCAGGACCAGTGCCGCCGCATCCGGGTAGAAGGCTTTGTTCACCTGCACGTAATCGTCTGTCGGCTTGTGGTAATGCGGATGATCCTCCACCCCAAAATAGACAAACGGAATACCGCGCTTGTAAAACGGGTAGTGGTCTGACTGCGATGTCCAGTCGTCGTGGCCCTGGTCCGGCAGGTCGTGGCCCAGCACTAATTTTGCCTGCGGCAGGGGCTTCACCTGCTCGAGGTATGGTTTCAGCTGCGGGTTGTGGTAAGCGCCGCTGGCATATAGCTCCCCTTTATCGTTGATGCTGAGCATGTCCAGGTTTACGTTCAGCAGGATGTTCTGCAGCGGCACGGGCGGGTTTCCCAGGAAAGCGCTAGCCCCCTGCAGGCCAAGTTCCTCTCCGTCGAGCGCCGCAAAAATCAGCGTATGCTTGGGTTTATGCTGTGCAAAATAACCGGCTGCGGCCAAAAGGGCACCCACGCCGGAGGCGTTGTCATCGGCACCGTTATATATATGCCCGTCGCGCTGCCCCACATGGTCGTAGTGTGCCGTCACGACAATGGCCTTTTCAGATTTACCCGGTATATACCCCACCAGGTTCACTGCCCGCTCCACCACCAGCCGCTTTCCCCCAATGCGGAAAAACTGCCTGTAATCCTCCCCGAACGGCTTGAGGCCTACCTGCCGGAAGCGCTGCAGGATATACTCCTGCGCCAGTTTGTTGCCCGCGCTCCCACTCTGCCGCCCCTGCATCGAATCAGCGGAAAGCACCTGTACATCCTTCAGCAGCAGCGCTTTATTTAGTTCGTGGCGCTGGGCCACTCCCATAAACGGGAGGGCGAGCAACAGCGAGAAGGCAAGGATTTTTTTCATAGGGGGTGGCTGTTTCTATATAGCTGAGTTAACCGGCTCACACCGGCCGACCTATTTGCTGTCTTTGATGTTGATAAAAGCCGGGACCTCGAACGGACCGACGGAAGTTAAGATCGTCGGCTTTATCTGCAGGGTGATGCTGGGCCGGTTTGACTTGTCCTGGTTCAGGAGCGAGGCCAACTGCAGCAGGCTGTTCAGGTCTGGGCTTCCGTTCACCTCCGTCAGTTTGAGGGGCGAGCTGACGGTAATGATGTTCAGGCCGTTCTTCAACTCCACGGGCTCCGTTACCAGGCCACTCACTGCCTGCTCGTTATCCACCAGCAACTGCCACTTCAGCTGCGTCACGGTCATGGTGCGTTCCTCGTGCCCCTCGCCCAGCGCTACGTTTAAACCAATGGTGGAGACAGCTTTGAGGCTGTTGTCCGAAAAAGCCGAAAACAGCCGGGCGGCATCATTGAACGAAAAATCCTGCACCCCTTTTTTCAGGAAGTTTACGCCGTTCACCTCCACCCGGTCCACACTTTGCAGTTTGTAGTCCGCCTCTTTAAAAGCCTCTACGTCACTCCTCGTTTTACAGGCAAAGCTGACCAGCAACAGGGCCAGCACCAGCGTGTAATTTGCAATCTTATGTTTCATATACTTCTATGCGCTTCTTTATTTACTGATTACTTTTCCGGAGCCGGACACATCGGCCTTCACCCTGGGGTTGCCTTTGTGGTACACGCGCCCGCTTCCGCTTATCTCAACGTCCAGGCTGTTCCGCACGGCCACCTCCGCCTGCCCCGACCCTGAAATATCCACTTCCGTCTCCATCGCCCGGAGATCAAAGCTGTTGTTGTTGCCGGAGCCGGATATGGAAATACTGTGCCGTTCGGCTTCGCCTGCTGTATGTATTGTGCCGGACCCGCTGATACGGGAAGTCAGGCGGTCGGTGTCGAGTCTCAGCTTCAAATCACCGGAGCCGGACACGCTGGCATCGAATGCGTCACTTGTAAACTCGTCCTCCAGCTCCACGTAGCCGGAGCCTCCCACGCTTGCCGAGGTCAGCGCGGGCACGGTTATATAGACCGCTACCGTCTCATAGTCACGCAGGCAGCGGTTGAAGGCGATCTCCCAGACGCCATCCTCCACCGCTGTTTCCATCTCGTCCAGAATATTGGGCTGGCCCTTTACCTCTACGCCCTGCCGGTCGCCCCTGGTGATGAAAACACGCGTACTGCCGCTGACGCGCACACCCTCAAACCGGCTTATATCCAATGTGCGTGTTTCAGTGTCCCCCTCTCCTTTTAGGCACCTGCCTCCTTCGTCGCAGGAGGTGAGAAAAGCGGCAAAGGCCAGGATGGCGGCAGGAATGAACGTATTTTTCATGGTGTAGCAGAGGTTCGCGTCAGGTTTTTGAGAAAGCAAGATATAAAAAGCTGCGCATATCGCCCGATAAAACAGAAGCCACACCCGAAAGGGATATGGCTCTTGAACTCAGTTAGTTTACTGCTTAAGACAGGTGCCCTACGCGTTGCCCGCGTTTGTTAACGAGATACCCCTCATCCGTGACAAAGATGGTGTCCAGGAAGTCACTCTCAAAATAGTAAGGGTAATCGGGGTTATTCGTTTTGGCCAGCCTGCCGATTACCTGCACGCCGTCTTCCGTCATATGCACCAGATTGTAGCGGGTAGTGAGGTAAAACTGCTCCTGGGGCGCCTTGTTAAAATTTACCCGCGTCAGCACACTGCGGCTGTCCAGGGCCACGCGCTGCGTGGCTGCGGCCGGGCGCTGCTGCGCAGGCCGGTTCTGGGAAACTATGCCGCGGTTATCCGGCTGCGGCCCCTTTGCACTGGCCAGCAGCTGGTCGTTGGCGGTTTGCCAGCCTTTGCTGATCGCGGCCAGACGATACCTCTTGCCAGGGTGTGTTCTGGAGGTTTCCTCCTCCGAGAGCAGTTCGATCGCTGCCTGGGCCTCCGCCTTGCTGGCGCCCATCTTGCGGAGCACAAAACCAGAGAACTCATCCGCTTCCAGTTCATCCTCCGGGTTGCTGCCGCTTCTGCTGAGCGTGTGTCCGTTGAGGTGATGCCCAATCTCGTGCGCCAGTATACTCACACCGCCCCAATCAGTGTGGACGGCATTGTTGATCGCGTCCAGGAAACGCTCATTATAGAGGATATAGCGCTCGCCATTGTATACCACGGCAGCGGCATTGTCGATATCTGCGGGCTGCAGCTCAAAGCGCGGCTTCAACCCGATCACGTTGATAATCTCCTGCACAATGTCGCGGGCGCCGGCAACGGTTGTAGGGGCCTCCGGTTTGGGGGTGGCAGCTATGGCAACAGGCCCGAACAAAGGGGCCAAGGCCAGGTATAGCAGCAATGTCAGGCTTTTCAGGTATTGTTGCATCAGAAGAGGATTTGAAAGTTCGGTATAGGTCAAACGGTGGCTGTAAACGCTGTAGTATCACAGATGGTATCGCTGTTGCAAATATTCTGCCAGAAAGACGGCCTCTTCCACAATGCCCCTTCCAGTCAGGGGCTTCTATTCCATCTACACCCAGGGGGTATGTGGAGAATCGCGTGATTCCTACCTGCAGGAGCAGGTGGCGGCTGCCGGGTCAGCCCCTGTTATAGTGGCCTCGTTTTTCACTTTCGTGTCATCTTATCTACCTGTAGGATCACTATTTTACGCTGCTGGGATCGCTATTCTATTTTACCACTTGCCAGACGCGATGTTCTGCTTATTTTAGCCGGCAAAACAGTTTTGCCATGCTGATCCTTTTTGTGCTGCTCTACCTGCTCTTCAACATGGGGATAGGGTACTGGGCATCGCGCCGCGTGCACAACACCAAAGACTTTTTGCTGGCGGGCCGCCGGCTTCCCTTTTATATCTCCACCACGGTGGTGTTTGCCACCTGGTTCGGCTCCGAAACGCTGCTGGGCGCTTCCTCTGAGTTTGCTGCGAACGGCTTGCTGGGCGTGATCGAGGACCCGTTCGGGGCGGCGCTGTGCCTGGTGCTGGTGGGCGTTTTCTTCGCCAAGCGCCTCTACCGCATGAACCTGCTCACGCTCGGGGACTACTACCGCGTGCGCTTCAACAAAACCACCGAGCAGCTGGCTGCGTTTTTCATGGTCATCTCCTACTTCGGCTGGATTGCGGCCCAGATGGTGGCGCTCGGCATCGTGATGAACCAGGTTTTCGGCATCTCCACCACCAGTGGCATCCTGATCGGCAGCGGCATCGTGGTGGGCTATACCTTCCTGGGCGGCATGTGGTCTGTCTCGATCACGGACTTTGTGCAGACTGTGATGATCATTGGGGGCCTGCTTTATATCTGTTGGGAACTGACGCAGCAGGTGCCGTTGCAGCAGGTGACTAACGGCCTCCCCGACGGTTTTATGCGATTTGTACCCGGGGAGCGGGACGCGGTGAGCTGGCTTAACTACCTCGGCTTATGGATCACGATTGGCCTTGGCTCTATTCCGCAGCAGGATGTGTTTCAGCGGGTGATGTCGGCGAAGTCGGAGCGGGTGGCCGTGGCGGCCTCCATCAGTGCGGGAGTGCTGTACCTGACGGTGGCGTTTATGCCGTTGCTGCTGGCCCTCTATGCCCGGCACCTGCACCCGGAGCTACTGCTGCAGGATGCGCAACTGCTGGTGCCAGGGCTTATCCTGCGTTCGTCGTCGCTGCTGCTGCAGGTGCTTTTCTTCGGCGCGCTGCTGTCTGCCATTATCAGCACGGCCAGCGGCGGCATCCTGGCGCCGGCCTCTATCCTGAGTGAGAACCTGCTGCGCCCGCTATTGAAGGATATGACGGATGCCAAACTGCTGCGCCTCTCGCGCCTGAGCGTGCTGTTGGTCGCCGCTGTCTCGCTGGCCATGGCGCTGATGCGCAGCAACATATATGAACTCGTGAGTGAATCGTCGGCGCTGAGTTTGGTGAGTCTGTTCGTGCCTTTGGTGGCAGGCATGTTCTGGCGCAAAACCAGCCCGGCGGCGGCCATTGCCTCGATGCTGGCAGGCATGGGGATATGGCTGCTGGCACTGTCCCTCGATCCGGAGATCAACCCAATGCTATATGGCCTGGCGGCAAGTGTGGCCGGTCTGTTCCTGGGGCAGCTTTTATGGCCACAGCCCCTGGAAGTGACGCAGGAAACCGCCAGAAACAAGGCTACCTGAGCGAGTCCCAGCCGTAACAGCCGATATATGGAACGCCAGCCGAGGAGTGGCTGGCGTTCTATATATCGGCTGTTGTCAGATCAGCTGTTCGAGGGATCCGCGACGGTGATATACTCCGGCAGCTCCACCTCCCCCACCGGTGTCTGCACGGTTGGTTTGATCTGGAACCTCAGCCGCTGGCGCAGGTCTTTTTTCAGGGAGAGCATCGTCATGAGCTTGGAGAGGCCTTCGTAATTGCGCATGCCTTCCGGCTCCGACATAAGAACAGAGGTTTGGATCGGGAGCTCGTTCAGGCCTTCGTGCAAGTCCAGCTGCTCCTGCACCACGCCCTGCAGCGTCTCCTCGCCATCCACCAGGAGCTGCCACTTCATTTCCGTGATCGTCATCTGCCGGTCAGTTACCAGCTCCGGCATCTGCACCTGCAGCAGCAAGGTGGTGCTGGCACGCAGGGTATTGTTAGAAATGGAGGCAAGCAGGCTGTCGCCCTCACTGGTAGTGAAGTCGTATGGACTTCGCTTCTGCATCACATCCACGCCGTTCAGCTCCAGGTTGTGCATTTCCTTCAGGCTATACTTAGCCTCGGAGAAGGCTTTCAGGTCGCTGGCCTGCTTGCACCCGGTCGCCAGCGCAAACAGCAGAAGCAGGCTAAACAGAAACGTTAATCTACTCATTATCTTCTTCTTAAAACCTTCCTTGAAGCAAATTACGCACCAATGTTCTACTGACGGGAGCCCTGTATCCTATTCCCGACTTCTATATAACTACCCTCGCTTTCTATGGTTCAGCGCCTCCCCAAAAACTAAAAGAGGGTTCCTTAGTTTCCCACAAGGTTGGCATGGCCTGCCATCGAGCTATTGTGAGGGCGTGAAGACCACACGCATGCAATTGTCTGTTTTCTCCTTGAACATCCGGTACCCTTCCGGACCCTGGTCCAGTGTCCATTTGTGGGTAAGCATATAGGAGGGGTCCACCTCGCCGGCGGCCACGCGTTCCAGCAGCTTTGGGATATACTTTTGCGCAAACATCTGCCCCATCCGCAGGGTCAGGGCCTTGTTCATGGCCGCGCCCATCGGGAACTTGTCCAGCAGGCCGCCATATACGCCCACGATCGAAACGGTGCCGCCTTTGCGGCAGGCCATGATCGCCTGCCGCAGCACGGCTGGCCGGTCGGTTTGCAGGCGCAGCGTCTGCTTCGCTTTGTCGTAATACTGCTCCATGCCGGTGGTGTGCGCCTCCATGCCCACGGCATCGATGCAACGGTCCGGTCCGCGGCCGCCCGTCATCTCCTTCAGCGCCTCCAGTATGTCCACCTCCTCGTAGTTGAGCACCTCCGCCTTCGCATACTGTTTGGCCTTTGCCAGCCGGTCACCGTACCGGTCGATGGCGATCACGCGCTCAGCACCTAACAGGTAGGCGCTCTGCATGGCCATCTGGCCCACGCCGCCGGCCCCCCACACAACCACCGTGTCGCCGCGCTCGATGCCGCACATATCCGCCGCCATATATCCCGTCGGGAAAGCATCCGAGGTGAACACTGCCGCCTCATCTTTCACGCCCTCTGGCACCTTAAAGGCACCGTGGTCGGCATATGGCACCCTTATGTATTCCGCGTGGCTGCCGGCATACCCCCCAAAGGCGTGGGAGTAGCCGAAAATTCCGGCTCCGGCATAGCCATAGGCTTTTTCCAGTATTTCCGGGTTGGGGTTGGAGTTGTCGCAGAGCGACCACTGGTCGGATTGGCAGAACTCGCAACTGCCGCAGCCGAGCACAGAGCCCACCACCACGCGATCGCCTCTTTTGAGTTTCTTTACGCCAGGGCCTACTTCTATCACCTCCCCCATAAACTCATGCCCGATAATGTCGCCTGCTTTCATGGTGGGGACATAGCCGTCGAGCAGGTGCAGGTCAGACCCGCAGACCGAAGACATGGTTAACCGGACAACTGCATCGCCCTCGTTCAGAATGTATGGGTCTGGCACCCGCTCTACCTTCAGGTCGTTGATGCCGTTCCAACAAAGTGCTTTCATCGTGATCTGGGTTATATATACAACAATAGCGTAAGGTCAACCTTAACGTTTGCCGGCCGGCTGCCCTTCCGTAGTGACCACCTCGCCTGTCTCTAAGAGCTGCTTAAAGCGGCGTAAATCATTTTCCACCATTTGTCTGAAAGTAGGGTTCAGCAGCTTCGCAATATTGCCTCCAACGGCGCCAACCGGCGCCCTGTACGAAATAGAGGCCTGCACCACCGTGCCCCTGTCTGCCGGCGCATCGGTAAACCTCACCTCTCCGGCGTTGTCTATATCCGAACCGGGCATCGAGCGCCACGCGATCAAGCTGCCTGGTTCCTCCTGCACAATGTCGGCGTTCCACTCTACCGTGCCCACTCCCTTTGGTATTCTGGCCACCCAGTGCGAGCGTTTCGGCCCAAGCTGGCGAACATCCTGCAGGTGCTCCATAAATTTCGGCAGGTTCTCTAACTGGCGCCAGAACTGGAAAACCTCGCTGCGCGGCTTGTTGATGGTGAGGCTGCGGGTAATCTCGATGGTGATGTCTCTACCGGAAGAGGAGTCACGGCCCAAGGCTTCGTTCATAGGGCAGTAGCCTGTTGCGCCCCTGAAAAGAAGTGCCCCTCCGACGGCGGCCATCGCAATGCCGCCTGCATTAGGTTTGCTCAGTCCATAGTAGGCCAGCAAAGCGCCTCCCACCAAAGAAACAATGCGCTCAGTGTCTCCCACATTTATATGGCTTGATCCCGTACTGGGTGGAGAGATGTTGTTTGTACCAAGCACATCAGACATTTTCGAGTTGTATGTATCCATAAAATAAAGTTTCTTCTTGGATACGTGTTCTCTCACAGTACATGTTACCCTTGTACCTATAATAATAAACAGTTTCACTTATTTTAGAAAAGCAAGGGGGCTACTGCCTGAACAGAAGCCCCCTTGCTTTCAGTACACTGCTACTGGAAGTAAGAAAAAAATGCGCAGCATGGCTATCGCACCGGAAGACCGCCTGATGGCCTGGTTGGGAAAGTTATTCGCCCTTCCCGTGCAGGCGGTAAAGTTTGCCCTCGCCGCCATAGCCGAGCACCAGCAGTTCGTTGTCCTGGTCCAGCCCGAAGGAAGAAACGGGGAAACCGGTGGTGAGGAGCAGCGTGTTGTCTGCCTTTTTGCCGCTCCCGTTCAGCGTCAGTGCCCATACCTTGCCGCTCACATAGTCAGCGTATATGTACTTGCCCTGCAACTCCGGGATGGCCTTGCCCCTGTACACAAAGCCGCCGGTGATGGAGACGCCGTCTGCGTGGGTGTATTCGTGCACAGGCAGGATCAGGCCCGTCCTGTCGCAGTTCCTGGACGGGTCAAAGCATTCCGACGCTTCCATGATTCGCCAGCCGTAGTTGCCGCCTTTCTCAATGATGTCTATTTCCTCGATCTTGTTCTGCCCCACATCCGCTGCCCACAAGCGCCCTGTTTCCTCGTCGAAGGAGATTTTCCAGGGGTTGCGGAGGCCGTAAGCATATATCTCCTCGCGATAGCCTTCCGTGTTGCCGGCATAGGGGTTATCTGCCGGGATGCCGTATTTGAGGTTGCCGGAAGTGGTGTTTACATCGATGCGGAGGATCTTGCCGAGCAGCTTGGTGCGGTCCTGGCCGTTGTTCTGCGGATCGCCGCCACTGCCGCCGTCGCCCACCGCTATATATAAATAGCCGTCGGGACCGAAGGTTACTTTGCCCCCGTTGTGGTTGCGGTAGGGTTGTTCGTAAGTAAGTAAAATAGTCTCGCTTTTCGGGTCGACCTGCCCTTTGTTGCCTGCCGCGGCCTTAAACCGCGAGATTCTGGTCTGCAGCGGGTTGTCGGTGGTGTAGTTTACGTAGAAATAGCCGTTGCGCTTGAAGTCGGGGTGAAAAGCGAGGCCCAGCAGGCCCATCTCACCGCCAGCCTTCACCCTGTCTGAAATGTCGAGGTAAAGGGTCGGTTGGGCAGGAGTTTCTCCGCTGCCCGGAAGCCAGAAAATTTTCCCTTCCTGGTCCACCACATACAGCCGGCCCTGCCCGTCGTTTACCGAAACAGCCTCAACCGGTCTGTCGAACTCAACCGAGGGATAAGCATCCTTTAATTCGTACTGCGCTTCGGCCGGCGCTGCACAGCCCATCAGCAGCACCACGGCCAGCAGGTAACTCAGTTTTTGTAATCGCATATAAGTAAGCGTTTTATTTAAAGATCAGGAGTATTTAAAACTCATACGGGGTGATCCCGCCAATGGCTGCATGAAAGCAGGAATCAGCGTATATTTGAGTTATATCAAATACCATTATCAATTGAATACTGCGCATGAAGATGTTCTATAGAACCCACCCCTGCCCCTCCGAGAAGGGGAATCTGCAGACAGGCAAATTGCAATGCGCATGAACCAACTGATAGTGGTATAATAGTTTATATATAACGGTTGAGGAAGCAACGTAACCTGGGCAGGCGCGCCACCAGAACCTGTGCCGGGAGTAAAGGATTCACCGTTTTTGGCGACGCCCTCCATAAAAAGAGGAATTATATATACCCTGACTATGAAACTGCAAGAGGCTTGAAACGATTACACTTCGTTCGTGGATGGCAGTGAAGGCTGCTGCACCGCCTGCTTGGCGGGCCCGATGGTCCTGATGACGCGGGCAGGGTTGCCGACGGCGATCGAATTATCCGGTATATCTTTCACGACCACTGAGCCAGCCCCTATTCTGACGTTGTTCCCGATCCTGACCTCCCCGATGATGCATACGTTGGAGCCCAGTTCCACATTGTTGCCGATAATCGGGGAGCCGGAGTAGGAACCGTCTTCGTGCTTTATGTTGCCAAGCGTGGTGGAGTGCCTGAAAAAACAGTTCTCACCAATAACGGAGCATCCGTTCACCACCAGTGCCTGGCCGTGGCCGAGGTAAAAGTTCTTCCCAACCTTTGTCCAATGGGGCAACTCAATGCACATGAACCACTCCACGACTACTTTATAAAAGATAAGGTAAGGGAGCCATATAACCCGCAGGAGTTTGCTTTTGGAGGCAGGATGCGCCAACCGGAACAGTAACATCACGATGCGGCCCTTTATATTGCCCTTGTTCACATCCCAATCCTGAAACAGATACGACATATATACCTTTTGTTATTTTTGAGTTTGACTTCGGCTTTACGTAGAAGCTAAATCACCGTTACGCAGCTTCATCGTTACACTTTGCCAAAGAAGCAGTCGCTCCGGCTAATCTGCTGCAAAACACATATAGAGCAAGCAGGCCCTGCACGCTTGACGCACAGGGCCTGCTTGCTCTATAGATGCGTTCTATTACTTGAACATCCCTTTCAGTTTGGCGAGCTTGGCCTGGAAATCATCCATCGGCTCCTCCTCTTTTTTGGCACCGCTTTTCTTGTTGGCTCCGCCCCCGCCGGCTGGCCGGGCAGCCGTCGGGTCGCTTTTCATGCTGAGGGAGATGCGCTTGCGGGCTTCGTCTACTTCCATTACCGTCACCTCCACCTTCTGCCCTACTTTTACTGCCTCATGCGGGTTGCTCACGAAGCGGTCGGAGAGATGGCTCACGTGCACGAGGCCATCCTGGTGCACGCCGATGTCCACGAAAGCGCCGAAGGCCGTGATGTTGGTCACAATGCCCGGCAGTTTCATGCCGGCACGCAGGTCTTTCACCTCGTTTACGCCTTCCGTGAAACTAAACGCTTCATATGTCTCGCGCGGGTCGCGGCCCGGTTTGGACAGTTCGCTCACAATGTCCTGCAGCGTGGGCAGCCCGACTTTTTCCGTCACATAATGCTTCAGGTTAATTTTCTTTCGCAGTTCGTCGCTCTTAATCAGGTCCTGCACCGTTACGCCCAGGTCTTTGGCCATCTGCTCCACAATCGGGTAACTTTCCGGGTGCACGGCAGAGGCGTCGAGCGGGTTCTTGGCGTCGCGGATGCGCAGGAATCCGGCTGCCTGCTCAAAGGCCTTGTCTCCCAGGCGCGCTACTTTCTTCAGCTCCGTCCTGGTCTTGAAGGGTCCGTTCTGGTTGCGGTACTCCACGATGTTTTGCGCCAGCGCCGGTCCGAGGCCGGAAACATACGTCAGCAACTGCTTGCTGGCGGTGTTCACTTCCACGCCCACGGCGTTCACGCAGCTCATCACCACGTCGTCCAGCGAGTGCTTCAGCGCCGACTGGTCCACGTCGTGCTGGTACTGGCCCACGCCAATGGATTTCGGGTCGATTTTCACCAGTTCCGCCAGCGGGTCCATCAGGCGGCGGCCAATCGATACCGCGCCGCGCACGGTCACGTCCTGGTCCGGGAACTCCTCGCGGGCCACGTCGGAGGCCGAGTATATGGAGGCACCGCTTTCGTTCACCATCAGCACCTGCACGGTTTTGGGCAGGTTCAGTCCTTTTACAAAAGCCTCTGTTTCGCGACTGGCAGTTCCATTCCCGATGGCCAGGGCTTCTACCTCATATCTATCCACGAGGAACTTTACATTCTGCGCGGCATCCAGGGCTTTGCCCTGGCCCGTATGGGGATATATGGTGTCGTTGTGGAGCAGCTTGCCCTGCCTGTCCAGCACCACCAGTTTGCAGCCAGTCCGGAAGCCGGGGTCTAGGGCCAGCACCGTTTTCTGGCCCAGCGGCGAAGAGAGCAGCAATTGGCGCAGGTTGTCGGCAAACACCCGGATGGCTTCCTCGTCTGCCCGCTTCTTCGAGCTCAGGCGCACCTCTGTCTCCATGCTCAGCTTCAGCAGGCGCTTGTAGCATTCTTTCGCCGCCATACGCACCTGCTCGGAGGCAGCGTTATGGCCTTTCACAAACATGTCCTCCAACTTCGCCAGGGCGGCTTCCTCCTCCGGCTGGGCGCTCAGCATCAGCACCATTTCGGTCTCACCGCGGCGCATGGCCAAAATGCGGTGCGACGGCGCTTTCTCAATCGGCTCCTCCCACTCAAAATAGTCTTTGAACTTCTGGCCTTCCTCCTCCTTGCCCATCATCACGCGGCTCTTGAACACGCCTTTCTTCTCGAAGAGCTGGCGCATGGCAGCGCGCGCCTCAGCGTTCTCGTTCATCCACTCGGCCATAATGTCGCGGGCACCGGCCAGGGCTTCCTCGGCATCCTTCACCTCTTTCTCCTCGGATATAAAGCTGGTAGCCTCGGCCTTCACATCGAAGTTCTCCTGCTCAAACAGGCGCTGAGCCAGTGGCTCCAGCCCTTTTTCGCGGGCAATGGTGGCACGGGTGCGGCGCTTTGGCTTGTAAGGAAGGTAGATATCCTCCAGCCGGGCCATGTTTTCGGCAGCCATAATCTGCGCCTCCAGCTCCGGCGTCAGCTTCTCCTGGTCGCGGATGGACTTGAGGATGCTTTCGCGGCGCTTGTCGAGCTCGCGCAGCTGCTCCATCCTGTCGCGGATGGCAGCAATCTGCACTTCGTCCAGCGAGCCGGTGGCCTCCTTGCGGTAACGGGAAATGAAAGGCACCGTGGCTCCCTCATCCAAAAGGGTGGCCGTGGCCTCCACCTGCTTGATGGTGATGGAAAGCTCGGTGGCAATTTTTAAAAGGTGGTCAAGGTTTTGTTCCATATATAAAGCTGATACTGAAGACACTCCTGTGGCGGCGGGTGAAAGGCTGCTGCAAAGGATACGGAAAAGATAGAATTAAACCGCCCCGCTGTAGCCCCGCCCGTGTGGTCTTGTTTGATTTACCTGGGTTATAGAAACGTCAAATTTAAGGTATATTGCCATAAGTAGAAAGATTAAGATGCGCCGATGCTCGTTTTAGGTTATTTTCGTGGCTTTTGGGAACACGCCGTCTTATTTGCTGTTAAGCTGTAGCTTTGAACCAACACCACTTGTTACATACGCCCGCAGGCATCAAACCCGCACCTGAGCAGCAGCCAGCCTCCCGCTGGTACTGGCTGCTGCTGCTCCTGTTGTTGCCTGCCTGCGTGGTGCAGCGCATCGACCGCACGCCCTACGAGCAGACTGAGTATTACGAGCAGACGCTGCAGAACCTGAAAAGCCACCCGGCCACCGTCTCCACCGGCGACACGCTGCAGGTCGGATGGGCGAAAGTCAACATCACGCCTCCGGCTCCCGCGCCGCTGGCGGGCTACGGCAAGCGCATGGGCATGGATTACGAGGAGGTGCATGACACAGCCTGGGTGCGCACGTTTGCGTTTGACAACGGCCAGACCGAGGCGTATTATGTTGCCCTGGATATGCTGATTACGCCGATGCGGGTACTGCAGGAACTGGAGAAGCGATATCCGGAACTGGGGCTGAAACCGGAGCAGGTGTACCTTTCAGCCACCCACACCCACACCAGCTTTGGCGGCTGGGGCCGGAAAGCCGGGATGAAAATCATGACGGGCCAATACGAAGAGGAGATTGTGCAGCAGCTCACGCAGCAGATCATAGAGAGCATCCGGTTGGCCGGGCAGAACCTTCAACCCACGAAAATCGGCTACGGCAGCGCGGATGCCGCCAGCCTCGTCAAAAACAGGCTCACCGAGTCCAGGGAAGACCGCGACACAGAACTGCGCTTTATCCGGTTTGAGCGGCCAGACGGCTCCGCTGCGGTGCTCTCCATTTTCTCGGCCCATCCCACCATCCTTCCCTCCATGCAGCCTGTCCTCTCCCGCGACTATCCCGGTGTGCTGGTGGATGAACTGGAGGAGCGGATGGACTTTGCCGCCTTCTCGGCCGGGGCTGTGGGCAGCCACAGCGCGGTTTATTTTCATAATGCCACTTTTGAGAGCACGGAGGACGTTGGTGCCCGCCTTGCAACCATCCTGCGCCACGCGCTGCACGAGGTGAAAACGGACTACGTCTATACCCTCGGCTACAACCGGGTGCCCCTGCTGCTGCCGGAGCCGCAGTGGCGGATCAGCAAAAATCTCCGTCTGGCCCCTGCCCTGTTTAACTGGGTCTTCGGGAAGCACCCTGCATACGTCACCAGCCTGCAGCTGGGAGATGTGGTGTTGCTGGGTGCGCCGGCTGATTACTCGGGTGAGTTTATGGACGAGTTGGAGCACACCGCTGCGCAGGAAAACCTGGAGGTGATCGCTACCAGTTTTAACGGGGGCTATATCGGGTACATCACCCCGGAGGAGCATTACAACCTGGATGAGTACGAGACGCGCAGCATGAGTTTCTTTGGCCCGGAGAGCGGCACTTACCTTACGCATATGCTGCAGCTACTTCTAAGCCAGCACGACAAACCTCGCATGGCCCCCTCTGCGACAGATAAACGCTAAGCCTATATAAGCTTAACATCAGGAACAGGAGCTGCTCGAACCCTGTGCCATCTACAGGGCGGCATAGCCTTCCCATAAACAATGATATGAGCAGGCGGGAAACCCATAATTCATATGCTGATCAGCAAGTTACAAGGTAACCAACCTGTTACCGCTCTTCCTGTATTGCCTCCTGCTAAGCACCCTGAACTGCACGATGCAATTCCAAAAAGGCAATCAGGGAGCACCTTGGCAGCGAAAATACAACCCTCTTATTCACATATACTCATTCTCACACACTCTATCTTTACAAAGTGCTAAACATTAGAGCCCTAATACGGGTTTATATATTACAGCTGATCATTTGATTGGCAATTTTATATACTATTTAACAGAGAGATATGGAACTGACGACACTAGATATACCGTACCTGCTTTTTATGGCCACCATCGGCGTCTATATGCTGCTGCTCGTTTTCATCCTGACGTGGGTGTATCATGATGCGGAACAGCGTGGTTTAAACGGCTGGGTGATCGCAGGCATGGCCTTTTTTACCGGTACCATTTTCGGGACGCTGGCCTGGCTGCTGCTTAGACCGAAGATGAAACCGCAGCCTATACCGGTCAGAAGCTAAGCGCTTCCCCCGACACGCCGCAGGCAGGCCCGCCGCTGAAAAACAACCTAAATTTCATATATTTAGACTGGATTTCAGCAGCGGGCTTTTTTACATCTTCCAGCGCTGTGCCTACGCCTGTTAACTTACATGCATGCCTCATATCATCAGCCTGGAGCTAGAGTCAATTTATATACCCGTTACCGCTACCGACACCCTGCACCTGATGCGTTTCAGCCAAAACGGGCAGGGCCCGCCGGTGCTGCTGGTGCACGGGTCTCTCGAGAACGGGCGCATTTTTTACTCCAAGTCCGGGAGGGGGCTTGCCCCTTACCTGGCGCAGCAGGGCTACGACGTGTTTGTGGCTGATCTGCGCGGCCGGGGCAAAAGCAAGCCCGCCATATCCGGCCAGTCAGACTTCGGCCTGACGCACACCCTGCAGGAAGACTTCCCGGCCTTCATCAACAAAATAAAAGAGCTCAAGGGCGATGTGCCGCAGTTCTGGGGCGCCCACTCCTGGGGCGGCGTGCTGATGCTGGCTTACCTGGCCCGCCCGGAGGTGCCGGTGCACGTGCAGTCCATGGCTTTCTTCGCCAGCAAGCGCCGCATCAGCATCCGGAGCCTGAAGCGGTTCCTGATGGTGGACGTGATGTGGAGGTGCGTCGCCCCGGCGGCGGTGGCCGTGACCGGGGCGCTGCCCGCTAAAAAACTGAAGATGGGCTCCGACAACGAAACCCGCCTCACGCACCGGCAGACAAACGCGTGGGTCGTACAGAAGCCATGGCTCCACTGGCACGACAAATTCGACTATGCCGCGGCACTGCAGCAGCTGCGGCTACCGCCAACCCTATACCTGGCCGGGGCAGACGACGATGTGCTGGGCCACCCGACGGATGTGGAGAAGCTGCTGCTGGAGACCGGCTGCCGTAGCAGCGCACTCAGGATCCTGAGCAAGGCCAACGGCCATCTGCACGATTACAACCACATCGATATCCTGACACACCACGATGCCGTAAAGGATCATTTCCCGATGGTGGTGAATTGGTTTAAAAAATCAGGCACTGTGCAACCATCCCCGGCCGGAAAGGGTCCTGAGTTAAACAATCGCTAACGCAACACCCATGCATCTATCTGTACCATCTTCTAACGCCTTGCCCTTCCCTGTATGAACAAGACAGTTCTAAAATTATTTACAGTGATGCTCTTCGCGGCTGCGGGGCTCACCTCATGCGAAAAATGCGGTAACGTGCTGATAACCGAACCCACGCCGGAGGATTCTGAATGGCTGGTATATAAACTGAACGACACGACCGCTTTTCAGACGGAGACAGCCGATATCGTGCGCTACACCCGCACAGGCATCTATGCTCAGAATGTGCCGGGGGAGGGTTTTTCTATGGAAGATGAGTGCATTGACCAGATAGATGTGCAGGTACGGACGGTGATGGAGGATGTGCAGAATGTACAGCCTTACCTGGGCACGCGCATCCTCAGCAAGCCCGATGACCTGGTGGTGGAAGTAGCCGTTGGGGAGAACGTGAACGACAAAGCTGTGGAGATCGGCGTGTGGGAAATTGACGAGAACAACCCCAGTTATGACAGCCTCGCGGTGAACGACAAAATGTACTACGACGTCTTTGAGGTGAACCCGGAGAACACGAAAGCAAACAGTATTTCGCAGATCCTGTACAACAAGGAGTTCGGTTTTCTAAGTGTCTCGTTTTACAGCGGCAAAAAGCTGGAGCGGATTCCGGTGCAGTAAAACCCAAAACCAGTAGGGGCTGCCGGCATGCCGGCAGCCCCTACTGGTTTTGGGTTTTACATTTTCTACAAGTCTCAGGCAATTTGCTTTTGCTCCACATTGATGCTGCGTAACACCTCCAGGGCTGTGTTTATATGCTCCAGCGGCTTGTTCATGGAGTTATACACGGCACGTACGACTTTATCTTTGCCGATGATGTACGTCACGCGGCCCGGCAAAAGGCCCAGCCGGCGGGGCACTCCGTAGATGCTCCTGATCTGTCCGCCTTTGTCGCTCAGCAGCGTGAACGGCAGTTGATGTACCCGCTCAAACTTCTGGTGCGACTGCAGGCTGTCAGAACTCACGCCCACTACCTCCGCATCAAACTCCTTAAACACCTCATACTGGTTCCTGAACTCACAGGCCTGCTTGGTGCAGCCGGGGGTGCTGTCTTTCGGGTAAAAGTAGAGCACCACGTTCTTCTCCTTCAGCAGGTCATGCAGCCGGAATAAGCCGCCATCCTGCCGTTGCAGTTCAAAGTCAGGGGCTTTGTCCCCCTCCTTTACCGCTTCCTCATTTATCAGTGCTTCAAGTATCATAACCAATTAATAGCAAACTTCATGCAAAAAAGTTAGGGGCGCAAAGTTAAGTTATGTTATGCCAGAAATCCAAAGAAGGTGTGCAATTATAGCATCAGAAAAAGAAAATGGGCATCTTTGTGCCCACAACAGCGTCTATGCCCCGAATCAACGTAATCATACCTGCCTACAACGAGGAGCGGTCTATTGCCAAGGTGCTGCACGCCATACCGGCGGGTTATGTGGAGGAGGTGATTGTGGTGAACAACAACTCCAGCGACAACACAGCCCAGGCCGCCGCCCGGGCAGGGGCCACGGTGCTGGACGAGCCGAACGCAGGCTACGGGAACGCCTGCCTCAAGGGCATTGCCTATGCCGCCGCCAAGCCCGCCGCCACCCGTCCGGACATCATCGTTTTTTTGGACGGGGATTTCTCCGATTACCCGGAGGAGATGCCAAAGCTGGTGCAGCCCATTGTGGCGGGGCAGGCGGAGATGGTGATCGGGTCGAGGGCGCTGGGCAGGCGGGAGGCGGGTGCCATGATGCCGCAGCAGATCTTCGGTAACTGGCTCGCCACCACGCTGCTGCACTGGCTGTACAACGCCCGCTTCACGGACCTGGGCCCGTTCAGGGCTATCCGGCTCGACACCCTGCTGGCGCTGGACATGCGTGACCGCAACTACGGCTGGACGGTGGAGATGCAGGCCAGGGCAGCGAAGCAGAAAATCCGGTATACCGAGGTACCCGTGACCTACCGCAGGCGGATTGGCACATCCAAAGTGTCGGGCACCGTGAAAGGGACTGTGCTGGCTGGCTACAAAATCATCTGGACCATTTTTAAATACCTCTAACCCCACATGGCATGCCTATAGCAGAAGCAACGGTGCTGGTTATATATGGGATATGCCTTGCCTTCATTTTCTGCTACAGCATGGTGCAACTGCACCTCACGGTGCTCTACTGGCTGCACCGCGAAAAATGGGAGAAGCCATATATAATTGCTGATCCGCAGCAGGCCTGGCCAAGCGTAACGGTACAACTGCCCATCTATAACGAGCGCTATGTGGTGGAGCGGCTGCTGGAGGCAGTTGCAGCTTTTGATTACCCGCCGGAGCGCCTGCAGGTCCAGGTGCTGGACGACTCCACAGACGACACTACGGCCATCATCGAAGAAAAGCTGAAGGCCTGGCCGCACCTCAACCTGCAGCACATCCGGCGGCCGGAACGCACCGGGTACAAAGCCGGAGCCTTGCAGCATGCCCTGCCGCTGGCCACCGGGGAGTTCATCTGTATTTTTGACGCCGACTTCGTGCCCGCCCCTGACTTCCTGAAACGCACCATACCCGCTTTCACAGCCCCGGACATTGGCGTGGTGCAAACCCGCTGGGGCCACCTCAACCGGAATTACTCGCTGCTGACGCGCCTGCAGGCTTTCGGGCTGAACGCCCATTTCACGGTAGAGCAGTCCGGCCGTAGCAGCGGCGGCCACTTCATCAACTTTAACGGCACAGCCGGCATCTGGCGCAAGGCCTGCATCGAGGACGCCGGCGGCTGGCAGGCTGACACCCTCACCGAAGACCTGGACCTGAGTTACCGGGCACAGCTCAGGGGCTGGGAGTTTGTCTATCTGGAGGAGGTAGAGGCTCCGGCAGAACTGCCCGCCGACATGGCTGCCCTGAAATCGCAGCAGTTCCGCTGGACGAAGGGAGCCGCCGAAACCGCCCGGAAACACTTGTGGCGCGTGCTGCGCTCAAAGGCATCCTTCCTGACGAAAATCCACGCTTTCTTTCACCTGCTTAACAGCGCCATTTTCCTATGCGTGCTGCTGACGGCCGTCCTGAGCGTGCCCATGCTCAATATCAGACACAGCGCCCCCGCCCTTGCCCCCGTGTTCAAGCTGGGATACGCGCTGCTCCTGAGCCTTGGGGCGCTCATCGCTTTTTACTGGTCGGCGCAGCATGCCCGCAGCGAGACTGCCTGGCGCACCAGCCTGCGCTTTTTACCCGAGTTTTTCCTCTTCCTTTCTATTTCCATGGGCTTGTCGCTTCACAACAGCCTTGCGGTGCTGGAGGGATATATGGGCAGGAAAACGCCGTTCATCCGGACACCGAAATACAACCTGATCGCGCCCGGCGACCCGTGGCGGAAACGCGGCTACCGCCTGCGGAGTATAAGCCTTGTAACGGTGTTCGAAGGGCTGCTGGCGCTTTATTTTATATATGCCATCGTGCTGGCCTTCAGGTGGCAGCTGTATGGGCAACTGCCATTCCATCTACTGCTTGCCTTTGGGTTTGGCGCCGTTTTTTTATATTCGCTCTTCCACAGCAGGCGCGGTTAGATATGGTGAAAAGCAATACGGCAAGCTATATATCCCTGGCTGTCTCGGCCCTTGCCTATATGGCCCTGGCCTATGCCACGCCGCGCACAGGGTTCACACAACTGCTGGTGCTTTATGCGGTGGTGTTCGCTTGCTACCTGTACGTGGTGAGCCAGCGTTTCCCGATAGGGCAGGGCATTGCGGCGGGCGTACTGTTCCGGATGCTTTTCCTCCTTGCCGTGCCCGCACTCTCCGACGATTACTTCCGGTTTTTGTGGGATGGGCATTTGCTGGCAGCGGGGCAGAACCCTTACCTGCATCTGCCGGATTTTTATATGGGAGCGAATGCCCCGCATGTGGCCGGTATAACCCAGGGCCTGTACCGACAGCTAAACTCCCAGGAGTACTACAGCATTTACCCGCCCGTGATGCAGGCCGTTTTCTGGCTTTCCGTTAAACTGTCTTCCGGTAATCCGATGTCGGCCATCATTATCATGCGGGTGGTGCTGCTGCTTGCCGATATGGGCAGTATTTTCCTGCTCTTGCGCCTGCTCCGCAAGATGGGCCTGCCGGATAAAAATGTGCTGCTCTACGCCCTTAACCCGCTCGTGGTGCTGGAGTTGGCAGGCAACCTGCACTTCGAGGCACTCATGATCTTTTTCCTGCTGCTTTGCCTGCACCAGCTTTTCTACCAGAGGCTGGTGGTCTCCGGCGTCGCGTTAGGGCTGGCCATCGGCACCAAGCTGCTGCCGCTTATGTTCCTGCCCTTCCTCCTCCGCAGGCTTGGGTGGCGCAGGTTCCTGCTTTTCGGGGGCGTGGTGCTGCTCGCGGTGGCGGCGGTCTTCTACCCGTTCATTTCCACCGAGGTTATCCAGAACCTTTCCCGCAGCCTGGACCTCTATTTCCGGAAGTTCGAGTTCAACGCCAGTGTGTACTACCTGCTGCGCTGGCTCGGGTTCGAGCTGGGGGGCTTCAACATCATCCTGTACCTGGGACCTTTGCTTTCGCTGGTTACCTTGGGCATTGTTGTGACCTTAGCCTCCTCCAGGAAGCTGGGCTCTATCCGCAGGCTCTCGGGGTATATGGCGGCGGCGCTTACCGTGTACCTGTTTCTCTCCACAACGGTGCATCCCTGGTACATCACCACGCTTGTTGCGCTCACCGCCACAAGCCATTTCCGGTACGCCGTCACCTGGTCCGGCGTGTCCATTCTGTCGTACGCCGCCTACCGCACCAGCACCTATACAGAAGACATGCTGCTGATAGCGCTGGAATATACGCTGGTGTTTCTGTGGCTGGTCGTCGAACTGTACCTCTACCGGCAGCGCCGCCACCATGCCAACCTGGTTGAACCCGTAGAGAAAGTAAACACTCCCTAAGGGTGTCGGATCAGGCACGGGATAATGTGCTGCTACTCCCCTATATCCTGCATGGGCCGCATCAGGAAGTCGTTCAGGGGTTTCAGGGCCTGAGTGGCCTCTACCACCACCTGCAGGAAATTATCCTGCAGCACGACTTCATCAGGAAGCGGCATAGTGGCGTTCCAGCTCTTGTAGCGCAGGTAGCCAATGGCAGGGTTTTCCTTGTCATATCCCTTGGGGGTGGTCTTTAGCTGCTCCCCCTGCAAGTCCCCGAATTTTTCTCTGAACGCCGGTGCCTCCACGATGTCCCTGAAACCGTCCAGGTTGTAATCGATCTCCTGCCGCACGGCCTTCAGCTGCTCTGCCGGCGGCATCCACAGCCCTCCCGCCACAAAAGACCTCCCCCCGCCGGCCAGGTGCAGGTAATAACCGGGATAAACAGACTTTCGCCCGCCTTCCGCTATATAGGCCCCGAAATGATCTTTGTAAGGGCGCTTATCATTGGAAAAACGAACATCCCGGTAAATCCGGAAGAGCAGGTCCTTGCCCTTCTGGCCGCGTGCCGCCGGCTCAAACTGCTGCATCTCCTGCAACAGCTCCTCCAAAAAATTGGTGTAGTTCTGGCGGGCAGCATTATACCTCTCTTTGTGCTCGCTAAACCACTCGCGGGTATTGTTCTTCGCCAGATCCGCTAAAAACGCAAGGGTACTTTTTTGTATGGTAGTTGACATTGGTCGCTTTAAGATGAAAAAAACCCTTAAATCACGGCACAAGATAAAAAGACTTTCGCAGTGATATTAAATCATGTTTGCCTGTGCGATGGGCATAGGATGACAACCCCCTAAAGCATCCTGAATTATAGTTGTGCCTGCCTCCAAAACACCTAAGGCAGCTGACAGGACGCGGTGACGCCAGGAACAAACCCCAAGTTAACCGCACGCTGCTGCATTTGTTTAAAAGGAGCTAAAACAGAAGCCATTGCTATATATATGGGTATACGCTTTTATATATGCGTATATACATTTTGCCCTGAACAGGCTGCTGGGAGCCGCCTTCTGTCGCATAGGTTTTAAGTTCTAAAGGCAGGCTATTTCTGCTGAACCGAGGGAAGTAGCGGATGGGCTTACCTAAATCGTTCGGGTAGGCGTATACTTTTAAAGTAGGCATCAATCCTGATCACGCATGGCGCGCTTCCTGTTCATCTGGTTTTTATATAGCATAGCAGGGTCAGTGTATGCGCAGGAGCAGCCCTTGGTACAGCAGCAGCCGTACAGCAGGGCCCACCTGCTGCAGGCCATCAGGCAATACCAGGCGCTGGCAGACACGGAGGCGAAAGAGTGGCACCGCCTGCCCGACACGCTCCTGCTGCGGCAGGGGGACAGCAGCCAGCACATCGTGCCGCTTCAGAAAAACCTCCGGCTCACCGGCGACTTCCAGCCTGTTTCAGATTCAGTGTCTGCCCTGTATACGCCGGCTATCACGGCAGCTGTCCGTCGTTTTCAGCAACGGCACGGCCTCCGGGATGACGGCGTGCTGGGGCCTCTCACCATCGCCGCGCTTAATGTGCCGCCCTCTTACCGGCTGTGGCAGTTGCAGCAGAACCTCATGCGCTGGGACACTTCCTTTGTGGCTGTCACGCAGCCCTATGTGGTCATCAACATTCCGGACTATACGCTGCAAGTGGTCGACAGCAACAGAAGCGTGCTGCAGATGCGCGTGATCGTAGGGAAGCCCACGCTCGAAACATACCCCGTCAGGAGTGAGCTTACCACGGTGGTGCTGCGCCCCTACTGGTACCTGCCGACCTCCATCGCCGTGAATGAGATACTGCCGCTGCTCCGGCGCAACCCCGGTTACCTGGCCCGCAAGCGGATGGAGCTGGAAGCTCCCTCGGCGAACGGCTGGGTGCGGGTAAACCCTTGGCACGTAAACTGGCACCACATCAACGGCAGCAATTTCAACTATCGGATCGTTCAGCTGGAGGGCGATGGCAATGAGCTGGGCCAGGTGAAGTTCCCGTTCCCGAACAGCCTGCCCCAATACCTGCACGACACGCCAAACAAGGAGCTTTTCAAATACCCTGACCGCGCCTTCAGCCACGGCTGCATCCGGTTGGAGAAGCCCGTGGAGTTTGCTTACTATCTTCTGGAGAAAGGCTCAGGCTACTCGACCGAGAAAATTGACCGGCTCTGGCAGGAAGCCAAGCCGAACCACTACCTGCCGGTATATGCCCCCCTGCCACTGTACATAGTATACCTGACGGCCTGGGCCGACGCCCACATGCGGGTGCACTTCCGGAAAGACGTGTATGGCTTTGACGTGCTACCCCAACTCACAAAAGAATAGGATCGGAAAGGCGTCTGGCTATATATAAGCTACACCGGCATCTGGTAAATTATCCTATCTACAGGCAGTTGGTCAGGAGAGCCGCGTGCCATCGAGGTCTTCTACGTAGTCCACGTCGGAGAGGCGCGGGAGCAGGGCGTAGGACAGTTGCAGCGTTTGGATATCGAGAAGCGTGTCCGGGAAAACATGCTCCGTGCTCCAGCGTTTGTTCCTGAACAGCTCCGGGTGCGGTTTATTCATCCCCAGCAGATAATAGCCGCCGTCCAGGGCCGGGCCGATCACCACGTCGTGCTGCGTCAGTTCTATATATGCCCGCCATATGATTTCCGGAGTCAGTTGCAGGCAATCGCTGCCGATAATCACAACCGAGGAATAGCCTTCGGCAAAGGCGGCGGCAAAGGCGGCTTCCATCTTTTCACCTAAATCGCCCTGGGGTTGCACCCGCTTCTGGTACTGGTCATCCGGCCACAGATCGTTTGTCTCCACACGGTCAGTATAATAGACCAGTTTATGAACGGGCAGCGCTTGGGAAACATCCAGCGTGTGGTGCAGGAGCCGGAGGTAAATTTCCAGGGCCATTTCCGGGCCGACGGCGGAGGCAAGCCGCGTCTTCACCTTTCCCAACTTCGGGTTGCGCACAAACAAGAGCAGCAGTTTCTTATCTGTCATATACCTTCTCCCCTTCCCGCAGCCATACGCCCCACGTTTTGGAGTAAGCATGTACTTTATCGGTTTTTCCTGAATCGTTATAGACCGGATATCCTTGGTTCACCCACTCAAAGATGCCGCCGTACAAGTTGTGTACATTCTTGTAGCCGGCCTGCTGGAGCTGCTCCCCCACCCGTTCGCTGCGGTAGCCAACGGCGCAGTAAACAACTATGGGCGTGTTCTTGGGCACATCCGCGAGCTGCGATACCTGAAAGGAATCGTAGGCCACAAACCTGGCACCGTTGAGATGGCTCACCTTATACTCTGCCGGGGTGCGCGTGTCGAGCAGCAGCGGTTTCTTGTCGGAACGCCCTAGCTGCTCATCAAGCTGCTCCGGCTGCAGCAGCGGCACGGTGTGGCTGTACATGGCTTTCAGCATCACGTCATAGGCTCCGTCGGTTGTCTGCCCGCAAGCTTGCAGCACCAGCAGCCATATCAGCGCACACGCCATATATAGTTTCCCTTTTAGCACAGATTTCGTTTTAAAACTTTCCTGAATGGCCGTCGCTGATCTATAATCTCAACAGCTGAGTGTACACTTTGCTTCGGGCTTTCAGCAGGAACCCGTTTTACAATCAACAATAAAACCTACTTTACCGTTTCACCGCCGCAGCTGGAGCCGGCTCCGGCGGTGCAGCCATAGCAATGCTGGTTCAGTACGATGTCGCGCTGGTCTAACGCGGTTGCGTCAAAGTCTCGGATATGCTGTGGAGCGCCATGCGCCACTTTCAGGTCCAGCATCTGGTTAAAGTCGCAGTCGTAGAGGTAGCCGTCCCAGCCAACGGAGACGGTGTTCCGGCACATCACCCCCGCAGCGGCCACCGGGTTGAACGCATTGATGAGCTTCTCCATATAGCTGTCGTAGTTGCCGCTCTGCACCAGGTAGTCGAGGTAGCGGCTCACGGGCAGGTTGGTGATGCAGAAGAGGCTGTTGAACTCGATCTGGTACCCGCCCCGCAGCCTGCGCCTGAACTCGGCCTCCAGCGAGGCCTGGCTACCCGGCAGAAACGCGCCAGAGGGGTTATATACCAGGTCCAGCAGCAAACCGCTGCCCTCCATGCCATATCCCACCCCGTTTAGCAACTGCAGCGCCTTTACCGACTTCTCAAACACACCGTCGCCACGCTGCGCATCGGTGCGCGAGGCCTGGAAGTAAGGCAGCGACGACACCACATGCACACTGTGCTGCCTGAAAAACGCCGGTAGGTCGTGATACTTTTTATTGGCCAGGATAATCGTGAGGTTACAGCGCACGATCACCTGCCTTCCGAGTTTCGAGAGCTCCTCCACAAACCATCGGAAATCCGGGTTCATCTCCGGGGCGCCGCCCGTCAGGTCCACCGTCGTGATCTGCGGCGAAAGTTGCAGCGCGTCAAGGCAAAGTTGCATGGTGTCGCGGGTCATGATCTCCTTGCGGTCAGGCCCGGCGTCAACGTGGCAGTGCCTACAGGTCTGGTTGCACATCTTGCCCACGTTTACCTGCAGGATGGTGGTGCCCGTCGGCTGCAGCGGATACAAATCATGCGTCTGCAGCTGCATTGCAAAATCAGGGAACCTGTTTCCCTGGCGCGAGGGCGCTTGCAGCACTTTCAGCTGAAAAGAGGAATCGGCCAGCTCGTGGTGCTGACCCTGGAGTGATTTTACCGTAGATCCCATCCGCTACATCGTCAGTTCTTTGATCTTGTTCATCATCTGCACGCCGTGCACCAGCGCCGCGCCGCCTTTGATGGCCGCCGCCACGTGCACCGCCTCCATCATCTGGTTCTCGTCGGCTCCCTTTTGCAGGCACTCGCTGCTGTAGGCATCGATGCAGTAAGGGCACTGCACAGCATGCGACACAGCGAGCGCGATCAGGGCTTTTTCCCTTTCCGTCAGCGCGCCTTCTTTGAAAACCTCTTCATAATAATCAAAAAACTTGCGACCCATCTCTGGCTGCAGTTCCGATATCTTTCCAAATTTTGCCAGGTCGGCCGGGTTGTAATACGTGTTATTCATGGTATATGCTATTTCTGATAGATGCACGGCAACGGGCAGCCAGCATTAGCCGCACCGTTGCCGCCGTCAATAATGTTGTTGGTATATATAAAATAAATTCATCCGCCCGCTGTCACCGCAGCACGCAAATATACAGCAGCAACATGAGCGAAGTCGCTTTGTTCGGATAAAATAGAAAGGAGTGTAAGCTGTGATTAGTGGGGAGGCGCGCGCAACTGCAGCCGCTGCAGTTTCCAGCTGAGGGGCTTCCGCAGGAAATGGCGCAGCGTGTAGGCGCGCGCCGCACCTTCGGAGAGAATGGCGAGGATCACCAGCTTAAACCTGTTGAGCACCGGCAAACCTTCTAAGACAAGGCCAAGGTCTTCTTTCGTGTCCACGTCGGCCCGCTTTTGCAGCAGCACAAACCCGTGGAGGCGCGCCTGGTGCCTGAAAGAGTATATCGAAAGCTCCTGCTGCACCTGCTCCGTCTGCCAGTTCAGCATGGCAAAGCTTTCCGGGTCGAAACACCCGATGTGCATCCCGATGAGGTAAGCGCCCCCGTCAGCAGCCGGGCCAATCACCATGCTGTGCTGCTGCAGCGCCCGCTGCGCCTGCAGCAGGTCTGATACCGCCAGGGTGGGGCAATCGCTGCCAACGCAGATCACCCTTTGGTAGCCAGCCTCAAATACATCCTGGAAAGCATTGGCAAGGCGCTCGCCAAAGGTATTTCCCTTCTGCTGGGCCGTGTAGACCGTAAAAAGAGGAATCTGGCTTTCATATAGCACGCCCAGCGTATGCTCCAGAAGCGCCCTGGCTATCTTCTTGTTTGTTTGCGCACTTCTCCCCGAAGAAAAGGATTTCGTCTTAGCTTCTTGTTCCGCTGCATGGGCAAACAGAAGAATGGCGGTATCGGAAGGGGCAGTTCGCAAACGTTTATTTATGAATTTTCACCTATAGCGGTACATTTAGTTTTAAATTGGCAGCAGGCTGCCATCTCCATTTATAAATATATAATATATTCTATTCATATTGACAAACAGATAAAAAAAGATTGCAGAAAAGCGGGCAGCCGGGTCAGGAGCGAACCTCTCCCATCACGAAGAGTTGTTCCAGGGTAGGGTTTTCGCTTCCTCCCACAGGTTCCAGCGTAACGGCAAAAGCCTGGGCGGCCGGTATATCTTTCATGGCCTGCATTGCGGAAGCACTCCCGTTCTCCAGGCTGATGAGGCCCGCATTGATAGGCTTGCCGTCCAGGAGAGCCCAGAGCTGGTACTGTTTCCCGGCGGGCGGTGCGGGCAGTTGCACCGCATCTATATATACCTTCTGCTGCTCCGGGTTCCAGTACACCAGTGCATTTGCCTCCGGGTGGGCCTCCACTCCCTGCAGTTTCACGGGGCGGTAATCGCCATCCCGCAGCACGCGCAGGATCTGCTCCTGCTGATTGAGCTGGTAAGAGGCGGTCTGGTAGTTCTGTGCCAGAGTCTGTTCGGAGGCCAGTGCCTGCGCCAACCTTTCCTCCGCGTCCTGCCAGTTCTGGTAAAAGCGGAAACTCATGAAGCCCGAAAGGAGAAACAGCACGATGCTGGCCGCGAACATCCACTTGTAGGGCCCGCTGTCCGGCTCATCATCCGGGTAAAGGGAGCGCAGGGCCGTTTCCTCCAGTGTGTCTTCGGGGGAGGGCTGCGCTGGCAGGACCTGGTTCATGACGCGCTCCTTGAGGGCGGCGGGCGGCTGCACGGCGTGCAGGGCAGCGTAATGCTCCATCACCTCTATGGCTTCCTGCAGGGCCGCGCGCACCTCCGGCGACTCGGCGGCCTTTCGCTCCACCTCCAGCCGCTCCTCAGTGCCAAGCGCACCTGCTGCGTATAGTTCCAGCACCCCGGACGCTATGTAGTCTTCGTTATTCACGTCCTTTAAACAGTTTTCCTAATGTTTTAATTGCGCTTCGTGCCCTTGTCTTTACAGTGCCCAGCGGTATGTTGAACTCCTCCGCGATCTCGCTCTGCGTCATTCCCTCAAAATACATCAAGTCGATGATCTGCTTCTGCTCCGGGTTTAACCTCTCGGTTACTTCACGTATGCCGATATGCTCTGGCTTGAATCCGACGGAACCGTATATGGCACGGGGTGAGGCAGGGATATCCCTTGTGTTCTGACTTACGCGATATTGTTTGGAGCGGATTTTGTCGATGGCAAGATTTCTGCAAACGTTGATCATCCAGGTGAACAGCCGGCCTTTGGAGGAATCGTAGCTCTGGAAGGAACCCCATATCTTCACAAAAGCCTCTTGCAGCACATCCTCTGCCGTGTCCTCCTCTTTCACAATCTGCAAAATCACACCAAACAAGGTGGGGCTGTACATGTCGTACAGCACCGAAACAGCCGATGGGTCCTGTGCCCGGAGGCGGGCTACCAGTTCCTCCTCCGGAATAATTTTAGTTGGTTGGTTTTGCAATGTCTTGAACGTAGGGCGCTTCCTGGGGTAATCAGGTGCTTGAATGAAAACAATATTTCGAAAAACTAATCTTTTAACTATTCCTGGCCAAAAAGGTTTTTGATCCTGCTTATCTATATAAAAGGAACGCATCGGGCGCCCGTACGCAGGCAGCGTCTTTGCGTATAGTTACCTTACAACCTGAATGAACAGCTATGGCAATAGAGTCGATAAACCCCGCCACGGGCGAGGTGGTGAAAACATTTGAGCCCCACACAGCCGAAGAGGTAAATGAGAAAATCGCGGCCGCCGATAAGGCCTTCCAGGGCTGGCGCAACGTCAGCTTTGAAGAGCGCGCCGGGCACATGCACCGGCAGGCGGATATACTGGATAAAGAGGCAGCGCACTACGGCAGGATCATTTCGCTGGAGATGGGCAAGCCGCTGAAGGAAGCTGTGGCGGAGGTGAAGAAATGCGCCTTGGCCTGCCGTTATTATGCCGTCCACGCCGCCGATTTCATGCAGGATGAGGAGATTGAGACGAAAGCCTCGCGGAGCCTGATCGCTTTTGAGCCGCTGGGAGTCGTGCTGGCGGTGATGCCGTGGAATTTCCCTTTCTGGCAGGCGTACCGCTTTCTGGCCCCTGCGTTGATGGCAGGCAACGTGGGGCTGCTGAAGCATGCCTCCAACGTGCCGCAATGTGCCCTGGCCATCGAAGAGATTGTGCGCAAAGCCGGATTCCCCGACAATGTGTTTCAAACACTGCTGATTGCCTCTGAAGAAGTGAACGCAGTGATCGCACACCCCCTCGTACAGGCCGTGACATTGACAGGCAGTGAGGGCGCTGGCTCAAAAGTGGGCGGGCAAGCCGGGCGGGAAATCAAAAAAACAGTGCTGGAGCTAGGCGGCAGCGACGCCTTTATCGTGCTGGAAGATGCCGACCTGGACAAAGCCGCGGAAGTGGGCGTGAAGTCGCGCATGGTGAACACGGGCCAGAGCTGCATTGCCGCCAAGCGCTTTATCGTAGTGGAAAGCGTGGCGGATGCGTTTCTGGAGAAGATGAAAGTAAGAATGGCGCGCCTCAAGACGGGTGACCCGCTCACCGACGACTGTGACTACGGCCCTCTGGCACGCAAGGACCTGGCCGTGGATTTGGAAAAGCAGGTCCAGCAATCGGTAGCGCAAGGGGCGGAGGTGGTGCTGGACGGAGGCCGCGACGGAAATGACAGTGCCTATTTCAAACCGATGATCCTAAAGGATGTAAAACCCGGCATGCCCGCATACGAGGAGGAGCTATTTGGACCGGTGGCCGCCGTGATGGTGGTGAAAGACGAGGCTGAGGCCATAAAAGTAGCCAATGACTCGCGTTATGGCTTGGGCGGCGCCGTCTGGACGCAGGACAAAGACCGCGGCCTGCGCGTGGCAAGGCAGGTGGAAACCGGGGCCATGTTCGTAAACGAGCTCGTACACTCATCCCCCGAAATGCCTTTCGGCGGCATCAAAAAATCTGGCTACGGCCGTGAGCTCTCCTACCTCGGCATCCGTGAGTTTGTGAACCAGAAAAGTATATGGGTGGCCTGATTGGTGGCCGTTGACTATCGAAATAATTACTCAACGGGGAGGCAGTAACGATAGCCACTCTCTCTTTTCAAGCTAGACTTGTTGAACCTTAGGGAGGGCCTCTCTAAATGGCCGCATGATGGCAGCATATCGGGAACAAATATAAATGGAGGTACTTCCTCTATCTATGCCTGAAACATAACGTTCATCTTAGCAGCCCAACTTTAACAGTAGCCCAGAATTTTATATACCACATAGCCCGCGATCTCGTGGATGAGCAGGTGCCAGTTAGCAAAGGCGACAACGCTCGGTATGAAAGTCTCGTCCGGTGTGAAGCGTGGTTCCGAGGCGTAAAAGTCGGTGCTGAAGGAGGAGGCATCCACGCCTGCTTTCCTGAAACACGCCTCCGAGCGGCGCATGTGGAAAGCCGAGGTAACCAGCAGCACCTCCTGCCATTCCGGGTGCTGCTTCAGCACGCGGGCAGTGTTCACGGCATTCTCGTGGGTGTTGCGGCTGTTGCCCTCCGTCACGATGTCTTCCTCCGGCACCCCCGCCATCAGCAGCACCTTCTCAATCTGCTCGGCCTCCGGCACACGGTCTGTCAGCACCTGCCCGCTCCCGCCCGAAATCAGGAACTGATCTACTTTGCCCAGGCGGTAAAGGTGCAGCGGGTGCAGAAAGCGGTCGGCTCCCCGGGAGGTATGTATCCTATCGGATATATCTGCGCGGTAGGAGGTGACTCCGGTTAGTATCACGGCCACATCGTACTGTCCCACCTTGCTGATGGGCACGGCATTCACCTCCCACGCCCGCCACGCCTCATTGGCCAGAAATGGGTTAGTGAAGAGCAGCAGCACCGCCAGCCCAGCCAGCAGACTGACGCGCCTCCACTTAATTGACTTAAGAAACACGGCCAGCAACAGCAGCAGCAGCACCCACAGCAAGGGCATGAGCAGAAAATGGAGTGTTTTGGAAAGGATAAAGAACATTGCCTTCTTTTGGTTGAAAATCCAAGGCAACACCGATCTATCCCCTCAGGAAATCATATAGGGGCAGCGTTTTGCTACATCTGCGGCAAGATGCTTTGGCGCAGGAAAGTTAAGAAAGAAAGGCAGAAACACGAACAAAGGAACTTCTAAAAGAACTTCCGGAAAAGCCACAGCAGAAGCGACAGCACGATGCTGAGCAGAAGCATGCTGGTAATGGGGGCATAGAAGCGCATGTTCTTCCGCTCCACCCGGATGTCGCCGGGCAGGTTCCCAAACCAACTGAATCTGTCGCCTGCCAGCCACACCACCAGCCCGATAACCACCAGCACCACCCCGAGTATCACGATCATTTTGCCTATCGGTTGCATGACTTTATAGCGGTTTGTCTGTGCTTCACTGTAAATAAAGGCATATAAATAGGCTGCATGGATAAATGGTAGAATTGCCGATAACCTCCAATTTATATATGGCTTTCGAACAAAAGCCATATAGTAGGTACTCAACACATATCATACCCATATCCCCACATATATAACCGACCATTCAACCATCCAGCTATTTAACAAAGTACCTTACCTGAAGCTGGCCCGAAGCCCTATCCCGAAACTGACGATGTCCCATGCCGTAAGCGTTTTATCTTTCACAGCAGAGGTAACGATCAGGTCGTAGGTGTTCAAGTCGCCATACAGGCTGATTTCACGGAAGTTTTTGCTCTCTGGCAGGCTGTAGTTCAGCGCGGGCCCCAGGCTGCCGGTGAGGCGCAGGCTGCTCGTCCACCAGTAGTAGTCGTTTGTCGGGTAGGCGTTAGACCAGTTGGTCTCAAACTGGCTCCGGAAATAATAACTCACGCCCATCCCCACCCGCAGTGGTGTCAGCGAGAGTTTCTCTTTCAGCGGCACCTGCCCAAAAGGTTTGTAGATGCCCTTCAGGGTCAGTATGTGCAGCTCTTCGGTGGCGTCAAACTTCGGCACGAAGCCGTAAAACAGCTCTGCATTCAGCTTATCGTGCGCAAAACTGTAGCTGGGGGCGATGGAAAACATGCCGATGTTGCCTGCAAACTGCAGCGTCACGGCATCGGGGGCATACCATTTGCGCGCGGGGGCAGCGCTGTCGTCGGGGTTTTGGGCGATGGCCAGTGGCGCAGTTGCCAGGAGGCACACCAATATATATAGGGCTTTCAGGTTCATGCGGGGTGGGTGCTAAAAGGTTACGCGCTCAAATGTCACGTTGTCACCGATCACGGTGAAAACAAGGTACTCGCGGTCCTCGGCAGCGGCTGTCTGCACGTAGGGCACGGTGCCGTCGTACGGAAAATAGTAGTCGAAGCTGTGGTTGTGGCCATGCAGGGAGTAGCGTACTTTATAGTCGCTGATCAGTTTGTAGTAGCGGGCGGATTTCTCCTCGCCGAACTCGTAGTTCTGGGGCGGTATATGCGACAGCACAAACACGTTCTCATATGCGGCTGAGGCGGCAAGCTCCTGCTCCAGCCAATCCAGGTCGGGCACCTGCTTCTTAAACTCAATGTAGTTCGTGTTCAGGAGGATAAACTTGCTGTTGCCCACGGCAAAACTGGTGTTGTAGTCCCCGTACATGGCGGTGAATGCCTCCTGCCCGTTGTTCACGGCGTCGTGGTTCCCGATCACGGCCACATACGGAATGCCGAGGGTCTTAAAGTCCTGGTGTATCAGCCTGAACTCCTTCACAAGCCCAAAGTCCGTCAGGTCTCCC
This sequence comes from Pontibacter saemangeumensis, assembly GCF_039541895.1. Classification (NCBI taxonomy): domain Bacteria; kingdom Pseudomonadati; phylum Bacteroidota; class Cytophagia; order Cytophagales; family Hymenobacteraceae; genus Pontibacter; species Pontibacter saemangeumensis. Next base: position 724,713 of record NZ_BAABHC010000016.1, read on the forward strand.
CCCATGAGCAGGAAGTCGATGTCGTGGCGCTGCCTGATGTGCTTCACCATGGCCTCGTTCTCCTCGTAAAAGCCCTGCACATCGGCCGTCAGCACAAAGCGGAGCGTATCCTCGGGCGATAAAGCAAGCGCCTCGATGTTGGCGATGTTGCGCTTGTTGATGTCCTTCTCGTCCTCCTCCAGCCGGACCTCATAGGGGCTGTACTCAAATTCCTCGCAGGCTTGCCCGCCCAGGGCCAGGAGCAGGAAGGTTGCCGACGCTACTACCGGCCGGCTAAACCGTTTCATGTTTTGGAGCATATCGCGTTTTTGTGGACTCTCTCACCTGCTAATACAAGCTCCCCGGCGCGAATGTTTCGGCAGCGCCCGTCAAAAATCGTTATATGCTAATAACAAAGGATATAGATATGGAAGGAAAGTATCAACGGAATCCAGGACCGTTTCCGCACTCAAAAAAGTGCCCGATTCCATCTTGGCTATACAGGCAGATATTGCCTGCCAGGGCTCGTATATAAGGCCTGAAAACCGTAAATTTGTATTCTACAGTATCCACTAATTCCTGAACTACTTGAAAGTCTGCATTGCTGAAAAACCGAGTGTGGCCCGTGAGATCGCCATGGTGCTGGGCGCCAAGTCCCGAAAAGACGGCTATTATGAGGGCAACGGCTATCAGGTAACCTGGACCTTCGGCCACTTCTGCACCCTGCGCGAGCCCGACGACTACCGCCCCGAGTGGAAGCGCTGGAGCCTGTACGACCTGCCGATGCTGCCCGAGCGCTATGGCATCAAGCTGATGAAGGACAGTGGCGTGCAGAAGCAGTTCAACATCATTAAGCAGCTGCTGGAGAGGGCCGACGAGGTGATTAACTGCGGGGATGCCGGCCAGGAAGGGGAAGTGATCCAGCGGTGGGTGCTGACGGAGGCCAACTACCGCAAACCGTTCAAGCGCCTCTGGATCTCGTCGCTCACCGAGGATGCCATCCGGCAGGGCTTTGCCAAACTGCGCGAGGGCTCCGAGTTCGACTCGCTGTACCAGGCGGGCAAGAGCCGCGCCATCGGCGACTGGCTGCTGGGCCTGAACGCCACCCGCCTCTTTACGCTGAAGTACGCCAACGGAAAGCAGACGCTGTCGGTGGGCCGGGTGCAGACGCCTACGCTGGCCATGCTGGTGAACCGCCACCACGAAATTGCGAACTTCGTGCCGCAGCCCTACTGGGAGCTCAAAACCATCTACAGGGATACCACCTTCTCCAGCACCAACGGCCGTTTTCAGAAAGAGGAGGAGGCGCAGCAGATACTGGACGCCATCCGGCAGGAGGAGCTGACGATCACGGACGTGGAGATCAAAAAAGGCACTGAGTCGCCGCCCCGGCTTTTCGACCTGACCTCGCTGCAGATCGAGTGCAACAACAAGCTGAGCCTGTCGGCGGACGAGACGCTGAAGACGGTGCAGAGCCTGTATGAGAAAAAGGTGGTTTCTTACCCGCGTGTGGACACCACCTTTCTGCCCGACGATATATACCCGAAGATTCCGGGCATCCTGCAGGGCCTGAGCAATTACAGCCAGGAGGTGGCTCCGCTGCTGCAGGGCAAGATCCGGAAAACAAAGAAGGTATTCAACAACAACAAAGTCACCGACCACCACGCCATCATCCCAACCGGGGCGTCGGCGAGCAGTATATATGGCCGCGAAGCGGATGTGTACGACATCATCACGCGCCGCTTCATTGCCGCTTTCTATCCTGACTGTATTGTGAGCAACACCACCGTGATGGCCGAGTCGGCGGGCTATTCGTTTCGCGTGCGGGGCAAGCAGATACTGGAGCCGGGCTGGCGGGTCATATATGGCGCGGAAGATATAAAATCATCGGATGCACCGGTGGGCAAAGACGGCGAGAACAGGGAGGAAGAGGAAGCCGCCGGGGTGCTGCCCAGCTTTGAGAAAGGCGAGCACGGCCCCCACGAGCCGCTGCTGGACAAAAAGATGACCAGCCCGCCCAAGGAATACACCGAAGCCACGCTGCTGCGCGCCATGGAGACCGCCGGCCGACAGGTAGAGGACGACGAACTGAAGGAGGCGCTGAAGGAAAACGGCATCGGCCGTCCCTCCACCCGCGCCGCCATCATCGAAACGCTTTTCAAGCGCCAGTATATCCGCAAGGAGAAAAAGAAGATCATCCCCACGCAAATGGGCATCGACCTCATCGGTGTGATCCGGAACCAGACGCTGAAGTCGGCGGAGATGACGGGGCAGTGGGAGCGCAAGCTGCGCCAGATTGAAGGCGGCGAGTTTAAGGCGGAGGCCTTTCTGCAGGAGTTGCAGGAGTTCGTCATCAGCCTGGTGCAGGAAGTGAAATACGACCATGCCGCCACCGTTACCCTGGAGCCGCAGCAGGAAGAAGCAAAGAAAGCAGCACCCAGAAAGAAAGCTGCTGCTACGGCTAAAGAGACACCCGCTTCGGTAAAAGGGCTTGGCTCCTGCCCTGCCTGCAAAGCCGGCCATATAGTAAGGGGTTCGAAAGCCTACGGTTGCATCCGCTACAAAGACGGCTGCCGCTTCCTGATCCCCATTGAGCAGCACGGCAAGGAGCTAACAGAAAAGCAGTTGCAGGCGCTGCTCGGCAAAGGCAAAACGCCCACTATCAAAGGCTTCAAAGATGCGCAGGGCGAAAGCTTTGAAGCCATATATAAACTGGATGGCGCGCACCAACTGGTGCTGGAGAAGGTGGAGAAGGCTCCGGAGGCTGATCCGTTCGCGCAGTGCCCGCGTTGCAGACAGGGCAGTCTGCTGAAGGGTAAAGCCGCTTACGGCTGCAGTCGCTTCCGGGAGGGTTGCCGGTTTCTGGTGCCGTTCGAGATGGGTGGTAAGCAGTTAACCGAAAAGCACCTGGCGGCGCTTCTGCTAAAGGGTAAAACGCCGAAAATAAAGGGGTTCATATCTGAAAAAACCGGGGAGCCTTTTGATGCAGCACTGACTCTGAACGAGCAGTGGCAGGTGGTCTATAAATTCTGATTTTCAGTAGAGGCTTTAGATAACCGACAGCCATATATAACTGGTGCTGCGCTGATACGCCTGATTTATAGTATTACCAGCCTTATAAATAAGGCGCGCGGCAACTACCTAAGTAGTTGCCGCGCGCATGTTAATTTCTGTTGTGCTGCTTACTGTACTGTAAACGAAATTTCTTTTTCTGATAAATTGGTCCGCTTGTCCTTGGCCGTGATCTTCAGGGTATAGCTTCCGGGCACAATGCCTTCGAGCGACATGAGGGTGTCAAACTCCACCACCGTTTTATGCGGCATCATATCGAAATCCACCAAGGGGCTCTCGGCTCCCGGGCTCTGCACACTGAAGTTGATGTTATCGACCTCGTCCTTGTCTACCACGGTTATATATACCTGTAGCCCCTGAGTGGGCGTGATGGTCTGGTTTTGAGTAGGGTTTTTAATTGTAAGGCTTGGCGAAGAGCCGTCCGGCTGCATGCTTCCGTCTTCAAACAAATCTTCACAAGCCGTAAGCAGGCACACAGCGGCTATAGAGGCAAGCATTGTTTTGATTCTCATAAAATTGGCTAAAAGTTATCTTATCAAGATATTTCCGGTAACACCTGAATTTTGCACGATCCAGCGCTAATTTGCTTGCCGCACCTCCTGATGTATGGTATGGCAAAAGTAATAATAATCTCTGCAAGTCAAGTTATCTGCCCGAAATTTTTACAATTTACAAACCTGCATAAAGTTGTTTTAGTTCCTTCAAACATGCCATATAACGCTAAAATTCAATAATATAAATTTTATAATATTCAGAACCCGATTTATACCATCAAAGTCCTCAAAAGATAAAGTGCAATTTATATCGCATTACACTATACTTACATTAACGAAGTAAATTGTACGAAAGTATATGAGGTGTTTCCTGAAGGGGAGAGACTGATATAACAGCCCTCAGGCAGGGGCGCTGCGCCTGTATTAAACTTACAGATGATAACTTATAGCACTCGTAGCCGTAAAAAAATGTACTTGTGTTGCCATGTGCAGCATAGGTTTGTAATGATTTTTAAACTAAAACTACTACACTATGAGAAGCTATGAAAATTCGGGCTATAACCCGTATAACGACAGCGACAGGTCTCAGACAAGAGGCTCCGCGAGAAACTATTACTCTGATGAATTTGATATAACCAGCCGTGACCGCGGCGCTTACGGCTCTAACCGTAGCGGCAGCGGGTTTGGCTCTGGCCGCGATTCCTATTCCAGTTCCGGATATGGCGGCACTTCCACCTACGGCCGTAGTGCCGGATCATCCAACTACGGCTCGTCTGGCAACCGCTACGACCAGGACCGCAGCAGTTCAAACTTCGGCTCGTCCGGCAACCGCTATGGAAGCGACAGAAACCGCCATGACGATGACAACTGGTGGGACAGCGCCAAGAACAAAGTTTCCAATGCCTGGGACAGGGCAACCGGAGACGATGATGATAACCGCAACTACAGGAACCGCAACTATGGCTCCGCCGGGTCATACGATTCCGGATCAAGCTACACAGGGCGCTACGGTTCCGATAACGACTATGGTTCGTCTAATTACGGCTCATCCAGGAACTATGGCTCCGGCTCATTAGGGTCTGGCTCCACCGGATACGGATCTTCTTACGGCACCGGCTATACCACTTCTAACTACGGCACGCCATACAGGTCCAGTTCCGACAGAGACAACTACGGATCTAACTACGACAGAAACCGCTATAGCAGAAGCAGTGAGCATGACCGCGGGTTCTTCGATAGGGCCGGCGACGAGGTGAAGTCCTGGTTCGGCGATGATGAGGCCGAGCGCAGGAGAAGACAAGATGAGATGCGTGACCGCCGCCACGAGCGCGATTACGACAGCGACAGCAACAGGTATGGGAGCAGCTCCTACGGAAACACCTATAGCGGACCTCCCTACTCTTACGGATCATCTTCGAGAAGAGACTATGAGTGGTAGAAACTCCTACGGTCGGCCGATTTCATATGGCTACCGATGGTAGATTCTCCTGATACCCGTGGCCACAGTGCCACAAAACGAAGCCCCGCTGCTAATAGCAGCGGGGCTTTTTATTTCCTGTGCAACTTAGGCTAAGCTTTCTATATTTGCACTCCGTTTGGGTGCCCATTAGCGGTTTTCGAGCGGACCATCATACTTAATCCTTAGTTTAGATTCTAACAACAATGAAGAAGATTTTACTACTGGCGCTTTTGGCGCTCGTTACCACCACTGGCTTTTCCCAAACCGTCGGCATAAAGGGCGGCGCCACTTATTACACCTTCCAGGGCAAAGCCTCCAACGATTATGAGTACCGCCTGGGCTATACAGCAGGCGTTATGTTACAGCAGCATATAAATGAGCTCATCGGGGTGCAGATGGAGGCGCTGTACACTTCAAAGGGCGGTAAGATGGAATACACTTCCGGAAACGAAGAAGTGCAGAGTTCGCAACGCATGAACTATGTAGACGTGCCCTTGCTGCTGCACCTGTCCGCCAGCGGCCTGTTTATCGACCTGGGACCGCAGGTGTCGTTTATAGCAAAGGCGCGGCGCATACGGGAGGTAACCTCGGGCACTACCACCACCACGAGCAAAACTGACATCACAGACCAGCCTTACGCGATCGACTTCGGCTATGTGGCAGGAGTGGGCTACCGCGCCAGCAACGGCGTTGGGCTGGAACTACGCTACAACGGCGGACTTAAAAAAGTTGACGATGAAGGCCCTTCTGAAAATATCGATCGCCGGAATTCAGGCTTTAACCTGATGCTGAGCTACATCTTAGGGCATTAAGTTCAGCAACTGTGCTTATATATGGCGGCACCTATAGCTGGCTGCCAGGTTTCTGAATCATAAGTCGGGCTACACGGCGCTTACAGACTCCGCAATATTTTCGGCAATATCATTTTATCACAGTTCCCTGAAGAAACAGAGAAGCCCCTGCAAAAGCAGGGGCTTCTCTGTTTATAAATACTATATAATAAAGCGCTGGACGGGAATTATGCCTCTTTTTCCATTTCGCTCACTGTCTCCTGCTCCACGCTGTAGATATGCTCGTATCGCCTGAAAGACGCCACATTCACCTTCAGGTCGCGCAACAGCCCTTCCTTTATATCATATACCAAGCCGTGCAGTTTTGGCGGGTTGTCCGTCTGCATGGCATTCTGGATAATGGAGGTCTTCGAGAGGTTGTGCACCTGCTCAATCACGTTCAGTTCCACAAGGCGGCGAAGGCGCTGCTCCTCATCATATATGCTCATAAACTCGCGCTCGTGCAGTCGTACCACGTCTTTGATGTTTCGCAGCCAGTTATCGATCAGGCCGAACTGACGGTTACTGGCCGCGGCGGCCACACCACCACAACCATAATGGCCGCACACCATGATATCCTTTACCTTCAGCACCTCTACGGCGTACTGCAGCACCGACAGCAAGTTCATGTCGGTGTGCACCACCAGGTTGGCGATGTTGCGGTGCACGAACATCTCCCCCGGACCGGTGCCGGTTATCTCTCCGGCAGGAACCCGGCTGTCGGAGCACCCGATAAAGAGGTAGCGGGGCTCCTGCCCCTGCGCGAGTTTCGTAAAATATTCACTGTCCTCGCTCAGGCGCTGCTCCACCCATTTTTTGTTATTTTCAAATATCTTTTCCATATACTTTGCTTCTGTCTGTATCGTGTACCTGTTCAGGCTTTTTGCTTTAGTGCATTTCCATGATGGAGACTTCCTCCACGTTCAGCACCTCCACTGTGATGTTGCGCTCATGCGCTGTTCTCTTGAATTCCTGGATTGCCTCCAGCACGTCATAGTCGATATGCTCAGAGTTCTCGCCATCAATAATCACGTGGCTGTTGTGGGGCAGGTGGTCCAGTGTCAGGATGATGCTGGCTTTGTTCAGGAACGAAACGTGCTCACTTAGCCTGATCCGGATGATCTCTTTGTCTTTATACTCTTCCTTGTGGTAAAAGTAGGGCGATCTGTAGTTCGCTTTCAGGATATAAAACACTCCTACGGCCAGCCCCACGCATATACCCACAAGCAGATCGGTGAAGAGGATGGCGAGTACAGTCACGATGAACGGGATAAACTGCTCGTGCCCTAATTTAAACTGGGATATGTAGAGAGCCGGCTTAGTCAGTTTATATCCCACCACCAGTAGCACCGCAGCCAAAGCAGAAAGTGGGATCTGGTTCATGAAATCAGCTATCAAAAACACAGAGAGCGCCAGGAATATACCATGGACAAAGGCAGACACCTTGGATTGAGCGCCAGCCGCCAGGTTAGTGGAGCTACGCACGATCACAGCGGTCATTGGGATACCGCCCAGCAGGCCTGCCACCATGTTGCCCACACCCTGCGCCTTCAGTTCGCGGTTTGTATTCGTGCGGCGCTTGTGCGGGTCCAGCTTGTCAACGGCTTCCACGCTCAGCAGTGTCTCCAGGCTGGCGACAATGGCAATGGTAAAGGCTACCACGTACAGCGTTGGGTTGGTGATCGCCTCTAAGTTAAGGAAACGGAGTTCGTTCGTCAGGCCTTCGAAACCCTCTATCACAGGCAGGTTCACGAGGTGGCTTGATACCACGGCAAGCTCAGGCACAAAGTTGATGAAGATCGCATTTAGCGCGATGGAAAAAATCACGGCCAACAATGCACCCGGTATCAGTTTCAGGAACTTGTTGCTTTTAATACGTGGGTTATCCCATAAAAGCAAAATAGCCAGCGAGACAACGCCAATGATCAAAGCGCCTAGCTGGATGCTTGAAAATGCATAGCCGATCTCTGAAAACGTGTTGCGCCCGTCTGCCTGGAAAAAATTCATTTCACCGAAGAAGTCTTCGTCGGCCCCGAGGAAATGCGGGATTTGCTTCAGGATCAGGATCAGGCCAATGGCTGCCAGCATGCCCCTGATAACGGATGATGGGAAATACAGCCCGATTACCCCGGCCTTCATGAAACCCAGCCCCAGTTGCAGGATTCCGGCCAGCACCACCGCCAGCAGGAAGGCCTCAAAAGAGCCGAGGGACTCGATGCCATTGAGCACGATGACCGTAAGGCCGGCGGCAGGTCCGCTTACACTGAGTTGGGAGCCGCTAAGCCATGCCACTATCAGGCCGCCTACGATACCCGTGATAACACCGGAAAGGAGCGGAGCCCCAGAGGCCAGCGAAATACCCAGGCAGAGCGGAAGCGCGACAAAGAATACCACAAGGCCTGCAGGAATGTCTTTCCCGAGGTGGGCCAAATAATTAGGTTTGTTCGAAGTTTGTTTCATATATAGTTTTAATTCCAGCTGACAGTCGCGCAGGCTTGTATTTCTATGCAAGTGTACTTATCAGTGTACTCCATTTTGTAATTCTACAAAAGTAGAGCGGTAACATTAAGCTGAAATTAAAACAACATTAAAATGAAATTAAAACTACGACGGCCTGTAGGGAATGAACAAGTATGCCTGCGGCAGGCTGATCAATACTTCCGTTCCCTGGTTAATTTTGGAGTTGACGCTGATGGTGCCGTGGTGTATTTTGAGGATGCGCTCTGCCAGGGGCAGCCCGATGCCGTGCCCTGTTATATTCCTGACGTTCTCCGCCCGGAAGAAGGGCACAAACACATGCTTCAGGTCTTCTTCGGCTATGCCCAGACCTCTGTCTTTCACTTTCAGGGCCACTTCATGGTCTTTTACAAGGATAACGCCTGAAATGCTTTGCCCGTCAGGAGAGAACTTGATGGCGTTTTCCAGCACGTTTACCACCGCTACCAGCAGCAGTGCCTCGTTGCCCTTCACCACCAGGCGGTCCTCTTCATCAGGGAAATTCTCGAAGTCAATCTCAATGTGTGCATTGGGCTGGCGTTTCAGGGCCTGCTCCCGCGCCGTCCACACCAGTTCGTCGAACCGTAGGTTTCCCAGCTTGATCTTAGAGGCGTCGATGCTGGCCTGCGCAATCTGCAGCAGGCCGTTCGACAATTCTGTCAGCAGCCGGGCATCCTCCAGGATGGACTGCAGCACGCGCTGGTACTCTTCCGGTTCCCTCGGCTTCATCAGGGCGACCTCCAGTTCACCTATCATCGCCGTAAGGGGCGTGCGCAGCTCGTGCGAGGCGTTGGAAACAAAGGTGCTCTGCATCTCGAAGGCCAGCTCGAGCCGGTCCAGCATCTTGTTAAAGGTCTGCGCCAGGTGCGACACCTCATCCTTCCCGTCGGAATCACTCAGGCGCATGTCCAGGTCGGTGGCGCTGATTTTTTCCACCTCGTTCACGATCTTGGTAATGGGGCGCATGGCCTGCTTGGCAAACCCCCAGCCTGCCAGCACCACCACCACCAGTGACCCGAAAAGGCCAACGATCAGGATCACTTTCAGGTGCTGCAGCTTTGTCAGCGTGTAGGCGTCCACAGAGGAGGCGAACACCATAAAGTCCTCCTGGTTGTCGGGGTAACTCACGCCCACCACCTGCCTTACCCCCTGGGCGTACTGCACGTATTTCTTCTCCTTTACCTGCTGCAGTACCTTTTCGCTCACGCCCAGGTCGCCGTTGCCGTTCGAAAAAACCAGCTCTCCATTGCTGCGGAATACCCGCACCGCCTCGTGCGGGAGCTCGTGGTAATACCTAATCTCGTTTTGGTGGCGGGTCGCGGCATCCACCTCATTGGCCTCCAGCACATGGCGGGCAACTACCTGCGTGCGCTCTTCAATTCCTTTAAAAAAATCATCCTGGCGGTAGAGGGAGGTGAAATAATAGACCACCAGTGAGAACAAAACGAGGATGAAAGCGAAGATGCTGGCAAACTGCAGGGTAAGCTTGGTTCTGATTTTCATTAGTCTTCCTGTTCTTTCAAAACATATCCCATCCCTACCAGCGTATGGATCAGCTTGATGCTGTGGCCTTTGTCTATCTTTTTCCGGAGGAAGTTCACATACACGTCTATGACGTTGCTACCGGTGTCAAAAGAGGTTTCCCACACCTGCTCCGTTATATCTACCCGCGACACCACACGCCCCCGGTTGCGCAGCAGGTAATAGAACAGCGAGAACTCGCGCGCTGTCAGGTTAATCGGTTTGCCGGCACGCTCCACCGTCTTCTTGGTCAGGTCAAGTTCAAGGTCAGCTATCCGCAGCACCTCGCTGACTGGCGCCTCCGAGCCCCGGCGGGAAAGCGCGCGGATGCGCGCCAGCAGCTCCTTAAACTCAAAGGGCTTGGTGAGGTAATCATCTGCCCCGGCATCCAGCCCTGTGATTTTGTCGTCGGTGCTGCCCAGCGCTGTGAGCATGAGGACCGAAACCGATTTGTTGTGCTTCCGGATCTGGCGGCATACGTCCAGGCCGCTAATGTTGGGCAGGATAATGTCCAGAATCACCAGGTCATACTCGTGCTGCAGCGCCAGTTTTACCCCAAACGTGCCGTCGTAAGCCTGGTCTACCTCATATGCCTGCTCCTCAAGCCCCTTTTTAATGAAGGAGGCTACTTTTGGTTCGTCTTCTATCAGCAGTATTTTCATCATGATTGCGGGATCAGGTATATGAGTGGCATTTGCAAAGGTAACACGCAGCCGCAAAATAAGCCTATATATCCAATAATGCTGTTTTTCGTTTTACTGGTTATGGCGCATGCACCTCACAACCACACCGGGCATCACCACCATGGGTCCGGCAGCAATATCAAAGTAGCGTTTTTTCTCAACTTTGGCTTTACCATCCTCGAGATTATTGGCGGCCTCTGGATCAACAGCGTGGCCATCATCTCGGATGCGCTCCACGACCTGGGGGACTCGCTCTCACTTGGCCTGGCTTGGTACTTCGAGAAAGTGGCGAAGCGCGGGCGCGACAAGCAGTTCACATTCGGGTACAAGCGCTTCTCGCTGCTTGGTGCCGTCATCAACTCAGTAGTACTGCTGGTGGGCTCGTTCATAGTGCTATCAGAGGCCATCCCGCGCATCCTGCACCCGGAACCGGTAAACGCCGCCGGCATGGTGGGCTTTGCGCTGCTGGGCATCGTGGTGAACGGGGCGGCAGTACTGCGCCTGAAGAGTGGAGAGTCGCTGAACGAGAAGGTAGTGCGGCTGCACCTGATGGAAGACGTGCTGGGCTGGGTGGCCGTGCTGATCGGGGGTATCGTGCTGTACTTTTACGATGTCCCGGTCATTGACCCGATCCTATCGGTGGGTATTACGCTGTATGTGCTCTACAACGTGGTGCGCAACCTGCGCGAAAGCATGAAAATCCTGCTGCAGGCAACGCCGCCCAACATCAACCCGACCGAAGTGGAAGAAAGACTGGTTCAGGTTCCGGGCGTACAATCCATCCACGACCTGCATATATGGACGCTGGACGGCACCTACAACGTGCTGACCCTGCACGCAGTGATAGCCCCCGAGCTGCAGGTACAGCAGACAGAAGCCATTAAAAAGCGTCTGCGCCAGGCCATGGCCGACATCGACATTCAGCACGTGACCGTGGAACTCGAAACCACCGAAGAAGCCTGCAGCCACGAAGGCAGCCTATAGGCAAAGCAGGTTGTTTGCCTGTAGGCTGCCTTATATAGCAGACGAAAGAAGGAAAACATGGGGCGGTCTTGTGTTACACAGGCCCGACGCATGCTTAGTTCTGATTCAGTTGGACGGCCTCACGGATAAGGTCCCCGAAATAGGCCTCGTCTATATCCTCTAACGAGCGTACCTTCACATGCGGGTACTGCCCGTTACGGCTAACCAGGCGGCGCTTCGGATCTGACAATTCCTTCCCCCGGAAAAAGCCAAAGTGAATGCCGCTGCGTGAAGAGGCGATATAGCATACCGGCCCATAGAAAAAATAACAGGCGCAGTCCCAGCGGACGCACTCCTCCAGGTGCGCCACAGAAGCGTTCACGATGCGGCGCACCTCCACAGCCAGCTTCTGCTTCTCGGGCGCCAGGGAATCAATGTACTCGCTTACTTGGTTGGTTGATGTCTTGCTTCTCATAAAAAGTCTTGGTCTCTGTCGGGAGTTTGTGCTTAATCCTGTAATATACTTATATTTTAATATATACAGAAATAACCTCTCGCGGGTTTACCTTTTTAAAGACTTTTTTGGGTTATACTAAAAAATAAATGGTATTCACGATATAAACAGGTCATTTAGTCCGCTCTCTTTATAAAATCAACTCATCCGCTTTCCAGCGTCTGTAACAGGCGCTGCTCCAGTTCATCCAACGGCACATACCCCTGCGCAATCTTTTCAAGCCCCTGCCCTGTCTGCACATACACGCTGGGAAAGGTAGTGGCCCCGATACGGTCAACGTAATCAAACTCCTCCTCCATCTGCCCCATAATCTCCTCCGACTCGAACAGCGCCAGAAACAGGTTTTCCCGGATGCCGAACAAGCCCACGAGGTGCACCAGCACAGCCGTGTCTTTCAGATCCAGCCCATCGGCATAAAAGGCTGAGTGAAAAGCCCGCAACACCTCCAGTGTGAGTACGGGCCGCAACAGGCGCACGCAAAGCAGGGCCCGGCAGGCTGGCTCGGTGTTGTATACATAGTTCTGCTTCGTGAAAAAACGGTAATCGAAGGGGAGGTTCACCTGCTTCTGCACATGGTGCCAGCTTCCCGCCAGGTAATCCTTGTCTACCCGCTCTAACGAATCGGTTGCATGCGCATGAAGGTCACCGAACAGCACCTGCACCTGCAGCCGCCTGTGCCACAGCGCCTTGAGGCGGCGGACCACCGGTGTAAAACCATAGCACCAGGCACACATGGGGTTGGTTACATATAAAAGCGTGGGTGATTGGGGGGCATATACCATAAGCGAATCGTTAGCTTCTATTTTACCTTAGCCAGCGGGTTATAGTTTTGAAAAGGCTGCGGCATGAAACTGAACTCACACGAATAGGCAAGCGCCTGCGCGCTCTACGGCAGTTGCCCCTGTGGCCTTCTCTGTTTGTTCCTCCAGAGCTATACTTTAATCCTGTTACAGGTTACCGTTATATATATACAACACAGCAACAGATCGGCTTATTGCTTATCGGCCGGAATCTATATTCTGAAAGGCCTCTACTACCAGCAGTAGCTTGATGCGCAGGCCCAAAGCCATCTCGTGGCAGCAGCACTACTGCTCAACCCACCCTTGCGTAGCGGGGGATTTGGCCTTTGGATGAAAATTATCCCCCTCAATCAGCTGGCATCGGGATAATCAAACTCGTCGGCAGTCAGGAAGCCCTCTTACCTGGAGGTGGCCATATATAAGGTAGCCATATATAAAGAGCGGCTTCCCTGGTATGGGAAGCCGCTCTTTATATATAAGCTTGATGAACCTATTTACTACTCGTAGCCGCAGATGTTCCGGATTGCGGCACAAATCGCACCGTTTTCAGGACATGGTTCTGGTTGGTTGCCCCGCCAGCTGCCTTCACCACGATATAGACATCATGCAGCTTGTTGTCAGCTACATTCTGTAATGCAATCGTGGCTGAACCTGGTTTTCTTTCGCCGCCTAAGCTCAGCTTGCCCTCGCCAATTTTGCGGCCATCCGGCTGGTCTAACCTAACCTCGGCCTGGTACTGGCTGGTTTCGCCGTTGCCTATCCCCATCAGCTCGATAGCACCTATGTTGTTTAGGTCGATCTGCTCCGCTTTCACCCAACCTTCCGTTCCGGGGAAGATGAAGTAGGTAGCACCGCCGAACTCAACCCTGTTGAAACCTTGCAGGCCGGATAGGTCGGCCACATCCATCGCATTGCTGCGAAGGTAAGCCACATCAGAGCCCGCCAGCGGCTTGATGCCGGTTCCACCCTGGTCGGTGTAAGTGGCGGAAAGCTTCAGCACCGTGTTGTCTTTTCGCTGCGGATCGGGTTTCGCAACGACCTCCCCGCTTGCTGGCAGCGACTTCCTGGCGTTGCCGGAGTTGTTCAGCGACATGATCCACTGCACGATCTGCTTCGCATCGGACTGTGGCAGGCTTGGGTGGGCCGGCATCGCTGCCTCCCCCCAAACGCCGCTTCCGCCTTTGATGATCTTCTCGGTCAGCTGCTGCATGGCTCCCCTCTCCTTCTCGTAGCGCTTGGCCACTTCCGTATAGGATGGCCCGATGGACTTCTCGTTGATGGCGTGACAGGCCTTGCAGTCCAAGCTCAGCATCAGGTTCTTGCCCAGCATCTCCGAAGACACCACCTGGTGGCCCATCGAGGCCCCGGCCATATCCGTTCCCTCCACGTAATCAACCGAGACGAACAGGTTGCCCATATCTACCTGGCTGTCCTCGTCGGCGGCTTTCACCTGGTATTTCACGGGCTGGCCTTCGAAGTAGAAGCTGCGGTTGCCCTGCAGTGCTATGTCTACTTTCGGCTGCTCGTTTCCGGCGTACAGCATCAGGTCTTTGCTCTTGGAGGAGGCATCCTGTGCATCGAACACTTCCACGCTGATGGTATGGTCGCCCTTTTCCGTAAAGGTATGTTTCAGGGTAGGCTCCGTGGTGGCTTTCGTCTCCCCGCCTACTTTCCAGACATAGCGCATCTTGTCATTCTCAGGGTCTTTCGCCTCCACTTTTGCAGTCACGGTCAGCGGTGTTTTGCCGCTCGTGTGGTCAACGGTTATGTCTACGATCTTAGGCGGTCTGTTTCCAGCCAGGTAGTCGATCCGCAGCAAGCCAGAGTCCTCGTTCTTGGCAAACCAGCCCGAGCCGTACTCCAGTATATATAACCTGCCGTCAGGACCCACTTCCATATCGATGGCTCCGGCCAGTTTAAGGTCCGGCATAAACGGTTCCATCTTGTCATAGGTGCCGTCAGGCTTCATGGTCACGGCTTTTATCCAGCCACGCATCCACTCATATATAAACAGCTTGCCGTCGTAGTAAGACGAGTAGCGTGTTTCCTCCGGGAACATGTCGGAGTAATACACGGGGCCCGCCATGGCATTACGCCCGCCGGTGCCCAGCTGCGGAAACTCCGGAGACTCGGCATAAGGATACCAGATAAAGGCTGGCTGCGTAGGAGGAAGCTTCTCCAACCCTGTATTGTTGGGCGAGTCGTTCACGGGGTTTTGCGGGTCGTATTTCGGACCGGTCTCACCCGTGGCATAGTTGTAACGGTGGTAAGCATAATTATCACCGATGAACAGGGGCCAGCCAAAGTAACCGGCTTTACGCGCCTGGTTCACCTCGTCATATCCCCTTGGGCCTCGCACCTCCAGGCTGTCTGCCCCGGCGTCCGGGCCCACCTCACCCCAGAACAGGGTTCCGTTTTTCTGATCTACTGAAATGCGGTACGGGTTGCGGTGCCCCATGGTATATATCTCGGGGCGTGTCTTCGGGTTGTTGCCCGGGAACAGGTTCCCTTCCGGAATAGTATAAGTGCCATCTTCGTTTATCTTGATGCGGAGCACTTTTCCGCGGAGGTCATTCGTGTTAGACGAGGATCGGCGGGCATCATACTGCTCGTGGCCCGGACGGCCATCCAGCGGCGCGAAACCGTTATTCACGTAAGGCTGTCCTTTTTCATTGAATGGCGTAGAGTTGTCGCCAGTAGAAAGGTACAGCATGTTGCCGGGGCCGAAGGCAATTGAGCCCCCGGTGTGGCAGCAGATCCCGCGCTGCGAGTAAAACTGCAGCATCACTTTCTCGGAGCCTTTGTCGAGCTTGCCGTTTTTGTACACAAACCGCGACAGGCGGTTCACGGAAGTATCAACCGGGCTATAGAACAGGTAGATGTAGTTGTTCTTGCTGAAGTTCGGGTCAGCGGCCAGTCCCATCAGGCCTTCTTCCGCATTCACATCCGGCACAGTGGTTTTGTGGTACACGTCCAGGGCGCCCACCTGCTTCACATCGCCAGTCTCGTGGTTATATAGCATCAGCTCCCCTCGGCGCTGCGCCACCAGGATATCCAGGTTCGGAAGGATCGCCATTTCTGTGGGCTCAAAGAAAGTCCCTTTCGTCAGTACGGTGTGCACAAAGCGGTCGCTTTCCGGCACACGCTGCGAAACGGACTTCGCATAGTCTAACTGCTTGTTATCGCCCATGGCGTACTGAATGCCGCCGAGCACGTGCTGCAGGAACAGAGGGTCCTGGTAGGCCTCGTCGGTGTGGCCCATGCCGGTATAGAAGGCGCGGCCGCCGTCAAACTCGTGGTACCAGGAGATGGGATGGTTGTCGCCGTTCTTGCCGCCTTTGTACGTTTTCTCATCCAGCTGTAGCAGCACCTTGGTGTCCTCGTTGATGTCCTTATAGTTATACCATTCGTCTTTGCGCTTCCAGTCTTTGGGCAGGTGCGCTGTGGCCGGATGGTCTGCATCCACCACGTGCACCACCGCTTCCTGCTGCTCCGGGTGGCTTTCGAAATAAGCCCCGGCCAAGCGACCGTACCAGCCCCACCCGTACTCGGTGTCAGCAGCGGCATGAATGCCCACGTAACCGCCACCGGACTGTATATAGCGCTCGAAATCCGCCTCCTGGAAGTTGTTGAGCACATCGCCCGTCGTGTTCAGGAAGATAACGGCGGCGTACTTTGCGAGAGAGTCCTCCTGGAAGTAGGCCGCATTGGTAGTGGTGTCTATCTGGAAGCCGTTCTCCTGCGCCAGCTTCTGCAGCGCTGCGTTACCCGCATCAATGGATTGGTGGTGAAAACCGCTGGTCTTGCTGAAGACGAGCACTCTCGGGTCGCCGGGGCGCTTGTCGCTGCAGGAGAAAAGGGTGAATACGCCTACTACGCAGAGGTAAAAGACGCTTTTAAGTGAAACCTTCGTTAGCATGTGATAGTGGTATGGGCTGTTATGGATGGATGTATGACTATGAAAATGAATGTGTTAGGATTATTACAGATAGTTAACGCAACTGCTTCAAATTTATGCGGAAGCAGTTGCCGGAAGTACAGAAAAAGATACGGATCATACCTGAGTGCTCACTTTCCGAAACGATCGTGAGCAGTGCATTCGTTCCATTCTGAACCAAGCTATAAGTTTAAGGATTTTATTTCAAAGTGCCAACAAGGATGCCGCCGCAGGCGGTACAGTTTTGCAAAAGCGCCCTGTAAAAAATAAGCACGCATAGCTTCCTGCGGCTAGCCAGTACCGGATGAGGTATAAAGGGCATGTGCGCCTGCGGCATTTGGTAGCAATCTACCCCATCATTAAACCGTCGCCAAAGCCACAGAACAAACTGTGTCGTCTTGCTACAACCGCGGTGGTGCATTTCCCCTACCAAAAAAAATCCATAAAATATATTTATACCAGCCTCTTGCTTTTCCGTAAAGCAATATTAACTTTGAAACACAAAGTACTTTATATATGAATCAGCAGCAAGATCAGTTAGCTACCCTGCACGAGATCCGGAGCATCATGGACCGATCCTCCCGCTTCATTTCGCTGAGCGGGCTCTCGGGAGTGGCGGCCGGCGTATCGGCGCTGATTGGGGCTGCTGTTGTGAAATGGTACCTGGTTGCGCATCAAATAAACTACAGGCAGGACGCAGGCCTCAACCTGACGAGGGAGGCCATTCTATATATAGTGTCGGTGGCGGCGCTGGTGTTCATACTGGCACTTTGCTCGGCCGCTTACTTTACTGCACGCAACGCCCGCAAATCCAAGCATCGGGTTTGGGATAGCAAAACGGAGCGGATGCTGGTGAACCTGTTCATACCCTTGGCCGCAGGCGGTATTTTTTGCGCGATCCTGCTATACCACGACTTGCTGTACCTGGTCGCGCCCGTCATGCTTATTTTTTACGGTTGCGCCTTGCTAAATGCCAGCAAGTATACCCTGAGCGACATCCGGTACCTGGGCCTCTGCGAAATTACGATTGGCTTGTTAGCCAGCTTCTTTGTCAGTTATGGTTTGGTAGCCTGGACGGTGGGCTTTGGGCTATTGCACATTGTGTACGGCACGCTGGTGTATTTCAAATACGAACGCTAGCAGGCCTGTGAAAGATTACCTTGAAAACATAAACAAAGCCTTCGAAAGCAGGGTGCGACTGGGCATTATGTCGGTGTTGATGGTGGATGACAAAGTGGATTTCAACACCCTGAAAGACACTTTGCAGCTGACGGACGGGAACCTGGCCAGCCACCTGCGCGCTTTGGAAGAAGCTGAATATCTGCGCGTGGAAAAGCAATTTGTGGGGCGCAAACCAAACACCACCTATTACGCGACCGATGCGGGTCGAGAAGCCTTTAACAATCACCTGGATGCCCTGGAGCAGCTTATTTTGAGTAACCGGAAAGACAGCTGATATTTTTTTTGCTTAATACTTTGCGTTTCAAAGTACTTTATACCAGAACCTGTATTCCCTATATATCATAACATTACAACGATGAGGACACAACCAAACAACTTCCAGCACCAGCCCCTTCCTCCGGCATCGGTGCGTAAGCCAATGCTGCTGGGCGCGGCGATTGGCCTGGTGCTGATCTCCTTTTTTCTGCTTGGTGCCGGCGAGCCTGCCCCGGAATGGCCAAGGCTTTGGTGGGTCAGGCCGCTGGGGGTGGTGCCGGCGGCCGGTGCGCTGGGTGGCTTGTTTTACTCTATCATGGATCCTGTGCGTCGCAAGGGCGGCTGGCGAACAGCATTGGCCTATATAGCCAGCCTGTGGGTCTTCTTCCTTGTGCTATGGCTCGGTACGGTGTTGGGGCTAGCCGGCACGATGTGGGATTGAGCTTGAACCGATCAGATTGGAGAATTATATATAAAACATAAAATTGAATCATCATGGAAAACGAAAAGGAAATGCACGAGGAAGCAGCAGTAAACGAAGGGGCTACGGCGCTGAATATGATCAGCTGGCTCTTTGGAATAGTGGCTTTTGCGATCGGGGTAGTGAACACCTTCTGGGGGAACGACCCCGGCTTCGGGATTTTCATCGTCCTGCTCTCGCTCGTCTACTTTCTCCCGGTACATGCCCTTCTCAACAAAATGACGGGTCTCACTGTGCCTGGCACTGTCATCAGGGTACTCAAAATCTTCCTGGGCTTCTTTATCCTATGGGCAGCACTGGGCGTGGGCGAACTGTTCGACAAGATCGAGCTTATGCTGCGCGATTTTTAACAGTTTCAACATCAACTATATATAACCAGCAACTCTAAAACAAAACATTATGATCACGCAAAACAAAAGATTAACCGGCATCGTGCTCACGGTAGCATTCCTACTACTTATTCCATTAACAGCAATGCTGTTCACAGACGAGGTGGACTGGAACCTGTTCGATTTTGTAGTTATGGGTGTCCTGCTGCTCGGCACCGGGCTTATATGTGAACTCGTGTTTAGGAAGGTAAGGAACCTGGACTACCGGATCGGCCTCCTTGCGGTTATCCTGGTCATGCTTTTCCTGATATGGGCAGAGCTGGCCGTCGGCATTTTCGGGACGCCGTTCGCCGGGAGTTAGCCAGGGAAGCCACGATAGAACGGTAGCGAAGAAATAAGCTTGCAAAAATCAAAAGTAGAAATGCTCATGGAAAACAATATTGAAATGAATAGAGAACTCAACGCCTGGCAGTTCAGCGGGTGGATATTTGGCCTGGTTGTGATCACAATCGGCCTGTTGAATCTGTTTCTGGTGCACCCTGTTCCGGGGATTGCTTACCTGCTGCTTTCCCTGGTTTACCTGCCTCCTGCAAACGCCTACATCCGGAAGAAATGGAGATTCTCGGTACCGCTGGTGGTTAAGATCCTCCTGGGCATCGTGCTGATCATGTTCACACTGGGCGTGAGCGACCTTGGGGATATGATCGATAAGTTGTAAAGCTCAGGACGAAGCACCCATCGTGTTTCAGCGGATATCATTCGTCGCACACCATACGCCAGCAGTCATTCTTCATTAAAGATCATATATAGCAGCCATGAGAAATGAAATCCTTACCCATATAAACGACCCCGGGCAACTCGAACGGTTGTATCGCAGCAACAAGGCGCCTTTTAAGCGGGCGTTCAGCACCTTGTACCCGGAGCTAAAGGGCAACGCACTCGCCGATTTCTGGAACGAAAGGCTGAACTATGAAACAGATGAGATTAACTGGGGCACCGGAAGAGAACTGGTGTTCGTCCTGATGGCGGCTTTGGCGGCAGGGTTGATCGCCAAGATACCGGCCTTATTTCATATCAAAGAAGAGTTCTTTTATCCCAGAAACATTGGCTTCATCTTTCTGCCGCTCCTGACGGCCTACTTTGCCTGGAAAAACAAGATGCAGTCAACCCGTGTGGCCGTGATCGGGGGCGTGATGCTGGCCTCGCTGCTCTATATAAACGCACTGCCTCCTTCCACGAAGAGCGACACGCTGATCCTGGCCTGCATCCATCTGCCGCTGCTGCTGTGGGTGCTGTTGGGCGCCGCGTTTGTCGGCAACAACCTCTCCGACGACAACCGGCGGCTCGATTACTTGCGGTACAACGGTGACCTGCTCGTGATGACGACGCTCATCCTGATTGCCGGCGGCATCATGACGGGGCTCACAATAGGGCTTTTTTCGCTGATCGGGTTTCAAATTGAGGAGCTGTATTTTCAGTATGTTGGTATTATTGGATTGGCCGGAGCACCCATCGTGGGCACGTACCTCACGCAGACCAACCCGCAGCTGGTCAGCAAAGTGTCTCCGGTGATTGCCAAAATCTTCAGCCCGCTGGTGCTCCTGACGCTTGTCATATACCTCGGGGCCATTGTTTATTCCGGCAAAGACCCTTACAACGACCGGGAATTCCTGATCATCTTTAACCTGCTGCTGATCGGGGTAATGGCCATCATCTTCTTCTCGGTGGCAGAAAGCGCCAAAGCAGCCGAAAACAGGACAGCCGCCTGGGTGCTTTTCCTCTTATCCGCCGTGACCATCGTGGTGAACGGGATTGCGCTGTCGGCCATCCTGTTCCGGATCATGGAGTGGGGCATCACGCCGAATAGGCTTGCTGTGCTCGGAAGCAACCTGCTGATGATGACGAACCTCCTCTTTGTGACGTTCCGGCTTGCCAGGTCGCTGCAAGGCAAATCAGACCTCGCTGATGTTGGGAAAGCCATTGCGTTGTTCCTGCCTATATATGGCTTGTGGGCAATCATTGTCACGTTTATGTTCCCGTTGCTTTTTGGTTTTAAGTAATCAAGTTGTGGTAAGTTTATATATGGCGATGTCCTTAAAATAGAGGTATCGGTTCATGCTGTATGGTTAAGCAGAGGAGCGACGTACCATCCCCTTCTCCCGCGACGCCTGCCATATCTATCCCTGCTATATCTATATATAAGGAATCTGTTTAAAGAGAAACGGTCTAAATCTCACAGCGTGCGCAGCTCCTGCGAGCGACTGGCTATATCGTCTGGCCCCGGCTGTATTCAAACCACTTTCACCGCTGCGCAAAGCTTTCTTTGGAAATGCGTAGATTCAGTTAAGCCAACTGAGATGCCCTATGCAACTGACTCCTGAATTTAAAACCGCGATCTCCCACCTGCCTCCTGCCGAGAAGGACAAGCTGCTGTTCCGCCTGCTCAAAAAAGACCCGGACCTGTGCCAGCGCCTGCAGTTTGAGCTGGTGGAGCAGGGCGAGACCCTGCAGGAAAGGCGGGAGGCCGTGGCCTCGGCCATCCGGAAACAGGTGAAGTACGAGCCTTACTCCCCCGGTTACCTGATGATGGACATGCGCGCGCTCAACGGCGAAATTACCCGCCATGTAAAATACACCAAAGACAAGGAAGGCGAGATTCAGCTGACCCTGCTCCTGCTGCGCAGCTACCTCGAAGAGCACCTCGCCTTCATCGTGGCCCACCTCTACCGCGCCGACACCCTGCAGGATTACCTTGTTAAGCGCACGCAGTTTGTGCTGCAGAAACTCAGCAAGCTGCACGAAGACTTCTACATCGAATACGAGGCCGATGTCAATTATATCCTCCAGGCACTTCACCAGAAAGTAGCCCCCATCCAGGCACACAAAGCCAAACTGCCCAGGGAATGGCCATCTTAGCCGCTGTCGGCGGCGCAGGCATCGGTAAAAATTAATCCGCGTTTCCACTGCCCGGCCAGACACAACGAAGCAGATTTTTCGTTATATTCCATCAGGATCAATCTTTAGTTGAAGGCTTATGAAAACCCTACCTGTCAACTGGCTTACCGAAGGGCTCATCGACTTCGAGTACAAAAAGTATATGCTGCTGGCTTACCTCAAAGCCGCCAAAGAAGAGTTTGGGCAGCACCGCCTCTATCCGGTTTTATCTGACCTGATCATGCACTACCGCCACCTGCTGCAGGTGAAGGAACACAAGCAACTGGTATATGAGACCTTCCCGCAGCGCATTAGCCGCGCCGATTTCGAGAAGCTGGAGCTGGTGTACCAGAAGATCGTGGAAGACGACGAGACCATGCAGCAGATCGAGGAGATCATCCGGTTTGCCGCGCCGCTTTTCAACCAGACGGTGGCTTCTGGCCAAGAACTGTATGAGTTTGTGGAGCGCCACCTGGAGATCAGCCCGGTCGGCATCACGCCGATGTACCACGACGAGGGCTACCTGTTCCTCGACGCTTACCCTGGAAAGGAGACACAGGTCTATCTGTACCGTATCACGGTGTTCGAAAACACCTACGAAAAATACCGGGGCATAAACACACAACTGCTGCAAACGGTGCGCCGCGGGCTGGCCCAGACACACGAAAACCTGAAGGTGCAGCTGCTGCGTGAGCGGCGTGCGCTGCCAAACCCGGCCACTTTCGCCGTGGTATCGCGCATTCCGGTGCCGCTGGAGCATTCGCTGCTACCCATCGCGAAGCGCTCGCTGGTGAAGTTTGTGACCAACCTGGCCGCCTGACAGCCCCCAGGACCAGGCTGTGGGGCAGCAGTGCAACGGATTCTGCTGCCCCACCAAATATATTTTGCCCTACCTATTAGGCAGTTGAACAAAAAAAGCTTTAAATTTGTATTCCAATTACCAATTGACTTAAACGTCGGTAAAATTTATAGAGAAGAGGCGAGAGAATAGGCTCAAAGACCCTCTGGCAACCACCCGATCGGGAAGGTGCCAAGTCCTATCCCGCCGGGCGGGAGCATATAAATTTAATATATAATGCATACTACAGCTAACACATCGCCTTCATTTTCCGGTAGCACTCCTGCTGCCACTGTTCCTGCTTCTTCCATGGCTTGCAGTACTTCTGCCCTTTGCTGTTGTTGCTGCTGTATGCAGTGCTGCTAAACCCATTGCCTTCGGTTTAGCCCTCAGCACTTTTGCCACATCAGGCGTTCCCCTTTTCACACTCTGTTTCAGGTATTTTTTAGGCAATGCGTCCGCTATCAGGTGTTTTAGCACCTAAAAGCACAAAGTACCTTGAAAGCAGTTGTGCCCCAGGGCGTTAGGCAAATCATATATTAAATAGTCCGCAAGAAATTAACATTCCATACATGAGTCAGATTTCAGCTTTAGAAACCAAGGTGCCGGCGCTGCTAGGCCTGCTGGAGGGCAAAAGCATAGAAGAGAGCCTCACTTTGCTGGCGGCCCAGTTCCCGGGCCAGATTGCTTTCTCCTCCAGCCTCGGCATCGAGGATCAGCTCATCACCCATTATATATTCGAGAACAACCTGCCGATCCGCGTTTTCTCGCTGGACACCGGCCGCCTCTTCAACGAGACCTATAACCTGCTGCACAAGACAAACGAGCATTACGGCAAGAAGATTGAGGTTTACTTCCCGCAGCACGAGGCCGTGGAGCAGATGGTGACCGAGAAAGGCACGCTCAGCTTCTATGCCTCGGTCGAGAACCGCAAGCAGTGCTGCTTTATCCGCAAGGTGGAGCCGCTGAAGCGCGCGCTGCAGGGTGTGCAACTCTGGATCACGGGCATCCGGGCCGAGCAGTCGGACGCGCGCCAGGAGTTGCAACTGCTGGAGTGGGACCCGGGTTTCCAGATGATCAAGTACAACCCGCTCCTGAACTGGTCGTTCGAGGCGGTGCGCGAGGCGGTGCGCCAGTTGCATATCCCCTACAACCCGCTGCACGACAAGGGCTTCGTGAGCATCGGCTGCGCCCCCTGCACCCGCGCCATCGCTGAGGGCGAGGACTTCCGGGCGGGCCGCTGGTGGTGGGAGAGCGACTCCAAGAAAGAGTGCGGGCTGCACGCACGTTGATGAATTAAAAATTCAAAATTAGAAATTAGAAATTGGGCTATATCCTCCTTTCTGATTCAGAATTGAACAATTAATATATGACAAAGAGATATTTAGATTACCTCGACCAGCTGGAGGCGGAAGCCATCCATATCATGCGCGAGGTAGCGGGCCAGTTCCAGAAACCGGCTCTCCTGTTTTCTGGTGGCAAAGACTCCATCACGCTGGTGCGACTGGCCGAGAAGGCTTTTCGCCCGGGTAAGTTCCCGTTCCCGCTCGTGCACATCGATACGGGCCACAACTTCCCGGAAGCGATCCAGTACCGCGACGAGCTGGCCGAAAGGCTGGGCGAGAAGCTGATCGTGCGCCACGTGGAAGACACCATTAAAAAGCAGAACCTCTCCGAGCCCGTGGGCCGCTATGCCAGCCGCAACGGCCTGCAGACCTATACCCTGCTGGAGACCATCGAGGAGTTCGGCTTTGATTGCTGCATCGGCGGTGCACGCCGCGACGAGGAGAAAGCCCGCGCGAAGGAGCGGATCTTTTCGGTGCGCGACGAGTTTGGCCAGTGGGACCCGAAGCGCCAGCGCCCGGAGCTCTGGAACATCTACAACGGCCGCATCAGCATGGGCGAGAACGTGCGTGCGTTCCCGATCAGCAACTGGACGGAGCTGGACGTGTGGAATTATATCAAACGGGAGGAAATCAGCCTGCCCAACATTTACTTTACGCACGAGCGCGAATGCCTCATCCGCGACGGCAAGCTGATGGCCTGGTCTGACTTTATATACCGGGAGCCCGAGGACGAAGTCGTGAAGCGCCAGGTGCGTTTCCGCACGGTGGGCGACATGACGTGTACAGCCGCCGTAGAGTCGATCGCCTTTGACATCGACACGGTGATCGCTGAAATTCTAGAGTCTAAAATAAGTGAGCGCGGCGCTACCCGCATCGACGACAAACTATCGGAAACCGCCATGGAAGACCGTAAAAAAGGAGGATACTTTTAAGATGGATATATTAAGATTTATAACCGCAGGCAGCGTAGATGACGGAAAAAGTACCCTGATCGGCCGCCTGCTGTACGACACCAAGCAGATATACATTGACCAACTGGAGGCGATCGAGAGCTCCGGCCGGGTGAACGAGGACGGCGAGGTAGACCTTTCGCTGCTCACGGACGGCCTGAAGGCGGAGCGCGAGCAGGGCATCACCATCGACGTGGCCTACAAGTACTTCAACACACCGCGCCGAAAGTTTATCATTGCCGATGCACCGGGCCATATCCAGTACACCCGCAACATGGTGACGGGTGCCTCTAACTCCAACCTGGCCATTATCCTGGTAGACGCGCGCCACGGCGTGCAGGAGCAGACGCGCCGCCACTCCATCATTTCTTCTTTGCTGGGCATTCCGCACCTGGTGATCTGCATCAACAAGATGGACCTGGTGGGGTTTGATGAAAACGTATACAACCAGATCGTAGATGACTACCGCAAGTTCTCCAAGAAGCTGACTTCTAAGGACATCACGTTTATCCCGGTGAGCGCCCTGAAAGGCGACAACATCGTGGACCGCTCTAACTCGATGCCGTGGTACAGTGGCCCGAGCCTGCTGGAGCACCTGGAGCAGGTGCCGGTGTCAAGGGATTTTAACCTGGACGATTCCCGTTTCCCGGTGCAGTATGTGATACGCCCGCACACCCACGAGCACCACGATTACCGGGGCTACGCCGGCAAAGTGATCAGCGGCATCTACCGCAAAGGCGATAAAGTAGTGGTGCTGCCTTCCGGCCAGACCTCCACCATCAAATCTGTAGAGCTGGGCGGCAAGGAACTGGAGGAAGCGTTCGCGCCGCAGTCGGTGGTGTTGCAACTGGAGGATGATGTCGACATCAGCCGCGGCGACGTGATCGTGAAGCAGGAAGAGGAACTGGACGTGACGAAGGAGTTTGAAGCGCTGGTATGCTGGATGAACACGAAGCCCCTGAAGCCGGGTGCCAAGCTGCTGCTCCGCCATAACTCCACCGAAACCCGCGCCGTGATCCGGGAGATACAGTACAAAGTGGATGTGAACTCGCTGGACCGCATTGAAGACGTGGACCAGGTGCAGCTCAACGACATATGCCGCGTGCAGGTAAGAGTAGCCACTCCGCTGCTCGTAGACCCTTACCTGAAGAACCGCTCCAACGGGGGTTTTATCCTGATAGACGAGACGTCTTTCACCACGGTAGGCGCCGGCATGGTGGCCACGGTGTCGCATGAGAGCGAGCTCAACTATATGATTTAAGTTGCTGAATCTCTTAGGTACTCGGTGAGTTCCTATATAAAAAAGGCCGCTGCGGGATTTACCTGCAGCGGCCTTTTTTATATAGTTTTATCTTAAGCGGCTAGGCTATATATAACTATAACCTCAACCTGTCACAACTTCAAAGCTGTGGGTGATGGTGGCGGTTTTATAGAGAATGGCGGCTACAGAACAGTACTTGTCCATCGACAAGCTGACTGCCTTTCCTACCCGTTCTTCTTCCAACGGGCCTCCCAGCGCAAAATGCACATGAATCTCCTTAAACAGCGATGGCACCGCTCCGGCCTCACGCTCAGCGGTTACCTTAATCTGGAACGAGTCGATCTGCTGGCGCTGCTTCTTCAGTATTTGGATCACATCGATGGCACTACAGCCGCCGAGGCCCATCAGCAGCAGCTCCATCGGGCGGGCGCCTGCGTTGTGTCCGCCAATTTCGGGAGAGCCGTCTATATGTACCTCCACCCCGGAAGTACCCACTCCGGCAAAATGAAAATCCTGATCGATGCGTGATAAGTTAACCTCCATATATAGTTTCTTCCTTTTGATATATTATGCGCAAGAGCGCCTTTGTTGCCCCACTCTTGTTTGACAGGGATTGATTTTGGTGCTGGTGCGAGCTTACAGCTCGTACTTTTCTAAAGCAGTGGTACGAGCTGCAAGCTCGTACCAGCGATAAAGTGACAAACGCACCAGCGATAAAATGACAAATAAAAACGAGTTACTGCAGAGGCCATTTGTCAATAGACTACTGATATAGTCTATCTACAACTAACAATCAGCAATCAAACCTTCGCCAGTGCCTGCTCTATGTCCGCAATGATGTCGTTGATACTTTCCAGGCCTACAGACACCCGGATCAAACCGTCGGATATACCGGTGGCGGCTTTTTCTTCGGGAGAGAGCTTGGAGTGCGTGGTAGAGGCCGGGTGCGTGGCAATGGTGCGGGTGTCGCCCAGGTTAGAGGTGATGGTGGCCATCTGCAGGCTATCCATAAAGCGCTTGGCAGCCACATATCCTCCTTTCACCACAAACGTGATGATTCCCCCACCCTGCTTCATTTGCTTTTTAGCCAGTTCGTACTGCGCAAAAGAGGGTAGAAATGGGTAGTTCACAACCTCCAGCGCCGGGTTACCCTCCAGCGTCTGGGCCAGCTTCAGGGCATTTTCACAGTGCTTGTCGATGCGCAGCGAGAGTGTCTCCAGGCTTTTGGACAGCACCCAGGCGTTGAACGGCGACAGGGCAGGCCCCGTGTGGCGCGAGAAGAAGCGGATTTCCTTGATCAGGTCCGCCCTGCCGACCACCATGCCTCCCAATACGCGGCCCTGGCCATCTATATACTTCGTAGCAGAGTGCACCACAAGGTCCGCACCGTAGTCGATGGGGGTTTGCAGCACCGGCGTGGCAAAGCAGTTATCCACCACTAAAATTAGGTTGTACTTGCGCTTCAGCTCGCCCAGCCATTCCAGGTCAATCAGTTCCAAGCCGGGGTTAGACGGCGTCTCCACCAGTATCATTTTGGTTTCGGGTGTAATCAGGCTTTCCCACTCCTCGGGGGTACTGGCATCGGCATAGGAATGGGTGATACCCCAGCGCGGCAGGACGGTGGTGAGCAGCTGGTGCGTTGAGCCGAACACGGCGCGGCCCGCCAGCACATGGTCGCCGGAGCTCAGCAAAGAAGCCATGCTGGTGAACACCGCCGACATGCCCGTGGCAAACGCAAACCCGTCCTCTGCTTTCTCCAGATAGCACATTTTCTGCACCAGCTCGTCTACGTTCGGGTTAGAGAAACGGGAGTAGATGTTGCCTGCCTCCTCGTCGGCAAACACCGCGCGGGCCTGCTCAGCGTTATCAAAGATAAAACTGGAGGTAAGGTAAAGGGGCACCGAGTGCTCGCGGTTATGGCTGCGCTTGGCCTGCAGGCGAATGGCATTTGTTTCTATATCAGACATTAGTATGGTTGATTTTGAGCGTGTTGCCTGTTTACTGCAGGCAACACGCTTCGTACAGTCTTAGAATTTAACGGAGCATAAATTTACGAAGACGCTCCCACTTCTCCCTAAGAGATAACGCCCAGATTTGCCTTTATCCTATAAAAGCCATATAAATCAGGCGCAGACTGACAATGATCACGACAATACCGACGATGATCATCATTGTCTTCACCGGCAGCCTGCGGGCAAGCATGGCCCCTAGCGGTGCCGAGATGGTTCCCCCCAGGATCAGGCCGATGATGATCTGCCAGTGCGAGATACCGGCGAGCGAGATGAAAGCCGCTGAGCTGGCAAAGGACACAAAGAACTCTGCCAGGTTCACGGAGCCGATGGTGTACATCGGGTGCCTACCTTTGGCGATCAGCGTGGACGACACGATGGGTCCCCAGCCGCCGCCGCCGATGGCGTCCATAAAGCCGCCGACAGCCCCCAGCAGCCCCAGCCTTTTGACAGGGCTCTTCTTGACATGCTTCTTCAGCACTTTCCGGATGATCAGGATACCCAAAAACAAGGTGTAGCCGGCCACGATAGGCTTGATGAGGTATACGTATTCCTCCAGCGTAAACAGCAGGTAAGCCCCTGCAATGGCCCCCAGCACGCCGGGCACCACGATGGTCTTAAACAGCTTGCTGTTCACGTTGCCGAACTTCAGGTGCATCCAGCCGGAGGCGCCCGAGGTGAAGATTTCGGAGGCGTGCACACTGGCGCTGGCCGCCACCGGCGAAATACCGAAGCTCAGCAGGAAGGTGGTGGCGCTCACGCCATAGGCCATCCCCAGCGCACCATCAATGAGCTGGGCCACGAAACCGGCCAAAATGAAGATGAGAATTTCCCTGTCGACCTGCGCGGCCACGTCCATTGCCAGGTTACCGATGGTGCTGAAGGGGATATAGCTGAAGAGCAGGTGGCCCGTCACCATCAGGGAAATGGCCGCCAATACCAGCATCAGCACAAAAGTAAGGCTGTACTTCGGCTTCTTTCGGGCGACAGGGGCCTCAGGCTCTACCAGCACCTCCGTCATCTCGTTCAGGCGCTTCACCTTGTAGGCGAAGTCGCCGGTGAGCTGGGCCCGTAGCCGGATGAGCTTATCCAGCACCTGCTCCATTTCATCGGGCAGGGCCTCGTTCAGCACCTGCTTCAGGCGTTTGGCAACCGTAGGGGATTTCCCGTTGGTGGAGATGGCCAGCTTCAGGCTGCCTTTCTGCACAATGGAGCCCAGGTAAAAATCACACTGCAGGGGCGTGTCGGCTACATTAGTGAGTATCTTTCGGGATTTCGCCAGGTCCCGGATCGCCACGTTCAGCACGTGGTCATCCGTCGCTACCAGCACCAGGTCGCGGTCGGCCAGGTCCTCCTCCCGAAACTCACGCTTCTCCAGCCTCACCAGCGGGTGGCGGGCGGCCAGTTCTTCCACCTCAGGCAGAATACGGGGGGCGACCAAAAGCACCTGCGCCTGCGGGCTATTGGCTAAGATAGCGGAAAGCTTTTCGAGCCCCACATTTCCTCCCCCTACCACCAGCGTTTGCAGCTGCTCCAGTTTCAGGAAAATCGGGAACAGCGGGTTTATAACCGGTTGCACCGTGGAGGCCGGAGGATCAATTGTTTTATTTGGGGTGCTGCTCATGTATGTCATCAGTTGTCTAGTGTTGTCTGGTGCTAGGCGTTCACCAGTTCCTGTTCCTGCTTCAGGCTCAGGGTGTAGCGCAGGGATGGATGGTAAGCGACCACCTCGCCGATCATAATGATGGCCGGGGCACCCAGGCCTTTTGTCTCCACGCGCTCCACGATGTTATGCACATTGCCCAGCACAAGCTTCTCGTCCGGCAGCGAGCCGTTCTGTATAACGGCAACTGGCGTGTCGGCTTTGCCTGCGGCCAGGAACACCTCTATAATCCGGGACAGTTTATTAACGCCCATTAGTATAATCACGCTTGCGCTGGATTGTGCCGCCAGCGGAATGTCCCTGGAGATGTCGCCGGAACTGGTGGTACCGGTTATCACCCAAAAGCTTTCGTTCACGCCCCGGATGGTCAGCGGGATCTGCTGCAGTTCGGGCACCGCGATGGAGCTCGAAATTCCGGGCACCACCTCCGTTGCGATGTTAAACTTGTCGGCGTAGGCCAGTTCTTCGTAGCCACGGCCAAACACAAAGGGGTCGCCGCCTTTCAGGCGCACCACATGCCCATAAGCCATAGCAGAGTCCACAATCAGTTTGTTGATCTCGTCCTGCTTCAGGCTATGCGCACCCGCACGCTTCCCTACGAATACCTTGGGTGTGGCAGCGGCAGCATGCGCTAACAAGGCCGGGTTCACCAGCGCATCATAGAGCACCACATCCGCCTGCTGCAGCGCCTTGATCGCCTTCAGCGTGATCAGGTCCGCGTCGCCGGGGCCTGCGCCAACCAGCGTCAGCCGTGGCTGTTTATATATGGCTGCGTCTGCCTGCGCCTTATCTTCTCTCTTCAATGCCATCCTGGTTCAATTTTAAATGCTGCCTCCATCACTTCATTCCGACAGGCAGTATTCTGTTACACAATATTACGTTCTACGCCTCGCGCTGCACCGGCTTGGGAGCGGGCATTTCGCGGTGTTGCTGGCGGTAACTGGTGGCCTGCTGCAGGAACAGCAGGGCTTTGCTTATATACTGATTGGCAAACTCCTCGCCCGGCTCCTGCTGATTGATCTGCAACACCTGGCTCTTGAAATCAGGGGTGAAGTCGAAGGTGCCTGCTGCCACGAAGTTCGTGTCAAAGTCTTGGATGATGCCGGACTGCGTGTTGCATTTCACGTTTATATCAAGCAGCAACGCTTTGGCCGTGCTGATATAGGCGCTGTAGCCATAGTATATGGCGTCGGCAAAGCGCTTTTCCTCCAAGGCTTCTGCGGCCCACTCCAGCTTCTCATCAGCCTCATACAGCAGGGTCGCTACCAGGTCGATCATCACGCCGGCACATTCCCCCACTCCGATTGCCGTCGCGAACTGATCCTGGTGCCCCCAGTCGATAAAATCGTCCGGCGTCAGGTTTGTCAGGTCTGCCAGCGGCTTCAGCAACTGGTAAAAGTGGTCTTTGCCGTTCCGGTCGAAGTACTCGTTGAAGCGCTCGTTCTCCAGTTTGTTGGCATGGTAATCGTTGATCACGTAGCGCACCACCTCCGGCCCTCTTTTGCTCGGCACTTTCAGTACTTTCTGCGCGATGCGGCCTTCTCCGTCCACCACCGTGCCACCCCCCAGCAGTACCTGCAGGGCGGGCACCACGCTCTTGCCGCTCTTCAGCGAGGAACCGTGGAAACCGAGGTTCGCCATCCCGTGCTGGCCGCAGGAGTTCATGCAGCCGCTTATCTTGATCTTAATATCCGTGTTGAAGAGCAGCTCCGGGTACTCCTGCACGATCATGTTCTCCAACACCTTGGCCGTGGTCATGCTGTTGGAGATACCGAGGTTACAGGTATCGGTGCCGGGGCAGGTGGTGATGTCGGCCACGCTGTTGAAACCCGGCTCTGCCAGCCCCAGTTCATCCAGGCGCGCGAAGAAATAAGGCAGCGCCTCCTCACGCACGTACTTCAGCAGCAGGTTCTGCCCCTGTGTCACGCGAATATCATCGGCGGCGAAATCGCGTACCAGCGGCACCAGTTCCCGGGCTGTGTCGCTGCTGATGTCGCCGATCTGCACTTTTATATATACCCCGTAATACCCCTGCTGCTTCTGCTGGAACACGTTCGTCTTCAGCCAGGTGTTGTACTTCTCTGTGTCCTCGATCACAAAATCGGGAATCTCGCGCGCCTCCGGTACAGCGGGCGTGAAGATTGCGTTCCTGTCAATCTCAAAGGCATGTGATTTGAGCGCCTTGTATTCCTCGTTCACCAGGCGCATCACCTCCTCCAGCCCCAGCTTCGCGATCAGGTACTTGAACCTAGCCTTGTTGCGGTTGTTGCGCTCGCCGTGGCGGTCGAAAATACGCAGCACGCCTTCGATCAACGGAATGACTTTGTCCTCGGGCAGAAACTCGTACGCCGTGTGCGCGAGCGCCGGCTGGGCCCCCAAGCCTCCCCCGATCATCACCTTAAAACCGCGTACCGTCTCTCCGTTCTCCTCTTTCACCTTCGGGATAAAGCCCAGGTCGTGCATATAGGACATGGCGGTGTCGGAGTCGCTGGAAGAGAAGGATATCTTGAACTTGCGGCCCATGTCCTGGCAGATCGGGTTGCGCAGGAAATACCGGAACGTGGCGTCGGCATAGGGCGACACATCAAACGGCTCCTGCGGATCCACGCCAGCCTCAGGAGAGGCGGTCACGTTACGTACCGTGTTGCCGCAAGCCTCCCGCAGCGTGATGTCGTCCTGCTCGAGTTTGGCCCACAGTTCCGGGGTCCTGTCGAGGCTCACAAAGTGAATCTGGATATCCTGGCGCGTGGTCAGGTGCAGGTTACCGGTAGAGTACTCATCCGAAATGCCGGCAATGCGCAGCAGCTGTTGGGTTGATACCCTGCCAAAAGGCAGTTTGATGCGCACCATCTGCACACCCAACTGGCGCTGCCCATATACGCCGCGGGCCAGTCGCAGGCTCTTGAATTTATCTTCCTGCAGTTTTCCCTCCCGGTACAGGCGGATTTTCTTCTCCAGCTCGATGATATCTTTCTCGACTATCGGATTCTCTAATTCGGATCTAAAGGTTTGCATACAAATGGTCTTTTTTATGGATGGGCCGGTAAAGGCTTCTGCTCAAATGGTTGAAGGTGTAGATGTTAGCTGCTTCCCGCACGCGGGCGGAAAGCCATATAGGGAATGAAGGCTCAACAACAGCCGCACACGCCACAACAGCGCCAAAGGCTCCGGCAGGCCTGTATGGCAACCGGTGAGTGCCTGAACGCCTTGTCATATATATGGGGGATGCTGGTAAAAGCCATGATCTTGTTGCTGTGCCCATTGGCGAGCGGTACATAGAGAATGCCGCTGCCTGTGCTTGGTTATATATAAATGGGTGATAAATTCCCTGTCATCCGGAAGCAGTTTAAGCAGGTTTGGCTGAAGGGATGGGAGGCGAGCTCCTTCTTTAGCGGGGACAACAGCAACAACAGCACATTGCAGGCAGGGATGCGGCAACGCGGTGATGATAAGGGAAGAAGGTAATGGAGCGGGAGATGCCTGATGTCTGGTTCATGGTTCTTTAATTTATATTTCCCCTTCGTTGGGCAGGACTTGGCACCTTTCCACTATCGGATGGTTGCCAGAGGGTCTGGGAGCCTGTTCTCTCGCCTCTTCGTCTATAAATTTCTTGCTGACAGCAATAGTATTCTTTGCAAAAGTATAAAATAAATCTCACAAGTATATCAAATTCACAAAAAACCAGAGATTATTTTCTATCCGACTGTCTCGCGTAATCTCCAGACCCGCTCCTAAAACATCCGTGTCGTCTGCCTTGGCAGTCCCGGCATATGAAGGCAAGTATACTACGCCTATCAACAACAGGAGCGGGATTTTGTTCCATGGCTCCGCTCCTGCACATTCTATATGCCTATATACCCTGTATACCGCCAGCGCATTCAGCCGGGCGCCGACCAGGCGGCTGTTTTCAACGACCAACGGCTGGTCGGTTATATATGCCTTTCTATATAGTAATGGGATGCCTTGGTATATTATGTTTTAGCACCCCGAAAAAGCAGTTTTACTTTGCTGTCTGAAGTACAGAAAACACTTGCAGCTTCCTTTAAACTATGAAGAAGAACCTACTCATTCTATTACTGGGCCTTAGCACCACGGCAGCATTCGCGCAGGCACCGCAGCCACAGCAGCAAACTGTAGTGGCCTCTCCGAAAGGTAACGCCCGGATCAGCGGCCAGGTGGTGGATGCCGAAACCGCAAAACCCATCGAGTTCGCCACGGTGGCCCTCATCAGCGTGCGCACGGGCAAACCCGTGGACGGCACCATGGTGGATGATAAAGGCAGTTTCACAATACAGAAAGTGGCGGCCGGGCAGTACCACCTGAACGTCTCCTTCCTTGGCTACCAACTGCAGACCGTGGAGAATGTGACCGTTGCCTCAGACAACGCCGAAGTGCATGTTGGAACCGTCCGCCTTGCCTCCGACGCCAAAAAGCTAAGCGAAGTTGTGGTAACGGGCGAGAAGCCGCTGGTGGAAGAGAAAATCGACCGCACCGTCTATAACGCCGAAAAAGACATCACGAACGCCGGGGGCACGGCGACCGATGTGCTGCAGAAAGTGCCGTCGCTGTCGCTGGACAACGACGGGAACGTGCAGCTGCGCGGCAGCGGCAACGTGCGCGTGCTCATCAACAACAAACCGTCCGCGATCATGGCGGGCAACGTGGCCGATGCCCTGAAGCAGATCCCCGCGGACCAGATCAAGTCGGTGGAGGTGATCACCAGTCCCTCCGCCAAATACGATGCCGAGGGCACGGCCGGCATCATCAACATCATCACCAAAAAAGACGGGATGCAGGGCGTCACCGGCTCTGTGGCATTGACGGGCGGCACGCGCGGCAGCAACGGCAACGCCAGCCTGAGCGTGCGGCGGGGCAAGTTTGGCCTGAACGGCACCTTCGGGGGAAACATGTTCTACAACCGCGGGAACCTGACCAACGCCATCACCTCCTACGACAACGAGAGCACCGATCTCGACGAGACTTCCTACAGCTTCCAGAGCGGAAACACCCACATCAACGGCGCCTTCATGAACGGGCAGCTGGGATTCGATTACGACCTTACGCCCAAGGATATGCTTTCAGGCGGTGTCCGCACCAACGGCGGCAGGTTCCGGATGCGAAACCAGCAGGCAGCGTACGCCACCGGCTTCCAGGAGTATGACTTCCTGAACAGGATCAGGAACCGCACGCAGCGCATCGGCACAGACTATAACCTGGACTTCGTCCACACCTTCGGGAAGCCGCAGCAGGAACTGGCTATCCTGTCGCTCTACTCCGTCACCAACGCCGACAACTTCATCAACCAGGATTACTACCAGGAGGGCGAAGAGCCGTTTCAGCTGATCCGGAACACCAACGACAACATCAACAAGGAGCTGACCTTCCAGGTGGATTACACGCACCCGTTTGAGAACAAGACACAGCTGGAAGTGGGCGTGAAAAACATCCTGCGCGACGTGGAAAGCGATGCCTCGTATAAAGAGACACCGGAACCGGCACAGGGAAGGCCCGGCAACGACCTGTTTTATGAGCAGGATGTCTACGCGGCTTATCTGACCTATGGCTTTACCCTGAAAAAAGTGCTGAACGTGAAAGCCGGCGGCCGCTACGAGTACACCGACATCAACGCGGACCTGCAGGGAAACGAGCAGGACTACACCACCGATTACGACAACTTCATACCCAGTGTGGCCCTCTCCTACAGCCTGAAGGAAAAACACACCTTCAAAGCCAACTTCACGCAGCGCATCCAGCGCCCGTCGATGTTCTTCCTGAACCCGTACCGCCAGAAGCAGACCTCCAACACCTACGTGCAGGGTAACCCGACGCTGGATGCCGAATTGACGAACCTGTACGAACTGGGCTACAGCACCTTCTTCAAGACGACATCGGTGAACGCCACTTTATATATGCGGCAGACGGACAATGCCATCGAGCCTTTCGCCACGTTTTTCCAGGACGAGGAAGGCAAGCCGGCCACCTTGCTGAGTTTCCAGAACATCGCCAAAAACAAGACCTACGGCCTCAGCCTGTTCGGCAATACCAAGCCTGTGAACGCCTGGACGGTCAGCGGCAGCGCCAACATGTACTTTGTGGACCTGAACAGCGCCTACGCCAGCAACAGCGGCTGGATGTACAACATCAACCTGAACTCTTCCTACGATTTCGGGAAAGGCATCAGCGCCCAGTTCAACGGCGGCTTTAACTCCCGGCGCATCCAGCTATTGGGTGAGTTTGCCTCCTTCTCTTACCATGGCCTAGCCATCAAAAAGGAGCTGTTCGAGAAGAAAGGGGGAATCAGCATCGGCCTGGACAACCCGTTCCGGGAAAGCATGCGCATGAAAAACGACGTCTGGGCCGCGGCCACACCCACCAACCCGACGGCGTACGAGCAGCATATCCGCATCAACAACTTTAACCGCGGCGCCCGCATCACCTTCGACTACCGCTTCGGCAAGATGGACCAGCAGAAGCCGCCGAAGCGCAAGAAGAGCATCCGCAACGACGACACCAAGCAGGGTGATGGCAACGGCGTAGGTTAAGCTTCTAAAGGTGGGATGAACTCAGAACCGTCCGCCATGCATTGGGGAACAAATCAACCTCAAGACACTGAAACGCAAAGGCCTCTCCCTATCCGGGAGAGGCCTTTGCGTTTCAGTGTCTGAATGCCCCCTCCATGTTGCAGGAGAGCAGGGACAGGGCATCTGTCGTTATTTTTATGCGAGTGCTTCCGTTCGCTTCTCCAGTTCCTTGCACAGCTTCTTGGTTTTCACGTGCACAGAGAACCAGGAGTAATTACTTTTTAACAGCTCGAAGTTCGATCCCTCCACTACACCGTTCAGCCCTTTTCTGGAAAGCGCGTCGGCCAGTACATCATCTTTAATCACGAAAGAATCGATTACAAGTCCACCATTCACAAAAGAACAGGCCAGCCCCTGCTGATCTATTTTGTAGAGTAAAGTTTTACTTTTGTTCAGTCCTTTTTCGATTCTTTCTAATTCCTTCATAGCAGTTTTATAGTTCTATTGGTTATATAAAGCATACAGGTTTTAAACAGTTATAGTTCAACAGGATAAAGTATTACTGCAATAAGTTTGAATTTTAAAGTGTAGGGTATTATTTTAAGGGTAAATGTAATTTATATGTAGCTACAGCTAAAAAATATTATAGTATTTTATATAAATTATAACTTTGCCGGCCTAAGCAATTCACGTCTTTTCGCTATACCAGTTTTACTGCAGCCGTTTAAGGCTGTTCTATCGCAGCAGGTTTTATGTCTAAACGAAAAGACATTCCAGGCACGAACGGGTGCAATAAACCCCAAGGCAAGCTAGTGCAAACCTGTGCAAAAAGTCAGCTGCCGCCCAGTTCAAGAAACACAGAAACAGCAGAAGTACAGGGGGAACAAGTGGCGGTTCACGTCAGGGAAAGCCTGAACGCCTCATATACCCTGGCCAGCGCAGCCGGCGGGTAGTGGGCATTCAGGCCGCTGGGATTCGGGAGCACCCACAGTTGGCTGGCGCCGATGGTTTCAGGCTGCAGCCCCACTGTTGCCTTGGGTAACTGAAAAGCCGCTCTGTAGGCCGTTACCCCCAGCACCGCCACTGCCTGCGGCTGGTAGCGCAGCACTTTCTCCCGCAGCAGTTCCCCTCCCTCCAGCAGTTCTGCGGTACGCAGCTCTGCCGCTGCCGTGGTGGCCCGCTGCACGAAGTTGGTGATGCCGCACCCGTAGATCAGCAGTTCCTGCTGCTCGTGCGGGTGCAACAGGCGCGGGATGAAGCCCGCAGTATACAGCGTGGGCCAGAAGCGGTTGCCGGGGCGGGCAAAGTGGTAGCCGGTGGCGGCACTGTAAAGGCCGGGGTTGATGCCGCAAAAAAGCACTTTCAGGTGCGGGGCAATGACGTCCGGCAGCGTATTTCCGGCAGCGGCTAATATTTCCTCTTTCGTAGGTTTATATATATGCATCATTCTTTTTACCTTTACCTGTGGGTGCATGTTGCACCACAGGTAAGCTTTGCTGGGGGCCGCACCTCCTGCCGGGCCTGCTGTGCGACGCCCCCCTTGTCCGTTTTTACGATTTTCACCTGCTCTTCAGGAATAAGAGCAGCATTTATACCGGCCTTCCCGACGCGGTGCAGCTGTTTTACCTGAAGGCGTTGGCGTGAGGCTTTGCCAGGCGCTGCCAGCAGCACCTATGCTTACGCTTGTTGTTTATCTTTAAACCAGATCATACCATGTACCAGGCAGACATCCCCGCAACCAAAGCATTTCTGAAAAGCATCTTTGAGCGCAGCACCACGCCGCAGGGCAGCGCGTGGCTTACGCAAAAAACAGAACTGGTAGGCTCCGGCTCCGCGAAGCAAAAAGACCTGTACCTCGCTTTCAGCGCCGCCCCCCGTTTTGTGGGCAAGGAGAAACTGCACCTCACGGAGGCAGAGATGGCCCAGGCAGAAAAGCTCCGGGCTGGTTTCAACCCCAGCCGCTGGACCGCTGACCAGGCCGCCCGCACGCTGCTGCTCCTCTCGCTGCCGGCGCAGGACGCCGACGCGTTTGTGAAGCAGGTGGAGACACTTTTCGAAACCGCTGACATGGGGGAACTGGTTGCTTTGTATGGGAGCCTGCCCCTGCTGCCTCACCCCGAGCGGTTCAGCAAAAGAGCAGCCGAGGGCCTGCGCACCAACATGGGCGATGTGTATGAGGCCGTGGCGCTGGAGAACCCTTTCCCTGCCGCCTACATGGAGGAGGATGCCTGGAACCAGCTGGTGCTGAAGACGCTGTTCGTGGGAAAGCCGCTTTACCGTATATATGGCATCGAAGAGCGCA
The DNA here is from genome assembly GCF_039541895.1 of Pontibacter saemangeumensis. NCBI lineage: Bacteria > Pseudomonadati > Bacteroidota > Cytophagia > Cytophagales > Hymenobacteraceae > Pontibacter > Pontibacter saemangeumensis. The sequence continues at coordinate 763,532 of NZ_BAABHC010000016.1, forward strand.
GCAACCCCAAGCTTACCCGCATGCTCGCCGATTATGCCCATGAGCGCTGGGCGGCCGGCCGTCCGGTGTCGCCGGAATTATGGCGGCCGGTAGGCCCTTTTATAGATGAAGCCATCCTCCACGACCTCGAGAAAGTCTTTTCACAACCGAGCGAGGTGGAACGCGGGGCAGCGGCGCTTGCCTGTTCTCAGAGCGCTTTCGGCCCTGCCAGGGAGCTGCTGAACGCCCACCCCGACCTGAAGCGCAAGGTGGAAAGCGGCGAGCTGAACTGGCAGCAAATTGGCCGCGCCACAGAGACACAAGCCTGATCCAAAAAAGAAACTCATATCTCACATCCGAAATAAAACGCATATGAACACGCAAAACCTGATGCTGATAGATCCGCACATCCACATGACGTCCCGCACCACCGACGATTACGAGCGCATGCGGAAAGCGGGGATCGTGGCGATCATTGAACCTGCTTTCTGGCTGGGCCAGCCCCGCACTGAGGTTGGTTCCTTTAAAGACTATTACAGCAGCCTGGTGGGTTGGGAGCGTTTCAGGGCGAGCCAGTTCGGCATCAAGCACTACTGCACCATCGGCCTGAACTCCAAGGAGGCGAACAACGAGGCGCTGGCCGAGCAGGTCATGGAGCTGCTGCCGCTCTTTATATACAAGGAAGGCGTGGTGGGCGTAGGCGAGATCGGGTACGACGACCAGACACAGGCCGAGGATAAATACTACCGGCTGCAACTGGACCTGGCCAAGGAGACAAACATGCCGGTGCAGATTCACACGCCGCACCGCGACAAGAAATCGGGCACCATCCGCAGCATGGAGGTGAGCCTGGAGCACGGCATCGCCCCGGACATGGTGATTGTGGACCACAACAACGAAGAGACCGTGAAGGACGTGCTGGACAGGGGCTTCTGGGCTGCCTTCACCATATACCCGAATTCCAAGATGAGCAACGAGCGCATGGTGGAGGTGGTGAAACAGTACGGCTCCGAGCGCATCATGGTGAACAGCGCCGCCGACTGGGGCATCAGCGACCCGCTATCAGTGCCTAAAACGGCCTCTCTGATGCTGGAGCGCGGTATATCACTCGAGGATGTTCGAAAAGTGTGCTACCAGAATGCCCTGGATGCCTTCGGCAAGAGCGGCCAGATGCACCAGTCAGACTGGCTCACCCCAACGGCGGTTGACCAGCGCGAGAAATTCTCCGGCAGCTCCGTGCTCCGGGGCGGCCAGTCGCCGGTCGTGGGCGAACTGAGCACCGATGAAGGCGAGCTCGGCTCAAACATCGTACGCTAATGACGAGACTGGGAGCTTACCTGCGGCTCATGCGCCCGGCCAATATCGTTACCGCCATCGCAGACATCATGATGGGCTTTGCGGCCTCCGGCATGCTGCTGTCGCGCCCGTTCTGGGAAGGCGGGCTGAACGCCGGGACGCTGCAGCCGCTTGGCTGGCTTGTGCTGTCTACCATCGGTTTATACGGCGGCGGTGTGGTGTTTAACGATGTGTTCGACGCGGAGCTCGACCGGGTGGAGCGGCCCGAGCGGCCCATCCCGAGCGGCAGGGCATCTGTTAGCGGCGCAGCCACGCTGGGAGCCATCCTTTTAGCCGTTGGGGTGCTGGCGGCCTGGCAGGTGTCTGGCTTAAGCGCCCTTATCGCGCTCGCAGTAGCCTTCCTGTCCCTGCTCTACGACTGGAAAGGGAAGCATCAAAACATCCTCGGCCCCATTAACATGGGTTCCTGCCGGGGCGGCAACCTGCTGCTGGGGGTAAGTGCCGTTCCCGCGGCCGTGGAGGAACTGTGGTTCATCGCCTTCATCCCGATCGTATATATAGCCGCCATCACCATGATCAGCCGCGGCGAAGTGCATGGCGGAAACATCGCCGCCCTGAAAGGGGCGGTGCTGATGTACGCGCTTGTTTTTGGGGGCATCATCAGCCTGGCGCTGCTGCCGGAATTCAACCTGTGGTACAGCCTCCCGTTTTTGCTGCTGTTTGCCTACCTCATATTTCCGCCTCTTTTCCGCGCCATGCCCACCAAGGAGCCAAAGCTGATCATCAAAGCCGTGAAAGCAGGCATACTGGCTCTCATTGTGATGAACGCCAGCATGGCCGCAGGCTTTGCGGGCTGGCAGTATGGGCTGCTGGTGCTGCTGCTTTTGCCGATTTCTATCTATATTGCCCAAAGATTTGCGGTGACCTGAGAATTGTTATGCCTCAGCCATTGTTACAAATAAACAGGTTGCTGGGTATATAGGGCCCCCACCCTATATACCCAGCAACCTGTTGAAAAGCACCTCATTAAAACAGCATTGTTATTTTTGAATCGGTCCGGGGTCTTTCAGGGATTGATTTTTGACAGAGAAATAGCCATTTACGACCATATATGGAGCCAATAGAGCAATCGTTTACAGTGAAATTTAAGTACGGCGTGTACTTTACCAAAGGGCTTTTTAACCCGGGCAACACTGTATTGACCGATGTACTGCAGCAGGACAAGGGCACAGCGCCCCGTAAAGTGTTTTTCGTGATCGACCGTGGCGTCGCCGATGCCCATCCCCAACTGGTGCAGGACATCAAAAGCTACGTCTCAAAACATCCGGACACCATGAAGCTACTGGCTGACCCCATGGTGATAACAGGTGGGGAGGAAGTAAAAAACAGCACGGAGCTTCTGCTGCAACTGCTGGAGGCGGTAAACACCCACCGCATCGACCGGCACGCTTACTTCATCGCCATCGGCGGCGGGGCGGTGCTGGACATGGCGGGCTTTGCCGCCGCCATTGCCCACCGCGGCATCCGCCATATCCGCATCCCCACCACCACCCTGTCGCAGGACGACTCGGCGGTGGGCGTGAAGAACAGCTTCAACTTCTTCGGCAAGAAAAACTTCCTGGGTACCTTCGTCCCTCCTTTCGCCGTCATCAACGACAGCGACTTTCTGCTGACCCTCGACGACCGCGACTGGCGGGCCGGCATCTCCGAAGCGGTGAAGGTTGCCCTGATCAAGGACGCGGCTTTTTACAACCAGATCAAGCGGGATGCCGCTAAACTCGCGCAGCGGGACATGCCGGCGATGCAAAAGCTCATCCACCGCTGCGCCGAAATGCACGTGCAGCACATCGGCGGCGCAGACCCCTTTGAGTCAGGCTCCTCCCGCCCGCTGGACTTCGGGCACTGGGCGGCGCACAAACTGGAGCAGCTCACCAACTACCACCTGCGCCACGGCGAGGCCGTAGCCGTGGGCATGGCCCTGGATGTCGCCTACTCGATGCTGAAGGGCATGCTGACGGAAGCGGAATACGAAAACGTGCTGGAACTGCTGGAAGACCTGGGATTTGAAGTATATGTGCCGGCCCTGTCGCAGGAAGAGCCCGGCACGGGCCAGCTGAGCGTCATCAAAGGGCTGCAGGAGTTCCGGGAGCATCTCGGCGGGCAGCTCACCATCATGCTGCTGAACAGGATCGGCGAGGGCGTGGAAGTGCACCATATAGAGGAACCGCTGGTGCTGCAGGCCGTAAACCTGTTAAAGAAGCGCCATCAGCACCAGCCAGCCGCCAATATGTAAAGAAAAGGGAGCAGCCGGGCAGGTGACTGAGCCGGCCGCTGTTCTTTGTTTTACCTAAACCGACAAAACATGTATCTGGCCACAGGGCATCACCTTACGTACTGCACCAACATCCACCCAGGCGAAAGTTGGGAGGAGGTTTTCCGGCAACTCAAAGCCTATTTCCCACCGCTTAAACAGAAGCTTTCACCTGATAAGCCTTTCGGCATTGGCCTGCGCCTTTCGAACCTGGCGAGCGAAGAACTGCTGCAGGGCAACCGCTTGCAGGAGTTTAAGCAATGGCTGCAGGAACAGGAGCTGTATGTGTTCACGATGAACGGGTTTCCGTATGGCGGCTTCCATAACCAGGCCGTGAAGGACGATGTGCACAAACCTGACTGGACGACAACAGAGCGCCTGGCCTATACCAAACGCCTGGCACAAATATTGGCTGAAATTCTGCCGGAAGGCGTGGAAGGCGGTATCTCCACCTCGCCCCTTTCTTACAAGCCGTGGTTTCTGGAGGAGGAAAGCTCTAAAGTGAAGGCGGTTTACAGCAGTGCCACCGATCATCTGGTTTCGCTGGTGGAGGCGCTGCTGCAGCTCAAAGCGGAAACAGGCAAGACCATTCATATCGATATCGAACCGGAGCCGGACGGGCTGCTGGAAAACAGCAAAGAGGTTATCAACTATTACCAGGAGTGGCTTTTGCCTGCGGGCGTAAAGGCGCTGCAGGAGTCGCGGGGAATGGCGAAGGAGGAGGCGCACGCGGCGGTGCTGCAGCATATACAGCTGTGCTACGATGTGTGCCATTTTGCCCTCGCCTACGAAAAACCCGCAGAAGCCTTCGCTAAAATTAAACACGCCGGTATCAAAATAGGGAAGATACAGCTGAGCGCCGCCCTGAAAACGGAGCTCCCGAAAGACGTGGAGACGCGCGGCGAGCTGGCCGAAACCTTTGCCCGATTCGCGGAGTCGACGTACCTGCACCAGGTGGTGGAGCGCGGCGATGACGGCGAGCTGACGCAGTACCCGGACCTGACTTTCGCGCTGCAGCATATCCGGAAGCCAAATGCGGTGGAGTGGCGCACGCATTTCCATGTGCCGCTGTTCACTCAGACCTACAACGGCCTGGAATCCACGCAGCAGGACATTGTGGAGGTGCTGCAATATATAAAGAAGGACCCTCTGACGCAGCACCTCGAAGTGGAGACCTATACCTGGGACGTGCTGCCCGAGGATATGAAAAAAGAGCTTTCAGAGTCCATCCTGCGCGAGCTGGAATGGGTACTCTCAACCTTAAACCCTACTGAACATGCAGAAGACGGTCGTACTGGACATCGTCGGGCTCACACAGCCACTCCTCGGTAAACACACTCCAAACCTGGCCAGGTGGGCTGCCGAGGCGCAGCAGGCAGCGGTGCGGCCGGTTTTTCCTGCCGTCACCTGCACTGCCCACGCCACCTACCTTACTGGCAAGTGGCCCGAGGAGCATGGCATCGTGGCCAACGGCTGGTACTTCCGGGATGAGGACGAGGTGAAACTGTGGCGCCAGTCGAACAAACTGATCCAGGCACCCAAGATCTGGGAGGTGGCAAGGGCCGCAGACCCGAACTTTACGGTGGCGAACATGGGCTGGTGGTATAATATGAACACGACGGCAGACTATACCCTCACCCCGCGCCCGCAGTACCTGGCCGACGGCCGCAAGATGCCCGATTGCTACACCCAGCCCGCCAGCCTGCGCGACACGCTGCAGGCAAAGCTGGGCACGTTCCCGCTGTTCAACTACTGGGGACCCAAAACCTCCATCAAATCGAGCAAATGGATCGCGGATGCGAGCAAAATTACAGACGATTTATATAACCCGACGCTCACGCTCATCTACCTGCCGCACCTTGATTACAACCTGCAGCGCCACGGCCCCAGCGATCCGCGCGTGGCCAAAGACCTGCAGGAGATAGACGCCGTGGCCGGCGACCTGATCAAATTTTACGAGGCGAAGGGCGCGCAGGTAATTGTGCTGTCGGAGTACGGTATTACGGATGTGAACCAGCCAGTGCACCTGAACCGCGTGCTGCGCAAGCACGGCTATATCGCCGTGCGTGAGGAGCGTGGCACGGAGCTGCTGGATACAGCCATGAGTAAAGCTTTTGCCATGGCCGATCACCAAGTGGCGCATGTATATATAGAAAACCCTGCAGATGTCCCAGCGGTGCAAAAGCTGCTGCAGCAGGTGCCCGGCGTGCAGGAGGTGCTGGCCGGAGCCGAGCGCGACAAGTATAAAGTGGCGCACGCGCGTTGCGGTGAACTGGTGGTAGTGGCCGATCAAAATTCCTGGTTTACCTATTACTTCTGGCTCGACGATCACAGGGCACCCGACTACGCCCGCATGGTCGACATCCACAAGAAGCCCGGTTTTGACCCAGTGGAGATGTTCGCTGACCCTGAAATCAAGTTCCTGCTGCCGAAGGTGGCGGGTAAGGTGCTGAAAAAGAAACTGGGCTTCCGGATGGTAATGGACATTATTCCGCTGGACGCCACCCTGATCAAAGGATCCCATGGCCGCATCTCCGAAGACAGGAGCGAGTGGCCCATCCTGCTTACCAAAAGCAAGCAGGCCTTGCCACAGGAGTTGCAGGCAGTGGAGGTGTTCGACGTTATCCTGGCGCACCTGCAGGTGGGGAAGCAGAAGATGGCTGTGTAGCAAAAATCATATATAAAAACGGGGAGGGCCGCATTGTTATGCGGCCCTCCCCGTTTTTATATAGGCAAGCAACGCCCCGGCCCGAGCTGCTGGTATGGGTTTATATATATCCGCCATCCGGTAATATAAATTGGATACACCTGGCGCTGCGGCTGCACTCAAGCTACTGCAACGCAACAATCCGCTCCCCGTTAAAAAGCATAGGACTTAGCCTTTGCACCTATGAAAGAGTACTGCCCCATCGCCAACTACGGCCTTATCGGGAACATGCACACCGTGGCCCTGGTGTCGAAGTACGGTTCTATCGACTACCTGCCTTTTACGCGCTTCGACGCCCCCACCATCTTCACGGCACTCCTTGATAAAGACAAGGGGGGCAACTGGCAGATAAAGCCGAAACACCCGGAGACCAGTTTCAAGCAGTTGTACCTGCCCGACACGGGCGTGCTGGTTACCCGCTTTTTCACCCCTGACGGGATGGGGGAGTTGACGGACTTTATGCCGATCCGGCGCAAGAACTACAGCTGTGCGGTAGTGCGCATGCTAACGGTCATCAAAGGGAGCATTACGTTCCAGATGACTTTCAGGCCGCGCCTGAACTATGCCCGCTCAGAGCATGAGGTACTCCAGGAAGAGGGTGCGCTGCTTTTCAGGAGCAAGGGAGCCGACAACACGGTATTCCGCCTTATCACCGACCAGCAGGTGCAGGTGCAGGAGGGGGATGTTACCGCGGAGTGCACCCTGAAGCAGGGTGCCAAGGCTTCTTTTGTGATAGAGGCCGTGCCTCAGGAGGAAAGCTCTTTTAAAGGGCAGGAGCTGCGTTATTTTACTGAAACTGCTTTTCAGGACACGGTGATGTACTGGCAGACCTGGTCGGAGCAGAGCACCTACCAGGGCCGCTGGCGCGAGATGGTGCTCCGCTCTGCCATCACCCTGAAAATGATGACCTCGCTTGAGTTCGGTTCCACGATTGCCGCCGCCACGTTCGGCCTGCCCGAGGTGATCGGCGGGGGGCGAAACTGGGATTACCGGTTCACCTGGATCCGGGATGCGGCCTTTACCATGTACGCCTTTCTGCGGCTGGGCTTCACTGAGGAAGCGAAGCACTTCATGCAATGGATCATGGTGCGCTGCAAAGACATGAAAAAGGGCTCGGACCTGCAGCTGATGTACGCCGTGGACGGGGAGGCGCACCTGGAGGAGCAGGTGCTCGACCACCTGGAGGGGTACAGGGGCTCCGGGCCGGTGCGGATCGGGAACGCTGCCTTTAGTCAGTTTCAGCTCGATATATACGGCGAACTGATCGACACGATCTACCTCTACAACAAGCACGGCGGCCCCATTACGTATGATTTCTGGAAAGACCTCACCATATTTGTCGACTATGTGGCGGACAACTGGCACCACCCCGACCATGGCATATGGGAGGTGCGGGACGAGAAGCAGGAGTTTCTGTACTCGAAGGTGATGGCCTGGGTAGCGCTGGACCGCGCCATCCACATTGCCACCAGCCGATCATTCCCGGCACCGCTCGAGAAGTGGCTGGGCGCCCGCAACGCGATTTACAAAGACGTGTATGAGAACTTCTGGAGCGAACAGCGCCAGGCTTTTGTGCAGTACAGGGGCGCAACCGTGCTGGACGCGGCGGCCCTGGTAATGCCGCTGGTGCGCATGCTCAGCCCGGCAGAGCCCCGCTGGCAGGCCACGCTCAAAGCGATCGAGGAAAACCTCGTGACGGACTCGCTGGTTTACCGCTACAGCACCGAGCACGGCGCCACAGACGGGCTGGGCGGCACAGAGGGCACTTTCAGTATCTGCTCGTTCTGGTACATTGAGAACCTGAGCAAGTCAGGGCAGATAGACAAGGCACGGCTGCATTTTGAGAAGATGCTAGGCTACGCGAGTCACCTTGGCCTTTACTCCGAAGAGATTGGCTTGCAGGGCGAGCTGCTGGGCAACTTTCCGCAGGCGTTCACGCACCTGGCCCTGATCAGTGCCGCGGTAGAGCTCAACACCCGGTTATCCGTGAAGCCGGGCGGGGAAATCAACCCGCTCTATACCTAGCTGACCCTCCCCCTCTATATGGGACAGACACCGGAAATCATCGTGTACCTCGGCTGGTGCCATATCAGCTATATATCCGTATATCGCCCGTTTCGGCTAGCCATATATGTCTGACGCCCCTACTCAGATGGGATGGTAAAGCCAAGGTCTGTGCTGATCAGGAAGGCCTTTAAGCCGTCGCTGCGCCAGTACTGCGACGCCCGGAGTTCAATGCTCTTCAGCATCGTGCTGTTGCTGGTGAAGGGCAATCCGAACCTGGCCACGCCGAAGAGCGGCGAGTAACGCACGCCCAGCCCCACTTTATGGCTGCTCACGTCAGCCAGGTCATAATCAGACGTATAGAATTCCTGGCTGATGGTGTGTTGCTTATATGGGTTGAAATAATCAGCGGCCGTTTGGGTATGGTATCGGTAGAAAGGGTATATGGAGAAGAACGGCCCGAATTTAACCGGTGTCTCCACCTCCACGGTGTTCCCCATGATGCCCCAGTCATCCATGTAAAAACGGTAGAACATGCGCGCGGTCAGCAGGTCGCTGAGGTAATAATTAACCCGCAGGCCGATCGGCAGTTTCAGGCGGCTGCCCGGCAGTTGCTCCACCAGCGCCTCTTCCTGCTCCTGCACATACACCCGGTGAAACGGCGTGGACAGCAGCCCCGTCTGGTATACCAGGTCCGCGGAGAGCGAGGCCTGCATCCGCCTGTTAATGACCTGCGACACGGTGGCTGACAGGTTAAAAGACTGACGTTTGTTAGTATCCACCAACTGGCCGTTGCCCCGCAGTTCAACCGGGTATATGAGCGTCCAGGCATCGTAAAACACCTGCCCGCCCAGGCTCAGCTCCCGATTGCCGTCCCGCGAGGCCTGCGCCCAGCCCGCCGACAGCGAAACCGACTGGTAATCGTACTCGGTGGAACCGCCGATGGTAAGGCTCTTGGTGGTGCGGTTCAGGCTGTTGCGGCGGCTCAACCCCACGTTTATATGGGTGCGCGTATCGGAGCTGGAGGCTGATGATACGCTGTAGTCGATGTTATCGGAGGAGGCGGAGGAGTAAAAATCCATCCCGAAGTTCACCAGCAGGTTGGTCACCGTATCCAGCGGCACATTCACGATAATGGTCGGGGTTACGTCCGTCAGCTCCTCCGTGCCGATGCCGCCGGTCACGGGCGAATGGGTACCATCCTGGCTGTAGTAGCTGGCCAGGATGTTCACATCGGCGGGAGGCAGGTCCTGTACGCGCCGGCTCACCCGGGGTGCCGCATGCTGGGCAAACCCGCTCAGGGACGCCATCGCAAATGCCGCAAAGAAACCCAGAAACTTATAGGCTAGTTGCATCCGCAACCTCCTCCCACTTTACCCCCGTTTGCGCCGGAGGCACCTTCGCGGTACGATTCAAAGTTCTGTTCGAATGCCTCCGAGCTGCGGGCGCTCAGCTTCATCTCCTCCTCGTTGAGGTAGGATTTCTGATAGGGTTTCACCGCTTCGCAACTGCTCAGCAGGGCGAGCACGGAAAAGGCAGCGAACAGTGTTCTGTGTTTTCTCATTTTACAGCGGATTAATCAACAGTGGCAGTAGGGGCTGCCGTTATTTTCTTGCTCTGGTAATAATGCAGGTGCAGGCTCTCCGACGTCAGGACCTCGTTGTTGTCTGTTATCAGCAGGCATTCCACTCCTTTCAGTTGGTTGATCAGGTATAGGCCTTCGTCTTTGCCCAGCACCGAGACTGCCGTGGCGAGCGCGTCCCCCAGTTCCCCGTTGGGGCACACAATCGTCACGCTTTTCAGCCCGGAGGCCGGAAAGCCCGTGCGCGGGTCGATGATATGGGAATAGCGTTTGCCCCCGATCTCCGCATATTTCTCGTAGTTGCCGGAAGTCACCACGGCGGTATTATCGGCGGTGAGCCACGAGAATACTTTATCCTTCTCCTCCGGGTCGGCAATGCCGACATACCAGGAGGAGCCATCAGCCTGCCTGCCCCAGGTCACCAGGTCGCCGGCCGCGTTCACCACACCGCCCTCAATGCCCATTTCGCGCATTATATCGCGGGCCCTGTTGGCGGCATACCCCTTGCCGATGGCCCCAAACCCGATCTTCATACCCAGTTCCTTCAAAAACACACTGTGGTGCTCTGGGTTCAGGATGATGTTTTTATAATTGATCTTCGCAACGGAGGCGGCCACCTGCTCCGGCGCAGGCAGTGTTTTCATACTCCCGTCAAACCGCCATACTTTGTCGATGGAGGCAAAGGAGATATCAAACGCGCCGCCCGTCATCGCGGAGATGCGGTTGCTGCGGCTGATGAGGTCATATAGTTCCTGGTCTACCACCACCGGTTTGATGCCGGCGTTGCGGTTGATCTCGCTGGTCTGGGAGGTGGGCTGCCACTCTGAGATAAGGGCCTCGATGCGCATTGTTTCGTTGATGCCGGCCTCAATGGCCTCCCATGCCTTCTGCTCATCGCGGCTTACCGCCGCCAGCTCGAAGCGGGTGCCCATCAGCAGCAGTACCTTTTTATAGGCATGGGGCTCTTTGGTAGGCAGACGCTGCGCCTGCACCTGCACCAGCCAGGTCAGGCTTAAGAACAGCAATATCATCAGGCGCCTAAGCATAGAGGTATAGTTTATGGGTAAAGAAAAACCCACTCCGGGATTGAGTGGGTTTTTCCTTATTGCTTCTGTAGTTGTTTGAGGTGTTCGATATAGTTTTCAGGGCCTCCGGCCTTATAGCCGGTTTTGGAGATCACATTGCCGTTCTCGTCTGTCAGCACCACCAGCGGGAACACCCCGTCTTTGTTGTACTTCGCAGCGAGGGCCTCATTCTGCTTTGTCTGCACTTCCGGCAGCTGGTTCTTTTTCATCCTCGGAAAATCCAGCTCCAGCAGCACCAGGTTATCCTTGGCATATTGCTTAAATGTCTCAGATTCCCACACCTCCTTGCGCAGCATGATACAGGGTTTGCACCAGTCAGACCCGCCAAACACCATCAGGATAGGCTTATGATCCGCTTTAGCCTCTGCGGCGGCCTCCGCATACGTCACATTCCAGCCTTCGGGATGGGAGTTCTGCGCAAAAGCAGTGTTCAGGCCAAACAACACCCCCAACACAACGGTCAAAAAAATGTTCTTCCTCATTAGCTCTATATTTATTTGAAGCCGCGTACGGCCTTGCCTATATAATTAAAAAGGGCGCGAGCAAGTTCCGGCTTAGGCCATATATATTAGGCCATATACAGCTGTGCTGCGCTCCTGCATTTCCTCCACGGTTAGGATATGGGAATGTGTCAGCTGCCCTGTCGGTTCAGTTTGGAAACCTCACACCTATAACGCTGCTGCTCCTGCTGCTGTTGTAGGCGACGGCACAAAAATGTATGGAGAATTTTTAAGCTGTTACCTGGTTTTTGAAAAGAGCCATGGCAGCAGTGCAGGCTCATCGAAAGCGTTTACCCAGCTGTTGTGGTCCACCTCCGGGTATATGGTCAGCTTCACGTTGCCACCGGCCTTTGCAATAGCCGCGGCCATTATTTTTGACTTCTCTACCGGCACCACGCTGTCCTCCTCCCCATGAAACACCCACAGCGGTACTTTCCTCGCAAATTTTCGGGCAGTGGCCGGGTGCCCGCCCCCGCAGATCGGGAAAGCCGCTGCAAACGTGTCGGGCTTGCGGCGCAGCAGCTCAAACGTGCCCATGCCGCCCATCGAGAGGCCGCCCAGATATAGGCGGTCTTCGTCCACCTGCCCCGCGTCTTTTAATTCTTCCAACAGGCCCAGCAGGTTCTCCATGGCGGCGGTAGGTTTGCCCCCTTTCCGGAAATTGAAGGTGCGCCTGCCGTTCTCGTCCGGCACGATGTGTACGTTGGACCAGTAGGAGTCTTTCGGGCACTGCGGGAACACCACGATCGCCGGAAATTCCTGCTGGTTCTCCAGGAACAGGTCTGCGCCATATACCAGTTGCGCCTCATTGTCATGGCCACGCTCGCCGGCTCCGTGCAGCACCAGCACCAGCGGGTACTTTTTCGCAGTGTCGAAGTTTTCAGGGTACAGAATGCGGTACGGGAGCGTATCGTTGTTTTGGATATATAGCTTGTGCTCATACGCGTCCAGGCTTTCCTGCGCCTTCGCTGAAAAGGCCGCTACAAAGATCAGAAAGGTGAGGACTATGTTAGGTAATTTCATATTCTCCTTTGCGGGCTGAGGGGTTTGTCAGCCTATATAGGCAAAAGCGGAATGGGCTATTTATCAGACTGCTCTTTAATATATAACCCATGTTGCTCTACCATATAGTTTCTTTGAAGATTGAAACCCTACCTTGCCCGAGAGGGGAATCTTCCTCAAGAGTAGTATATTTCTCTCCTGGGAGGGGTAAGGATGCTTAACAAAATAAGCAAATCACAACTTGAGTTTATATATGATTTGACTATTCAGAAGCCACGCACCGGAAACCCGTGTTCTCCAGGCCTGTGTCTGCTGAGGATTTCATGCGGGAGGTGACGCGGTAGCCTTTGCAGTAGCTGCTGTGGCACATGAAAGATCCCCCACGCACCGTCCGCTTCGGTGTGTTTGGCTCCTGCGGATCGTAGCTGCTGTCCGGTCCTGTCGGGTTTTCAGAAACACCAGCCGCCTGGGTTTTGTAGTAATCAGCGGCGTACCAATCGGCGCACCATTCCCATACATTGCCAGCCATGTCGTATAGGCCAAACTGGTTGGCTGCGAAGCTCTTCACAGGTGCTAGCCCTTTGTACTTGTCCCAGCCCGTGTTATTGCTCGGGAAGGTACCCTGCCACGTATTGGCTTTTGGCTGGCGCTGTTCCACACCTTCGTTCCCCCACGGATATAGCTGCGCCTCCCTGCCTCCCCGCGCCGCGTACTCCCACTCTGCTTCCGTCGGCAGCCGCTTGCCGGCCCATTTGGCGTAGGCCGTCGCATCGTCCCAAGACACCTGCACCACCGGGTAATTTTCTTTGCCCTCGATGCTGCTGCCAGCGCCCTGCGGATGGCGCCAATCGGCTCCTTTCTTCCAGCTCCACCACTGCGCGGCATTGTGCAGGGGCACCGGTTGGGCAGGCGGCGAAAAAACCAGCGACGCCGCTACCAATAAGCTATCATGGGGCTTGGGCGTGCCGGGTGGCAACTGCCGCTTCAGTTCTTCCCAATCCGGGGCGCGCTCGGCGGTGGTTATATAGCCGGTGGCCTCCACGAATGCTGCAAACTGCGCGTTCGTCACCTCGGTGGCATCCATCCAGAAGCCACTCACCTTTACCTGGTGCTGCGGATACTCATCGGGTCGCCCCTCCGGGTCAGTGGCGCCCATGGCAAAGGTCCCGCCCTCCACCCACACCATTCCCTCGCGCGACAGCTCCTTCGCCTGGTAGGCAGCCGTGTCAGAAGAACCGGCAAAGCGTGCCGGCAGGCTGCTGGTACACGAGGCCATGGATGTGGTATCGGCTGTGGCTGTGTTTGTTACCGTTTCTTTCCCGCTGCCTGCATCGCAGGCGGGGAGGCAAAGCAGGGCAATAGCGGCGACAAGGCCGGGGGCGGTGTTATTGTGCATGTCATTTACGGTAGTTGCAGGAAACCATATGTCCCAAACAGCAGCACTTTTCAATAAGTGCCTTTATAGGGGAGGTCGATGCGCTTGTAGGGGACGTTCTTGAGCGGGATCTGCAGCCCGTCCGTGGACTCCAGCCAGTTCCACATATCGGCTTTCAGTTCCATGGCCACTTTTTCGTAGGCGGGGTTCCGGATCAGGTTATTCATCTCCTGCGGGTCTTTCTGGATATCGTACAGCTCGTTGATGTCCCACACGCCATGGTTGTAAATATACTTATACTGATCTGTTCTCACCCCGAAAATAGTCGGCGTTTGCGGGAAAGCCCATTCCCAGTAGTATTCGTAGTACATCCGGTCGCGCCAGGGCGGCTGCTCCCCCTTTAGAAGCGGCAGGAAGGAGTTTCCCTGCATATGAGGCGGTTTCTCCAGGCCGGCCAGCTCCATCACGGTCGGGGCGATGTCTACGTTCATCACCATCTGCTGCACTTTCGTGCCCGGTTTGATGAGGCCGGGGGCGCGGGCCAGCAGCGGCACGCGGATAGAGGCCTCGTACATATCCCGCTTATCAATCAGGCCCAGTTCCCCGAACTGAAAGCCGTTGTCGCCCATATAGATTACCATCGTGTTTTTATCGAGCTCCTCTTTTTTTAGCCAGTCCAGCACGCGCCCAATGCTTTCATCCACGCTCAGCAGCGTTTCGAGGTACTGCCGGTAGAAGTCATCAAAGGCAATGGCGCCGTCGTACATGCCATCCACGCCATGCCAGCTGTTGCGCTGCGCCTTCACCCACTTCGGAATGTCCCGCACATTCACCGGCCCCTTCGGCGCCTGTACCACCCCCCACCGTCTGCTGCTGTCGGTAGCGGTGAGGTACATGGAGGGCGGGCTGATCACTTTGATGTCTTTGTACTTGTCTTCGTGCCGCCTGGCGGGCATAAACTCTGAGTGCACGCCCTTGTGCGAGAGGTAGGCAAAAAAGGGCTTGTTCTTGTCGCGCTTGCTGAGCCATTCCAGCGTATAGTCTGTCAGCAGGTCGGTGGTATAGCTGCCTTCCGGCTGTTTCACTTCCTTGCCGTTGATGTTGAATGTCGGGCTGTAGTACACGCCCTGTCCTTTGAAGCTGACCCACTGGTTGAAGCCCGGTTGCGGTTTATCGTCGGTGTTGCCCATATGCCACTTGCCGAAAAAGCCCGTCTGGTAGCCCTGCTCCTGCAGGTACTGCGGGAAAAAAGTAAGGCCCTCCGGCAAAGGGGCGCTGTTGTCCACGATCTCATGGGTGTGCGCATACTGCCCCGTCAGGATAGAGGCCCGGCTCGGCGAGCAGAGGGAAGTGGTGACGAAGGCATTCTGCAGGTGGGCCCCTTCTTTTGCCATGCGGTCCATATTGGGGGTCTGCAGGCCGGGCACCTTCCCCATGAAACCCATAAAGTCGTACCGGTGATCGTCGCTCAGGATATAGATCACGTTCATCGGCTGCTGTGCTTTTTGCTGCTGCGCCTGCAGGACCCTTGGAAAAACAAGGGCTAAAATCAGCAGCGATACCAGTAGCCTGCTGGTGTGCAAGGTAGCTAGTTGTGTTGTCATAAGCGCTCGGTTTTTTTAAGTAAGACTGCGTACAAGCCTTTGGACAGCCCCGGTATATATACGGGCAGAGGCCCTGTTTTCTTTTATCTGCATCTACCCTGTTATATATAACCCGCGCTTATATATAACCAGAGTCGTAAAAGCGTTAGCTTCTGCCAGTTGTAACTGCGTTGCCTGGCAAGCACAACGGTTATCATTTCATATATATCATCTGTTTAAACACTGTGTGAATTGTAGGTGTGTCTGCTTTACAGCCTAATTTTTCATCGGCGAAGCAGGCCAGTAGACGGCGATTTTCTTTCGTAGAAAAGCCACGCTTCTCTCTAACTGGTCCATGCCGTCCACACCGTCTTCTATGCTTATCCAGCCGTCAAAGCCTACTCTTTTCAATTCGCTGAAGATGGCGTCATAATCGTTCAGCCCCTTGCCGATTTCCCCATGGCTAAGCCTTTTCGCGTAGCCTACGGCTCCTTCTTCCTCCTTTTGCAGATCTTCAATGGTGCCATATTTCAGGTAGCGGTCGCTGGCGTGCATCGTGACCACCCGCTTCGAAACCCTTTTCAGCAGCTCCAGCGGATCCTCCCCAGCTAAGAAAGCATTGCTCGGGTCATAGTTTACACCGAAGTTGGGGTGCTCCACGCTGGCTATCAGTTGACAGAAAACGTCCATCTTCTGGGCGAATTCAGGATACTCCCAGAAATCATCCTTGTAGTGATTCTCCAGGATGAGCGTGATGTTTCGTTCTGCTGCGTAGGGCAGGCAGGCTTCAATGCACTCTGCCGCGAGCTTAACCCCTTCGTCCGTACTGAGTTCAGGCCGCCGCTGCCCGGACAGCACCCGGCAGTAGGCCCCTCCCAGCGCATAGGTCATTTCTATCCAGTGCTTCTGTTTCTGGATTTCTCTCTGCCGGAAGGCGGCATCGGGGTGGGTGAAATCCGGGGAGCAGCACATCATCGGGATTTCTTTGCCCTGATCCTCCACCATTTTCCGGAACTTGCCCCAGTTGTTTTGGTTCTCCATCTCCAGAAAGCCGGCATACCACTCCAGGCCTTCTATATCCAGCTGGCTGGCTAAGTTAATCCACTCTGCCAGGGCCATGGAACTGTCTTTACACAAAGCCTGCATGTACGCTTTCGGAAATGCTGCTAATCTGGGCATCTGAATCTTTTTGATTATTTATATAACGAGGACTGGGGAATTGTTCTGCCTAAGCTTCTAACAATTTTCCACCCCTCCGGCTTCACAACTTTCATGTTCTATAGCTAAGTGTGGTGCTCTCAGGCCGAGAGGCCTCGTTTTCCCCCTCGGCGCTGTGTAAGTGAAGCTGCCCTCGCTCCGCTGCGGGCTGCCTCACTTCGTTCGGCACCACATCACTTACAAGGCACCTCAAGGAAAAACTGGAAAAAATGTCGCTTTGTGCAAGCAACGCATTATATATTCTTTTGCATAATGATCATTATATCTGCGAATTGCGCTAAATTTAATTCCCAAGTTCACGTTTATATAGCTTCCTCAGATTCTAACCCCTGAGCTCCGCTAACGAATACTTATTACTTGATGGTACTGGTGTCTTTAGGGGCGTTTCTGCCGATCATGGGGTGCTGCTCTAATTCCATCACCTGCCCACTGATGGGGCCGCACTCATCCGAAAGCCAGAAGACGGCGGCGGCCGCGATCTCTTTGGGCCAGATGATCCTGCCGGAGGGGGCATACATGTCCGGTAGGCTTTTGTACCAGGTTTCCGACAGGCCGTGCTCCTGCTTTCGTTTGATTTCTGTTTCGGTCAGCACCCAGCCCGGGTTGATCTGGTTCACCCGTACCCCCTTGTCCCGGAAGAGCGCATCACCCAGATTCCGGGTCATAGTCATTAGACCGCCTTTTGAGATGCTGTAAGCCAGTAAATTAGGCTCTCCGCTCCAGGCATTGACGGAACCGATGTTGAGCACGTTTCCTTTCGTCTCGCTCAAATGGGGCAAGGCTGCTTTTATCAGCAAGAGGGGGGCCACGGTATTCACCGCCAGCACCTTGTGCAGGAACGCGCCATCTGTATCTTCAATGTTGGAGGATACCACCATGGCCGCATTGTTCACCAGGGCGTCCAGCTTACCGAAGGCTTTCAGCGCTACCTCCACCAATTGGCCTGCCGTTTCCTCCTTTGCTAAATCAGCTATATATAAAACGGCTTTTTCAGGGCCGATTTCCGTTAAAACCTCCTGGCCCAACTCCTCTTCCAAACCATGTAAAACGACTTTGGCGCCTTCCTCCACGCAACGGAGGGCGATGGCTTTCCCGATGCCCGTGGTGCTGCCGGTGATGATGATTACTTTGTCCTGTAGCCTCATCTTATATCGGTTTTAAAACACTTTTCACCACCTCTCCGCGGTGCATTTTCTCAAAGGCCTCCCTCCAGGAATCCAGCGGCCACACTCCCCCGATAATCGGGCGAACATTCAGGGCGCCTGTGCTCATCAGGCCGATCACCTTTTCCCATATGGGCCAGTTGTGGCTGAAACTCCCCTGCAGTCGCACGTTCTTCTGCACCAACGGGTCCAGAGAAAAGCCGCAGGGCTGCGGCCCCCATCCTACTTTGGTGATCTGCCCGTTTGGTCGGACAAGGTCCAGCGCCATTTTTAGGGTGACACTGCTACCAGCGGCATCCACAATCAAATCAGCCCCCAGGCCATCTCTTTCCAGGGCCCATTCCCTGGCGTTCCCGACCAAAGGCGCACAGCCGTACTGCCTGGCTATGTCAAGCCTGCCTCTGTCGGCTTCCAGCCCCAGAACGGCGACATCCGCCCCATTAAGCTTTGCGATGGCGGCGCAAAGAATCCCAATGGTGCCGGGGCCTATCACCAGCACCCTGTCGCCCGGATTGATTTTGGAATTCATGACCACCGCATTGTAGGCAACGCAGCAGGGCTCAGTCAGGCAGGCTTCTTCGAACGGAACGTGTTCGGGAACACGGTGCAAGCACCTTGCCGACACTTTCACGTACCGCGTCATCGCGCCGTTCACCCCGTACCCGAAGCCCTTCCGGGTGGGATCGAGGTTGTAGAGCCCTACCCGGCTCATGGGGTTCTGAGCATCGATGACAGCGGCCGTTTCGCTTACCACCCTGTCCCCTTCCTGCCATCCGGTCACTCCAGGGCCAATTTCCACGATCCGGCCGCCGAACTCGTGGCCCAGCACCACCGGGTAATTGACGGGCCAGCTGTGGTCGGAGGTCCATTGGTGCAGGTCGCTGCCGCAGACCCCGACATTCTCTACTTCCAATAGTACTTCTCCTGCCGCAATCCCGGGCCGTTCGATTTCCCTGATTTCTACGGAGCCTTTCGCTTCGGCATAATTTACGACAGCGGCTGATTTCGTTCCGGTTGACATGCTTTTCTATATAGGGTATATATAATTATCTGATTGGAACATCGCCCTGGGCATGAATGGCGTCACAAATCATCCGGAGCGACGCCTCCAGGTCACCGTCTGCGGTTTTAAAAGCGTCTGCATCAATGGTGAGCGGCGCTCCTAACACTACCAAAGGCGCACCATAGCCGGGACATGCGATGGCCTGCTCCAGGGAAAGTCCGCCCACTGCCTGCACCGGTATATGCACGGCATCCACCACTTCTTTGAGCTGATCGAGCGGACTGGGCATCCGTTTTCCCTGGGCTGCTATTCCCCGCCTTTCGTCATATCCTATATGGTGTATCACAAAATCGCACCCCAGGGTCTCCAGCAGGCGGGCACCGGCCACCATATCCGGACAACCCAGGTTATCGCCCATCACCTTGACACCATGATCCTTGCCCGCCTGCACCACGCATTTGATGGTTTCTGCATGGGCTCTGGCCATCACCACCACATGGGTAGCCCCGGCCTTTGCCATCATTTCGGCCTCCAGATAGCCGCCGTCCATGGTTTTCAGATCGGCGACTATCGGAACGCCCGGAAACGCCTCCCGCAGCTTCCGGACCCCGTGCAGTCCCTCCGCCAGAATAAGCGGTGTACCAGCTTCCAGCCAATCCACGCCCGCCCGCATGGCCAGCGCGGCGGTTTCCAGGGCTTCGTCTATATTGGTAAGATCCAGCGAAATCTGAACAATTGGTTTCATAGAAAACGATATAGTTTGGCCGCCTCTGTTGCAAGGGTACTTGGTTGATAACAGGAAATTACAGGCCTCACGGTCATGGATTATTTAAGTTATCCTATTTCCCGCAGTAATTCAAGAAACATTTTCAGCAAAAAGCAAATTGGCTCTGACAGAGGCATCCGTATACCTTTTCACTGCAATTTGAATTACACCTCAAACGGAGAAACCATATACCCAAGGCTAAGTGCGATTCGACTGCAACCGTGACAGGTGCTCAGGATTTCTTCAACCCCCTGAATGATCCTCCCGCACCTAATCATCTTTCAACAGGGTGGGTCACCTGATCGACTCCTCTGGCAATTCCTTTTTGATGCCCTCATCCAGCGGCATCTTCGCCTGATCGGCCCCGGTTTTTTGAAGCAGTTGGGCTAACTCCTTTTTAAGTTCCTCTTCCCTGGCTGCGTAGGCCGGCTTGTTGATCAGGTTCTGATCTTCCGCCGGGTCGACTGCCAGATGGTACAGCTCGGCCATATGCTTGTCCGGGCCGCCATCGCCCGGCGGGTAATGCATATACTTCCAGCTATCGGTGCGCACGCCCCTGACATTCGGTGTGTAAGGAAATTCCTTCTCGTAGTTGTACTCATAGAACCAGGCTTTTCTCCAGTTGCTCGTATCGCCCTGCACCAGGCGCTTGAACGACTGCCCGTGCACGTCCTGCAACGGCGGTGCGCCGCACAGTTCGAGCATGGTGGGCGCAATGTCCAGGGTCAGCACCTGTTTCTCCACCACCACCGGCTTGTCGGTGGGCGTCAGGCCCGGGTAGCGCACGATGAGCGGTATGCGGATACTGGGTTCGTGCATCGTGCGTTTGTCTACCATGCCATGCTCCCCGTTCAACAGGCCGTTATCGGAGGTAAAAACGAAGATGGTGTTATCGAGCTCGCCCATTTCCTGCAGGGTCCTGTAGATTTCCCCCACGCTGTCGTCCACGGAGAGGATGGTGCCCCAGTAGGCGTGCACCATGGCTTCAAAGTCATCGACGCCTGCCGCCGAGGAGTCCGGGAAGTCTTCCCGCCAATCAAACAGGGGGCCATAGACGCCATGCCAGGTCACACGCCGCTTTTTTATCCATTCGGGCTTGTCCTCCAGTTGAAACGCGCTTTCGGGGTAAGCTACCTGCACCTGCCGGAAGGCATTTTCATACTTCGGTTCCGGCGTGTAAAAGCTGTGGGGCGCCTTGTGGCCCAGCATCAGCACAAACGGCTTGCTCCGCTCTTTCTTCAACCAGTCGTTGGCCATCTTCGAAACCACGGTGGTATAATAACCTTTCACGACTTTGGCTCCCGCCCCGTTTATGTTGAACTCGGTGTCGAAATATTTCCCCTGGCCCTTGTGGGTAACGAAGTAGTCGAAGCCGGGGCGGGGGGCGTCATTCCCTTCGCCCATGTGCCATTTCCCGATATAGGCCGTTTCGTAGCCCGCTGCCTGCAGAATGCCCGGGAAACTGGGCAGCCCTTTGGGGTACTCCGTGAAATTGTTCACCACGCCGTGCTTGCTGGCATATAAGCCGCTGAGAATAGAGGCCCGGCTGGGGGAGCAAAGCGAGGTGGTGCAAAAATAGTTCTTGAAATAAACCCCCTCCTTCGCCAGTTTATCAATGTTGGGGGTTTTCAGATGCGGGTGCCCCGCCACACTCAGCGCATCCCAGCGCTGATCATCGGTGATGATGAAGACGACGTTCGGTTGCTTTATGGCCCCCTTGTCGCTGTTCTCGCTTCCGCAGGACATGCTAATAAGCATGATCAACCCAAAACAACACCTGACAGCAAGATTCCAGACTAATTTCATAGACGTGGGTTGTTATATATATGCTCAACCAAATGCAATGCAGTAGTTATATATGAAATGAGCCCGGATATATAGCTGCGCCAGCTGCCTTCTCAATCACGAAAAACCAACCCGTTCTATCCGGATTTTAAGAAGTCCGGAGTTCAGTTGCAGGGTCGAACAGCAGCGGGAAAAACTTTCCTTCCATTTTTCCGCCTTTCTTAATAACGGGCACACCGGTTAAAACCTCCTCATCCGTATCGGACCGGGTACCATCCGCGAATACGTTCAGCACAAAGGCTCTCCTCGATCTGTCTGATTCGTTTTTATAGGAACCATGCACCATCAGCGGATGATGGAAAGCAGCATATCCTTTTTTAAGCTCGATCGGAACGGGCTTGAATTCCGCTTTCTGCTCTTCCGTTAAGTATGCCATAATCCCTTCCATATCCCCGGCCAGCTCCGGCTTATCCAGCAGGCCCCAGCGGTGGCTTTTGGGTATATAGTACAGGCACCCGTTCTCCCGGGTGGCGTCGTCCAGGCCGGTCCAGCAGGTCAGGTGCTGCATCGGAACGGTTCTGGTCCAGTAAGAATAATCCTGGTGCCAGGCCACCACGCCGCCATGATGGGCCGGTTTAACGAAGAGTTGGTCGTGCCAGAAGCGGACTGGGCTGTTGCCCAGTAACTGGCTTGCGGCCATCACGAAGGCCGGGTTCCACAGCACATCATGAAAGCCCGCGGCCATTCGCCAGGCACCCAGCGCATGAAACAACACCGCATTCGGGTCTGAGGATTCGTTGGTGTGAAACTCATAATAAAGGTCGTTGGCAGGGTGAGCCGGGTCCGCTATCTCGGCCAGTTCCCTGTTCAGGATATCTACCTGCCAATCTTCCAGCATCTTAATATTGCTCACGTACCCATTCTCCTGAAAGAAATCCACCTGCTCCTGCGAAAGTCTGTACTGGTCCCACTCTGCAGCGGTTGCGGGCCACTTGAATATGTCTGACACCAAGGTATGAAACTCCGCAAGGTCTTTGGGTTTAAGGTTTCGGGCTGATGAAGTTGGAATCTGTGTCATGGGCTATGGGTATATATGATCGTGTTATGAAGGACAGCGGTGCTGTATCAGGGAAACATGATGAATATACCACCTATCAGCCAAAAATCCAGCTATTCCTTCAGATTTTCGTCCAGTTCCCTGATGGCGATGTTCCGGAAACGATGGGCCGCGCCGGGTGCCCAGGAATTCAGGCCACAACAGTCGCCTGCTACCGGGGAGTACAAGGACGTCCAGTGCGACTGGAAGCCGATCATGCCTTCGGTCGCGCCGGCCGTGAAGTCGTTCCTGGGCTGTTGTACATCCCACATCTGCACCCCGTTTATCCAGAGCGTGACGCGCGGCACTTCACCCACCATGCGTATCCGGAAGGAGTTCCAGTCGTTGGGCTTCCATACCTTTTCCCGGTCTGTGGCCCTGGCAGGTTCGCTTACCTGCATCCGCTCCCCTAACAAATGCCCCGTACTGCCCGCGGCATCGTCCAGCTCGATCTGGTATGCAATGCCGCTCTCGGAGGACCGGATGAAGATGCCGCCATTGGTAAACGAGTCAATCTTCGCCTCCACGTAGAGCTCGAAGTTCTTGTACTTTTTATCTGAGAGCAGCACGCCGCCCTGCCCGTAGGGATTTTGCCGCAGCACGATCGCCCCGTTCTCTACCCGCACATCGGGTGTGGTGCCCTGGTGTGTGGTGCGGCTGATGTGCCAGCCCTCCAGGTTTTCCCCGTCGAAGATCGGCTTGAAGCCTTCGGGTATCTGCGCAGCGGCAGCTGTATATATAAAAGTGAAAAGCAGAACGGGTAAGAGGTGCTTGAGCTGCATAGCTATTGTTTTAGCAAGTTTATATATGCCTATGGCCTGGCCTCCATCACCACCCGGAAACCGACATCGAAGCCGTTGCCCGGGCCGGCGGCGTGCGTCATATAGGTGGCATTCTTAGCATCGCCGGTAAAGGAGGCGCCTTTCAGCACATGGAGCTTCCCTTTGCGCGGAGGCACCGGGTCAGCGAATATTTTCTCGTTGTAGTAATCCTCCACCCACTCCCACACGTTGCCGATCATGTCATATATCCCCCAGGCATTGGGCTCTTTGAAGCCGACCGGCCGGGTGGTGGTGTCGCTGATCACGCCCATTGCGCGGGCCTCGGGCCACGGGATGTCATCGTCGGCCCCGGCGCGGGCGGCGTACTCCCACTCAAACTCGGTCGGCAGCCGGTACACGTTTTTCTTGTCCATCTGGTTGAGCTTTTTGACAAAGGCCTGCGCATCCTCCCAGGTCACGTTTTCGACCGGGTGCTTTTTGGCGTCCCCGGCCACCTTGTCGCCCTGGTAAAAGGACGGGTTGCTGCCCATCACCTTCTCCCACTGCGCCTGCGTCACCTCAAATTTGCCTATATAATACGGCCGATCGATTTTCACTTTGAATCCGGGCCTGGCATCCGCTGCGGCCATTCTCTGCGCCTCTTTGTAGGCGGATGGCGGCAGCATTTTTCGGGTATGGCCCTCCTGGTTCGGTTTGGGGGCCACATAGGCGCTTACCGTCGGCTGGTACCTGCCCACAACCATGCTCCCCGGCTTGATCAGCACGAACTCCATCCCGATGCTGTTCTTTACCGTCTGCTCCTGGGCCAAAAGCTGCGTTTCGGGCAGCGCACATAGTGCCAGCAAAAGCGTGATTCTCAGTTTCAGGCGCATAGTTTCTTTGCTTTATTTCCCTTCTTCCGCCCAGTTGCGTTGTGTGTTACGGTAGCCCTTGTGCACTTCCAGGTACTGCATCGTCGCCCCACCGGGTATGAGCTTGATCCGGTCCCGCACCTCCTTCACCTCCTCGGGGGTGATGACGGTGGCGTTGTTGCCCAGGTCGCTGCTGTTGCGCACGTAGCTGAGCACGGCTGCGATCCACTCGTCGCTTTGGTTAGCCATGGAGGGCATCATGTCCGCGTATTCCTTGCCATCGATGGGCCCCTGCAGCCCGTGCAGCATGATCTCGATGGGCAGGATCTTGTCGGAGTCCCGCAGGCGCGGCGAACCGGCAAGCGGGGGGGCCGGCATACGTTCGCCCACCTGTATCCCTTTTCCCTGCGGGCCGTGGCAGTTGGTGCAGAGCTGGTTATATATAACGGCCCCCTTCGCGATCAGCTCCCTGTCTTCCGGGCTGATGTTTTTCACCCTTTCCCGCTCTTCCGCAATTCTCCTGTGCGTCTCAGTAAACGACTTATACGAAGATTGCAGCACCTCATTGTCAGGGTTTGCCGCCAGAAGGTCCTTCACTATCGCCTGGGCCTGATCGGTTTCGTTCGAGCGGAGCGACAGGGCCAGTTGCAGGCGCACCTCCGGGCTCGGGTCATCTTTCAGGGCGCTGAGTTTTTCGATGACTGCTTTGTCGTTCTGCCTTATATACATTTCGCTGATCCAGACACCGGCTTTCCTGACCTGGGGGTTTGAATCCGCAAGGGCTTTGTACAGCAGGTCTTTGTCCATGGCACCCAGGCCTTCCAGCGTCCACAGCGCGTGGATGCGCGTCACGTCACTCGGTTTCGCTTTCAGGGTTGCCTTCTCCCCGAGGGCGATCTGCTTCAGGGCAGGAACGACCGATTTGTCGTTGTTCACCACCAGCAGCGTCTGCGCGTTGTCGCGCCACCAGCCATTGGGGTGCTCGAGGTACGTTACCAGTTTGCCGGCTGGCTCGTTCAGCATGTTGGGGCGCTGCGTATCCAGCTCATGGTCTTCGTGCACCACGCGGTATATACGGCCCATGCCCCTATTCTTATATAGCTCCTTTTGCTCGATGATCCCGCCCAGGTATGTGCCCGGACCAGACCACTCGCTCTCCTGAATGATGCCGTGGTACATGTCCACGATATAGAAGGCGCCGTCCGGGCCGGTGTAGGTATTGATGGGGCGGAAGTTAAAATCCGCGGAAGCCAGCCAGTCTTTCCCCTCGTACACATTGTCGATGATGATCTTGCCGTCTTCATTCAGGACCTTGCCCCGCTTGATAATGCGCCCTACCGGCTCGGCTATGAAAAAATCCCCGATCATATCCTTGGGCATGCGGTCGCCGCGGTAGATGGACTGGCCGCAGCCTGAGGTGAAATGGTTAAGCGTATTGTCCTCCGGGCGCAGCGCGTTTTCCCCGCCCTGTGCGTCTATCGTCCCGATGATGGGCCACGGAACGGCAAACTCCGGCGTAAACTGGTCTTTAAAATTGAGGGCGCCGTAGGCGGGCATCTGCTGTATCTGCACGGCGGGCAGGCCCGGCCCGGCCTCTGAAAAGTACAGGCGCCCGTAATCGTCGTTGGTGATGCCCCACTGGCCTGTCATGTTGTCGATCATGGTGTCTGCCTCCAGCACCCCGTCTTTGAACTTGTAGCGCAGTTTATCGCGGGTGGGGTAAATCCAGTTGTCGCGGTTCCACATCAGGCCGCCGTTCTGGTGCTCCAGGTTCCGCAGGTCGATCTCATCGTTGCGGAACACCATCTTCTTCTCATCGGCCTTGCCGTCCCCGTTGGTGTCGCGGTAGCTCCATATATGCTTCAGGTTGGTTTCCTGCACCAGCACCCGGTCGCCGATGGGCAGCACCACGCGCGGCAGCACCAGGCTGTCGACAAAGATGGTGTACTTGTCCATTTTGCCGTCTCCGTCGGTATCCTCCAAAAGCTTGATCCGGCTGGTTGGCTCAAACTGGTTAGTCCCCTCCGAGTCAATCATATAGGTGTTCATCTCCGCCACGTACATTCTGCCGTTGCCGTCCCAGGCCAGGGCAACCGGCTCCTGCACCATCGGCTCGCTGGCCACTAACTCGATGCGGTAGCCCGGCGGGAGCACGATCTTGCTCATGCTCTCCTCCGGAGAGAGGGGGGTAGCGGGAGGGTTTTCGTCTACCACTACTCTTTCGAAGCCCTCACCTTCGGATACCTGCTGTTCCGTGGCGCTTTTCCGGTTACAGCCGATGCACGTGAGCAGGGCCAGTAATATAATACTGAATCCATGAAAGGGGTTGCTATATATGGCTCTGGAATCCATGGTGGTCATCTTTAAGGGTTCTTATAAATTATCATATACTCAGGATCAGGTCTGACAGCCTTGCCGCGGATCTCCGCTACTGATTCTCGCGCAGGGTAAAGGCCGCTTCCTGCACATCGCGCGAGTTCGTGCCGATATATACCTTGAAGTCCCCCGGCTCATATACATACTCCAGGTCCCGGTTATAGAACTTCAGGTCGTCGATGGTGATCGGGAAGGTTACGGTTTTGCGCTCGCCTTTTTTCAGGGAGATATTCTGGAAGTTCTTCAGTTCCTTCACCGGCCTTGTCACCGTCCCCACCAGGTCCTGTATATAGAGCTGCACCACTTCCTCTCCGTCGTAGTTTCCGGTGTTACGCACCTCCACGCTTACTTCTAACGTCTCCGAGGGCAACATGGTATGCTGGCTCAGCTGCGGCTGGGAGTAGCTGAAGGTGGTGTAGCTCAGGCCGTAACCAAACGGGTAAAGCGGTTCGTTCGGCACGTCCAGGTAGCGCGACTTGTATTTGTCCAGCTGCTCCCCGCCAAACGGGCGACCTGTGTTTTTATAGCTGTAATAGATGGGCACCTGCCCGACTTCGACCGGGAAAGTGGCGGTCAGTTTTCCGGATGGGTTGTAGACCCCGAAGAGCATGTCAGCGATAGCGTTTCCGGCCTGAGTGCCGCCAAACCAGGTCTCCAGGATGGCATCGGCGTTTTCGTCCTCCCATTTCAGGGCCAGCGGACGGCCGTTCATCAGCACCAGCACCAGGGGCTTCCCGGTTTTCTTCAGCGCCTTCAGTAGCTCCTGCTGCTGGCCCGGCAGGGTAATATCGGCGCGGCTGGCGGCTTCCCCCGTCATCCCCTGCGACTCCCCTACCACGGCCACGATCACGTCAGCACCGCGGGCTACTTTCACGGCCTCGGCAATCATCTGCTCCGAAGAGCGGGTGTCGATCTGCAGCTCACCGCCGTGGGCGTTCAGGCGCTCGATCATCTGCTTGTCGTCGGTGATGTTGGCTCCCTTGGCATATATAACTTTTACGCTGTTGCCTGCCACTTGCTTGATGCCCTGCTCCACCGACACCGCCAGTTTCCAGTCGCCTGCGCCGCTCCAGTTCCCGATCATGTCGCGCTGGCTCGTGGCCAACGGCCCGATCAGGGCGATGGTGCCGGACCGCTTCAGCGGCAGCGTCTGTTTTTCGTTTTTCAGGAGCACCATGCTTTCGCGGGCAATATCACGGGCCGCCTCGATATACTCCTGCTTCATGATCGTCTCTTTGGCGCGCTGCTCATCTACGTACCGGTACGGGTCCTGAAACAGGCCCAGCTTATATTTGGCCTCCAGTACCCGGCGGCAAGCCTGGTCAATTTCCGCCTCGCTCACTGCACCGCTCTTCACGGCCTGCGCCAGGTGCTTGAGGAATACTTCTCCTACCATATCCATATCTGCGCCCGCTTTCAAGGCCAGCGCCCCCACCTCGGCCTCAGTGCCCAGCCCGTGCGGCACCAGCTCGTTGATGGCGGTATAATCCGTCACCACTAGGCCGTCAAAGCCCCATTTCTCGCGGAGCAACTCTGTCAGCAGCCACCTGTTGGCCGAGGCCGGGACCCCATTGATCTCATTGAAAGCCGTCATCACGCTTGCTGCACCGGCGTCAATGGCGGCTTTGTAAGGCGGCAAAAACTCCTGGTACATGCGCAGCAGGCTCATGTCCACGGTATTGTAGTCGCGGCCGGCCTCGGCGGCACCGTACAGGGCAAAATGTTTTACGCAGGCCATTACCGTGTTTTCCTTCGTCAGGTCTTCCCCCTGGTAACCGCGCACCATGGCACGGGCCACCTGCGAGCCATACCACGTATCCTCGCCTGCCCCCTCCGCAATACGCCCCCAGCGCGGGTCGCGGGCGATGTCTACCATCGGCGAAAACACCCAGTTCAGCCCATCCGCGCTGGCCTCTTCCGCCGCAATCCGGGCGCTTTTCTCAATAAGCCCCATATCCCAGGTGGCGGACAGGCCCAACGGGATCGGGAAGATGGTGCGGTGCCCGTGAATGACATCGTAGCCAAACAAAAGCGGGATTTGCAGGCGCGTGCCCGTCACGGCCAACTCCTGTAGCTTTCTGGCCGCAATAGGCGTGAAGGTGTTGAAAACACCGCCCACGTTGCCTTTCCGGATGTTCTCATCCACGTTCTGGCTCACCACCGGGCCGGTCACGTCAAACCCCACCGCCACTAGGTTCAGCTGCCCAATCTTTTCATCCAGCGTCATCTTCGCCAGCAGGTCGCCCACGAATCTGTCCATCTGGGGGTCTACGGACTGCGCTGTATCAGGCGCCGTCACCGTACCTGCCGCTGCGGCGGTTTCGGTTGTTGTCCCCTGTTGTGAGATGCTCTCTGCACATCCCATACACAGGAGAAGAATGCCGGCAGCAATGGGGAGGCTCTTCATATGCGTTGCAATTATTTTGATAAATGAGGGGTTAAGGCCTTCTGCCAGATCTGGTAGCCTTTGTTGTTCATGTGCAGGCTGTCGTCCAGAAAAATCTCAGACTTCGGTTTCTTGCCCTTGTCCAGCATCAGGCTATATACATCCACGAATTTTGCTTTGGGTTGAGATTTCAGGTAGGCGCGGATGAGTTTATTCGCCTCCTCCATCACGGGCTTGTACTGCCAGCGCGACGGGCTGGGCTTGATGGAAACGTACACGATGGGCACCTGCGGCATTTCCTGGCGTATGGACTGGAAAACATCCTGAAAACGCGCCAGTACTTCCGGTGCCTGCACGGTGCCGCCGGCAAGGTCGTTCTCGCCGGAGTAGATCACGATCTGCTTCGGCTGGTACGGCAGCACGATGTCGTTCAGGTAGTATTTCAGGTCCAGCAGGTTAGAGCCGCCAAAGCCCCGGTTGATGACGGTGTGGTTCGGGAACATCTCCTGCATGCTGTCCCACATCCGGAAAGAGGAACTGCCTACAAACAGGATCGCATCTTTCGGCGCCATCTGCGCACTGTCCTGCTGTTTATATGCCTGTATCTCGTCCCAGAACGGCGGTTTGTCATCCTGCGCCTGCGCCGTTGGCAGCACGATAAAACATAGAAGCAGCAGGACAAGGTGTAGTGTGTGTCGATTCATCAGTTAATCAGTTAAGTTGGATTTAAATGGGTGCGCACAGTGCGCTTTCTCTCCAATTTATATATAATCCAGTTAAAACGCCTACTTCAGTTGCGGACTCTCGAAGCCCAGCTTCTTTAAGCCGGCCTGTACCTCCGGTGCGCTCATAAACAGATCCCAGAGCAGGCCGCTGCGCCCGTTCTCGATCATCACCGGGATCGGCCCCTGGTCGATGCCCAGGTAGCGGGGCGTATACCAGTCTTTCTCTTCTGAGAAAGCATCGTAGAACCCGTACTCACCCCACAGTTTATCCCCCATGTCGTCGTAGAGGTGTCGGATCACTTTCATGGATTCCGCCGGGGCATAGGGGTACGAGGAAAGTGCGGCTGTCGGGGCGATTACCCCCAGGTCGTGTTTCGGGCTGTGGCCGGCGTACCCTTCGGGTGAGTAGCTGGAGGTCAGGCCCCAGGTGTCCTCCCCGTAGCCTTCGAAGTCCTTCGGGTTGTCCACGCAGTAATCGTGCTGGATCATGGTGTGGTTCTGGTTGAGCTTCCAGTAATCGGCGTACTTATCCTTTAGCCCCCGCGGGTCCAGCCCCAGGTACGAGTAGTGTGCCCAGAACATCGGCCCGACCGTTCCCTCGTGGCCGTTGTGGCTCAGCACCACCTCACGGCCGTACGCTTTCGCATCAGACACGATCGCCCCGCTCTTCGCCCAGCCCTCGTGGTAAACCTCGGCGGGCACACCATGCGTGGGCGAGGCGGCCGCCAGCACGTACATGATCAGGGCTTCGTTGTATCCCGATACCGGGAAATTCATCTCCCAGGCATACTCCGGGCTCCAATGCCAGTACAGCACATTCTGGCCGTCCTTGCGGTACCAGTCCCATTCCACTTCTCTCCAGAGGGTGTCTATCTGGGCGGCCAGCGCTTTTTCTTCTGCGTTGCCGTCCTGCAGGTACTGCCGCACGGTGAGCAGCCCCTGCACGAGGAATGCCGTCTCCACGAGGTCACCGCCGTTGTCCTTCTGCCCGAAGGGCTTTACTTTGCCGGTCTCCCCCTGTATCCAGTGCGGCCAGGCGCCGTGGAAGCGATCGGCCTTCTCCAGGTAGTCCACCATCTTCTGCAAGCGCTGCACCCCTTCCTCCCGGGTGATAAAACCACGCTCTATCCCCACCAACAGAGCCATCAGCCCAAACCCCGTGGCACCCGTCGTGACCACGTTGCGGTCGTCGGAGGGGTAAACATTGTCCATGTGAATTCGCTCCCGGGCCAGGCCGGAGGTGG
This sequence comes from Pontibacter saemangeumensis, assembly GCF_039541895.1. Lineage (NCBI taxonomy): Bacteria > Pseudomonadati > Bacteroidota > Cytophagia > Cytophagales > Hymenobacteraceae > Pontibacter > Pontibacter saemangeumensis. Next base: position 794,351 of record NZ_BAABHC010000016.1, read on the forward strand.
GCTCCGCCCCGTCCCAGAAATACTGGAAGGTATTCTTCTGCACCAGCGTCAGGAGTTCCTCGTCACTCAGCCGGTTTTCCGCTGCCTTGGTGGGAGTGGCCGCCGTGGTCGTCTCGGTTTCAGTGGGATTCTGACACCCGAAGATGCCAGCCAGCGACAATGCTACAAGTAGGTTTGATCTCAGTCTCATCTTTTATAGAGTATCGTTCGTCATATTCATCTATCTTTTGCTCACAACCTAATGCAGGTAAACGTCAAGCTGTTTTGAGGTGCCTGCATTGGTGAGTTTCAGTGTATATGCTCCCGGCAAGCCCTCTGCACCGAATGTAACCGTTTGAAGGCCCCTTGCCGGGCTCCCGCCGCTCCAGATGGTGAGTGCGTCACTGCCGTCTTTGCTCAGCAGCGACAGGGTATATATGCCAGCCTCTTTGGTCGCCACTTCCATCTGGTATGCGCCTGTGTCAGGGTGCTTCAGCAAGTCGACCCACCCTTTCTGCACATCGGCCACCGCCAGCGGAAAGCCCGTTTCATAAACCGGCTTGTTGATGTTTGCCTTCACCAGCCCCGCCTGGATTTCCGGCAAATCCGTGAACAGGCTCCAGAGCAGGCCGCTGCGGTAGTTCTCGATCATCGCAACTATTGGCCCCTGATCAATAGCCAGGTGGTCTGATGCTGTCCAGCTGCGGGCTTTGTTGTGGGCGTCTTTCAGGCCGTAAGCTCCGATGAGCTGCGGCCCCAGCGCATCATAAAAATGGCGCAGCGCCTGCATGCTGTAGTAAGGGGTGTAGGGGAAAGAGCCCAGCGCCGCCGTGGGTGCCACCGTGCCGTTGTCGTTGCCGGGGTGGTGCGCCATATACCCTTCCGGGTCGTCGGAGGCGGTAAGGCCCCAGAAGCCTTCGGAGTAGCGGTACTCTTTCGGAGCAGACAGGAGGCAGAAAGAGCGGTTGGCCATGGTGTGGTTCAGGTTCTGCAGCCAATAGTTGGTGTAGTCATCCTCCATTTGCCGCGGGTCCAGGCTGAGGAAGGAATAATGAGCGAAGAACAACGGTCCACCAAAGTTTGGTCCCATGTTTAATCTATAACCGCCATAGTTCATCGGGAAGCCATAATTGGGCTGCACCCAACCCTTCTGGTATACAGCTTCCGCTATGGGGTGTGTGGGGGAAGAAAGCGCCAGCACATATGTGATCAGGGCCTCATTCCAGCCACGGATCGGCATATCCATCTCCCAAAAATAATCCGGGCTCCAGTGCCAGTACAGCAAACCGTCGCCCCTGGAGGCATACCAGTCCCACTCCACCGTCTCCCACAGCCGGGTGATTTTCTGCCGAAGCGCAGCCTCCTCTCCCGCCCCGTCAAAATAGACACGTGCCGTCAGCAGTCCGTTGATCAGGTAGGAGGTTTCTACTAAATCGCCGCCGTTGTCTTTGGCACTGAAGGCGATGGCCCGGCCCGTGCTGCCGTTCAGCCAGTGGCTCCAGGCCCCGTGGAAGCGGTCGGCGGTGCCTAAAAATTCAGCGATTCTGTTCAGTCTTTCTACCGCCTGTGCCCTGGTAATCCAGCCGCGGTGTACCGCCACGATGATGGCCTGCACTCCAAAACCCGTGCCCCCGCTCGTCACGATATCGCCTGAGCCGGTTCGCTCCCGGGCCATGCCGGAGGATGGATGCGCATATTCCCAGAAATATCCAAAAGTGCTTTGCTGCACTTTATCCAGCAGTTCCTTGTCTTCAGCAGTGGCTGTAGGGGACGTAGGGGCTTCAGGCGTTACCGGATCGGGCGTTGGCCGCGTCTCCTTGTCCTCCTTGCAGGACAGCAGCGCACAAAGCAGCAGGACACAGCCATACCAAAGCTGTTTTTGTATCATCAGCAAATAGGAGCAGGATTAAAAGCCTGGAACCGTTTGGCTCCAGGCTTTCTGAATAAATTAGTAGCCGGGGTTTTGTTCGAGTGTACCACCGCTAATATCTATCTGTTGCTGCGGGATAGGAAACAATTCATTTTTCCCCTCCATGAAATTTTTACCTAAAGCCTTCAGTACTTCCGCTGCCCTGCCCTGACGCACCAAGTCATAAAAGCGGTCACCGTTTTCCAGCGCCAGCTCCACACGGCGCTCGTGCCAGATTATTTCCCGGAGTTCTTCCTGCGTAGCCGATTCGATAGGTTCTAATCCTGCCCGCTCTCGCACCATGTTTAGTGCTGAAAGCGCTTCCTCTGTCTGACCTAACTTGTTGGCTGCCTCGGCGTGCATCAGCAGCACTTCCGCATAGCGTAGGATTCTAATATTTTGGTCTTTGGCATAACCGCACTCGTTCGTCACAAACCCTGGAACGTAAGCCTTCTGGTTATAGCGCGGGTTAGGGGCGGTCTCAATGATTTTCTCTCCTTCCGGCGTTACTTCTCCCCGAAACAAAATGGTAGCATCCAAACGCTCATCGCCTTCTTCATAGGCATTCACTAAATCTTCGGTAGGCTCTACAAACCCCCATCCAAACTGGCCTCTAACACCTTGCACTTCAGCCCACTGGCTGTTGGAAGCGGCACAGTTGCCGGGTACCGTCTGCGCCTGTATTTCGAAGATGGATTCGCTGTTGTTTTCGCCTGAGATCCGGAAGATGTCATAATAGTTGGGGGTAAGTGCATACCCCATGCCCATAACCTGGCTTGTGAGACTCAGCACCTCTGCCCAGTTCTCCTGGTACATCTGCACTTTTGCCAGCATACCCAGGGCAGCCCCTTTTGTAACACGCGCCTTGTTTGCCGCATCATAAGAAACAGGCAAAACCGCGGCTGCGTCAGTCAGGTCCTGTATAATCTGGTTGTAAACCTCCTCTTTGGAAGCGCGGGCCAAGCTAAGCTGGTCTATGGGTTCCTGCTCACCTGGAAGAGGGACAGAGAGACGGAGCGGCACCCCTCCAAATGTCCTGACCAGATTGAAGTAATGGTAAGCACGGAAAAACTTGGCCTCAGCCAGCAGGCGAGCCTTCAATGTTTCGTCCATCCCAATGAGCGGCACATTCGACAATACCTGATTTGCCAGGTTTATACCTTGGTACTGCCCGTTCCAGTAGCCGTTCAGTTGCCCTTCGGTAGCGGTAATGGTGAGGTTATCAAAATTATCTAAAAAACCTGCGTCGCCAGGCACACTTCCTTTCTCTGCGTTATCTGAGGTGATCGTGGTAATGGCGAGGTGCGCAAAAGCGATGTTGTTCCATTCCCGGAGGTTGCCATATATAGACGTAACCGCCTCGATCGCATGATCTTGGGTGGTGAAGAACTCCTCCCCCACTCCAACACCTTCACGCTCTACGTCCAGAAAATCTTCGGAGCAGGAATACAGCCCCCCAATAGCCAGTGCACTCAGGAGGATTAAAGAATTTCGCTTGAGGCTATAATATATATATTTCATAAAATCTGTTCTTAAAATTAGAAGGTAACGTTCACACCAAAATTGTAGGTAGCAGATAGCGGATACACATTTCGATCTATACCCTGGCTCACCGGGGCACCACCCACCTCAGGTGAGAAGCCGTTGTAGTCGAACCAGGTCACTGGGTTCTGGGCATTAATATATACTCTGAAGGCCTGCATTTTCCACTTCGTTACCAGGTCTGTTGGCAGGTTGTACCCCAGCTGCAGGTTTCGAATCCGAATGTAATCACCGCTTTCTATGTAAAAATCATTGGGATCGAGGTTTCTGCCGTTCAGGTTTGCAGAAGGATAGGTATTAGAAGTACCCTCCCCAAACCACCTGTTCTCGAAGTATTCCAGGTCATAGTTCTCGTTGCCGTAACGCACATTTCTGTTTCCGTTATATATATCTACGTCGGCTACACCCTGTATATCTAACTGGAGATCAAAGCTCTTGAACCGAAAGCCTGTGTTAATGCCATATACAAATCCGGGGTTTGGGTTTCCGATGATGGTTCTGTCATTGTTGTCGATCACGCCATCACCATTCCTATCTCTGAAGCGGAAGTCCCCAGGATTGGCAGTAGGCTGTGGAGAGGATTCTATCTCCTGCTCATTCTGGAAAATCCCCTCCACCTCATACCCGAAGAAAGAGCCGATTGGGTCGCCGATGCGTGTGATGCTGACCTGGTAGCCGCCCACCGGCAGGTTGCCGTTGTAGTAAACATTGTTGCCCGTTTCAATTGCCGTCACCTCGTTTACGTTGCGGGAAAAGTTGAAGCCTACGTTGTAGCTGATATCAGTGCTCACATCATCGGCCCAGTTCACGGCCAGTTCAAAGCCACGGTTGCGGAAAGATGCGTAGTTACCGAGTATATCCCCTGACAAACCGAAGTACCCGAGCGGTGTAAAGCCGAAAATGGCGTCCTCTGTTACTTTATTATACCAATCCGCCACGACAGAAAGCCTGTTGTTCAGGAAGCCCATCTCAGCACCCAGGTCTGTTTCTTTCACCACTTCCCAAAGCAAGGTAGGAGGCACGGTCTCGGTAAGGTTTCTTCCGGGCAGAAACCCGCCGCCATAGTTATAACCAAGGCGTGGGTCACTGTTTACAGGCAGGATAAAGATACCGGTAGGGATTTGGTCGTTCCCCAACTTGCCCCAGCTGGCTCTGATCTTCAGGTTGTCGAAAATAGTTTGGTCCTGCATAAATGATTCCTCCGTCACGCGCCAGCCCAAACCGATGGAAGGGAAATACTCCCATCTGTCTTCCCTCGGAAACTTAGAGGAGGCGTCGTAACGCAGGGTCGCCGTCAGCAGGTAACGGTCCAGGTAGGTATAGTTGACCCGGCCGAAATAGGAGGCAAACGTGAACCGATCGCCCGAGTTAATTATATTATAAGTCTCCGGGTCACCCAAACTCAGATAGAGGTTAGCCTCCGACTCAAACGCCACATCATTCGCAGAACCGGCCACAAGCTCTGATTTATCTTCCTGTGAGGAGATGCCCAGTAATGCGCTCACTTCATGGTCTCCGAAAGTTTTATCATAGTTCAGCGTATTTTCCCAAAGCCAGCTGGAGCCTTTGCTCCTGGACTTCGTTAGCTGGCTTCTGGATGCAAACTGCACAGACGTCAGCGAGTCCTCGGACCTGTAGTTCCGGTATTCGTTTATGCTGTAGTTAAGACCCAGGCTCGTACGGAAGGTGAAATTCTCCAGGAATTTGAGTTCCCCAAATACATTGCCCGTCATTTGCTGCCCTGATGATTTCTGATCATACCAGTCCAGCGATGCCTGCGGATTGGCGAAATTTCCGAGGTTGTAGTCAAAAGAGTCGCCATATCGTTGGCCCTCTTTAAAAACAGGAATAACCGGCGGCGCCACAAAGGCTTGGTAGAAAATATCACCGGGCACATCAATGGAGTTGTAGTTGTAAAAGATGCCGTTATACCCAACTTTGATCGCATCGCTTACCTGAAAATCTGTCTGCAGGCGTGCCGTGATACGCTCATATTCGTTTCCCTCAATGATACCTTCCTGATTGAGGTAGCCGACACTGGCGCTGTAGGTTATTTTTTCTGATCCACCGGATGCTGACACCTGGTGGTTATGGATCATGGCTGTGCGCAGCACCTGGTCGTACCAATTCGTGGAAGGCAGGCTAGTATCCACCGTCTGCGAACCCGTCTTCTCGTTGATCATGGTAGCATATTGCTGCGTATTCGTCATTTCCAGTTGGTTTGTAACCCGCTGCACCCCCACAAAGCCATTATAGTTCACGGTAGATTTACCTGCCTCGCCCCGCTTGGTGGTAACAAGCACCACCCCGTTCGCCGCCCTCACGCCATATATGGCCGCGCTGGAAGCGTCTTTCAGGATCTCGATAGAGGCGATATCCGCCGGGTTCAGGAAGCTCAGGTTGTCCACAAAAGTACCATCCACCACGTAGAGCGGGTCTGTATCGCCTAAGGCTGACCCCGCACCGCGAATGCGTATTTGCGGCGAGGCGCCCGGGGCGCCAGAGTTAGTGATGGTAACACCGGCCACCTTGCCCTGCAGCGAGCTTACAGGGTTCTGAGAAGCCTGCTTCACCAGTTCTTCCCCCTCTACAGAGACAATAGAGCCGGTCACGTCGCGGGCCTCCTGTACGCCGTAGCCCACCACCACCACCTGCTCCAGTTGCTGGGCAGATGTTCCTAACTTGATATCAAGTGTCGTTTGTCCGTTGATAGGCGTTTCTGTCCGTTCATAGCCGAGATAATCGACCACAAGCGTCCCGTTAGAAGGGGCAGAAATTGTAAAATTACCGGTTGCATCCGTTTGTGTTCCGGCGGTGGAACCCTTTACGGCCACCCCGGCCCCGATCAGGGGCTGTCCGCTCTCTGCATCCGTCACGGTGCCCTGCACAGTAATGTTTTCCTGCGCATGCACCAACCCAACGCTCAGCAGACATATCCATAGGAGTAAAATGTATTTTTTCATATGCGGTCTTGTTATAGGTGGTAAGTTGGTAGAGAGTCAAAATTCCCGTTAAATAAAAGCAATGCCAAAAAAGCCACCTCTACAAAGCCACATCAAAAGAATAATTGTTTTAAAGAGGCGCGTGAGCAAGCACTTACAGGCTGATACACAGGATATTTCAACTCATTATATATACGGCGGGCTAAATTTTCGGACTACACAGAAGCCATAAAAAAGCCCCTGGAGAGGTATATCCAAGGGCTGTGAGAGGTAATGATGTGGTAAACGGGAGGTGTTACAGCTCCATAAAAAACTCCACGAGGTTCTTGTCGTGCTCCATGTTGAGCTTTTTGCGCAGCCGGTACCGGCGCAGCTCCACGCTACGCACCGTGATGTTGAGGAGCGAGGCAATCTCTTTACTGCTCATGTTCATGCGCAGGTAGGCACTTAGCTTCAGGTCATTCGGGGTGAGGTCCGGGTAGTCTTCCTTCAGCTTCCGGAAGTAGTTTTCGTGCACCTCGTCAAAGCTGTTCTCGAACCGGTTCCAGTCCTGCTGCTCCCCCATCCCCTCGTCCAGGATCCTTTGTATTTTCTTAAGTTTGGCGGCGGGCAGCTTTTTCCCTTCCGCGTCCTCCAGCTTGTTCATCTCTACCCGGATATTCTGCAGCAGCTCGTTCTTGTACACGATGTTCAGGGCGGTGCTGGCCAACTCGCGGCTCTTTCCCGAAAGCTCCGTGCGCAGCTGCTCGTTGCGCAGCTTCACCAGCTTCTGCTCGTGCAGCAGCGCCTCCCGCTTCAGGTGCTCCTGCTTCTCCTGCTCCAGCTTATGCTGTATGCGGGCCTTGTCGCGCTGCAGCTTCAGGTAATACAGCTTCCGGAGCAGCAGCGCCAGCAATACGGCCAGCACGGCGTAGGCCAGGTAAGCCCAGGTAGTGGCGTACCACGGCGGCAACACAGTGAACCTATAGGTAGCAGCCTCTGTCAGCAGGTTGTCGTTCACCCGGGCCCTCACTTTAAAGGCATAGTCACCGTGCGGCAGGTTCGAGAATTCCTTCAGTGCGGCGCTGCCCCAGGCGGACCACTGGCTGGAGTAGCCCTCCATGAAATACTGGAACCGGACATTCGCCTGCTGGTAAAGCGGCAGCGCATACGCGATACGGATGTCGTTCTGGTCAAAAGGCAGCTCCGGCGAGGTGCTGCCGCTGCTGTTATCGCTGAGCAGCGTGGCGCTTTCGGTAGTATTCTCTACCCTGCGGATCAGGACGGGCGGCAGCTTCAGCTGCTGCTGCCGGGTGTCGGTGCTATAGACCACAAACCCGTCATCGATGCTGATGAGGTAGTCGGAGGCGCGGATCTGGCTGATGTTTTCGTACTGCTGCACCATGCGGCCGTCGAGTATGCTGAACTGGTTGGTGTTGATGGACAGGTTGCCCCCACTGCCGAAGCTGACCAGGGCAACCTTGCCGTGGTTGATGAACCAGTACGAGCCTTTGCCCGCTTTGAGGATGCGGTTGGAAGTGGCAAAGCTGCCCAGCTTCCGGTTGAGCTCCTGGTAGGGCGTGAAGCGGTTGCTCACCTCATCAAACACGTAAAACCCCGCCTCTGACGAAAAAAGGATGCGGTTAAAGAGGCGGGAGATGTTGATCTTGTAGTCGCTGGGCAAGCCGCTGGTCCTGCCGAAGCTGCTGCTCTCCCTCACCTTGCGCAGGTCGCCGGTGAGCGTTAGCCGGAACAAACCTTTGTAGGCGTGGCTCACCCAGATGCTGCCGTTGTTGTCCTGCTCCACGTAGCGGGACGGCCCGCTGAAGCCCTCCACCCTGTGCCAAAGCGCCCAGTTCCCGGCCTCATCCTTCTTGTAGAGCACCAGCCCGTTGTAAGTGCCCTGCAGCAGGTAGTCAGGGTTCGAGAGCAGCTTGCCGATCACCCAGCCGCCCTTGGCGTCCGATATGCGCACCAGCTTATCACCCGCAACCCGGAAGGTGCCGTCGTTGTGGCCGCAGAGCAGCTGCCCGTCCAGCAGCGACAGGTCCCAGACCTGACCCTGCGAACCGGCGATCATCCGGAAATCAAGGTTCTGAAACAGCGAAACGCCATTAGGAAACCACTCGCTGTAAAACAGGCCCTGGTTGGTGCCCAGGTATATCTTGTTGTCGTGGATGATGCTGGCATACACTGTCCCGAACTTGCCGCTCTTGTCGAAGTAAAAGTAAAGCGGGGAATCCACCTCGACATGATCGATGCCGTTGTCGAGCCCCAGCCACAGGTTCTGCGCCTGGTCGGAGTAAAGGCTCAGCACCGTGTTGTTCTGCAGACCGGAGGTCTTGTTGATCTTCTGCACCATGTTACCGGCGGTGTCCACCACCACCACGCCTTTCAGGATGGTGCCGTAGGCAAAGAGGCCGTTCTGCAGGCGCACGCCATTGTTGAGCTGGTGCTCTGCCAGGAACTGGTTCGCCTGGTTTTGCCAGGGCTTTAACGTGCGCCCGTCATATATAAACAGGCCATTGCGGTTGGTGCCGACCACGTACTGCCCCTCCCGGAAAGGCAGCACCGACAGCACGCCGGTCGCACCGGGAACCCCTGCCGGGGCAACCTGCTCCAGCTTTCTGCCCTTCAGCTCATACAGCCCCTTGGAGATCACCTCCACAAAAAAACGGTCGCCGGCTTTAAGCAGGAACAGGAAAGGGGATTGCGCCCGCACAACCTCTATCCTGCCCTGCTCATATATAAAGATGCTGGCAAAGGACTGAAAGAGCACCCTGTCGCCGTCGGCGTAGATCTTCCAGACCTCGTCTTTCAGGGCGAATTCCGGCGGCACCAGGTCTGTCAGAGAGGTATATAGAAAGCGGCCTTCGCTATTGTAGCCCCAGTAGCCGATCTCGCCGAAGGCCCCGGTATAGATACGCCCCTTATTATCGGAGGCCACCGAGCGCACCGTCAGGTTGTGGGGCATCGGGTAAAGCTGCCAGTGGTTGCCGTCGTAGGCAAGCAGCCCCTTGGAGTTGCCGTAGTACATCACGCCGTCAGGCCCCTGTGTGACAGACCAGTTCTGGTTACCGGCCTGGTACGCCAGTTTTGTGAAGTTCTGCACATACGGGAAACCGGTATTCTGGAACTCCTTCGCAACGGAATGGGAAGGCAGGATAAAGAGAATACTATATATAAGCAGCGAAAGAATCCCCTTTATTCCTGGTTTACGTGAGAGTGCTGCACCCATCATCTTCCTTTTAATTTCACAATATTACAAATCTCTGCGCTACCGCCCGCACACAACGCGTGCCAAAAAAGGTGGATAGCCTTCCTGCCCCCTTAACGAAAACCCGCCTGTGAAGTATATATGGCTAATCTGCCTGAACGGATTGCCTGCTATAGGATAAAACATTTTATCGAACTGAGCGCCCCGATCAGGAAGCGGATATAGCCCCGCTCTCCCGCACCGGCCACGCATGAAACAGGCGCTTTAAAAACGGATTGCCCGCAACGGCAACCGCCCCGCCCGATGGCCGTTAGCAGGGGATAGCAAGTAAGCGAAGACAGATGGCGGCTGAACCGGCAGCGCATCCGCCGTTCCGGGTCCTGTACCCAGAGGATCATCCAAAACAAATCTACGTTATATATGAACACGATCGAGAACAAACGGCTGAAAGGGAAAGTGGCGGTGGTGACGGGGGCCAGCTCCGGCATCGGGGAGGGCATTGCTTTGGCGATGGGCCGGGAAGGGGCCAGTGTGGTTGTTAATTACAACTCAAATGAGGAGCCGGCCCAGGAGCTAAAAAAGAAGATAGAGGCGGCGGGCAGCCAGGCCGTGGTGGTGCAGGCGGATGTGGCCAACCCGGAAGACGTCGCCAGGATGTTTAAGGCAGCATGCGATAATTTTGGCACTGTGGATATTCTGGTGAACAACGCCGGCATCCAGCGCGACGCCAGTTTCCTGGAGATGACGCTGGAGGACTGGAACAAGGTGATCAGCACCAACCTGACCGGACATTTCCTGTGCGCGCAGGCGGCGGCGAAAGAGTTCGTGAAGCGCAGGGTGCAGCACGAAGAGCGCAAAGCAGCGGGCCATATCATCTTCATCAGCTCAGTGCACGACATTATCCCCTGGGCCGGCCACGTGAACTATGCCACGGCCAAAGGCGGTGTGCAGATGCTGATGAAAACGCTGGCGCAGGAGCTGGCGCCCAACAAGATCCGGGTAAACGGCATTTCGCCCGGCGCAATCAAAACTGAGATCAACAGGTCGGTTTGGGAAAATGAGGGAGGCCGGGAAGGTATGCTCACGCTCATCCCCTACGGGCGCATCGGGGAGCCGGAGGATGTGGCGAAGGTGGCGGTGTGGCTGGCCACAGACGAGGCCGACTATATAACCGGCACCACGATCTATGTGGACGGCGGCATGACGCTCTACCCGGCCTTCAGCGACAACGGCTGAGCCATGCCGGAGCAGATTTTATATATAAAATAAATAATTCTACAAGTTTTTGCGTTAATTTTGTAACAGTACCTGCTACTTTGGCCATACCTTTGTAGCAAGCCTTACCCCAGAACATGAAGTTGTACCGCCAGATTATATTGCTGACCCTCACGCTGCTGGTGCTCGTCTCCTCGACGGGCATGGCGGTGGGCATGCATATATGCGGCGGCGAACTGCGCGATGTCACCTTCTTCGGAGCCGAGGCTGACTGCCCGATGGAGAAGCCAGCAGAGGAGCTTCCTCCCTGCCATGCCCCTCAACAGGATGCTGACGACGATGCCTGCTGTGAAGACCACCAGGTGCTCGTGGAACGGCTGGATGTGGCGGCCAAGCATAAAGCGATCTCCCTGCACAAGCTGCACGACATCAAGCTCATAGCTGCTGTACAAGCGGTTATCCTGCAGTTGTTTGCTCCGGAGGCGGCTTTTAACCCGACCTACGCCTTTTACGAGTCTCCCCCGCTGGCCCGCGACATTCCGGTGCTGGTGCAGTCCTTCCTTCTGTAAACCTGCTTTTTCGATGAAACCTGCCTTTGAGGCCGGTATGGTGTTGTGCTGCCCTTCCGGCAGCCTAGCTTCTTTGTTTTCAATCGATTAAAGCATGTTAAACAGCGTTATTAAATTCTTTCTGGAGCAGAAGTTGGTAACCACCCTGCTCCTGCTGCTCATCGTGAGTTGGGGCATTGTGGTGGCGCCATTCAATTGGAACGTCAGCTTTTTGCCACGCGACCCGGTGCCGGTAGACGCCATCCCGGATATTGGCGAGAACCAGCAGATCATCTTCACTGAGTGGATGGGGCGCTCGCCGCAGGATGTGGAGGACCAGATCACCTACCCTTTAACGACCTCCCTCCTGGGTATGCCGGGCGTCAAAACCATCCGTTCCACCTCCATGTTCGGCTTTTCCAGCATCTATGTCATCTTTGATGAGGACACGGAGTACTACTGGAGCCGCTCCCGCATCCTGGAAAAGCTCAACTCCCTGCCTGCCGACCTGCTGCCGGACGAGGTAACGCCCAAACTGGGCCCTGACGCCACCGCGCTGGGGCAGGTGTACTGGTACACGCTGGAGGGCCGTGATGAAGAAGGAAAACCCGCTGGCGGCTGGGACCTGCACGAGCTGCGCACCATCCAGGATTTTTATGTGCGCTATGCCCTGGCAGGCGCTGAAGGCGTGGCCGAGGTGGCGTCGGTGGGGGGCTATATAAAAGAGTACCAGGTAGATCTGGACCCGGTGGCCATGAAGGCGAACAACATCTCCATGATGGAGGTGATGAACACCCTGAAAAACAGCAACCAGGACGTGGGCGCCAATACCGTCGAGATAAACCAGGTGGAGTACCTGGTGCGCGGCCTGGGCTACGTGCAGGACCTGGAGGATATAGAAGCGGCGGTGGTGAAAGTTGCCAACAACGTGCCGATCCGCATCCAGGACATCGCCCGCGTGAACATCGGCCCCGCCGACCGCTCCATGCTGGGGGTGCTGGACAAAAGCGGTGCCGAGGCCGTGGGCGGCGTGGTGATCTCCCGCTACGGCGACAACCCACTGGCCGTGATTAACAACGTGAAGGAAAAGCTGGACGAGATCTCCGCCGGCCTCCCTTCCAAAAAGCTGGCTGACGGACGCACCTCCAAGGTGACGGTGGTGCCTTTTTATGACCGCACGCAACTCATCAACGAGACGCTGGGAACGCTGAACGAGGCCATATTGCTGCAGATCCTCATTACCATTATTGTAATCATTGTGATGGTATATAACCTGCGGGCTTCGCTGCTCATCTCGGCGTTGCTGCCCCTGGCCGTGCTCATGACCTTCATCATGATGAAGTACTTCGACGTGGATGCCAACATCGTGGCCCTGTCGGGTATTGCGATTGCGATCGGCACCATGGTGGACCTGGGCATTATCCTGAACGAGAACATCCTGCGCCATATAGAGGAGGCACCGCCGGGGCAGTCGCTGCTGAAGACCGTTTACACTGCCACGACGGAAGTTGCCACCGCCATCCTGACGGCTGTCTCCACCACCATCGTCAGCTTTTTGCCGGTGTTCACGCTGGAGGCGGCGGAAGGGAAGCTGTTCGGGCCGCTGGCCTTCACCAAAACCTTCGCCCTGGTCGCCTCGTTGATCTTCACCATCCTGATTATGCCCGCGTTTGCGCATTCAATCCTTGGGCTGAAGTCTAAAAACGCCTCCTGGTCGAAGATCCTGAACTGGGTGCTCCTGGGGTTGGGTGTCATCGCCGTGTTCATCCTTCCGCTGGCAGGCATTACCCTGCTCCTGATCGCTGCAAACAACCTGCTGACCTCCTATCAGCCGGAGCGATTTGGCCACTATAATACCCCTGTGATGGTGGGCATTGCGGTACTGGCCGTGTCGTGGCTGCTGGCCCTGTATTGGATGCCGCTGGGGGCTTCTGTGAGCCTGCTCCTGAATTTCCTTTTCATCCTGCTCATCATCGGCTTGGTGCTGGGTTCTTTCTCGCTGTTCATCAGGGCATATCCCCGCATCCTGGCGTGGTGCCTGGCCAACAAAGGGACGTTCCTGAGTATGCCGGCCTTAATCATGCTGATAGGCTTGCTGGTCTGGCTGGGCTTCAACTCCGTGTTCGGCTGGTTTGCCAGGGGCGTCGACACGATGGGCTACAACGTCAGAACCACCTCTGTTTGGAGCGGCCTGGTGCACACCTTTCCGGGATTGGGCGAGGAGTTCATGCCCTCCCTGGACGAAGGCTCCTTCCTGCTGATGCCGACGTCCATGCCGCACTCCGGCGTGGAGGCCAACAAGCGCATCGTGCAGCAGCTGGACATGCTTATCACGGCCATACCGGAGGTAGAAATGGTGGTGGGCAAGGCCGGCCGCGCGGAAACAGCGCTGGACCCGGCCCCAATGTCGATGTACGAGAACATCATCCAGTATAAATCAGAGTACAAAACAGACGCAAACGGGCAGCGAATCCGCTATAAAGTGGATGAGGAGGGCCAATTTGTTCGCGACAAATCCGGTGAACTGATCGAAGACAAAAGGGGGGAATACTTCCGGCAGTGGCGCGACCATATCCAGAGCCCGGATGATATATGGGACGAGATCGTATCTGTGGCCAACATACCGGGGGTGACCTCGGCGCCGAAACTACAGCCGATCGAGGCGCGCCTGGTGATGCTGCAGACCGGCATGCGCGCACCGATGGGCCTGAAAGTATATGGCCCGGACCTGAAAACGATCGAGGACTTCAGCCTGCAGCTGGAGCGCTTCCTGAAAGAAGTGCCGTCTGTGAAATCAGAGGCTGTATTCGCGGACCGCTCTCTCGGCAAACCCTATATGGAGATAGAGCTGGACCGCAGCGCCATGGCCCGCTACGGACTGAACGTGGCCGATGTGCAGGAGTATATCGAGGTGGCGATGGGTGGCATGGCGCTCACAACAACAGTGGAAGGCCGTGAACGCTACTCTATCCGCGCCCGCTATGCCCGGGAATACCGCAACTCTCCCGAGGCGGTGGACAGGATTTTGATCACGACGGCCAGCGGCACCCAGGTGCCCCTGGGTGAGATTGCTGACCTGGAATACCGCCCCGGCCCGATGATGATCCGCGGAGAGAACTCTTTCCTGACGGGCTATGTGCTGTTCGACAAGAAAGACGGATTTGCCGAGGTGCCGGTAGTGGAGGACGCCCAGCGCTACCTCAACCAGAAAACAGCATCCGGCGAGCTGGTGGTGCCGGCGGGCGTGAGCTACAAATTTTCAGGGAGCTATGAGAACCAGGTGCGCGCCGAGCGGAGACTATCCATCGTGATCCCGCTCAGTTTGCTCATCATTTTCCTGATCCTGTACTTCCAGTTCCGCTCCGTCTCGACGACGCTTTTCATCTTCACGTCCATTGCCATGGCCTTTTCCGGGGGCTTTATGATGCTGTGGCTCTATAGCCAGGACTGGTTCCTGAACTTCTCGTTCGGGGACACCAACATGCGGGAGCTTTTCCAGATGCGCACTTACAACCTGAGCGTGGCCGTCTGGGTGGGCTTCATCGCCCTGTTCGGCATCGCCACAGACGACGGCGTGGTGATGGGGACCTACCTGAAACAGAGCTTCGACAAGTTTCACCCGGAATCGAGGCAACAGGTGCGCAAAGCCGTGCTAGAGGCAGGAATGCGCCGGGTAAGGCCTTGCCTGATGACGACCGCCACCACCCTGCTGGCCCTGCTGCCCGTGCTCTCTTCCACTGGCCGTGGCTCTGACATCATGATTCCGATGGCGATCCCGACGTTCGGAGGCATGGTGGTCGCCCTGATTACCCTGTTTATTGTACCCGTGCTGTACAGCTGGCGCGAAGAAGTGAAGGTTGGAAAAAAAGTTAAAGAACTCGCATGAAAAAGATCGTAGCCTATATAGCCCTCCTCCTGGTGCTTGCACCGGCTCTCCGGGCGCAGACCCTGCAGGAGTACCTGGTCACATCCGGGGAAAACAACCCGCTGCTGAAAGCCCGCTTTGCCGAATACCAGGCAGCCTTGGAGAAAGTGCCGCAAGCCGGTGCCCTTCCCGATCCGGAAGCTAATTTCGGTTTATTCCTGAAGCCCATGGAAAGGCTGATGGGGAACCAGGTCGGTGAAGCATCCATTATGCAGATGTTCCCGTGGTTCGGTACGCTGGGCGCGGCCAGGAACGAGGCGAACTATATGGCCCAGATGAAGTTCGCGTCTTTCATCGAAGCCAAAATCAACCTCTACCACGATGTCCGCACGACCTGGCTGGGCATGTACCGCATAGACGAGGAAGTGCAGCTGCTGGAGCGGGAACTGGCGATCCTGCAGGCGCTGGAGCGGATAGCACTTGCCAGGTATAAATCTGCCCCGGCAGGAGCCGCCCCGGGCCCTGCACGCCAAAGCCCGGGCACCTCTTCTTCCGGCAGTATGGGCAGCACCACCACTGGCAGTGCCGCGTCCGGCATGGCAGGAATGGGCGGCGGTTCTGCAGGTGGCAATACTTCATCAAAGGCAGGAAGCAGTACCGGAATGACCGGCGGCGGCATGACTTCCATGGCTTCCTCCGGAAGCAGCATGGTGGACGTGATCCTGATCCGGGTGCAGGTAAAGGACCTGGAGAACAGGCTGCTGCTGCTCCGGGACTCTAAAAAGCCGCTTCAGGTGGCTTTCAATAACCTGCTTAACCGGCAACCCGGCCAGGAGATACAGCTAGCAGACACGCTGCAGCCTGTTGCCCTGCCTGCCGCGCTGGCCCTTATCCAGGACTCTATCCTCCAGAACCACCCGATGCTGAAAATGTACGAGTGGGACGAGAAGGCCCGCGAAGCCCAGTACCGCATGGCCCAGCTGATGGGACGGCCGATGCTCGGCCTCGGGTTGAACTATATGGTCTTCAAGCCCCGGATGGACGAAGCAACAGAAATGCGCATGGGCGGGAAGAACATGGTGATGCCGATGGTAACGGTAACGCTGCCGATCTACCGCAAGAAGTACAACGCCGCCAAAAGGGAGGCGAAGTTTGAGCAGGAGGCGGCTGCCCTTAAAAAAGAGGCTGCCGAAAACGAATTGTTCACAGAACTCGAGAACCTGCTGTACGACTACCAGCGCGCTACCAGTACGCTGCAGCTGCTGGAAGAGCAGATCGAGCTTAACGAACAGGCGATCCGCCTGCTCACGACCAACTATACTGTGGCCGGGGCAGGGATCGATGAGATCCTGCGGCAGCGCCAGGCCATACTCGGGTATAAACAACAGCAACTGCAGGCAATCACCGACCAGCACATCGCCGTGTCGGCCATTAACCGCATGATGAACAGCGACTATTAAGAGAAACTGCGCCCTCAGAGGGGCGAATTCCATACTATTTATCTACAGGATAAAAACATGAAACCAAGAAGTAAAAAATTCGCAACCTACGTGCTGGTAGCCCTGGGTGGCCTGCTGCTGGGCTGGCTGATCTTCGGAGGAAGGGCTTCGGAAGAACTCCACGACCATGAAGGAGAGACGGCTGGCGTGGTCACGTATACCTGCTCCATGCACCCCCAGATCCGGCAGAATGCCCCGGGCCAGTGCCCGATCTGTGGCATGGACCTGATTCCGGTAACCGCCGCGGGCGGTGGCACCGGAGAGCCGAGCCCCTATATACTGGAGATGACACCGGAGGCGATCGCGCTTTCCAACATTCAGACTTCCCCCGTGCAGCGGGTAGACCCGGAGAATGAGGTGATGCTGTCCGGCACCGTGGCCCTGAACGAACAGAAGGTCTCTTCTATCACCGCCAAGTTTCCGGGCAGGATCGAGAAGCTATATGTGAACTTTACCGGCCAGGAAGTGCGCAAGGGCGAAAGACTGGCCTCTATATACTCCCCGGAACTGATCACGGCGCAACGCGAACTGCAGGAAGCGGCCCGGTCGAAGGATATCATGCCGGAGCTGTATGAGGCGGCTAAAACGAAGCTTCGGCTCTGGAACCTGTCGGGGAAACAGATACAGCGCATTGAAAACGCGAACGAGCTCATCACTAATTTCGATATACACTCCGACGCATCGGGTGTGGTAACAGCACGCATGGTGGCCGTAGGCGATTACGTAAGCACAGGCTCCGTTCTGTTTGAGGTAGCAAACCTGTCTTCGGTCTGGATTGTGCTGGATGCTTATGAAACGGACCTGTCCTGGATCAAGGAAGGCGCCACGGTCAACTTTACCGTGCAGGGTGTGCCCGGAGAAGAGTTCAAAGCCAAGGTTCAGTTCATGACGCCTGTGCTGGATGCCAGCACCCGGGCAGTGCAGGTAAGAGCCGAGGTGCAGAATCCCGGCAACCAATTAAAACCGGGCATGTTTGTGAACGCGCGAATCAAGTCGGCCACCCAGGCGAAAGGCACAGAAGATGCCCTGGCCGTGCAGCGCACCGCCGTCCTCTGGACTGGCAAGCGCTCCGTGGTCTATGTGAAGGTGGATGACCGGGAAGCGTCGGCTTTTGAGATGCGGGAGGTAACCTTAGGGCCGCGCTTGGGGGATATGTACCTCATAGAGGCTGGTCTGAGCAAAGGAGAGCAGGTTGTGACCAACGGTGTATTTGCCGTGGACGGTGCCGCGCAACTGAGCGGCAACTACAGCATGATGACAGCGCCGGCGAACAACCGGATGGAAGTTCCGGAGGCTTTCCGAAACCAGCTTACCGCCGTGGCTGACAAGTATTTGTCGCTGAAAAACGCCTTGGTCGCTTCGGACGCACCGGCAGCACAAAAGGCCGCGGGAAATGTGCTACAGGCACTTGATAAAGTAGACATGAGCCTGCTGGATGGCAGCACCCACGCCAAATGGATGCAGCTACTGCCCGCCCTGAAAACGCATGCGGAGGCCATCCAGCAAAGCGCGGCGCTGGATAAACAGCGCACCGCTTTCTCGCCGCTCTCTAACCACCTCATCGAGGCGGTGGAGACCTTCGGTACGGACAAAGAAGTGCTCTTCAGGCAGAAGTGCCCGATGGCCCTGGGTGACCAGGGGGCGTACTGGCTAAGCGAGCAAAAGGAAATCCGAAACCCGTACTTTGGGGAAGCCATGCTAAGCTGCGGCGAAACAGAGCAAACGTATCGCGAGGGACAGGTGATGAGGGCCAAAGAGCAAAAGCCGGCACCGGTGCAGGGCCACGTACATTAAGATTAAAAAGAAAAGGATGAAAGACTGTTGTAAAACCGGTGACGAAGAGCCAAAAAGGAGACCAGTGTGGCTGAAGTGGCTTCTTTATGGGCTGCTACTGCTTGCACTCGGTTTTGTGGCACTTCAGCAAGCCCGCTTCTAAATATAAATAGTTATAATATCATATAAGCACGATGAAAAAAACACTTTTCGCAGTCGCCGTTGTCGCTTCGTTCAGCTTCACAGCCTGCTCTGACAGCACTACAAACACAGAACACCACGAAGAGATGCACGATGAAAACATGCCTGCTGAGGAAGAACACCACGGATCGGAACACGATGAATCCGGGAGCCATGAGAAGCCATCAGAAAAATAAGCTTACATTAAATTAACCAGATAAATTATTTAACATGAAAAAGACACTTTTCGCAGCAGCCGTTGTAGCTGCTTTCACCTTCTCGGCCTGTTCAGAGAACACAACCGAAAGCACCGAAACAACCGTGGAGAACACGGAGGCTGCACCGACTGAGGCTGCCCTGGTATCCGGTGTGGTGGTGGAGACGCCTGACTATTCCAATGTGGCGGAGCCGATGAAAACCCAGATCTCGCAACTGGTGAGCCAGTACCTCAAGCTGAAAGACGCTTTAGTAGCCTCAGATGCCGATGCCGCAAAAGCAGCCGCAACGGAAGTGCTGGGAACCGCCAACGCCATGCCGGTTGCCACCCTTACCACCGACGAAAAAGCATATGCCGAGGAGAAAACAGCCCAGGTGATCAGCAGTGCAGAGCAGATCGCCGCTGCCTCGGATGTGGAGGCGCAGCGTGCGCAACTGGAGCCGCTCTCCGAGTCGGTATTCTCCTTAGCCAAAGCGTATGACGCGGGAAGCCAGAGCCTGTACTACCAGCATTGCCCGATGGCCCTCAACAACAAGGGCGCCTACTGGCTCAGCGCGAATGAGGAGATCCAGAACCCGTATTTTGGTGACAAGATGCTGAAGTGCGGCAGCACAGAAGAAGTATACGCAGACTAACATTTGACCAGGCGCAGCAAAAAAAGGCAGCTATATATAGCTGCCTTTTTTTTTCTGCGCCTATATGGTTTCCCGCTGCGCTTCTCTACTTAGAATCTGCACCCGCAGGCAGCGCGAAGCCCAGTCATTGTATCGCGCCTGCTGGCAAGGATAAACTGGCCTCAGGTGTACCGGAGGGTATTTTATATATAACTCTTGATTCGGTCTGCTTAACGGTAGGTTGTCCGATGGTCTGGCCGTACGAGCAGCCACACCAGCAGCCCTAAGGGCCACGCCAGAAATGCCACGACGAGCGCCACCAGCCAGCCCGGCTTGCCTCTTCGCTCGGCATCCTTATAAGACCAGAAAATACTCCATAAATATACGATCAGGAGCACCAGCCCCAGCACGATGCCTATAATACCCAGTCCTAAAAAAAAGTCTCCCATTGGTTCCATAGCTTATAGTGGTTTGAGTTAAAAATAGTACCTCTGGCTCATTCATTTTAACGAACACCTCCTTGTTGGGTTTGATTACCAGCTAAATACCCTCTATAACGTTGGCCGGAGGCCCGCATCTATCCTGGAAAGCCGTCCTTCTTTCCAACCTGGAAATTGATAGATTCACAGCGCCAATCGTGTTTATGTCTTTTATTCCTACCCTGTGGTTAAGTCTAATTCAAACTGTCTCCTGCTTAAAGCTGCTTGGGATGCGCTGGGCTTATAGCTTATATATCCCTCTTCCTATTTCAATCTTCCCTTTGATATACCTTGACGGACATTGATATATGTACAGACATATGCCAGTAAATAGAAAGCAGGCACAAACATCTGAGTTCTCAGGCCGTATTGCTTCTGAGTGTAACGTGTAATTTTAAAGCTTTGGAGGAAGCGTAGCGATATGGGACTGAAGGATTTATTCGACAACCTGAAGAAGGAAGTAAAGGTGGTGCAGGGCGAGGAGACAAAGGACAAAGTGTACAGCAACCACAACGAGTTCGCAGACGAAGCCGCTGCCAGGCAAGCGTTTGAGCAGGCAAAACAGAAGCTGTTTGATGTAAACGGATGGTCCAGGATGGCGGGCTTCAACTCAGAGTTTAACCTCTACGACAGCCTTGGCCACCGGACCACGGCACGCAAGCCTGAAGTGGGCTACTATATAGACATCATTCTCCCGGCCTCCACCATGGAGAACTGGGTGCAGGTGACTGACATCCGGGAGGAGGAAAACCTGGCGGAGTTTGTAGTACATCCCAGCGAGAAGCCCCAGGAGCGAGGCCAGGGGGATAAGGTGATCCAGCATTTCTTCATCAAGGAAGCCAGCAGCACGTTTCGGGTGGTGCGGGAGGGCAACACCCTGCACGCCTACGAAATCGGGCGCAACGAAGGCATCAACAACGAGGGGCAGGAAGCCGGTAACCGCGCCCTGCTGAACACGCTGGTGGCCGAAGGCGGCTGGGCTGGTGTGCAGGCCCTGCAGTGGGACAAACTCACGAAGTACCTCGTTCACCTGGAGGAGGCTGACGAAGAAAAAAGTTAGCAGGGCAGGTTAACGCGGGCGCTCTATATAGGCCCTATATAGGTTGCTTCGTTGGCACCGTCTAATCACCGGATATATAGGAAAGGCTGAGGCAACCATTTTTTAGGTGCTTCAGCCTTTTGTTTTTCAGACAAGATGAGAAGGCTTAGTCGCGCCGCCTGAACAGTTGCCGCAGCGGAAGCAAGCTGGCGAAGTTGATAGCGGCACCAGCTACGCAGTATATGCAGATTTTCTTTTGAACAAACGCCATTTTATAAAGGTACTGCGCCGCGCCAGCAGCTTGCCCCACTAACACGCCGGCCATGGCCACATCCAGCATACGCGACGGCTTCCTGTACCGCGTGGCAGCAGTAGCCAGCAGGATGGTGGCGGCATAGCTGCCCAGGCTGATCACGCCGTCCGGCATTCCCAACAGCACCGCGTCCTTCGAGGAATTCACTTTCTCGGTGTCAAATACTTTGCCGGGCAGGTCGGGCATATGCCGGATAAAACCCAGCTGAAAAAGAGAGATCAGGCTAAAGTCTAACAAGCCTACGGCCGAAAGGGCTGCGATCTGGCGGCGGTACCCGGTGGCTTCGGTGGAGTCTTCCCTGATGCGGTGAATAATTGTTTTTTCTTCTTTCATAGCTTTTCGTGTGTCTTAGGGCTGTACGCGCCGCCACAAAGCGGGTTCCTTCGCCTTCACCCCGTCCAACCCAACACAAAAGGCATCAATCGCCTCCTTTATAACTAAGTTCGGAAAGTAGGCGTACCACCAACAGAAGAAATGACACGACTAAACCTGCAAAAACTATGGACAATAACAACAACGGGCGCCACAAAGGGGTGGCGGTAGTAACGGGAGCCTCAGCCGGATTGGGCAGGGCCATCGCCCGTGAGTTTGCCCTCAACGGATATGATGTGGCCCTGATCGCCCGCGGTATAGACGGACTGGAAGGAGCCAAAAAAGAAGTTGAGTCCCTGGGGCGAAAGGCAGCTTATTACGCGGTGGACGTAGCCGATGCGGACGCCGTGGAAAACGCAGCCGAAAAAATAGAAAAGGAACTGGGGGAGATCGATGTGTGGGTGAACAACGCCATGAACAGCGTGTTCAGTCCCATCAAAGAAATGAAGGCGGAAGAGTACAAGCGCGTGACGGAGGTAACGTACTTGGGGCAGGTATATGGCACGCTCTCGGCACTGAAGCGCATGCTGCCCCGCGACCGCGGCTCTATTGTGCTGGTGGGCTCAGCCCTCGCCTATCGTGGCATTCCGCTGCAATCAGCCTACTGCGCCTCCAAGCACGCCATCGAGGGTTTCTACGATTCGCTGCGCACCGAACTGATCCACGACAAGAGCAATGTGCAGGCAACGATGGTGCAGCTGCCCGCCATGAACACCACCCAGTTTGGCTTCGTGAAATCACGGCTGCCCAATAAGCCGCAACCCATGGGCAAGATTTACCAGCCGGAAGTGGCCGCCAAAGTGATTGTGTATGCCGCCGAGCACAACCGCCGCGAGTACCGTGTCGGCTACCCGACCCTGGAAGCCATCATCGGAAACAAGATAGCGCCCTGGTTTGCCGACTATGTACTGGCGAAAAACGGCTATGAAGGCCAGCAAACAAACGAACCGGAGGACCCGAACCGAAAGCACAACCTGTGGGAGCCGATCCCCGGGGACCACGGCGCACACGGCACCTTCGACGACAAGGCCACCTACTCCAGCCCGCAGGTATGGCTTAGCCTGCACCGCGACAAAATACTGCAGGGCGCGCTGGCCCTGGGTGGCATTGTGCTGGGAGGCATGCTCGCGAAGAACTGGGGAAGGGAGGAAGATTAAAGCTGTCTCAAAGCTTAGCTATATATAAGCAGCGGGCGCCGGTCATATAGTTGACCGGCGCCCGCTGTTTGTATGTGTATGCATCTGGGAGGAGGTTTTTAAAGCACCTCTATGGCCCTATTTATCCCTATTGCTTAGCTTACTCCTGCTTCGCTGTTACGTTCTCTGTTCTGAATGTGGAAGCCGGAAGGCCGGCTTTGTTGAAGAGGCCTGGCGTCACGGTGTTGCTCCACTCATAGCGCACCGCCACAGGTTTCTTCACCGACTTTGCCTGCACCACCACCGTACTGCCGTCTATCTTCGCATCGGCTTTCACAAACTTACCGTCCTCGCCGGCTACCTCGAAGTTCGGGAGTTCCTTGCTTTTGCTCACCAAACCGCTTTCGGCATAGTCGAAGTACAGTCTTACTTTCCTGCCTTCCACTTTCATCTCGCGGAACAGCGGGCCGGAGGCAGGGCGATCTGTCTTGCCGTAGGCTTTGTTCAGGGCCAGGTTTGCCAGGCGCTTGCCCACGTCTAATTTATTTCTGGGGTGGATGTCGTCGTTATCACCGATGTCGCTGACTACCACCATGCCGGTGTTCGGAACCCGGAGGCTACGGCGCTGGGCGTCGCGCAGCACCGCGCCGGCCTGCGGCCCGTAATCTTTATAGGGGGCAATCTGCACGTAGTAGAACGGGAACTCATAGCCCCAGTCGCTGCGCCAGTTGTTAATGAGCGCCGGCAGCATCGTGGCATATGCCTCCGGGGCGTTGGTATTAGACTCGCCCTGGTACCAGAGCGCCCCGGCAATTTTGTAAGGCGTCAGCGGCGCAATCATGGCATTGTAGGCTTTGCCCGGCTGCACTGGCCCATAGGGCACCTCCTTCTGGGCAGCGGCCGCTTTCTGCAGCACCGGGTCTTTGTCGACTGTCTCGGGGCTCACCCACACTTCGGCGGGCGTGCCTCCCCAACTGCTGTTAATCAGCCCCACCGGCACATCCAGCGCCTGGTACAACTCTCTACCGAAAAAATAGCCAATTGCGCTGAAGTGCTTCATGGTTTCAGGGGTGCACACCACCCACTCGCCCTGCACGTCGAGTTGGGGGCCGTCGGCGGTTTGGTGGCCCACGCTGAAGAAGCGAATCTCCGGGTATGTTGCTTTCGGCACTTCCTGCTCCGCGTGGTCGATGCCTGCCGCCGCCGACCATTCCATGTTTGACTGGCCGGAGCAGAGCCACACCTCCCCTGTCAGCACATCTTCCAGCGTGATGGTGTTATGGCCTTTGATGGTGACGGTGTAAGGCCCTCCTGCGGCCGGAGTGTTCAGCTTTACCGACCACTTGGCAAGGTTGCTGCCTTTGGTGGTAACTGGTTTGTTGTCCCAACTGCCGGTCACGGTCACTTCCTCCCCCGGCTTGGCAGAGCCCCAGACGGTTACTTCCGCATTTTGCTGCAGCACCATGTGGCTCCCGAAGATGGACGGCACCGACACGGCCCACGCGTTACTTAGGCTCAGGGTTATCGCAACCAGGAAAAAAACAAGCGATTTTTTCATCTTATGCATCTGCTTTAAATCAGTAGTGAAGGTTATATACAGCCAATGGGAAATGAGGCTATGTAAAGAAAAAAAAAAAAGCCGGTGATGAAACCAGTTCTTTCTTTTTTTGAGTCTCCCGCACCTGAACGGAGCACCGTCCTATACACAGCAGGGACCTATCTGTACAGTATTTTTATATCCCTATCTGTACAGTATTTTCATATCATAGAATCCACCTGTAGCTTCAAACCGAAGCGCCCAGTTTCTCACAAAACTATTCCAGCTCCTGCCTATATAGGTTTATAGGTGGTTTACGCCTGCGGGGCACCAGCTATATATAGCTGCCCGGCTCCTATACTCTGGTATATATAAAAGAGGCCCTTGCTCTGCAGCACGGGCCTCTTTTATATATACCACCGCTCTTCCTATAAGGCGGCCTTGTTCTGCAAGGCCTCTATCGCGCCGGCCAGGTACACAAACGGTGCGTTCCAGTTGATGGCGATTTCGTTGGAGGCGTAGGAGCAGTCGTCATCGGTGAACATCTCATCTGCGAAGGCAGACGTGTAGGTGGTGCACTTGTCCTGTTGGTCGGCCCGCGCGTTCGGACCGCCGGAGAGCAGGCCCGGCACTGGCTCCGCTATCCCGTCCGCAACGGATGGGCGGTGGTGCGGGTGCATGATGGGTTTGTCGCCGAAACCGGTCAGGAAAGAGTAACCGGTGGCGTTGCGGCCCAGCAGGTAATCGAGGTTAGACAGCGCGGCGTTGATGTATTTCTTATCATTGGTGAGCTGGTAGGCCTGGATAAGGGCGATGCCCTGGTTGGCGGCCACCGAACTGCTTCCCCATATATAATCCTTTTCCGTTTTGCCCATCACGGTGCGGTACGAGCGGCCAGCGGCACCTTCCATCAGTTCATCAGCAAAAGAAACGATCCGTTTTTTAATATCCGGAAGGTCTTGCTGCGCAGCGGGCGTCAGTTCATCGGCGAAGCGGGTGAGGGTATAGTAGCCCAGCAGGCGCACCTGTGGCCACGAGGGCAGCGGCATTTCAGCGTCCGGCAGCATGTTCACGGCTTTGTAGTAGCTGTCGTCTTTCGTGGTGGCATATAGCTCCGAGGCGGCCCATATAAACTCATCGCGGTAGTCTTTGTCGCCGTAGCCGCCCGTAGAAACCTCCGGCTTAAACTGCTCGTTCATGGCGTTCTGGTCGTAGTTCATGTCAGGGTTCTTCTGCGCCCAGGCCCATGCTTTCACGGCTGCTTGGAGGGTAGAGTCCGCCAAACCCGGTAACTCGTTTTCATAGTTCCGGAATATGCGGCTGGCCTGGGCCATCACCGCGGCGAAATCGAGGGTGGCGGCAGTGCCTTTCTGCACCACGTAACGGGAGTTGGTTGCCTCGGCAGGCATCACCATGCCGTCAAAAGAAGGGTTGGTGAGTTTGTTGTAAACGCCGCCGTCGTGCGGGTCCTGCATGGCCATCATCCAGCGCAGGTTCCAGAGCGCCTCATCCAAAATGTCCGGCACCTGGTTGCCGCTCTCCGGGATGTTCAGCTCCAGCGTTTTATAAAACTCCGGGAAGTCCTCGTAGGCAGAAAACAGCGTGCCCATCGTGATGCCGGAATTGACGATATACTTGTTGTAATCGCCGGCATCGTACCAGCCACGAGGGGCAGAAATTTTGGAGCCTGCCGGCCGTTGCGCCGAAGCGGCAGAAGGATGGATCAGCACTTCGTTGTCCGGGTGGCCTGCGGCCCGCGCCCATTTGCCGGCGTAGGTTTCCGGCAGGTCCGCAGACATGCGCTGGTAGTAGAACCCTTTGATGGAAGCCGCAGCTGCCTCCCTGTGTACATCCTGCCCGATCTCGAAGGGATAAGAATGCCCTACCCCCGGGATGACGATCACAAAACTTCCTTTCTCCTTCAACTCGCTGAAGTCCGCGATGCGGGTGGGCCTGTTCGAAAACTCGCCGGCTTTTGTTTCTGAGAGCTGGCCGGTATATACGGTCTTTTGTTGGTCGGCTGTTTTCACGTAAAATTCACCGCCGCTGTTTTCGCCTACCACCACAGCCACTTTTGAGGCGTTC
Source organism: Pontibacter saemangeumensis (assembly GCF_039541895.1). Classification (NCBI taxonomy): domain Bacteria; kingdom Pseudomonadati; phylum Bacteroidota; class Cytophagia; order Cytophagales; family Hymenobacteraceae; genus Pontibacter; species Pontibacter saemangeumensis. Next base: position 820,791 of record NZ_BAABHC010000016.1, read on the forward strand.
GGATAAAAGCCAAGCTGGTTCAGGCGTATGCTTTCGGACAACTGCAGCTGTGCCTGCGCAGATGTTCCCGCCTCCTGCTGCACATTGGAACAGGAAAAAAGAAACAAAGCAGACAGGCCATATATAACTTTGGTAAAAGTCGGTTGATGCATAGAATGCGTTTTAGGTGAAGATGTTAACGGATGCACAGCGAAGGTAGGCGAAACAATTGGAAACAGGGGCTACCGGATGTTTCGGATATATGGCTGAGATGTTAAAACTGCGGTATATATAGCCATATCGCTCCTGATTATGTGAATCTGCAGGGAGGCAGCATCCAGCTTTAGATCAGCCCTGATTTTTTCTGCATTTACATACCTTTGCGGCCAGAGGCCGCATGATAGCAGGCACGAGCGGGGACGCTCGCGCCATATGAGTTTTAAAAAAATCTACCTGGATGTTACTTCTGCGCAAGCTCGCGTGCCTGCGAAGCGGGCTGCTTGCCAGCTTTCTGCAGTACCCACTCCCCTACCTGCAGCCCCTGTGCACGGCCGTTGTCGATGGCGTCCATGAAGTGGATACCGCCATAAAAGCGCGAAATCCCTGCCTCAATGGCGGCCTGCTGAAATGAATCGAACTTGCGGGCGGGCAATCCAAAACGGACCTCCACGGTATCAGTATAGCTGAAGTCATCGCCGAAATAGTGGGTCAGCACCACCTCCGACGCGGCAGAAATGGTAGAGTGGCCGCTCAGATACTCCGGGAACGGGGGAGTCTGCAAAAACGGTTTCCAGGAGGTATCCATATACTTCCGGATGGCTGTCTCGGGCCGGATGCGGTTGCTTCTGAATTTCTCGTCCCAGCAGGAGATAAAGCCATCCATCAGCGAGACGGACACCATCGTGTTGATTTCCATTGCCTCCGAAAAACCCTTGTCAGCCTGCTTACAGGCAATGCCGGTGATGCCCAGCCAGTGCGCACCCGGCGATATCTTCTTCATGCCCACCATCAGGTGGCCGTTGTCCTGCAGCGCAAAGGGGTTGCAGTCCCAGAAAGCAGCGATCTGTTGCTCCTCCTCCGTCAGGCCGTCGCTGCCCTTCTGCTGGCACTGCTGCATCATCCTGTAAAATTCAGAGCTTTTATCCTTTGAGAAAGCGACAGGAGGCGATGGCTGAAACTGTGTACAGGTATCGAGGGTGAAGGAGCGCACGGTGTTAAAATGGGGCTCCACGGGGGCAAAAAACCCGGGCGGCGTAGGGTGCCAGGCACCTTCTTCCTCAAAAGGTGTATAGCGGGCGTAGTTGCTGATCCGGTTGTATTTGTCGGCCTTGGCATAGGCCAGGATGGCCTGGCTGATGTGCTGGGCATAAGTGAGGGAGTTGGCAATCACCTCCTCCGAGACGCCTGCGGTGCGGCAGGAATCGAGGAACTGCTGCTCGTAGGCGTCCAACAGCGGACCGGAAGGCTGCATTTTCTTGGCGGTCTCCAGCATGGCGAGCAGTGCGCTCAAGTCGGTGGCGTAGTTCGTGAGGCCGGCAGGTTTCTCAATTTCAGGATATTCATTCAGAATACCGTGCATGCTTTGGCGGGCGCTGTCGTTTTGCGACACCACCTCGTATCCGGCCAGCGTGGCATACGCGTAAAACCGGGCTGCCAACGGAGGGTTTGTGACGTCGTTCACCATAATGTCCGTCATTTTGGCTATCACCCCGCTGATATGCTCGCTCTGGAACCGGGGCAATTCCGCCTCCTGCTCTTTACAGCCAGACAATAGCACCAGAATACAAAAGAAGGACACTACTTTTCTCATGGGTTCAATATTTTATATGCCTTGATTTCCTGCTGATTCACGCCAAACAGCAACAGGTTGTTAATTGGCAGCAAGCTTCGCACATCCCCCTTTACCTGGAGACCTGACTTGCTCTGGGGAATATAAGAAAAATTTCCCTTTCCATCGCCCTGCAGCAGCACCCCGTAACTGGCGTCGTACTCCCCGAAGCGCAGGCGGGCCTTGTTCATATTGCCGGCCAGGATCACATCCAGCTTGCCGTCCCCGTTGAAATCCAGGGGGCTGATAGCGTAAACAGGAGCAAACTGGGCCTGAACCGGCAGGGGCTTTTCCACAAATCCACCCTGCGCACTGCCCTCAAAATAAGCCGTCTGCAGGTAATTAGCAGACAGTTGCTTTGCCCCCTTAAGTTCCGCCGGTGTAAAGATATCCGTAAGCGTTGCGCCGGCATAACTCTCGTAGCTCGCGAAACGCGTGCGCATGATGCTCACCTGCTCAAGTAGTTCGTCCCGCGTCACGTAGGGGTAGCTTTGCCCCTTGACATAGAAGGTCAGGATCGGGTCTACGGAACCGTTATCGTCAAAATCCTTGTAGTAAAGTTCCGCCTGCTGGTGATCGGAAGCTTTCACCTGGGAGTTCAGCCCCATGTTCCCGACCATCAGGTCCGGCTTGCCGTCCTGGTTGAAGTCCTCGATGAGCAGTTTGTTCCACCAGCCGCTGTACCGCTTTTTGAAATAACGGTTTGTCACGTCGCGCAGCTTTCCATTCGCGCTGCTGAACACGGTCACCGGCATCCACTCTCCCACTATAACAAGTTCCGGCTTTTTGTCGCCATCAAGATCATGCCAGGCGGCATCCGCCACCATCCCGACACGTTGCAAAGCGGGGGCCACCGAGGCGGTCATATCCCTGAATCTCCCGGTTCCATCGTTCATCAGGACATAGCTTCTTGGAATCTCCGGGTAGCGCCCCGGTATCACGCGGCCACCCAGAAACAAATCCATATAGCCGTCGCCGTTGATGTCTGCCGCGCGGGCGCCGCTGCTGCTGGTGAACATTTTGGGCAAAGCGCCGGAGGATTTCGTAAAGTTGCCTCTCCCGTCGTTGAGGTAAAGCATGTCCTGCAGCAAAGCATCCTCCGGCGCAAAGTTGTCGTAGCCCCCGCTGCTGATATATAAATCCGGCTTCCCGTCCTTGTTGGCGTCGAAGAACAGCGCGTCCACATCCTGGCTTCCTTTAGCGGCCTCAAACGCAGCATTTGCTTTCAGGCTAAAGCGCCCGCCCCGCTGCTGTATATATAAAGCGCCCGCCTGCCCGGCCGAGCCGCCGGCATATATGTCCTGCAGCCCATCGCCGTTCACATCGGCTTTCGCCAGGGCCGGTCCGGCAAACGACATCGGGTTCACCAGCAGCGGCTGGCGCTTAAAATCGTTTATTGCCTTTTTCTGGTGCGTAAACGCCACCGGCGACTTCACCTCTTCCAAAGCAGGCGAAGTTTCAGTTTTCGGATACGGGTACGTGGCCGTCGCTTCTTTCTCCTGCAGCGCCAGCACCTGGTTGGCCTTCACCTCATATATAACCTGCTGCTTCCCACTCTGCCACACCACACGCAGCGAGTCAACGGTTGCAGCCTCCCCCAAACCAAAGTGCAGCACCGGCGACACGTTCGACTGGTACCCGCGCGTCGGCATCTGCTCCTGGTACTGCTGTTTGCCGTCTTTATATAGCATAACCTTCGCGCCAATGCCAAAAGTGTTCTTCCCCGCTCCAGTCAACTTTACTTGCAGGTAGTTATGTTTCAGCTGCTTGCCAGCCTCGTTCTGATATATAAAAGCGGGCTTGTTGATGTTGTTCACCACCAGGTCCAGATCACCGTCGTTGTCCAGGTCGGCGTGGGCGGCGCCATTGCTGTTCGAGGCGAAATTCACGCCCCAGTCGGTGCCTTTGTCTGTGAAAGTCAGGTTTCCGTTGTTCTTATAGATATAGTTGTTGATGTTGGAGGCAGGTATCTTGTTCACCAGTTCCAGAATGCCTTTGGGGTTCATCCTGCCGCCCGCATTCTGAAAGTAAGAGCTGCGGTACTTGATGAAATCGAGGTTGGTGAAATCGCGCAGGAAGCCGTTGGAGACGAAAAGGTCTTTCCAGCCGTCGTTGTCATAATCAGCAAAAAGGGGGGCCCAGCTCCAGTCGGTGTTCGAGATGCCCGCCAGCTGCCCTACCTCGCTGAACGTGCCGTCCCCGTTGTTCACGTGCAGCATGTTGCGCATGTACTGCGGGCTGAAACCGACCCGCACAAACTGGTCGAAGTACTCGTAGTTATCCGGCGAGAACAGCAGCTTCTGCCTGCGGTTATCTTCTGGTAGCATGTCCAGGGTATAGATGTCGAGCAGGCCGTCGTTGTTAATATCCGCGATGTCATTTCCCATCGAGTACAGGGAGATATGGCCGATGCTCTGGTTGATCTTATCCGTGAAAGTGCCGTCGCCGTTGTTGAGGTAAAGGTAGTCCGGGACAGAGTAGTCGTTGGATATATAAATATCGGGCCAGCCATCGTGGTTGATATCCGCTATACCCGCGCCCAGCCCGTACGTAAACGCCGAGCCCGCAAAGCCCGCCTTGTCTGTTACTTCCTGAAACTTGCCGTCTTCATTGCGGAAAAGCTTTACCCGCATCTCCGGCTCCGTCTTTTTCTGAATTTCCCGGATGCTTGTTTCGTCCAGGTTCCGGAACACCGTCGGGTTGTGGTTCAGCAGGAACATGTCGAGGTCGGCGTCCCGGTCATAATCAAAGAACGTGGCGCTGGTGCTGAAGGCGGCGTCGGCCAAGCCATATGCCTGGGCCTGCTCCTCAAACTTCGGTTTCCCGTTCGCATCAGGCCCCTGGTTGATGAACAGCTGGTTTGCCCGCGCCTCCGGCGGCATGTTGCCGGAGTAGCAGAGGTATATATCCAGCAGGCCGTCGCCATTCACATCGGCCATGCTCACGCCTGTTTTCCAGTTGTTGGGCCTGCCGGCCACCGCGGCTGAGGTGGTGATGTCTTCGAACTGCATATCGCCTTTGTTCAGGTAGAGGCGGTTGGGCGCCATGTTGGCCGAGAAATAGATATCCTGCAGCCCGTCGTTGTTGATGTCACCGATGGCCACGCCGCCCCCGTTGTAGAAGTACTGGTAAGCCAGGATATTCCCGTAGGGGCTCTCCTGAATGGTGTTGCTGAAGCTGATGTTGGTCTTCTCTGCGGGCAGCAAACGAAACATCGTTTCGGCGGGCGGATCATTTTGCCGGGCCGCACTGGTGTCTGCTTCCGACTCTTCCTGCTGGCAGCCTGCCATTAATGCGGTGAAAAAGACAAGGGAAAGCAGAGAGGGTATTTTTAAAAACTGCATGCTGTTCTGTAAGAGACACTAAAAGTAAAAAAATGCGCACATACCTGCAAAAGTCACTCCTGGGTTGGGGCTACATCAAACGGTAAAAAGTACCTGAACACAAAGCCCGTTCAATTAAATCCGTCTTGTTGTGAGGGATAGATTTGCTACTTTTCCCACGCATAGCCATCATTTCTTCCGCATTAAAGTTGTTCTCTCTGTTCATAAGCCCGAATAACCCTGCTGATTTCTCAGCAATTCAGTTGCTTTGCTGCCTGCACCAAGTGTTGACTGATCAATGCTTTCTTTTCCCTTTAAATGGAGTCTGCTTCAGTTCCATCAGGCAGTGCTGATTATGAAGTGTATTTTTCATTTCTTTACCACCCGCACCGCTGCCCCGTTCAGGTTTGTTTTCACGAAGTACACACCCCGCGCAAGTTCGGCAAAGGAGACGGAGGCCTTGGTGCCACTTACTTTCAGCGCCTTCACCTGTTTGCCCTGCGCGTTATATATGGCGACGGTTTCTATCCTGCGTTCGCTGCTAATCGTTAACGTATCGGTTACCTGCGTTGGATATGCCGCAAAAGCCGGTTTCTCGTCTGTGTTGTCCCACAAACCTGTCGGCTCTGTTGGTGCAGTGGCCGTGTCCTGCCGCTCGTAGGTGCGGAGCTCCGGCATCTCGTCCAGTGTGATGACGTAGTCGTGGGCAAACATCTTCCTCCAGAGGGCCAGGGAATTGTACCTGCTGTCGCGGGTATAGGCACCATACCAGGGCATATACCACGACCACGCCGCACCGTCTTTCACGAGGTTCTCCACATCGGGGAAAGAACCTGTTTCGCTGAGTGTCAGCATTTTTTTCCCGCCATACCTGTTGTTCATATCGCTAAACTCCAGCGTCTGCGAACCATGGTCGCCGTCTTTGTATATATCCCGCCCCACGATGTCTACATAGGCATCCCCCGGGTACCAGGCATCGTCGTTAGGCTCCCGGGTCCAGACCCAGATGAGGTTTCGCAGGCCATGGTGGTTCACCATACGGTCGTACATCAGCAGCCACAGGGCTTTGAGCGGCTCCGGCCCTTTGGCTCCCCACCAGAACCAGCCGCCTGCCGCCTCGTGCAGTGGCCGCCAGATAACCGGCACGTGCTGGTCCTGCAGTTTTTTCAGCATGCCCGCTATATAGTCTATATCGGCCAACATGGCTTTGTACTCAGCTGAGTTCACATCCGATACCTTGCTTATATCGAAAGCAGTGCCCTCCGGCTTCGATTGGTTTTTCGTGTAGAACTCCTCCGTTGTGCGGGAAGGATCGCGCCAGTGCCACATCAGGGCAGGGATGCCGTTCCGGCTGTACCAGGTCCTGGCGTCGTTGATGGGCGTCTCATCGTTGTACCAGTTGTATCCGCGGCCGTTGTGCATAAAGTCGATCCCCAGCAAGGCCGGCTCTTTCCCAGTATTTTCCTTCAGCCAGTTCGATTCATCAAAACTGTTCAGGGTCATGGCGCCGGAGATGATCCTGTCGCCGTAGTTATCCAGCAGGAAATCATACAGGGCGCTTGCCTCCGGTGTAGGGTCAGGTGTTACCAGCGCCTGGTTCAGGTCGAACCTCTTTGTCCCGACTACCTGTTCAAACTCTATATAATCAATGTTGATCCACCCCCATGATTTAACGATCTTCACCTGGTGCTGCCCGGCGGAAAGCTTTTGTGCGCTCACCAGTTTCAGGGTGGTATAGGCATTTTCCTTTTTCAGCGAGAAGTCCAGCGTGCTCCCATCTATCTCAAACCTGTTGATTTTGTCGCCTGCCGGGGAGGCCGCTTTGATATAGATGCTGTAAAAGCCTTCTTGAGGGAGCGTGACGGCAAAAATAAGGTTACCCTCCCCCTGTGCCACGGCGCTGCCACCAGAACATTCCGGGCACGCGACTTTGGATGCACCGCCGGAGAGGCTGGCGTTTTCGGCTTCGTACTTCTGGCTATATGCCTGAAAAGAGGCAAGCAGCAGCAAAAGGATGCAGATTGATTTTAGAGAGGATCTGTTCATCTTGGCAAATCGGAAAATTAAACCCGCGCACGGTCAATTGTAAAGCAGGGCATTCGACAGATTCAAAATCAAAAAGGAAGAGCAGTGTGCTCTTCCTTTTTGATTGGGGCTATTGGGAGTGTTACCTCAAACCGATATCATCAATGTAGATGGTGTTCGGGTTCTCTCCATAATTTTTGATGTACAGTTCCGCGAGACCGCCTGACAAATCGCCGAGTGAGCTCAGGGGGATTTCTATCAACTTGTACTCCCCTGCTTTCACGTCAAAAGGAACATCAGCGGAGCTTGTCCCACCAGTATTCTTCGCCTGAACCGCGATGCGGCTATCCTTTGTGCCGCGCACGTAAAGCACCAGGTGCGTGTAATCTGCTTTGGTTAACACGTTCGCTTCTTTCGGGTGTAACTGCAAGGCCCCATAGGCGTCGTTGTAGCTCACCTTAATGGCGTTTGCGCCTCTGCTCACGTTTTCAGTATTAGCCATTTCCTGCGCGGTAGTGCCCCAGCCGCCCCATTTATCCCACTCTGCGCTGAGGGCATCGTTGTAGATATAGTAGGAGATGTTTGGTGCAGCCGAACCGATCTGCGCCTGCTTGTCGGTCGCTACCTCAAAACCGGAGTGGGTGATGAGTTTCAGCACACCTGTTTTTGCGGTGGCAGGAACAGCCAGCACGATTTGGTTTGCGTTTTGAGCGACAAAGGTTGACACGGTCGCTCCACCGGTGAAAATCACCGACTTCACCTGGTCAAGCTCTTTTCCACTGATGGTCAGGTAGTTCCCGGCGATCACCGGTTCCGGCGTAAGACTTGTGATGATCGGTAGAATGATGTTTACCTGCGCAGTGGTCGCTACTTCATAATCCTTGACCGTCACGATTTTCAAGGCTCCTTTGGTAGCGTTCATCGGCACTTTCACCACAATTTGGGTAGGGGTCTGGCTGACAAAGGACGTCACCTTGGTGCCACCCTTAAATTCGATGCTCTTTACCAGATCCAGGTTGGTGCCGTTGATCGTCAGGTTCTGCCCTGGATCAACAGGGCTTGGGGAAACCGAGGTAATAACCGGTAAAATAACCGTTACTTCCTGTGTTGTCGCTACCTCCTCACCAGAATTCGCCACCAGGGTAAGCGTGCCATTGTTGGTGTTGTCAGGCACCTTTACCACAATCTGCGTGGCCGACTGGCTCACAAACTCCGTTGCTTTGGCCTCGCCTACGCCCTTAAACTTGATCTCCTTTACCAGGTTCAGGTTAGTGCCGGTAATAGTGAGGTTATCCCCGTGCTTCACCGCACCGGGAGCCAACGACGTGACGGCAGGCAGCGCAATGGCCAGTTCCTGCGTGGTTTCTACTTCCACGTCAGAGTTTGCCACCAGCGTTAGCACGCCGGTTTTCGCGTTCCCCGGAACCTTCACCACAAGCTCTGTCGCCGACTGGCTTACAAACTCACTTACCATCGCCTCGCCTACACCGTTAAACAGCACTGCCTTCACAAGGTCCAGATCGGTACCCTTGATGGTCAGGTCTGCCCCGGTGTTCAGCGCAGCAGGCGTTAGCGCAGTCACCTTCGGCAACGTCACGATCAGTTCTTCCTCAGTTTCCACAAAGGAAGGCTCTGTACCGCCGCCTACCAGCAGCAGTTTGCCCGTTTTAGCGGTGGCCGGCACCTGGAGCACCAGTTCCGTCATGCTCTGGCTTACGAACTCCTTTACCGTGTCGCTTTCGAAAACCACGCCTTCCACCCAGTTCAGTTTGGTGCCTGTGATGGTGATGTTGGCACCCGGGCGGGCCTCCGCAGTTACGGAAGCGATCGTGATCGGCACCTCAAAGCTCAGCACAGTCTTGGATTGTATATCGCCGGAAGCTGTTTTGAGCGTCACATACCCTTCGGTCGCCTCTTCAGGCACCACCAGCACGATCAGTTCTGGCGTCTGACTTTTAAAGGCCGATTTAGGAACGTTAACGCCGGGCAGCTCGATTGACTCCACTTGGTTGAGGTTATGGCCGATGAACCGGATCTCCTCCCCGTGCTTCACACCGGTAGGCCCGAAGCTTAACAGTTCCACCTGCCCTGCATTAGGGCCGTTTTCATCATCGTCGTCATCGCAGGAGGTGATTATCCCGAACGAGAGCACCAGGCATAAGAGCAGGAGAAGCCTTGTATTATAGAAAATTTTCATACGTATATCTTTCTGTTGGTAAGGATCTTTATTTAGCCGCTGTTGGCACTACCCGCATGTTATCCAGCGCAAAGTTTGCATTCACGGCGAGCGGGCCGCTGAAGTGGAACGACACGCCGTAGCCATCCGGGCTGTAAGCGAACTCCTGGTTAGCCGCGTAGAACTCGTCGAACGGGATGCTTACCGTTTCCCATTGCCCTTTTGTGTCCACGTTAGGTTTCCAGGTATAGAAAATAGTGTTTCGCTCTGTGCCCATGTCGCCGGTGCCCATGTACATCTTGATTTCTGCACCCGTGAGTGGAGCCAGGGTGTTGATCTCAAACTTCAGGACATAATTGCCCGGGTTAGCGAACGCCTCGGCCGGGATGTTTTTTGTCTCCTGCGCCACATCGCTGTTCACAGGGCCGACATACCACTCAAACCACGCCCAAGGCCCCAGCTCGCGGCTAATACGAATGAATTTGCTGTTGATGTTCGCTATATCCGGGTCAGATGCTTTTACGAATGCCGGACCATGCCATAACCCGGCAAGCCCCCCATCGAAGCTGGCGATGATGTTTCGGTTATCCCGGAACCAAAACCCTGACTCTGACTCACCGAAGTTGGTTGTCACCGTAATCGGACCTGGCTCTGCGCCCTCCGGCACTCTCACCTGTATGGCATCGGCATCTTCTGATACAGAAACCACTTCTCCTTCTACCCCTCCGGCGAATGTCACCGTGACAGGCTCATAGAAGTAATCCCCGTAGAGCGTGGCAACTTCACCTGTGTTCACATATTCGCTCAGCATCCCGGTGATAACGGGTTCGCTGATGTCTACCACGAAATCATGCATCAGTGAGTCGCCGTTCGCAAAAATGATCTTCATTTGGTTTGAGATATCGGTTGGGATATCAGCGGGCACCCTGGTGATGATGGAAGTGTTCGTGATAAAGGTAGGAGACAGCGATCCGCGCAGGTCATTGAACCAGATTTCGCGTGCGCCATCCAGGTTCTGCCCGACGATGGCGATCATGGCCCCCTGCCCTGCCTTTGCAATTAGGGAGTCGGAAGCTTCGGGCCTTGTTACCCTGATGTAGCTAACCATTGGCTTTCCGCCGTTCGGTCCGTTATCGTCGTCCTCGGAACAGGCTGTAAAGATTCCTGCCATCGCGAAGGCGAGGAACAGGAATAACAGTGATTTATATCTAATTTTCATATATAATCTTCTCTACAATAAACTAACAATTGATTATTCCCCAAACTCATATGCAACCGGCTCATCCCGCAGCCATGGTGCCTGGCTTGACTCAGATGCTGGTATCGGAAGCAGGAAGTTCCCGGAGTTAGCGGTGGCTGTTCTTTCTGTAAACCAAGATGTTTTCTCAAACTCCCAGGAAGTGGGGTTCGGCATGCGGTTTGGATGTACCACAAAGAGTCCCCGGTCCTGGCTGTTGACGATATCATAGGCTCGCTGAGGGTTGTAGTAGTGAATTCGCACCAGGTCATACCAGGCCAGTCCTTCCATGGCAAACTCCTTCATCCGCTCCTCGAACACATCCTGCCAGGTCAGTGACTCTTCGAGAGGAGCTACACCGGCCCTGGATCGGATGACATTAACATATTCCAGTGCTTTCGCATCGTTGGTCGATTCACTGCTCCCCAAAACTGCGTCTGCATAGATCAGGTACATCTCAGCCAGTCGCAGCATGTACGTGTCGGTAGGGTAATTTTGCTGACCTGCCTGACCACCTAAGTCATCCGCTTTTCCAACCACGTACTTCTTGATACTGGCGAAGCTGTTGTCTGCGTCGGCTCCCGGGGCCGGGAAAACCAACTCCTGCTCCGATGCGTTACCCTCTGCATCCCTGACGGTCTGGGATATCTCGGGGTAATGGAAGCCCGGTAGCATATAGGTGGCTTTCAACCGCTCATCATTTGTAAACCCGTCCTCAAACAGGCCATCGTAGAGACTTAGCTGCCACCAGGAAGCACCCAGATCGCCCCCCCAGCCATCACCGTTGGCGATGTCGTTGCTGTAAGTGATCTGAGAAACCATGGTGTTTCTGTAGCCATAGTTCGTAGTGAACACCCACTGCTGCTCGAACAGCGACTCTGCATTATTGTCGTAAGGGTAACGGAACAGGTCAGCGTAGTCTGGCAGCAGGGTATGGCCACTCATCGTGATCACCCTTTCTGCATACTGCTTTGCCAGATCAAGGTACTCCTGATTCATACTGCCGCCTAATCCGGCCCTGGTCAGGTAGGTTCTGGCCAGCATGCCTTCTGCCGACCATTGCGAGACTCTTCCGGCAGCGACAGCATTAGCCGGAAGGTTCTCAGCAGCATACACGTAGTCCCTGGTGATGAATTCCCAGACACTCTCCACTGTGTTACGCTTCACTTCCGGATCATTCAGCAAGGCGATGTTATTCTCAATGATTGGAACCGCGCCATAATTCATGACAAGGAAAGAGTAGGCAGTGGCGCGCATAAAGCGTGCCTCTGCAATAACATGCTTCTTTATATCCTCTGACACTTCAGGTCCGGCATAACGCTCCACATTTTGAATGAGCGTGTTGGCCTGACCGACTACAATCCAGAAGGCACGGTAGGCTTCGCTGTTTGAGGTAGAGACTTCTGTGGTGTTGAACAGTACATCGTCCCGGTACCCCCAGGCACGCATAGTTGTACCGGCTCTGAGGTCCCCCAGTGCCCAGGACGCCTTATCCACATAATCCTTCCATACAACGCTGTAGAGCGGTGCTGACGCTGCCAGTAACTGCGCATCTGTCTTGAAGAAGTTGGCATCCACTAGCGTGTCTTGCGGGGGCCTTTCCAGGAATTCCTTCTCACAGCCCGAAAAAACGGATAAGGTCAGGAGTCCACTTATATATATAAATCTATTTTTCATGTTGCTCTTTGTATGAAATTAAAAATCAATACCAACGTTCACGGAGTAAACCGGTGTAAGCGGGTAGCGGCCGTAATCTACTCCGATGGCAGCGTTTCCAGCGTTTGCGTTTGGACCCACATAGGAACCCACTTCAGGGTCATAGCCAGAGTAGCCCGTGATCGTGTAAACGTTTTGGGCGCTCACCCCGATTCTCGCTCCTTTGATGTACTTCAGTTTTGCCATCACAGTAGAAGGCAGGTTGTAGTTCAGCGTAACGTTTTTGAGTCTTACAAAAGAACCATCCTCCACATACTTGTCTGTGTGACGGCTGAAGTTGTTGTTCTTATTGCCTCCTGACATTCTGGCTACAACCGTACCTGGGTTTGTAAGATAGGGGTTACCCTCCTCGTCTAACTGCACATTGGCATAGTCGAATGCACCCACGAACAGGTTGCGGCCGAGGTTGATGTTGTTCGGGTTGGTGTTCTCGCTGCGCAGGTAGTTGTAGATGTCGTTTCCAATGGTGCTGGTGATCAGGATGCTCAGATCAAAACCTTTATAGGAGAAGTCGTTGGTGAAGCCGGCATAGTACTTCGGCCAGGGATTACCGATGAATGTCTGGTCCTCTCCCGAGATGATGCCATCCTCGTTGATGTCACGGTACTTCACATCACCCACCCAGATGCTGTTTTCCGCAACCGGGAACTCTACGCCGTTGTTGTCGGCTGGCAGGGCGCTGTTCTCAATTTCCTCAAGAGATCCGAAGATGCCTTCCTCTATATAGCCGTAGAACAACCACGGCGACTGCCCTACCACCGTACGCTGTGTCCAGTTGTTCATCCACCAGTTAATGCGGTCGATCTGGCTGGTTTCAGTGGTTAAGCTCATCACCTCTGTTTTGAAGTGGGACAGATTAAAGTTCGATGACCATCTGAAGGCGGTGTTGTCGATGTTAATGGTATTCAGGGTAAAGCTCCAGCCTTTATTCTGCAGCGAGCCGATGTTCACGGTAGGAGGCGCAATCGAGCCGTTACCGTTTGTGCCCATATACCAGGGCAAGGAGCTTTGCAGAATCAGGTTATCGGTGTCTTTGATGTAGTAGTCTGCCTCTATCTGCACCCTGTTCTCAAACAAGCCCAGGTTTATACCGAAATTGTTTGTCTTCGTCTCCTCCCACTGGAAGTTCGGGTTGGGGTACCTGTTTGCTATGAAACCTGTGCCCCAGGGAGTTGGACCGGCAGCAAGCGTACCGTAGATGGCTCCACCGCCTCCCTGGTTACCTGTCAGACCGATTTCATAACGCAACCTCAGGTCGCTTACAAAAGGGACAGTGAAGAACTCCTCTTCCGACACCCGCCAGGCAGCAGACACCGATGGGAAATAACCCCACCTGTTTTCGGGTCCGAAGTTTACAGAACCATCCGCACGGAAAGCACCTGTGATGATGTACCGCTCGTTGTAGTTATAGATGGCTCTGCCCAGGTAGGACTCCATCCCCCACTCTCCCTGCCCGCCTCTGGCAACACTTGTTGCCTCATCCCCGGCGTTCAGGTCGATCACGTCGTTTGTCTGGAAACCGCGCCTTTCGCCATACAGGTTCTTCCAGGTTGATTCATTCACCTCGTGCGTTGCCATCAGGTTGATGCTGTGCTTCCCGAACTGCTTTCTGTAAGTCAGCATCTGGTTCCAGTTATAGGAGGTGTTCACACTGTTGTTGTTATTCAGAACAGCTACTGTGTTCTGCTGATACCCGAACTGGTAAGTTGGCAGGAAATACGTAGAGTTTGAAACACCAACGTTTCCGTTAAAGGCTGTGCTGAAGTCCAGATCATCCGTGATCTTAAACCCTAATGTCAAGCCTCCTAGTAACTGTCTCTTCGTCAGATCATTTTGCGTGAGTTCAGCAAGACCGATGGGGTTTGGCGGCGTAAACTGCTCCGCCGAGTTGTTCGTCACGTTTCCTCCACCATACGTTCCATCCAGGTTTCTCACCGGGATGTGAGGAGCCAGCTGAATAGCTCTCGTGATCACATCAGACTGTGTTGATGAGATACTTTCATCTGTTTGCGCGTAGTTGATGTTGGCTTTGATAGAAAGCCATTCTTTCGCCTGGTTATCCAGGTTCAAACGGATGGAGGCCCTGTTAAAACCAGAACCTAAGGCAACCCCTTCCTGATCCAGGTATTCGCCGGACAGGTAATAGGTTGTTTTCTCACTACCGCCACTCAAACTCAACTGGTGCTTTTGCATCGGGGCGCTTTTGAATAGCTCTTCCTGCCAGTCGGTTCCCCCGCCCAACAGCGATGGGTCTAAAAAGTCCTCGCGCACATTACCGCCTGCGATCGACTTGTATTCGTTGTCCATTTGGGCATACTGGCGCAGGTTCATCACCTCCAGTTTCTCAGGCGCCGTTTGCAAGCTGTACAGATAGGCATAGTTGATGCGGATGTCACCCGCCTTGCCGCGCTTGGTCGTGATCAGCACCACACCGTTTGTCGCTCTTGAGCCATATAGAGCGGTGGCGGAAGGGCCCTGCAGGATCTCCATGCTTTCGATATCCGCCGGGTTCAGGGTAGAGAGCGGGTTAGAGCCGGAAGGCGAAATAGCCCCCTCAATCTGCACACCGTCAATGACATAAAGCGGTTCGTTTGTTCCGCCGATCGAGTTAACCCCTCGGATGTTTACAGAGATGCCGCCACCCGGGGCACCGGTATTCTGCGTCACATACACACCCGCAGCACGCCCCTGTATGGCCTGCTCAATTGTGGTGTTCACGGTCTTTTCGATGGATGCCGAACTGATCGTGGTCTGCGCTCCAGTCACCTCACTCTTCCTTACCTCACCGTATCCAGTCACCACTACCTCTTCCAGCAGTTTCTCATCCGGTCTTAAGGTGATGGCAACAGTCGATCTGCCGTCTACCGGAACTTCCTGTGTCGTAAAACCGATATAAGACACCACCAGCACCGCATCGCTGGCGGCCTGCAGTTGAAACCGGCCCTGTGCATCCGTGATGGCTCCGGCAGACGTTCCCTTTACGCCAATGCTAACGCCGGGCAGCCCCTGGTTATCTTCCGAAGAAACGACTGTGCCGCTGATAGCCTGCGTAGTCTGGGCAAAACCGCAAACGCTCTGCAGGAAAAGGAATGCCAGTAGAAACAGGGCCATCCTCCAGGCAGTAAGCGATTTACAGAAGGGATTCAGAATATAATCCCTGTAATAGTACATGTGTTTCATCATAACTCAGTGTTGTATTGTTGAAGGTTTAAACTTTTTTAAATTGTATCGGGCAGTTGCCATCTATCCTTATATATGCCTTGGGTCAAAAGCCAAAATTATATACCGCTGGTTTTTAGAAGTGTGACTACTCAATCACTTGCTTGTGTGCGCTCGACTTATTATCTATTGGTTTATCTTGTATTTCTCAGGCTTATGGTTAATCTTTTATAGAGCCATTCTTCAGATTCCTTCTGTAAATGCAGCGCAACTCCCGAAATGCAGCGCAACTCCCGCAAAATCACTTTACAATCGGTTCGTTTGCGCTCCGACTCCTGCTTTAGAAAAGCTATCAACCCATTTTCCTGATTAAAAGCTGTCCAATTAACTGAAGGGTGTTCCACGTCAGTTATACCCCGCTTCATCAACAGGGACATAAACTTAACACGGTCAGCGCGCGCTCATGCACTTCATGTTATGGCGCGTAGCTTTTAGCTGTATCCCGCAAACCCATTGTGTGATGCAAGTGCATTCTTAATTGCACAGAGAATCTGCTATCCTCAGGTCCATGCCTTTTTACAGCACTAAAAGTATGCAATGGAGAGGTAATGCAGGGGTACCGAATGTTTCCAATGTATGACGCTAATGTTAACATCGTGTTCCCTAACCCGCTTCTGCCTTTATTCTATGCATTTTAAGGTGTTTTTCAGGGTTGACTCCTCAGAGAACGTGCCTGATGCCAGGTCCCCCTGACCTGTCTGCCGAACCCGCGAATGGGCAGGTTCGGAGGTCTGTGACCTGAGCGAGAGAGAACAGACATAGCCGGGCACCTCCTGCTCTGTCGCTGCAGGAAATGGCCGGCTATATAGACCGTTAGTTTAAGAGTCGGTTTTATTTGGTGGAGATGGCCTTCGTTGCCTGAAGTGCCTTGTACACCTCTTGAGCCAGCAGGGCCGCGCCTTCATCGTTTGGATGGATGCCGTCGTAGGTTAGATCGGCCTTTCCTAAAAAGGGCTTATACAGATCAATGGTGTTGACTTTTGTTTTGCGGGCGATCTTCTTTATGGCAGGCAGCACCTCATTGTCCATTACCGCTTTGCTGATCCCGAATTTGTCCTCGAAAACCGGAACAGGATAGGCTATATATACCTGGGGGTCGGAGGGCAGCTTTTTAAAGGACTTGACGAATTTCACATAATCCTTCACAAACTCATCCTTGTACTGCCAGTTCTGAGGCTTGGTATCGTTTGTGCCCAGTTTGATGATGACGATATCCGGGTTCCAGGCCAGCACCTCCTCGTACTTCGTCTCGTTCCAGAAAGGGTAATCGCCTTTCTTCAGCAAAGTGCGGCCGCCCATGCCGTAGTTGCGCACCTCGTACTGCTCGCCGAGCAACTCCTGCAGCACCTGCGGATATGTCTTCTGCAGCCCGGACCCTTCTGTGATGCTGTTGCCCACGCAGGCCACCTTTACTTTTGATTGTGCGAAGGCCGGTAAAGCGTTCAGCAGCAGAAACAGGCAAACAAGTACGGGGATAGATAGTTGTTTTTTCATTCTCAATTTATTTATGACGTTAAAAAAAACGGGTCATATATGGTTCCGCGGCTGGCTTTTCTGCCTCAAAAGCGGGCGTAGCTGTTAAGCCGCTACGAAGCAGGAAAAGGACCCTATGATGCCGGGACTACTCTAACGGCTATATATAAACTGAGGCCTTTGCCAGCTTCTTATATACCCGGCATCACTTCCACCGAACAGCATCAGGTTTCAAATCACCCCACCTGCGGTCCCGGGTTTGCAGCCACCGGAACAGCAGGTGAGGCGCTACTACAATTCCCTGATCCAGATGTTGCGGTATTGCACCGGGTTTCCGTGGTCCTGCAGCGAGATCGGCGCCTTGCCATGGGCTTTGTACTCCGGCAGGCCGATATACTCCGTCGGTCCCTTCAGTTCTACGTTGTTCTGCACCAGCACCCCGTTATGAAGCACCGTTACCCGGGCAGGCGTAAACAGGGAGCCATCTTCCTTAAAGCGTGGCGCGGTATAGACGATGTCATAGGTGTTCCACTCCGTAGGCTTGCGCATGGCATTCACCAGCGGGCGGTGTTGCTTATAGACGCTGCCGGCCTGCCCGTTAGAATACGTGCGGTTGTTGTAGTTGTCAAGCACCTGCACCTCGTAACGGTCCTGCAGGAAAATGCCGCTGTTGCCTCTTCCCTGGCTTTCGCCCTTCACCTCGTCCGGTGCGCTCCACTCCACGTGCAGCTGGAAATCGCCGAACTCTTTCTTGGTCGAGATATCTCCCTTGCCCACCGTGAACACCTTATCCTTCACCTGCCACTTCGCCGCACCGCCGTCTGCCTTGGCTTTCCACTGCGAAAGGTCCTTCCCGTCAAAAAGGATAATTGCATCAGAAGGGGCCTCCGTGGAGGTTGCGCCAGGAGTAATCACACGCACTGCCGGCTCCCAGAACTCAGTCATTTCGGGTACCATCTTGGGTGGCTTGGGCGTATCCTGGGCTTGTGTGTTGGTATACGCCAGCAGTCCTAAGGCTACGGCAGCTAAAGCGTTTTTCTTCGGGGTCATAAATCTCATATATAGGTTTAATGTTTCTGTTGTATCTGCTCCTTCTTCAGAGGGGCGGTTATATATAGTCTTCTTTAAACTCTGACATCTGGATCCTGTATCTGGCAGCAAACCCTGCTTCTCCCTCAAACGCATGCGGCAGGCTGGTGCATCTGTTTCTTCAGGATCAGGACTTTACCTTTTGCCAGGCTTAGCAGGCTGCATTTTTCAGGAGGTTAAAGTACTGTTTTGCGATGTAAAACGCAATCAGTTTATATACTTGCAGCGCGCTAAACCTCAGTTGCAAAGCCCAACACCGGGCGAAAACCGGGAGGCGCGCCCAGTATACGGAATGATAACAGCCCGAGAACACTGGCTTTATTTATATGTATCTCACTATTTATATGTATCTCACTGGCCTTATGCTTTGTTCTGCCGGCTTTCCGAATACTGCGAGGGCAGGATCTTATACTCCTCCTTAAAGTATTTGGTAAAATACTTCCGGTTATTGAAGCCTACTTTATATGCCACCTCCGCTACCGTCAGTTGGCTCTTCTCCAGGAACTGCGCCGCATGCTGCAGCCTGATCCTGCGGATAAACTCCACCGGCGACTGCTTCGTGAGAGCCACCATTTTCTTATAGAGGTGCACCCGGCTCACGCCCAGTTCCCGGCTCAGCATTTCGACAGAGAAGTCAGCGTTGGCAAGGTTCGCCTCCACCACCTTGATCGCGTTCTGAATCAGCTTGTCGTCCAGCGACACGATGTTCTCATCGCTCGACTGCACGCTGATCTTTTTCTCGAACACCTTTTGCAGCAACTCGCGCTGCGTAATCAGGTTGCGGATGCGCGACAGCAGCAGCTCGAAGCTAAAGGGTTTGGTGATATAGTCATTGGCGCCGATGTTCAGACCGTCCAGCTTTTTATCTTCCGAGGCGTGTGCCGTTAGCAGCACAAAGGGTATATGCGACGTGCGCGGGTCCGCTTTTATTTTTTTACAGAAGTCGATCCCGTTCACCTCCGGCATCATCAGGTCGCTCACGATCAGGTCCGGCATATGCGATAGCGCCTTCTGCCACCCCTCCCTGCCATCCCTGGCTTCGATGATGGTGAAGTGCGCCTGCAGGTTCTCCCGCAGGTAATAGCGGAAATCGTCGCTGTCTTCCACCACCAGCACCACCGGGGCATTGTCGAGGCAGCTGGAGACGGGAAACTTTACCGGCCCGCCCGCTGCAGCCTCCGAATCCTGCCCTGCCGTATTTTCTGTATCCTGCGCCTCCCGGGCTGGTGCTGGCATGATCTCTTTCACCGGAATGGTGACGGTAAAGCAACTGCCCTGGTTCGGGGCACTGTCCAAAGTGATCATGCCGCCGTGTATCTTCACGAATTCCTTCGTGATCGACAAGCCGATACCGCTCCCCTGGTTCACCAGGTTCCCCGGCACCACATCCCGGAAGAAGCGCTCAAACACTTTCTGATGGTTCTCTTTGGCAATACCGATGCCGGTGTCCTTCACCTTTATCTCCAGTATCCTGATGCCCGCAGAGGAGGAATCGTTGTCGTAGCAGTTGAGCGACACATGGATGTTGCCGTAATCCGGGGTAAACTTGAAGGCGTTGGAAAGCAGGTTGAACAGGATCTTTTCCAGCTTGTCCATATCAAAGGACACCTGCAGTTCCTCCACATTTGGCTTGAACGTGAGGGCAATGTTCTTTTTCTCCGAAAGCTCGGAGAAGGAGTTCACCGTGGCCTCCACAAACTTCACCACGTTGCCCTCCGACGGGTAGAGGCTCAGCTCCTGCACCTCAATCTTCCGGAAGTCGAGCAGCTGGTTGACCAGGTTCAGCAGGCGCCGGGCATTCCGGTTTATCATCTCGAACTGCTGCAGCTGCTCCTTGTTCTCTGTCGTTTTCAGCAGCCGCTCCACAGGGGCCAGTATGAGCGAGAGCGGCGTCCGGAACTCGTGGCTCACGTTGGTGAAGAACCGTATCTTCATCAGGTCAAACTCGTGCATCTGCCGGGCCTCCCTCCGCTCCTGCTCCAGGATCAGCTTCGCCCTTGCCCGCTGCAACTCCGTTTTGTGCACAAGCAACAGCAGCAGCACAGCCACCATCGCATATATGACAAAGGCCTCTGTGGTGAGCCAGAACGGGGCGAGCACCGCCAGCTGCATGCTGATCCCTTCCTCATTCCAGACGCCGTCGTTGTTCGAGGCCGACACTTTAAACACGTACTGCCCCGGGTCCAGGTTCGTATAGGTCACCCGCCTGTTGGCGTTGGTGATGGTGTGCCACGCTTTGTCGAACCCTTCCAGCTTGTAGCGGTACTTTGTTTTCTCGGGATGGAAGAAGCTGAGGGCAGCAAACTCAATCGAAAAAACGTTCTCGTCGTGTTTCAGGACAATTTGCTCGGTCGCGTCGATGGACTGGGGCAGCACCACGCGGCCGTTCACCGGTTTGCCCACCTCCAGGCTTTTATTGAACAGCTGGAAATCGGTGAACACGATGCGGGGCGAAGTGTGGTTCTCCCCAATCCTGCCGGGGTAAAAAAGGTTGATGCCGTTCGGCCCGCCAAACGCCACCTCGCCGTTGCGGGTCAGCAGCGCCGCGTTGTCATTAAACACCTTGCTCTGCAGGCCGTCCTGTTCGTCATAATTCCGGAAAGAGGCCACCAGGCCGTTTTTCCGGTCAAGGCGCATGTTGGAAATGCCGTTCGGGGTGGAGAGCCAGAGGTTTTTGTCCGCATCCTCCACAATGGCTATAATGGCATCGCTGGGAAGACCATCGGCCATGGTAAAGTGCCGGAACGTATTCGTCCGCTCCTCATATAAGTCAAGCCCTTCCGTCGTCCCGATCCATATATGGTTTTCACTGTCGCGGTGGATGTAGGTGATGTTGTTGCTGACAAGGCTCCCCGGGTCTTTCGGATCGTGGGAGAAATAAGCGCTTTTCCCCGTTTCCTTGTTGATCACATCAATGCCGTAGCCGCCGCCCACCCAAACATTGCCCTTGCTGTCGCCGGCCAGCGAGGTGATATAATCGCAGTGCACCGGAAACTCACCTTCTCCCAGGCGCGAGTGGCGGAAGGTATTGGCCTGCCGGTCAAACAGCTCCAGGCCACCGCTCAATGTGCCTATCCACAGGTTTCCTCCCGGGTCTTCGTACAGTTCCCAGATGCTGTTATCGGAGAGGCTGCGCGGGTTACCTGGCTGGTGCCTGTAGTGGGTAAAGGTGGTGCCGTCAAATTTATCCAGGCCGCCCAAGTAAGTCCCGACCCACAGGAAATCGTTGCTATCGAGCAGCAGGCTCACGATCACATCCGAGGCAAGGCTGTTGGGGTTGCTTGCTTCGTGCCGGTAAGTGGTATACGTGTTTGCCGCCCGGTCCCAGTAAACGAGGCCGCCGCCGTTCGTGCCGATCCATATATTGCCTTTCTGGTCTTCCTCAAACACGTTCACGTCGTCGTAAGGGAGGCTCTGGCCCAGGGATAGCTGTTGCTTCAGGTGCGGGAACCGGATGTTGTTCGGGTGGTAGTAGTTAACCCCTTTTTTGAAGGTGCCTATCCATATAATACCCTCGCTGTCTTTATAGAGGGTGTTGATGCTGTTATGGGCCAGGCTTTTATCCACTTCGCTGTTGTGGCGGATATAGGAAACCGAAAAGTCGCTCTTATTTATCACATTGATGCCCCCGTGGTCTGTGCCGACCCAGATGCTGCCCTTGCCAGCCTCCACGATGCCCCGCACCATGTTGTTGTTCAGCTGCGCGCGCCCTTTCCCCTTCTGCATATGGGAAAGAGTTTTGCTGGTGTGGTCATAGAGAAACACGCCGCCCTCCACTTTCTGCAGGTGCACCCACACGTCGTCGTCGCTGTCGACGGTGAGGGAGTAGTTGAGCTGCCGCTGCTTATACTTCTGGTAGATGTCGTCGTTCCGCGCCACCACCCGCAGGGTTTTGCGGTCGATTTTCTCCAGCAAGCCGTTGCGGTGGATGATCCATATATCGCCTTTGGAGTTCGGGTGGATGGCCGCGACTTCGTTGGTGCTGAGGGTGTTTTTGTTGTTGAAGGCATGCGTGAGCCTTACAGAGGTACCCCTGGAGGGCGAGTATTTCGTGATGCCGCTGCTCTTGCTGATAAACCAGTAGTTGCCCTCCGCATCCTTTACAATGTCCTCGACAGCCGCATCAGGCAAGTTGAACTTCTTCAGGAGGCCCTTATCCTGCCGCAGAAACCGCTCTGTCAAGGGGTCATAAACGCAGGCGCCGATGCTGGTTTGTACCCATATCTTCCCGTCAGGCCCCTCGGCAAGCTTGAGCACATCGTTGTTTATCAGCGAGGTGGTATCGTTGGAGTTGTATTTGAAAATCTTGAATTTGTAGCCATCGTAACGGTTCAGGCCTGACGAGGTGCCGATCCAGAGGTAGCCCCTGCTGTCTTTCAAAAAAGCCTTGATCTGGTTGCTCGAAAGGCCGGTGTTGATGTCGATCAGGGAAAACCTGTTCTGGTCTGGCACACCAGCCAGCACCTGGCCGATACTCCCCACCAAAAAAAGGAGGGATATTAGAAAGCTGTTAAAAGGCATAGTTGCAGTAAAGCTTGGGATTATTGCAGTTTCTAAGCTAAACAAAAATCCTAACAAACCATTCACTTTCGGAAGGATATAAAACGCACACCGCAGTGAGCGGGGCTGAGGGTATATTTTTCTCCGAAAGCGGCTGGAACATGTCGCAGCTACCGGGCCTCACACAAACGTAACCAGGCTTACCTTACCCCGCTATGATTGCACAGGTTATCCTGTATGCTCCGTGCAAATCGACTACTGCGCCACCCCGGATTATTCAGCGTTTGTCTTTGCCACCAGATACACATGGTATGTCCTGTGTGATGAGTTCCCGTTGCAGTTATATATCCTCAGGTGCCGGAAGGCTATATGATTGGCGTGAAAGGCGGCAACTGACAGCGGGTCGGCAGAGAAGACTACGGCCGGGAGCCTCTCAGGCAACTGCAGCCGGTTGTGGATCACCTGAATCGAACCCACCTCTTTTCCTACCTCCCAAATGCATTCGGGCGGCATGCCATCCACGGAATAAAATGGCAGCGAAAGCAGTTCCTCCGATTCCCTGACCGCTTTCAGGCTGCTGTAGCTTTGCTTTGGTGCAGTTGTTTTTGAATAAAGCGAAACCATCAGGAGCAGTACCACCACATGTAACCCCATGGTTGTGAGCAGAAAGCCACCCACCCTTTTTTTTCGGATCATCAGGAGCAGCCCCACCCCGGCCACCGAAAATAACACCGTAGCCCCCCCTGCTCCACCATGGAAACAGCATGCGCTTTAAATGCATACTGGTAAAGCAAAACGGGAACCGCAAACACGGCGAGCGCGATGACTATACCGTTCGCCAGCAGCACCCGATCATCCCATTTACTGTTCCTGCTTTCTTTGAAACTATCCAGCAGGTACTTAAGATAATGTGCCGTCAGCAGGGCCATCGGGAGCAGCAGGGGGAGCAGGTAACGCTCCTTTTTCTCCGGGATCAGAGACAGCAGCACCACGGAAAACAGCACCCAGGCTGCCAGGAAACGGTAATTGCCATACCGCTGAATGCGGGGCTTCGCATAGGGTACAAGCAAAGCTGCAAAAGTGAAAAGCGTCCAGACACCCGCCTCGCCCGGAAAGGCCCAATAGAACCACAGAGGTTTCAGATGCCGCGAAGTCCATGCGCTGCTCTCCTGCGATACACTCATAGCCAGGCTTTCCGGCTCTACCAGGTACACGTAGAGAGGCCACAAGCCCGCTATGAACAGACAGGTGCAGAGCGCCAGCAGCATCTCCTTCCATTTCGCCTTAAAAGACCGGGTGCCATACCCGTAGCTGTAGCTCAGCAGGAAGGGCAGCAGCAAGGCGTAAAACGACACAGGCCCTTTGCTCATAAAGGATAGCCCACATAACACACCGCACAGTGCGAACAGACCGAACTGCTTCCCTTCCTTTCTGCAGCCTTTCACAAACAACCAGATAGCCCCCAGCATGAAGCTGTGGCAGTAAACATCCCAGGTAGCCTGCCGCCCGAGGTGCACAAACAGGTAGGAGGTCACCAGCACAGCCGCCGCCAGAAAAGGTATCAGACGGTCGCGGGTAAGCTGCCGTGACAGCAGAAACAGGAACAGCGCGGTGAAAGCAGCCATGGCCGCAGCGGGCACGCGTAGCCACGATATGTCGTTGATATCGCCAGCACTGATGCCCGCCAGTGCTGTTATCCAGGTGGGCAGGGGTGGTTTCGCCAATCGCAGCGCCCCGTTCATGGTGGGGATGAGCCAGTTGTGGTGCTGTGTTATTTCGCGCGCCGTGATAAAGTTCCTGGCCTCCATCAGGGTTGGCTCCAGGGCACCGAGATATCCAAAAAAAGTGAAGCCGGTCAGCAGCAGCAAAATCGCCAGCTGCACATAAACATTTGATATGACAGCATAAGCCGGTGTGTATTTTTCGCGCTCAACCATATATAGATTGTGGGGTTTTACCCGTAGAAACATTAGTGCTGCAGTAGTTTTCAAAAACCGAGGGCCCTACCAGTTTATACGCCAGCGATAAACACTGCTACAACTAACTTACTATATAATTCTGTGAATGGTCTGTAGCAAAAGACAAAGCCGTGTGCGGCAGCCCCCGACCATTACACCATGTTATCATGCGTCACCCGTGCGCCCCCTGGCTACTTCTGGTATATCAGTCTTCCATATGGTGCGTTCGTAACAGCCCACGCTCTACTTTAGCTACACCGCTTTAGCTACACCCCAGCACATGACGGTTTAAGCAGCACATGACGGTTTAACAGAGGCAGGATGCACGGACCTGTACGACTGCTAAGCAACCATCATAGGTCGCATTTAAAATAATCTTCGCTATAGCCCGGAGCCCGATGATCGCCTATCCGTACCAGCCGATCCAGGCGTATCTCCTCCCCTGTTGCCAGGCGCAGGTATTCCTCACCGTTCTTCTCAATCAGTTCTTTTGGCACCGCCGTGACATTTATAAATTCCCGTATCTCGCTGTAATACTGTATGCGGATAAAAGGCTGCTTCGCTACCAAGTCCGCCAGCACCGCTACGAAGTCACGGTCAACTTGCTTATATGCTTGTTCCATTTCTATTTTATCTTCTGTGTGTTCCCATCAGTATATATAGCTCCATCTTACGGAATCGCCGCCACTTGGCAGAGCACCTTCTTTTACAAGAAAACGTATGTGCAGGCAAGGCGCTGTCATATCCCCCCTACCCTGCCTACAACCTATGCACAGGGCACTGCAGGTGTTTACGCGATCACTTTACCTGATATGCCTCCCTTGCTTAACTTCTTTGTTTTGAGCCCCGTACACCATGAGATATCCTGTTTATCAACCATTAAAGATAAAAGCTATGGCTATTGTAAAAGTAATAGAAGTAATCGCCGGTTCAGAAAAGAGTTTTGACGATGCCACAAAGAATGCACTCGAGGAAGCAGCGAAGTCCGTAAAAAACATCAAGTCCATTTACATCAAGGAAATGACCGCGAAAGTGGAAAACAATAAAATCGTATCCTTTGGTGTGAACGCGAAAATATCATTTGAGGTCGACACGTTGAAATAAGCCCCAAGCAGGAGCACGCAAAGAGGGGCGCAGGAGGTAACCCATCTTTGCGTGCTCCTGCCTGCCGCCGTCATTGATGGTGCCTGCTCCTGCACCTGATCCTTCCCGAAATTCTGCTTCAACCCAAACCAGCAGGGGTACAATGAATGCAACACTAACCACAGACGGGCTATATGCCTGGGCAGATCAAAGCAGATGAACTTATGACGTCTCCAATTTTTGCTTATAAACACTATAAATTACCTGTCAACCTCTACCATTGCTTTTACAATGCTTTTTTAAGCCAAGCGCTCATGGCGAACTGCTCCACCAAAGACAACGCAACATAGCTAAGGCCGTGCCTACCCAACAGCGCATCGGAAGGAACAGCAATAGATTCCGCCACGCCACCACCCATGTACATCCTGCATACCTGATGCTTTTGTAGCAAATCTGATTCTATGAGCGGCAGGCAATGCAGGTCTAGTAACTGAAAGTGGAGATAAAAGTAACCGCCTCCCTATATATAAATCTCGACGCACCCACCCCCGACAGTTTATGCTTCAGTGCGCACGGGTTACTGAAGAAGGTTTGCGTGCCATCGTAGGCATGCTGGTCTTTCCTGCGTATTAACTGCGCTGTCCCTTATGATGGCAAACCCTCGTCGGCTTTATACCTGTTTGCAAGCAAACTTATAATAATGCATGAAATTGTTATATAAATAACTGGTATCCATCAGTAGGGGGGTACAAAGTAAATACTACCTGCATTATGCGATTAAAGTGTTTATCAATAGTAAGGTCTGCTTATACTTCTACCAGCACATTCATTTTTGCTTACACTCCAATTCATATGCGTCCTTACAGTAAAAGATTTCGTCAGCAGGATGGTTGAAAAATATGACTTTTTATAATATGTATGGTATCATAAGTTACCCTTATTTCATGATATAAACAGGAATAGTATCCTCGTGATATAGTCATATAAAGCCAGTGTTTTCACTGTTCTACCATATATATCCTGTAATATTATATAATTGTTATAAAAATTTATAAAATAGTTTAATTTATTAAATTTTTTTTATAAATTTATTAACCCTAAAAGTTTAACCCGAACTTCGTATCCCCTACTTACGCACCCTTTCTAAGCCTTCAAAACTGTTTGCACTTCTTTTATAGACATTTCAACTAACCATAATTGTAATAGCATGATGTCTGTCTTGAAACCTTTTTTAAATCCGGAAGCAGAAATATATGATTCGGGAAGTTATTTAGAATGTCCCATTCAAAACCCTTCTGAAGGATTAAAAGCAAATGCGTATTATTTCAACCATCCTGAATGGGCTGAAGAATACCTTACTTACTGCCACCGCAGTGAGTCATTCAAAAGCCGTTGGCAAGCAGCTGTTGGCGACTGGACAGACAAGGTAGTGGTCGATATTGGCTGCGGTCCAGGCAATATTTTCGCCACACTTCAAGGGAAGCCAAAGCTTCTGATCGGCATTGATGTAGCTCCGGGTTCTTTGATGCTCGCCAAAAAACAGGGATATCTTCCATTACTTGCTGATGCCACAAAGTTGCCTTTCATCTCTGGTTTTGCAGATATTGTTACCCTCAACGCTGCCCTCCATCATTGTGAGGATATGGAGGCAATCTTAAAGGAAGCAGCTCGGTTAGTGAAGCCAGGGGGCATAATTGTTACCGACCATGATCCGCAACGAAGCGCATGGGATTATAAAGGACTCGCGAAACTGCTTTGGAATGGCAGGCTTTTAATTTACAAGATTACAGGCCATGGCTTCCACAAAACAAACAGCCAACAATTTTGGGGATTAGCCTGCGAGATTCATCACAAGCCTGGGCACGGCGTCTCCAAAGAGTTTTTCATAAACAACCTAAAACCTTTAGGCTTTGACGTTCACGTTTTCCCTCACAACCATGAGCTTGGCGCTGAAGTACTGCAGGGAGAAAAAGGGAGGGCTGAATTAAAATACAGGATTGGAAACATACTTTCAGGAAGGAACCCTAAGGCTGAATCCAGTGCCCTGACATTGATGTGCGTGGCCAGGAAAATGGAACATGTGCTCACATAGATATGTCGCAATTGTTTTAATGAATTTCCCATACCCGGCGCTATTATATGCCATAGAAGTTTAGAGAGTATCAAACGAGCTATCAAGTGTAAAGACAAGCAACTGTCAGGTTGAATTAGTTGCATATGCTCTAACCTTGGCTGTCTACTCATTTCAGCTAAAGTACTGGAAAGCCGCCACTCATTTTATGCTCTGCCAAGGTAAGTCACTCCACCGGAAAGAGTAGTTTGTGGTTGTGTTATGCCAAACGGGAGTTAACTAAACAAAGATGCTCCTCCAGCAGCCGCTGTTCAATACGTTTGCAGGAGGTAAAAAAGTCGCTGTGAAAATAAGTCGAAGTTTTTTACCTTCCAGTGCTTTTCGTTAATGGCGGAAAACAAAATGCGGCAAATATTAGGAATTCAAGGTAATAACTCCGGTTTTTTATGAAGCACAGACACGCAGCCCGACCAATCGCACTTTAGAACATAACTCTTCGGTCACTCTCCCAACACCCGCTTGCATATTCGCTCCTATATAAGTAAGCTGTCTGAAGGATTGACCCTGCTAGCAGATAAATTACTTTATCGGCCCGCAGCTGAAGCCCATCTCCATGTACTTTAATTCTGATGATGTATGTTATTTCATAAATCATATATCATATATAAAACAGGCGTTGCGAGTGTCATTGCTACTTTGTAGTAGCAATGACACTCGCAACGCCTAGCTAATTCTCTTTGTAAGAAGTTTATTTATCAAGTACGAGTTTAGACATTTTAGTACCTGAAGCCGACTGCAGCCTGACCAGGTATAAGCCCTTGCTTAGTCTTGCACCATTCACTTCTGTGACGATAGACTCTCCGCCTTCTGCCTGCCCCTGCTTCAGAAGCATCACCCGTACCCCTTTCGCATCATATAGGTCTAGTGTGTAATCACCTGCCGTACCAAGCACAAAGCTAATTATGGCCTTACCTGAGAAGGGGTTTGGATAAACAACTAGCTCCTGCTCAGGCCCGGTTTCCTGCAGCCTGTGTACCGTGGCCGAAGAGAGGGCGGAGGTGATCGTAAACTTCTCCCCGGCTGTGGCGCTGCCACCAGGCGTAGTGACCGTGATGTTTACTTTTTTTGGCAGCTTGCCGTTAACCGAAGGCACTATGGCCACTAACGCTGTGCCCGAATTCGAGTTAGGCTTTATATCTGCAGTAGAAGGTCCAAAACTTACTTTGGTGACCCCTGTCAGATCCGTGCCACTAATCGTCACCTCAGTTCCTGCCGGGCCGGAAGCAGGGCTGAAACCAGAAATGACCGGTGAAGACGTGGCCGGCGGATTTGTAACGGTTACACTCACCGCAGCCGAAGTTGTGACTGCCCCCGCATTGTCGGTGGCCCGGGCCGTCAGGGAGTAGGCGCCGGCTTCCACCCCGCTCCAGCTAAAGGAGT
>NZ_BAABHC010000017.1:0-8341 GCF_039541895.1 Pontibacter saemangeumensis
TCCAGGCTGTCTTGATTTTCCATTTTATCTGCGTTAAAGGTGTTACTCAAAACCCTTTGAAACAGTTAGTTTTACAGCCTCGGTTCTTTTCGATGCTATGGGCATTGCTGCTTCTGCCTGCCCTTTTGTTTCATCAAGACATAGCCCTGGGTTCTCCTTCGTGCCCTAACCCCCTATTTATAGGACCAGGATTCTACTATTCATTCAGTTTTTGAGGCACAATATTTTCTTCCTTTAGCGGCATTATCCTCAGACTTTGGGCTTTCTGCTGTTGTAGCAGGAACTGGTTTGGGGTCAGCATATGCAAGCTCCCATGGACTCTGTTCTGATTGTAGAAGTTGATGAACCTGTTGAACACCTCGTTGGCTTCCTGCAGGCTTTCCAACTCATACCTGGCACAGACACTACTTTCCACAATAGAGTGATAGGACTCGATGTAGCAGTTATCCTGCGGGCTGGCCACGTGCGTAAACTCATGATCGATGCGCATCTCCTTCAGGTACTCCCGAAACAAGCCAGCTTCGAACTGGCTGCCGTTGTCTGTTCTCAGGCTCACCTTTAGAGGCTTGTTGTAATGGTACAAAACATCCTTCATCAAGTCAATCACCTGGTGCTTTGTAATGCTCCACTCCAGCCTGTAGCCCAACACCCCACGGCTGAAGACATCCAGCACCCCACGGCTGAAGACATCCAGCACCGTTATCAGCAGCGCATTCCTATGCTCTCCATGAATGTAGATGTATTTGATGTCTGTCTGCATGCGCTCAAAGGGCTGGTGGGGGGCAGCAACTCTTTAGCTGTTCTCTTGCCCTTTCTGTCTCTTCTGATGCGGCTGTTAAGCACTCGGGCTTCTTTTATGAGCCGATAGACTTTCTTGCCATTGATCACCAAGCCCTCGCTGTTTCTTAGCCACCCCGTCACCTTCTCGTAGCCATAGTCGACGAACTCCTGGTTCAACAGCCACTCTATCCTTGCCAGCACATAATCGTTGCTGTAGCGGATGCCTTCCTTGCTCTGGGTGCTGGTGCTCTTTTTCCTGCCCCTTTTGCCACAAAGGGGAAGATAGTATTAGGAGCTTTTGCTCAGGCCGCACAGGGGCAGAACCTTGTAGAGGGGGTATCCCTGGTAGATGAATTTCTTGGCAATCATAATCCTATCTGCCTCCTGACAGTGCTTTTTTTTAGCAGCTCTTCCTTGATGCGCAGGGCCAGCTCTTTCTCTGCCAGCAACTGCTTTAGCTGCTGATTCTCCTTCTGCAGGCGCTTTACTTGCGGGTCCAGCTTGTAGTGCTTGCTAGCTAAGGCGTCCTTTCCGCCCGTATCATACTTCTCTTTCCACTGATAAAAGGTGTTCGTGTAGATGCCATGCTTACGGATGGTGGCTGTTACTCCTTCTTTCTCCGCTTCTAAAAGGGCCTTTAGTTTCTCGTCTGCTGACAAGTGTCTTCTTTTCATTGCTCTTACAAGTTATAGTTTTTAGCTTGTAGAATCTTTGGTCCAGTCTTTTAAGGGGCTAAGAAGTAGATACCTATAGTGGCAACTCATTTTGATAGTGCGCGAAGCAAAGAAATCAAGCCCTATAGAATTAACTGGAGTGCTTTCGCGTAGCCCATAGAGGAGTCGAACTACTGGTGTAAGCGCTATTGTTTATCAAGTGTTTGATTTTCGGAACTTTATGACTTAACTTCGAACTAAGGAATCCTGTTGATTTTCCGAGGGTGCAGATTCGGATATCCAAACCTTTGTTGGGTATTAAGATATTGATAATAAATGGTTTACAGTTAATGGGGAAATCCCTCACTCTAAAGATCGCTTCAGCTATTTTCAACTCCTGTAATATCTTATAAACTTACTCTTCTACTTGCCAATAAACTTATCCATCACAGAGTGAGTTGCCAAAAAACAATTATAAACTATCTTATTTTAACCTAAAAATACCTATAAGTAGGTATGTTGTGTTATACAATAACTGTATATATTTATAAGATATTCAGAGATTATTTTTATAGTTCTTGAACATAGCTCGATCTTCTTTAAGTATAAACATTAACAGTTACCACTTTAATCATAAGCTTATGGCTTCCAGAGCAACACAGGCATTTGCAACAGGAGTTAAATTCTTAGGAGGAGCTAATGCAGAAGCTTATACTTTAGAATTCTTAACCCCTACTTCTAAGTACCCAAAGGGAAGTTTTGAGACAGTTATTGTCCCATACATAGAATTAGGAAGAGAAAGCTGCTTGATCAGTTTTGGCAATGATTTTCCTACAGTTAGTAGAAAGCATGCTGCAATAGAGCGAAATGGCAAGGAAACAATCATTAGAAATCTTTCAAAGACGAATCCTACTCTAGTCAATGGACGTCCGGTGCTTAACCAGTATTATTTAAACAGCGGTGATGAGATACAGCTTTCTGTTGAAGGACCCAAGTTAAGATTTAATGAGTCCCAGAATGGCACTGCAAAAATGGCGTTTACAAAGCGCATGAACCTTGTTATGCAACAGGCTATAAAGCCTTACAGAAGAGCATTGATAACAATTGCTGTAGTTTTTTTACTTGCTTCCATTGTCGGAGGATACTTCTTATACCAAATGAAGCAGGATAATGAAGAGATGCTTATTAAAGTAGAAGCTTCTAGTAAACAGCAAGCAGATTCATTGGCCGCATTAAACGCTTTGAACAAGGATCTGGAAGCAGAGCTTTTTGAAAAAAAAGGGAAATTACATGAATTAATTGCAGCGCAGGAAGAAACTCGTAAAGCCATGAAAGAGCCTCCCGTTGTTCAAGAAGCCGGTTTGGTTAAACCTGCTTCTAGTCCTACTAATAAACTCCCTACTGCCACTGCTTCACCTGAATCACTTGTGTCTGCTGTGAAAGAAAAAGTTCTGACTGTGTATTTAACAAAAATCATGGTAGAGTGGAATGATAATATCCTTTACGAAGATGAGCCCAATGAAAGTGTGTGTAGTGGTTTTCTGCTTGATGATGGAACATTTGTAACTGCTCGGCAGTGTATTGATATGCATGCACTAGATGCTTCTGAGATGAACTTTATAGCTAATAGCGGAGGCATAGTAACTTATTATTTTAAAGCAGTTTCTCCGGACGAAAAGGTTGACATAACTTTCACCAATCATAATATGGTGTATGATACTAGTGCAGATTTGTATGAGCAATATACATTTGAAGGTATAAAAGGTAGTGTTAAAATATTCGATCCATTTTCAGGATCTGACTGGGCTTACCTTAAAACGAAAAACAAACAGGGTGTTGCTTTTGATAAAGAGTTATCAGGTAAACTGAATGCTGGTGCAGAACTTTTTTCTCTAGGCTATTCCTACGGAAGCCTGTTAAAGGACAGGCATGTTGGAGTTGAACCTTATATAGTTAAAACATCTGTTTCAAGCAGCAGCCCTCAACAAAAGTATATGATAGTATCTGCTGGTGACTTTAATACAGGTAATGCAGGTGGACCTTTATTTTACTTAAAGGATAACACAGCGGTAGCTGTTGCTATAGTATCAGGTAAGCACCAAGAGCGAGCAGCTAATGGTACGGGGGCAAACATCATAACACCACTAGCCAACTTGGGAAACTAACAAAATGTTATGTTAAAAGAAACACTCCCACATCTGGCAGTAAACATTACTACAAAGTTGTGTTCGTACAGTTAAAACTTTCAAAATTTTAATCATGATAGTTGAAATTTTTGCTACTACTGATAACGGGCAGCGTCCTGGCCAAAACGAAGACAACTTTGCTGTATGTAAAGACATTGTGTCTAAAAGTTGGGGATTTAAGCCTAACGAAAAATTATCCCTTACAAAAGAGGGTGCGCTATTGCTAGTTGCCGATGGAATGGGTGGCGCAAATGCTGGTGAAGTAGCTTCTGATATAGCACAGAGAGTTGTACAGGAGGAGTTTAATAGAATGGCTGAAGTGCCGGCTCCTGACAAACAAAAGCTGGCATGGTTAAAGAAAGTTATTCTAACAGCCCATGAAGCAATTGTAGCTCACCAGATCAACAATTTAGAGACTTCCGGCATGGGTACTACTGTTGTTGTCCTGTGGGCAACTTCGGAGAAAGCGTATGTAGCATGGTGCGGTGACAGCCGTTTGTATGTTCATAGAAAAGGGAAAACTTTAGAACCTGCTACAGATGACCATTCTTACGTGTGGGAGCTAGTGAAACGGGGACAGATAACCCCTGAACAGGCGCGCCTACATCCGGAAAGCAACATCATTACACAAAGTCTTGGTGATCCCGTGACACCGCCAAATCCTGAAGTGAAAGTGATAGATTATCATGAAGGAGACAGGTTCCTGCTGTGCAGTGATGGCCTAAACAGCATGTTGGCCGATGAGCAGATTAATGATGTTCTTGAGCAGGAGAAGGATACGGTGGAAGCTTGTAAGAAGCTTATTGAAGAAGCGAATGCAGCAGGTGGGAGAGACAACATTACGGTTGTACTGCTAGATGTTCGGGAGCTTTCTACCTCTAAGCCTGCTACAACCACAACACAGGAACTCAGAAAGTTTATCAAGAATAAAAACAGGACTATTGTAGCGCTAGGAGTACTTCTGATCAGCATTATAGGCTATATGGCTTTTAGCAGGATTAGCTTTCCTAATTCCAGTCCGGTTGTGACTAAAGCCGCGACTGCTGTACCTAAGCCAGTAAACAGCACGTTAACAACCACCGGAGATTTAATTGCGCAGCCTACTACAAATGTAATCTCTCCTTCTTATGATAAAAAAGTTGAAGAATTAGCCCCGTCTTCTTTAGATGAGGAGCCAAATAAAGAAACTAACATAGTACAGGAGCAAACATTAGATAATGAAAATAAGATAACAGAACCGTCTCTTCCAAAATCAGGAAACAAAGTAAAAGGGAAGCCTCTATCAACAGATTCAGTAGTAGGGGATTCTGCTAAATCGGGGAATGTAAATGATAATTCAACTAAAGAAGGAAATGTAGAAGAAGACTCTGTTATCAAGACAGGGGCTGAAGAGTTACCCTTAGAAATGAAGGAACAAGTGCAAACAGAAGATTCTGTCAAAACAAAGAAAACAATCAAGGACATAAGTAAAAAAGATTCTACTTCGTCTAACCAATAGTTTAGGCAGTAAAAAATTATATAAATAAAAACTGGGAATCATGTTATGAGATGTTACACATGTGGATTTTCGAATGCAGAAGGTAATAAGGTATGTGAAAAGTGCGGAACAAAGCTGAATGCGCAGGCACCTGCTGTAGCTGTAGCTCCTCCTAAGAATCAAGCGCAAAAGACACAAATGGAAGGTATACCCACTATGAGGGGTACAAACTCGCAGCAACCTGCTTGGGATCTGGACACAGACGAAAAGCTTAGGTGTGTTGCCTGTGGCCATTATCCTTTGCGTAGTAAGGTGTCTATGGAGAGTCCATGTCCTAATTGTGGTACTACCGGAGAAAAGAAAGATAAGCCTGTGACAAATGGTACCATGAGCTTTAGCAATCTTATCTTCGCGACCAGTGCCGCCGCTCCTACAACTCCAAAAGTAACTTTAGTAGATATTGCCACCAATAAAGCTGTAGAATTTGAAGGAGAAGATGTCGTATTGAATCGCGCAAATCTAAACCCAAGTGATCAGAGTATCTCTTCAGGACAGCATGTGCAGCTTGTAAAAGAAAAGGGTACCTGGCATGTGTCTGATCTGAGCAGCAACCATGCTACTTTTATCCAGGTTACTGATAAAGTGGCTGTAGAGGCGGGCACACATATACTCATCGGAAACAGAATTTACAGAATTGAGTTAGACTAATGGAGGTTGTTTCGCCGCAGGCCATTGAGTTGAGCCCTATGTCTGTAGTTACTTCTGCGAATGAAGAGTACATCGTAGAGAAGGAAGTAGGACAAGGGGGCTTTGGGAGTGTCTACCATGTACGTAGCCAAGGCAATGACTTTGCGCTGAAACTAACTAAAATGTGGAAATTCTCTCCTAATGAGCGCATTGAATATGCAAAAAGGTTTAGGCAGGAGTATGAGTACGCGCGGCTTATTCCTGGTGAAAATATCGTAAGGCCATACGATTACGATGTATACCAGGGGAATCCTTATATAGTGATGGATTACTGCCCCAATGGCAGCCTCCGTAAAAGAATGGGGCAGCAATGGGAGGTTTTGGGTTTGAAACAGCTTGCAAAAGGTATCCTGAAAGGCCTGCGTAACATGCACCGCGAAGGAATCATACATCGGGACCTGAAGCCGGAAAATGTGCTGTTTGATGAGCATAACATCCCAAAACTGGCTGATTTTGGCATTTCTGCCTCTATCCGGAGCCGCATGACACGCCGAAACATAATGGGGCAGGTGAAGGAGGTTTTTGCTTCTGGAGTCTATTCACCACCTGAGCAACTGGATTATACCCGTGCCTTCAAGGTGATGGGAAATACGAATGACGTATATGCCTTTGGTGCGGTCATGTATGAAACCATAACGGGAGGCGGGCTTCCTTTCGGTACTTTTGAAGAGTTTCAGGCTGATATAAAAGCATATGAGGCGAAGAAAAAGAAAGGCGAATGGAACAAAGAATTACTGGCGGCTTCTGCCCCAGAGCCAATTTGGAACACCATCATAGACCGCTGTCTGCAGTTTGCTCCTGATGATAGGTACCAGCAGGCAGATGACATACTGGCTTTATTGCGAACCGAGAATGATTCAGCTGCAATTACCAACGAGGTGGATACAACAACAGAAACTTTCCTGCTACACATCATGAATGGCGACGAGATTGGGAGGGTTTATAATTTAAATAACCTTGTTGCCTATAACCAACCTGACTGGAAACTACAGTACAATGTTTTTGCTAACTGGCTTAATGATAACCTGAAGAGTGATGTGTGGTGGAACAAAAACAATTTAAAGGTGCTGACGGTTGGATGGTTTAATAAAGAAGAGCCTTTTGCCAATAGCATCGGTATAGCAGAGCATTTTACAAATTACATATCCCGCTATCATGCCACGCTGCTGTACCATGCAGAAGCCAAAAAATGGTTTATCCTGGATGGCCAACCAGTTCAAATGTATGATGGCTGCATAAAGCTACCCATACAGCGAAACTGCTCTACAAATGGTACGTTTGTGAATTCTGCCCATCTGCAGAAAGCACTGAAGCAGCTACAGTATAATGATATCATAACAGTAGGAGATACCACGCTTAAATTAATAAATTAGACCCTTACCGTACCTCCTATATTATCCATTTAGTGTTTCAGAAGAAAGCCAGGGTTTTATTTTCAGCTTTCTGTTCTCCCCTTATATCCCTTATATGAGATAGTCAAGATATAATCTGACAGTTTAATTAAATTGAAAGTGACGCATTTTATTAATTAAACCAGATTATACCATGACTACTCAAGACAAAATTATCAAAAACAAATTAGGATTGCTAAACCTGGCCGAGATGCTGGGCAATGTATCGCAGGCATGTAAAGTGATGGGATACAGCAGGGACTCCTTCTACCGTTTCCAACAGCTCTATGAGCAGGGCGGCTCATCAGCCCTGCAGGAGATCAGCAGCTCAAAGCCCAACATCAGAAACAGAGTAGAACAAGCCGTTGAAGACGCAGTGGTGGCGCTGGCCACCGAGCAACCTGCCTTTGGGCAACTCAGAGCATCCAACGAACTCAAGAAGAAAGGCATCTTCATCTCACCAGGAGGGGTGCGCTCAGTGTGGCTGCGTTACCAGTTGGAGACCTTCCCCAAACGATTGAAAGCACTCGAGGCCAAAGTGGCCGAAGAAGGGATGATCCTGACAGAGGTGCAGATTGCGGCCCTGGAGAAGGCCAGGGAAGAGAAGACAGCGCACGGTGAGATAGAGACGCACCACCCTGGCTACCTGGGCGCGCAGGACACCTATTACGTGGGCTACATCAAAGGCGTGGGCAAGATCTACCAGCAGACCTTTATTGACACCTACACCAAGGTGGCGCAGGCGAAAGTCTATGACAGGAAGAACGCTTTGGTGGCGGCCGACATGCTCAATGACAGGGTGCTTCCGTTTTATGAGCAGCACGAGCTGAAGCTGCTGCGCATCCTCACTGACCGTGGAACCGAGTATTGAGGAGCCAGGGAGCACCATGAGTACGAACTCTACCTGACCATTGAGGACGTCGACCACAGCAAGTCGAAGGCCAGGAGCCCGCAGACCAACGGCATCTGTGAGCGCTTCCACCGCACCATGCAAGACGAGTTTTACGCCATCGCTTTTCGTAAAATGAGGTGTGTCGAAAAAGAAGGACAGTAAACTTGCTTAATGGTTATAAAGTTAACAGTTCTTTTCATAGTTCATCGGGCTCA
>NZ_BAABHC010000018.1:0-7206 GCF_039541895.1 Pontibacter saemangeumensis
CTTCGAGACCATGGGCCACTGGAATTACAGAGTAATGAAGAAGCTGAATAGTTCGGGTGAGGACGAATACGGTATTCGTGAGGTCTACTATGATGAAGACGGGAATGTAAAGGGCTGGACTCAAAGCTCGATAACTCCTACTTTCCCTTCTGAAGATGACCTGTTGCAGGGCCTGGAGAGAATGAAGGCGGCATTTGAGAAGGAGACACTGGTAGACGAAGAGGGCAAGAAGGTGGAAGATCCGACAGCTTAATTAGCTGGCGTGTGAGGCTGTAAAATCATCAATGGGCCTCCCTTGTCTACTCCTTCCACTGATGCTTTCTGTAGCGTTTCCAGCTTCTCACGGGTGACCACCTCTCATACCCCCGTTTGTTGCAACCCTTGTGGGGTGGGCAGCAGAGGCGTAGCGCGCTACGCCAGAACAGTATGCGGTAGGCACGGGAATTCGTTTCCGCTTTTAGTTTGTGTGATCCTTTCATGTCGCATTAGGTTAGTACCTAATGCTTGTCGAACTCTTTTTTCATATCCGGTTCTAACAAGAGGGCCGTTGGGCAACTACAGCTCCACGGCCATCAGTTCACTGCCTAGCTTGTGCAGGGCGGCCTCGATCTTCTTGGCCTGGGGTTGCCGGGGCTTCTTCAGCCCGGAGGCATAGTGCTGCAATAGCCTCGCATTGATCCCTGTCAGATGGGCCAGCGCTGTCTGGCCCAGTATCCCCTTAAAATAGCTCAGCAGGCTCTGGGCGTCAAACTTGTACACCAGTTCATACTCACCCTTCAGAGCGGCGGGAATGTTCTCTTCCTGGTTGAACTCCTTCAGGAGCTGTATGGCCTCGACGATGGACTGCTTCGCCTCCGCCACTGTTTCCCCTCCGCCGTAGACACCCTCCACGTTCTCCGCATAGGCACTGTAGAGGTCGTCTGTCTTTTCGATAACGATTTTGATCTGGTTCATAACGTTGGCTTTCAATTCAAGAACAAGATTACTTAAGACCCATTTCCTTGGTCATTTTCGTTTCCAGGCCCTTGCCTATCTCCTTCGGCCCGTGGAACGGCACCGGATAAGTTCTACCGCCTTTTTCGTAAATGTAATGGCTGCCGGCTGTCCTGATGTGCACCCACCCATTCCTCACCACTTTGCGGTGGAACTCCGAAGATTTCATGGATTTGTTTCTATATTACTCCGCAAAGGTAGTAATTATACTACCATTACGCAATCTGCCGTGGAATCGTTCCCTCTCATCCGAAGGGGAGGTGTTTGCGATTTCTAGCCTTGCTCTTGAGTTGTGCCCCTTATTGCCTCCAAATATCACATTCCTAACAATCGCCCCTGCTTAACATAACACCGGTTATAGGGGAAACCCGCCTGATTGGCTGGAATCGAAGGGGACGGTTTTGGTACTTTCGCGGGGAGAGGGGGCCATTAGAATCTTCTGTTTTGCCCGGGCATACCTCCGCCTGCTACCTTGGCTATAGTGACCCGCTTGCAGGACAAGCTAGCCGAGTGGGCTTTGGCCTGTGGTGCAGGTGGCAGGGATTAGGCAACCGCAACCGAGGATTTAAATATTACCGTGAGCTGCCGCCGCTTCCATGTTACAATATCGCCTCCCGTGGCAGAAGTTATAGCCCCAAAAGCTACCCCAGAATAACTTGTACCCACTTAGAAACATCTTTGACATTTTATTTCCCATGTTGCAAAGGCACTATAAATAGCTTTTTTTATATAATCAAATACTCTCATATTGTTCTGTGTTCAACATTTAAATATTCAACATGAGAAAACAAAACTTTACTTTCCCATCTGGCATCCTGCTCAGGGTGCTGCTTTTTATGTTTCTTTCCACATCCGTCTTCTTGTGGGGCTGCGACAAAGCCGGCGAAGCTGTAGCGCCAGCCGGAACCCAAACCCTCTCTGCTGCGCAGGTGCAGGCTGCAAGCTCGGGCAGCGAGCAAGACGATAAGTACAAAACTGACAAAACGGGCCAGTACGTGAGCAAAGACGTGCAGGTAACTGGCTACGAAGACGGCAGCGAACGGCCAACACGGCCTAAGTTTGATGCGGCGGAGGCAATAAGCACCATGAGTGAGCCTGTAGAGCCTCCTTGTGATCCTATTGTATCAGACTGCGGCGGGACTACCTATAATCCTCCTACTAAAACCTTTGTAAGTTCTGAGGGAAGAGGTGTATACAATGGAATTCCTGTTGGAGACATTTATTCCTTACGTTTGATAGTAGGCACCAGCTCCACTATTCAACCTACAGAAGGGCACATAAAGCTCGGCACTGACTTAAACAAAGGCGCTGGTGGTAAATATATCTATCTGACTTTCACACGTAATCCAGCATATTCCTATGAAAACGATGGATATCATCCTGCCCAAACCTTTGATGTTCCTGTTACTGGTATAAGGGTAGAGAGTTATACCCAGGCTTGCTACACCTTCAATTTTACTTGTAACGTTGCCCCGTGGAGAGCTTATAGGCATATTTTTAGGTTTGTAAACGGTGACAGCCTACCTGTTGATCTTAATGATGGTGCTGGTGGTAAATACGTTTATGGACACGCAACAAGAGATTCGTACTATGGAAGCCCAATTAAAGAAGTTGGGGTGCTATCAGGCTCATCAAGCACTATACAGCCTCCCACAGGATGGGTAAAAGTACCAAATGATCTAAATGAAAATGCCGGGGGCGACTATATATACTTTTGTTATAAAAAATAATTATTTTTTGTAACAGCTTTTCAAACCGCAGGTTCAATGCCTGCGGTTCCTTATTTAATCTTGGTATTAGATGAAATCAACTATAATATTGTCTCTTCTATTCCTTTCCTCCTTTGCAAGTGTGGCTCAGCAGGTAACACAAGACAATTCAGGTGAAGGTAAATTTTATATAGGCGCTGGCTTAACAAATGTCTGGTACCACATTTACTATGACAGTCCGAAAACAGATGAGTACGCTGTTAAAACAGGCTATTTCCATCCTATTTCATTAAATTTTGGATACAAAGCGAATGAGAGGATTAGCGTGCAGGTCGGGCTTGCTTATGGAGGCAGTAAAGACAGCGGAGAATGGTCTCCTGGTTCTACAGACACGTTACTGTACGAGGCGCACTCCAGAACACATGTACTAGCAATCCCTGTTGCAGGGCGACTTGTTTTTTTCAAAGCTTTCAGGCGATTTCCCATATATGGAACCGCCACACTGATGCCTTCTTTTGGCTCGACTAAAGCAAACAGAACGGAAACTCGCCACGGTGTTATTACATCTACTGAGGCTAAAGACAAAGGTATGAACGTGTTTGCCACAGTGGGCGTAGGCTTTAACTACAGAATCAGCACCAGATTTGAGGGATACGTTGAATACCTGTTCTTTAAAAGGAACCTGACCGGGAAGAATTCATTTGATCACGATTGGGATCAGTTTGCAACAAAATCAGAGCAGATTTACAGGTCCTTCGCACTTGGTATCAACTACAGGTTATAATAGCCTCTGACGTCCTCCCAATTTTAAGGCAGCGCTATGATAGATAGAAACAGCTAAAGCTATACAAGCTCGCATGCAGAAGGTGGTTTATAGGCCGGGGCACTATAATCCTATGCCCCGGCCTTTCTTCGGGCGCTCCTCCTGCTTTTCGCCCAGCTTCCTTTCTTCTGCTTTCTTGTAGCTGTTGGCGTAGACATCCATCACTTTTTTCTCCTCTTCGCTCACGGGCCTGCCCAGCAAGGACTTGACAAACATTGTCACCGTCTCCTGTAGGATGCTTAGGCGGCTCTTTACCGCCTTCAGCTCCTGCTGCAGCCTCGTGATCTGTCGCTCTTGGGCCTGGAGCTGCTGCTCTCTGCGCCGGAGCTCGATGGCCGCGTCCGTTTTCTCCTTTGTGGCCGATTTAAAGCGCTTCTGCACCTGCTGCTCGTACTGGGCCGGGTTTAGTCTGTCCAGCGCCGTGAGCCTCGGCAAATCGCATAGAACAGCCTCCTGCGCCTGCTGCTGCTGCCCCAGGTACCAGCCCTCCGCGTTGTGGATGGCCTTGCTCCCCCTTACGCCCCTGGAGAGCCCGAAAGGCGCCATGGCCTGGGCGTAGCGGTCCTGCCGCTGGCTCATGTCCTTTTTGTTGCCCAGGATCGTCTTGGCCGTCAGCTTGCCCTCCCGGAGCGGCACCACCACCGCGTGCAGGTGCGGGGTCTTCTCGTCCAGGTGCAGCACCAGGCGCACCACGTTCTCCTTGCCGAACTCCTGGGCCACGAACTGGTGGTTGGCCTTGAGCCACTGCTTCATCCGCTCCGGGTCCGCCTCGATGGCCTTCATGTCCTCGTGCGTGCCGGTGAACACCAGCGAGAGCGCCCGCACGGCGTCCTTCCGGATGGCGGTGATGCCGGTGTAGCCCTCGGCGATGCGGTCCGTGATGGCCGTGTGCAGGGGCTTGGCGCAGTGCCCGGTAACGGCGAACGCCTGGTTCAGGTGCCGCCGCCCGGCGTCGGCGTTCTGGAAGGTGTGCTCGTGGCCCTCCTTGCGGTCGATGTGGTTGCCCAGCCCCGCTCCGGAGGCGCTCATTTTCTCGGCGTGGAAGACGGCGAATCCCATGGTGGTGTGTTTGGTTTTTGGCATGCCCCCGGCCCCGCAGGGCCCGCGGCTTCGGCACGAAGTCTAGTGGGCTATACTTACTACCGGAAGTCCGTTCCCGGGGTTGTCCTTTCCTGGCCGGAACGGACAGGGGAGCCGCACGGAAGCGCTTGGCTTAGGAATGCCTGCAGCACCTGGCGGGAAAGACGCGCAGCGGCTGGCAGTCTCTTGGGTAAAGATAGTGAAGCAGGCGGCCAGGGGTAATACAAATGGCGACTAAAAACCCTGTTTGGCACAGAAACTTCACAGGCTGGGGTGGCGGGGGCTGGCTTATAAAAACTCGTTTTAAGCCCTTTTAAGCGCGTCAGCTCTTTTGGAAGGTGTAGCCACGTTTTTTCCCCGGGCCTCTCGCAGGGCCGGGTTATGGCTCTCCTGTGGCCTTAATTCTGCAGGGCTCCCGGTCTCATCCGGGCAGGTGCTGGAGTTCGCGTCATACAATCAACTAAAGTTTTAGTTGTCGCGCCCCGGTGCTCTTTTTTTCTCCCTTTTGTTGTTTTTTGCTTTTTTCTGTCTGCCCTACACCCCTGCCGGTTTAGTGGGTTCCCTAAACGCCTTACGCGCGCATGCGCGAAGCACAACTTTGTGTATTTGTAGTTATTTGTTCTATTTGCAGGAGGCTGTAACTTCCTGTATGTCATCTTATTACAGAGTTTAAAAGAAAGGTTTTATAAGCGAAAAGAAAGGTTTTATAAGCGAAAAGAAAGGTTTTATAAGCGAAAAGAAAGGTTTTATAAGTTGAAAAGAAAGGTTTTATAAGCGAAAAGAAAGCACTAATTAAAATACTTTTTTTTATTCCTTCCTTTGCTATATTTGCTTTAAACCAGCCCTGCC
This sequence comes from Pontibacter saemangeumensis, assembly GCF_039541895.1. Taxonomy (NCBI): domain Bacteria; kingdom Pseudomonadati; phylum Bacteroidota; class Cytophagia; order Cytophagales; family Hymenobacteraceae; genus Pontibacter; species Pontibacter saemangeumensis. The sequence continues at coordinate 5,455 of NZ_BAABHC010000018.1, forward strand.
TATGTCCACGCCTGCCACTACTGATATCCAGATCAGACAACACAACATCATCACTACTGCCCGCTATGACTACACCGCCTGTCAGCTGGATATTCTCTTCTGCCTGCTATCGCAACTAAAGAAAGAAGATGCTTCCAATACACGCTATATTATTTACATCAAGGATATTGAGAGCCTGACAGGACGCAGATGGAATTACCAGCAACTCCGGAAGGCTACAGCGGATATGGGTTCCCGAATGTTTGAGGTGAAGGAGGGCAAGCAATACAGTCAGCTATGGATGTTCCAGCGGGCAACCTATACTGAGGGCCGCGGCTGTCTAGAGATCAAGCTGTCCGAAGACATAAAGCCCTACCTGTTCGAACTGAAAAACAACTTTACATCTTATCAACTGCACTCTGCCTTAAAGCTCACCAGCAAGTATGCTAAGCGCATTTACCAACTGGCCAGCCAGTGGAAGGATATTGGGGAAACCTGCGTTTACTCTCTCGACACTTTTAAAACGATGCTGGGCCTAAAGGACCCGGACGGGAAGCAGCCTGAGCAGTATACCACCGTTTCCATGCTGCAGAAGTATGTTCTTGATATCGCGGTACGCCAAATCAGTGAGTGTACCGATTTGGCCGTAAGCTATCAGCTGATCAAGGAAGGTCGGGCTTACCAGGCGGTCCGGTTTTACATCAAGCCTCAGGTGCCTGAGCAGCTCCCTATTCCGTTTGAAGAGCAGAGCGATGTACGGCACCAGAATGCCAGCCAGTTGCTGGAAGAGCTCGGCATCAAAGACTCTAAGCTGGTGCAGCGGATCCTATCTGAGAAGGCGCTCACAGACGGTTTGTTTAAATTCAGCTACGGCCTGAAGACTGGCAGGACCAAGGCAGACAAGAACGCTGGCGGCCTGCTCCTGAAGGTGCTGGGCCTGCGCTGAAAAATTACAACCTGAAGCCTACCATACTTTCATCTTCAGGCAGTAACTATTATTTTGGACGCCTGAATAAACGCCTGAATTGCCTGAACAAATGCCTAAACCACGCCTGAACCCGCCTGAACAGACGCCTGAATTTATTCTCTTAAGTGAGGCTGTGATATTGACCGGAAAGAATGAGAGCACGATACGCCGGTTCTTCAAAAAGCCAGAGAATAAACCTAATACTCGGACAAAAGGGGGGAAAGTGTATGTGGACAAAAGCATGCTCCTGCAACAATACCCCACGCCTGAACAGGCGCCTGAATTGCCTGGGAAAACGCCTGAACAGACGCCCGGCGCGCCTGAACAAGCGCCTGAGACGCCCAGACAGCCCTATGAGGCCGAATTGGTGGCGCTCCTGAAGGAGCAGATCGCGGAGCTGAAGACAGACAAGGCGATGCTGAAAGAACAACTGGAGATAAAGGACAGGCAGCTGGCCAGGGCTGACGAGCGCACAAATTACCTGCTGCTTCAGAGCAACAACCACCAACCGGCGCAAGCCCAAACGGAGCATGCGACCTTTGAGGCACCAGCGGCACCGGAGGCAAAACCGCAAAAGGAAGAGCCCAACCCACAGCCCGATCAGGAGCCGGAACAGCCGCCCCGCGCCTGGTGGCGTCGCCTGTTCTCATAGCGGCAAAGCATTCCAACAAAAGGGAAGAAAGAGTAACTTTAATCACTTGAACCGTATACCACGCACAATTCCCTTCGAGACCATGGGCCACTGGAATTACAGAGTAATGAAGAAGCTGAATAGTTCGGGTGAGGACGAATACGGTATTCGTGAG
>NZ_BAABHC010000019.1:0-939 GCF_039541895.1 Pontibacter saemangeumensis
TCCGGGCGAACTCGCGCGAGTTGCGCTTGTTGCTCAGCTTGCGCTGCCAGTGCTCCACGTCCCGCCACTTCTCCAGCGGGTCGCCCGCCGAAACAGCCGTGTTCCGGATCCACTCCGCGTCACGGGGACTCCAGAAAGTCTTATGCCTGTGTTTGATGCGTTGCTCAAACGGACCGGCTACAACCGGAGGCCTACCTATAAGCTCAAAATAATGCCTTTTAAATTTGTTTCTGATTGCTTTGATGGTGATTTTTTTCATAAAAGCAGAGATTGGAGAATCATTCTTTAATTTATATAGAAAGCAGGGTATGGAAGTTTCAGCATGTGGATCTTTGGTTATCCTGCCAGCAACAGTTACACGAAACTCGCCGGATTAAATCCGGCGTATATTGATAATGTATTGGAAGGGCACACCGGCTTGAAAACCTTGCCGGCTTAGCCCCTGTGTCGGCCTCATCTTTTAAAATTGAGGGGAGATGTCAGGATTTGGCATCAACGAATGAAACGAATGGCTGCAACCATATGATACGGCAATACAAAAAGTGTTTTTCCCGCGGGAGAACCTGGGCATTTATATCAAACCTGTGCAATTCCTGTCCCAGTAGTTTATAAACGATTTTTCAGCTTCCGGGGTAAAAAACTTTCCCTTAAATGGGGTTGGAGTGAACTCTCCAAATACGGCCCCTTTGTCAGTGGCATAGAAATCAATTCTGACAAAGATGCCGTAGGACCTGCTTAGCAGCTTCGCCTGTTGGAGGAGCTCGTGCAGGCACGTGGGAGGCGGCTGGGTTTCTGCCTGCGGATAATAAGTATTCACATTCGGCATAAGTTTCCAGTTCTCATCATAGCAGCTGGTTAACCCTTTTGCCGGCCCGAGCCGGTTGATGACCTGTATGCTGGCCACCTCCCCGTTGAAGGTGTAGAACTTGTAGTCGTCGG
>NZ_BAABHC010000020.1:0-56435 GCF_039541895.1 Pontibacter saemangeumensis
CGGCTAACAGTTAATGGTTTTTCTTTCATATTGATTTGCTAAATTAAGCAAATCGACTGTCCGTATTTACTAGAGCATCTCATACACCCTGTCGGTGGTTTACGGGTTAAAGAGGTATAAGCGGTGCATCGCCGTCAAAGGCCATGGCTCGCCCGAGATGAGCGTCTTCCGCTATGGGCTCGACCTTTGGCAGAACCACCTGCAGAGCTTTGCACTTTTCCTCAAACACCTCTTTACCTATTATAGAGGGAGAGGAAAGCAGAAAAGTCTTGGCCTAAACCTAAATGTACCGTAGTATGGCTAGTATTATAAACGCTAAACCTTTTGGATGTACATCTGCCATAGGTTTTATAGAGCAATCCTTTGTAATATATAAAGAGGTTTAGTACTGCCAAGTAAATGCACTATTAACAATATAGTGCATTTACTTTAATCTAAATTTTAAATGATTTGGTCAACTACCAACGGTACTTGAGTTGCTGCCATTGCTATTGTTCTGTTTCCGTACAAATATCTTGTATGGACCATAATGTTGCTCAAAGATTGAATACAAGTACCTAAGTCTCCAGATGTTTGTAGTTATTCCATCAAACTTTTCTGCCGAACCATCATAAATAGCGTAAGAGTTCTTTAAATACATCCCACCTACAATTAAGGATTGTTCTAAATCTTTCGAAATTGGATCTTTGATGATTGCATAGTCAACCTGAAACAAAATTTTCTCAAGGGTTTTCTGGTTTAGAGGCTCGCCTATCCCAATATAAGGAGAGTACATTTCCCAGCCTAAGGAGCGGCCAGAGTAATAAAGTTCAGTTGTATGCAACAGCAAGACTTTATGATCGCCTGATCCAATCAGTGATTTGGCAGCTTGATTCAACAAATCCCTGTCTTGCCCTGTATTGGCATCAAAAGCCATGAAAGTGCGAACTACCAACGACAGCCCAACCGACCAAATTAAAAGTGCACTTATCATCCCCCGCCTTACCGGCAGGGGAAAAATTTTATTAGCTTCTTTTCCGAAAAGAGTAGAAACGCAAACTATTAAATAAGGCAATAGATACAATACTCGATGCATGTACACAATAGTCGAAATTAGCAACAGTATCGTAGTTATAAGCACCAAAGACGGTCCTATTAGCTTATTCTTTATAATGCCTACCAAGGACATAATTACCAACACCGGGGTAAACTTGAGGCATGTGATGATGCCTCTTAAAGGAGCAAACTTTACATCTGCTCCCCATTCAGGTCCTGCTTGAGTATTGACTTTGAGGCTTTCTATGGCATTACTTATCTGAATTGTAAGTTGTGATGCAATGGGTGCCAGCAAAAGAAGAGTAAAAAGTACTGCCCCAAAAAGGAATGTAATCACAAGCCTGATTAAATGGCTGCGGTTATCCCCATGCTCTCTACTGTTATAAACCAAGGAAAATAATTCCAGCGCAATCAGAGGAAACAGAAATACAGCAGAGGGCCAAACGAAGAAGGCTAAGCATGCCAGTGCACCCGACAGCAACAACCGGACATAAATATATATAGGAGTAGAGGATGGTAAACTGGTGCTTCTTAAGGTCCAGCAACAGGTTAAACATAAGGCTATTGTCCATCCATCTAGACGGCCTAAAGTAAATGCCTGAACAAACAGAGGATCCATCAGGAAAATCAAACCAATGAGAATGGATGCACCGCGGGAAGTGCCTCTTGCAAGCAGCCATCCTACTAAAGCTGTGGCTGCCGCAAGCGCGCCAACAAGCCCTGATATTCTCGGACCATACTGCCCAACATAATCAAAGGCAAACTCATGTAAAACAGTTCCTACATAAGAAAAAAGGAACACAGGCTGTTGCTTATCCACCAACCAATTAATAGACCAATTTGTGGTAGGGTTAAGAATAATCCTTCCAAGATCAACAATAATAAACTCATCCATGTGGAGGTAAGGAGCTACTTCCATCGTGGATATAAAGATAAGTGAGGGGAGGGCCAAAGCTAAAATCCACCTCAACCAGTACTGCCGAGCAATGCTGATATTGATGCGGGAAAAGGCAGTTATTCTATCTGAAGAATTAAAGAACATTGATTTTATCATTCCTTCATTTTACGCAATAATCATTTTAATCCTTATCTTGTATAATGCTCTTAACAAGGCTTGTCCATTATATTATATTTAAAATGAAACTATTTATGTCGTTGGGGAGAGGGAAAGAGATAAATAGTTCATGAATCATCTATATTCCGATCCCTATGTTGGTACACTAAATAAAGAAACGTGGTAAAGCTTAAGGAGAAAAATGAAAGCTACTGTTTAATAATAAAATACAATAAGAAGTAATAAAGGTTTAACATATTATTAAAAAAACTTATAAAAGCTAAAATTATATTAGTAAATAAACACAATATGGATATAAATTTCTTTAATAATGTATTTAAAGGTATAATGAGGGGCTGAACTATCCAACCATAACATCCCCCTTTAAAAATTAGCCAGTCGAGAGTAGAGCATAGGACATAGATTTCTCTATGTCAATGAACTCCTGCGGTGCTAAATCACCAAGAGAACTTGTGGCCGGAAGCAATTCTACTCCTGCCGCCAAGCCTCTATCTTCTCCTGTGCGTTCTGCAAAGACAGGAACCAGTGCACGATCAGGCACTCATCCCGGAAGCTGCCGTTGAAGGACTCAATAAAGGCGTTGTCTGTGGGCTTTACCGGTCTTGAGAAGTTTAAGACCACGTTGTTGTCATAGGGCCCACTTGTTTAATGCAATTGATATAAACTCGCTGCCGTTATCCACCAGCACTTTTTTGGGCTTGCCAACCATGCCGCACTTTAAAGCTTCCATCACCTCCACCACCTGATCACCCTTTATACTCTTGTCTATATGAATTCCTAGGCAGTTGCTGCTATAGTTATCCACTATAGTCAGTCAAGCCCGTCGAATAGCTGATCGGCCACATAATCCATGCTCCAGCACTCATGCATGCCAGAGGCCTCACGGTGGGCGGCGGCCCTGTTTCTCCTCGGGCGCTTGTTTCGCAGGTTCAGCCCCTCCAATTTGTATAGCCGGTGAACCCGCTCGTGATTGACCTTCCAGCCTTCCTGCCTGAGCAGGACTAGGATCCGCCACATCCCATAGCGGACGCGAGCGGAGGCAATCTCCCTCATCCGCAGAACCAGCTGTCGGTTGTCCCGCGGATGAGGTTTGTACTGGTAGGTGGTGCGCCTCATGTCCAGCACACGGCAAACACGGCGCTATGACATGCTGTAGTCCTCGATTAAGCTTTGGGCCAGTCCCCGCAGTTGAACTGGCCTCAAAGCTTTTATTTCAGCACGTCGTGTGAGCATCTGCTTGTCCAGGCTCAGGTCTGCCACCAGCTTTTTCAGTTGATAGTACTCCTCCTCCAACTGCCACAGTTTGCGCAATTCAATCACCCCTAAACCGCCGTATTTCTTTTCCAGTTGTATAAGGTGGCCTTTTAGATGCCCATCTTGCGGCACACTTCTTCAACAGAGACTCCTGTCTCTGACTACTTGAAGGCAAAGACAATCTGCTCCTCGGTAAACTTTGATTTCTCGATGGCTATTCGTTTTGTGTTAGTACGACAAATTACCCGTTTCCTCTACTTTACAATGGTCCGGTTTTTCGGGGAGAGGTCACTGGTATGGATGAGCCAAGACCGAGTCATTGAAAACTTCTACGTCCTGCAGAGAAAGCTATTTCAGCAAGTGCAGAGAGAATGCATTCAATACTAAGCATAAATCCAATGAAAAAAACATTTTATATTAATTTTTAAGCTTTAATTTATCTTTATCGTATACATTACAGTTACCACATTGAAAAATTCACTGTTTTGCCATTAAAGCTTTAATTTAATAATGCTAATAATGCTAAAATTTTATGTGAAGTTGCGTGAAATGTGATGGTGAAATGATAAAATTTTATTAAATATTAAATTGGCATTCGCTTTAATTTATTCATCATGAAAAACCTATTAATAAAATCTTTCATTCTTATAGCTGTTTTATTTATTACTGGAGTTTCAGATGTTGCCGCACAAAGAAAGGGCAACGGCATCCCTCCAGGGAAGAACAAACCAGGTAATCCAGGTACCTCAACTGGCGTACCAATAGATGGTGGTGCAAGCGTACTTCTCGCTGCAGGGGCAGCCTATGGGTTAAAAAAATTAAGAGACTATAGAAAGAACAATATGAAAAATGATCATTTGAGTTGATACCTATGGAATGGGTTTGCCCTCATTTGATGTAATATATATGAAATTATATATGAAAGAACACAGAAGTGTCCTGCGCTTCCTGCTTTATTCCTTGGGTTTATGCTTTGGCTGGTTTATGCTTTACGACTTTTGGCTTAGCAACTTTGATGGTTGGCTCACCCTGATGGTTGTTGATAGCAGTGTTTACTTTCTTAACCTAATTGGTTATAATGCTGAAGCAAAGAATGTAATGGTCCAGATAGATGGCAGGGATACTGTCTTTGTTTATCATGCCTGCAATGGAATGATATTGATGGCTTTGTTCACTGGATTCATTCTATCTTTCCCTGGCCCGTTTAGAAAGAAGCTTTTATTTATACCTGCGGGCATTCTTGTGATCAATATGCTTAATATCATACGGGTTGCGGCGCTAGCGTTAAACGCTTATCATTACGAACAGACACTCAATTTCAATCATAAATATACCTTTACCCTTATTGTTTATGCTGGCATATTCTTTCTTTGGATGCTTTGGGTGAAAAGATTTTCGGGGTTAGGGAAGCATGTCAGTAAAGATGAACACAAAGTCAAATCACAAGCTGCTTCAGTTTATTAGGTGGGCCCTGATAGCCGTATTAGTACTAGTTCTAATTATAATAGGCCACATTGAATCTTCTTTAAAAAGAGATTTTGCAGTTTTCCTGAATTCTTGGACCAGTTCGCCAAACCTGTTCCCATACAATCAATACCTAACCAGCAATGTGAGCAGGCTTGTGAATTTAGCCTATAGAATAGTTTACATAATTTTATTATTCTCTATTACGCATTTGTATTTCATGGATTTTAATATATCGAAGTTTGCTATGTTGTTTTACACATCGCTATTTATATTTACTTTTATACTATATGTAATTGCTTATGAAGCACAATCAGCTCCTCTCCATGTCGTAGCCTTCAGAATTGATTCATTCTTAGTCTCTCCTATGCCAGTTATTTTACTTATACCCGCTTTTTACTTGACCAAACATCATTAATAATAAATATATAGCATATATAATTACCAATATAATTATAAAAATCCACAATCAATTAGGTATAAAATCATTAAACAATCATATTATATTATTCTTATATATATCAATTTAAATGCCCCATTGATTCTGCAGTAACCATTCCACTAAGCTTTCCTTTTGCTTTATTTTATTCAAATTATTATTGATATAATAAAAAAAGATTCTTTTACCTCATTTTACCTGCCATTGACTAATTAATAGTCCTTTATTGAATCTCCTGTGCATAAGACATGTATATTGTATAAGGTTTTCTATTTATTTTTATAATATAATTATTTCACACCCTCCAATATAATTATATATATAAATATTAATTGTTATTCATATTCAATATATATAAACTTTTTATTATTGCCTGTAAATATTTATTGGTCTTGGATTTATAAATTAAATAGTTTGATATGGCTCATAAGTATGCTACCTTATTTAAATGGTTAAATGTTGTAGTGGATTATGTCCTCTTGAACGGTACTCTGTACGCATCTTTCCTTATGGCAGATCATTCTCCTGTCTGGGTAGACGTGTACGACTATAGACTTACGATTCTACTTCTTAATTTCTGTTGGTTTTTCAGTTCAAGCACTTTTGACCTGTACAGCCAAGTCCTTAAACGTGACGCAGTTCCAACTATGTCTGCCAACATCGGTTCACTGTGTACTTACATATTCCTGGCGATCCTTATAAAATTAGTGCTTCCATATATTTATATCCCCCCTACCCCCTTTGTTTACTATTTTGCTTTATTTCCTGCGCTACTCTTGATTTGGAGGCTTTCGTTTCTTTTGATAAGAAAGCATAAAAGAAAGTTCTGGTTGGGCGCGGACAGCATTGCAATTGTGGGAGCAGGCAATGTGGGTATAGACTTATATAACTACATTGTGTCTAATCCCGATATGGACTATCATATAGCAGGTGTTTTCGACGATAACCCTTTTAAGGTACCTCCTCACATACCATATTTAGGAAAGGTAGAGGATTGCATCAGTTATGCGAGTACCAACAAGTTAAGCGAGTTATATTGCGCACTGCCATACAACGAAGCCGACAGAATAGAAGCTTTGTTAGAGGATGCTGATAAGCATATGGTGCGCTTACGGCTTGTACCTGATGTAAAGGGCTCCATCCACCATGACTTTCTGGTAGAAATGTTTGGTTTTGTTCCTGTTCTTAAACCAAGGCAGGAACCATTGGAAAACAAAGCCAATGAGTTCCTGAAAAGATTGTTTGATTTACTTTTCTCATTTTTTGTAATAGTTCTGGTCTTGAGTTGGTTGATACCTTTACTTGCCTTGGTTATAAAGTTAGATTCGAAGGGGCCCGTTTTTTTCAAACAATTGCGTTCCGGAAAGAACAACAAACCTTTTTACTGCTTAAAGTTTAGAAGCATGGCGGTTAACAGTGATTCAGATAGTTTACAAGCCAGTAAAAATGACGCCAGGGTGACAAGAGTTGGAAAGATCCTAAGAAAGACAAGCCTGGATGAGTTACCTCAGTTTATTAATGTGTTTAGGGGTGATATGTCGGTCGTGGGGCCCCGCCCACATATGCTAAAGCACACCCAAGATTACTCCCATTTAATAAACAATTACATGGTCAGGCACTTTCTAACACCGGGTATAACGGGGTGGGCCCAGGTTAATGGGTTCAGAGGCGAAACAAAAGAGACATCCGCTATGCTCAACCGTGTCCAAGCAGATCTTTGGTATCTGGAGCATTGGTCGATTCTCCTTGACTTGAAGATTATTTTCCTTACTCTTTGGCAAGGTCTGAGGAATAATGACAACGCGTATTAATTTTTTTAAGTCTAAAACTCTGTCACATCACAGAAAACCATATCTGTACTTACCTTTTCTGCTGTGTTCATTGGGATAGACGTTTGATGAGCATCGAGATTGACAATTAAACGATGTAGTGTAAATTCAAATCAATCAGCATTGGCTAAAGCTTCCGGCTTCTTTTTCAGCCTCCAAAGCAGCTAAAAGCATTCAATCAGGATCACGATTGATGCTTTGGTTTGGTCCTTTTAAGGTCTTAATGAGGTATTCCAAAGCGATACCGACGCCGAATAGAAGTTAGTAGGAGTTTTGCTTAAAAAGGATACAGCTCGACTCTGCAATTGCTTCATCTACATTCATCTAAAGAGTGGCTGATAAAGTGTATACTTTAGGAAGATTGAATCGGCTGTATTAAGGCATATAAAGCATAGCCGATGCCACCATTTGTAGCTGCGGCACCTTCTTCCTCCTGGTTGGTATCCTGGAAATCCGGCACGCCGTCCACATCCTCATCTTTCGGGCAGCCTTTGTTATCGACTTTCACATCCCTTGGCGTGTCCGGGCATATGTCATCTTTCTCAACTACACCGTCACCATCCAGGTCATTGCTGGCTTTCGTGCCCTGACAGGATGTTAGGGGAGATACCGCACATACTTCCAGCAGCAGCAGTATATAAAAACACACGGTTTTCCTATTGATCATACAGAGCGGCAAATAAACGTGAGGTTATAATTCAATGATTATATAATAGGGAGTTATACATAACTAAGGCTGATAAGGTTGAGGGAGGTATAGACGCTCAGGTTTTAACCCTCTATCGAAAGCAATGCACAAGCGGGAAACTCAGCGGCGACCACTACTTCCCTTGCTACTGCAAAAGGTGATGAGCGAGGCGCAGCTCGAGCACAACAACTTAGAATCAATATACAGCGCCTGCGCTGTGGAATAGCCAATACAACCTTTCCAGCGTAATTCCCATATTGGCCTGGATTTTCAGCGAGCCCCGCGCATTTAATGCCACTGTGTAAGCCCTTCTTAAGATCCGGGACGGAACGCCCTCTTTCCTACCTGTGGAGGGGCATTGGATGAATGAACTGGTAATCCTGTATAAAGAATTCCTTACAGAAAATTTTCACATATCCATGGCCTTCCCTGTAGCCCTTACTATTTCAGTTTTGTGAAAACAGGAAGTCCTATTCAGACTCATCCACGCACAAGCCACCAGCATTGATATGGGCTTGCGCAGCCATATGGTTGCGTGGATCAGGTGAAGGAAAACGTTTGAGAATTTAGAATTGCAACAGTTTACAGGAAGGGTACACTACGAGAGCCAGCCCTTCCTGCGGAACCACAGGTAAATGGCGAGCGTCACCAGCCCCATCACGGCCAGCACCGCCGGGTACCCGTACGTCTTCTCCAGCTCAGGCATGAACGTGAAGTTCATCCCGTAGACCCCCACGATGAAGGTGAGCGGCAGAAAGAAGGCCGAGAAAACAGTGAGCACCCGCATCACCTCGTTGGTCCGCTGGGAGGAGAGCGAGAGGTAGGTGTTGATCAGGTTGTTGGTGCCGTCGTTGATCTCCTCGAACTGCGTCTCCAGGTGCACGTACAGGTCCCGGATGTCCTGGACCGCTGTGGGCTGGAAGCTCCCGTCCTGTTGCATGCCGCCGAGGATCACCTCCGAGAGGCGGAGCACCCGCCGGCACACCGTGGCCTTGCGCTTCAGGTGGTAGAGGCCCTTGGTGAGCGGCGGCATCCTTTGGTTGAGGAACGTTTTCGCCTCGTAGAAATCCAGCTCCCCGGCCAGCTTACCCGCCGGGGCCTCAAACGTCCGGAAAACCGCCTTGATCAGCTTGACGAGCAGGTCCGCGGGTGTCTTTACGAGCCCGGTTTCCACGTACTTCTCCATTACCTCCCGGATCGGGCCGGCCGGATGGCGATGGATGGTGATCACGAAGCGCCCGGAGAAGAAGATGGCGATCTTGTTGGTGAGCTCCTGGATCGTGTCCGCATCCCGGTGGGCACCGTCGTCATAAACCCGGGCGATCATGAAGGCAATCTCCCCGATAGGCTCGTACTTGGGCAGGTGCTCCGGCTGCAGGGAGTCGATGACGGAGGAGCGGTGCAGCCCGTACTGGGCGGCCACCTCCTGCAGTTCCTCGGCTGCGGGCCCCTCCAGGTCAATCCACTCCCAGCCCACGGCGTCCAAGGATATGAGTGTGTTCTTCATAAAAGTGTCTGTCTTTGTCGTGAAACCCGCCCGCCGAACCCGACTACCTGGGTTGGAAGGGGCCGTCTGCAGCGGCAGGGTAAGCAGGGAGCGCCGGGGGTATACCCCGGAGGTAAAGCGGCTTTCTATCTTCTGAAAAGCTTCCGTTCCAGTTTTATAACCAGGAAAACCAAACTACCCGCGGCAACCGAGATGAGCAGGTCCTCCACCGGCAACGGCACCAGCCGGAAGAAACGCTCCATGAAGGGCACGTAAATCACGGCGAGCTGCAGCAGGACAGCGGAAAAAACGACCACGGCCATCAGCGGGTTGGACGCGGCGGCAAACGCAGAGTGGGCGGAGGAGCGCAGGGCGAGCGCCTGGAACACCTGGGCAAACCCCACGGTGGCAAAGATCATCGTCTGCCAGGTAAGGTCTCCCGGATCCGAGGGGTTGTAGTAGTACAGCCCCAGGCCCAGCGAAACCGCGGCGATCGTGGCCCCGACAAGCCCCAAAGGCAGCGCGTCTTTCTTTTCCAGCGCCCCCTTCTCGGGGTTGCGGGGCGGCCTGCGCATGGTGTCCGCCTCCGCGGGCTCTGTCCCCAGGCCAAGCCCCAGCAGGCCGTCGGTCAGCAGGTTGAGCCACAGCAGCTGCAAGGGCTGCAGGGCGATCGTCATCCCAAAGAACGGGCCCACGAGCATGATCAGGACCTTGCCGATGTTCCCGGCCAGGGAGAACCTGATGAACCGGAGCAGGTTGTCGAAGATCACCCGCCCCTCCTCCACGGCCGCCACGATGGTGGCGAAGTTGTCGTCCAGCAGCACCATGTCCGCCGCCTCCTTGGCCACGTCCGTCCCGGTGATGCCCATGGCGACGCCGATGTCCGCCTTCCGCAGGGCCGGTGAGTCGTTCACCCCGTCCCCGGTCATGGCCACCACCTCGCCTCTTCTCTGGAGGGCGTCGACGATCCGGAGCTTGTCCTCCGGGGACACCCGGGCGTAGATGGCGGTTTTTCCGGCCAGGTCCATCAGCTCCTCTTCCCCCGCCTGCTGCAGCCGCGCCCCGGTTACGGCTTCCAGCTGCTCCCCAAAGTGCAGCTCCCTGCCGATCGCGGCGGCCGTCAGAGGATGGTCCCCGGTGATCATCACAGGCCGGATGCCGGCCAGCCTGCAGTTCTCGACCGCTGCCTTCACTTCCTCCCGCGGCGGGTCGATCATGCCCACCAGTCCGAGGAAGGTGAGCCCCTGCTCGATCGCCGCTCCGCCGCCGGGAGCATCCAGCGGACGAACGGCCAGGCCCAGCACCCGCATGCCGTTCCGGGCCATTCCCGTGTTTGCCGCCAGTATCCTTTCCCTCCACGCATCCCCCAGCGGCTCCTGCGCCCCCTGCACCCATACAAAGTCAGATACCGTCAAAAGCGAGTCCGGGGCCCCTTTGGCGCAGAGCAGAAAGGGCGCCTCCGCGAGGGATTGAAAATAACCCGGCACCCCGCCTTCCACCCGATGAACGGTGGACATTCTCTTTCTGTCACTGTCGAAGGGGACCTCGTTCACCCTTGGCAGCACCTGGTGCAGGTCTTCCCGATGGATGCCTCTGCCGGCCCCCGCTACCAGCAAGGCTGTCTCGGTGGGGTCGCCGATCAACTGCCCCGAACCGGGCTCCGCGCCTTTGGGCAGGGTGGCATCGTTGCAGAGCACGGAGACCGCGAGCGCCAGGTCAAGTGCAACCGCTACCTGCCCGTCGGGCTCGGTGTCGGTTGCAGGTTCGAGCCCTACTGTCTGGTCCGGCAGGTCCACCACCGTCACTGTCATCCTGTTCTGGGTCAGGGTGCCGGTTTTGTCCGAGCAGATCACAGTCACGGAGCCGAGCGTCTCCACGGCGGGGAGCTTCCGTATAAGGGCGTTTCGCCTCAGCATCCGCTGCCCGCCCAGCGCCAGCGTGATGGTGACCACCGCCGGCAAACCTTCCGGCACGACAGCCACTGCCACGCTCACGGCGGTCAGGAACATGTCCGCGGCGGCCTCCCCCAAGAGCACGCCGATCACCAGGATCAGGGCGGCGGCGGCTACGCCGAACAGGGCGAGCATTTTGCCGAGCTTGTCCAGCTTTTCCTGCAGGGGGGTCTTGCCCGACTGTACGGTGCCCAGCAGGTTGGCTATCCTGCCCAGCTCTGTTTCCATCCCGGTGGCGACAGCGACGCCCACCCCCCTGCCATAGGAGACCACTGTGCCCAGGTAGGTCATGTTCCTGCGGTCCCCGATCGGCACCTCCTCCCGCGCCAGCGGGTCGGCTTCTTTCTCCACGGGCTCGGACTCTCCCGTCAGGGCTGCCTCCTGCACCTTCAGGTTGTAGGCTTCCAGCACGCGCAGGTCCGCGGGAACTACGTTGCCAGCCTCCAGCTCCACGATATCCCCGGGCACCAGCGCTTTGGCCGGCATCTCCCGCACGCTCCCGCCGCGCCTCACCCGCACCGTGGGAACGACCATGCGCTGCAGGGCCGCCATGGCGCGCTCCGCCCGGTACTCCTGGAAAAACCCCAGGAGCCCGAACAGGAGCACAATGGCCAGGATGGCTACCGCTTCTGTGGTCTTGCCCAGGAAAAAGGAAAGGAGCGCAGCGACAATCAGGATAACCACCATGGTTTCCGTGAACTGCCGCAGCAGCATCCTGAAGGGGTTTTGCCGTCGTTTCTCAGCCAGCGCGTTGGGCCCGTGCTTGCTGAGTCGCTCCTCCGCCTCCGCTTCCGTGAGGCCCTTGGCTGAGGAAGTGAGTTGGGCTAATACTTCCTCTTTCGAACTTGTATGCCAGTTGTTCATCCTGATGCTTTGCCGTTAGCTGACTTTATCCACGTCATACGTAATTTTCAGCAAACGGAGGCCTCAAAGACACCACTTGTCCCAGCCAGGAGATTGACTAGCAGGCAAAAACAGACCGGCGGCGGGCACTGATCCCTTCCCATTGATAGGGGAGTTGCTTCCTTTGAATGAGGCTTTCGACAGGCAAGTTCAGGTAAATCACTTTTTTGGTTTCGTGAGCAAAGGTGTATTTGACGCCTCCTATAAGCGGATGGTCATTGGCGCGTCCTATGCGAGGGGCTCGCATAGGGGCAGAAAGAGTTGAGGCAGGCGCAGCGCGATATATAATAAAGCGGTGAGCATCATCTCCAGGAGAGACGGTCGGTAAACGGATTCATAAAAGGGCGCCGGAACTTGTTTCCACGTCTTAGGAGATATATAGAGCCTTAACTGTCAGCATCAGCGGGTACTACCGCAGGCTCGAGTACTCAGTGATGCGGGAGCAGGAATAACCATAACTCATGGGAGATACCAAAGATGTCTATGCGCAGAGCAAACGCCACTATGGTTGTCCTATAGTTCCCGCCGTTGTTGGTGTTATCACCAACAACTAAACCACGATAGCCCCGGATCTTTGAGCAACAGCATATAAGCTTCTTCACTGCAACCATACTGGAGTGGAAGCACCTGCTGAAGCCGGACAATTATAAAGATATCATCTTGAAGAGCCTGCGGTTTCTAATAGAACAGAAACTGGATTACATGCACAACAACCAGGTTCAGGAGAACCGGCAATTGGCGGCGCTGCCGGAAGAGTTACACAACTCATCAGCCCGTTATTATTTTGACAATGTAGATGAGTTTAGGTTCCTGACGCACTACAGGGACTAATATGATGGCTTGCGGATTAAGTTGTTGGTGATAACACCAACATCGGAAAAAATAGGTTCGGAAGAGGCAAGGTGCGCGTGGCGGCACAGGGAGTGGACAAGGCCTGGCAGTTGCGGAGCGACATGCTCACCTGCTACACCACCCGCTTTAGCGAATGTCATTCGGCTTATGTGAGGTAGGTACTCATGCAAAGCAGGCTGTCTCCTACCTCTGCTGCTTTCCTGGCAGTCTCTTTTAAATAATTGGGAGCGATGTTGCTGGCAAATTGTGTGCACAAAAAAAGCACTTACAAGTTTTATCTCATAAGTGCTTGATCATGAAGTGCCCCCCGATCCTGATCTTCTCTGTCCTGGACTCGGCAAAGCTGGTCAGAGAGGATAGCATCAAAGCCACGCTGGCCATAGCCGTGCGCTGCAGAAATTCCTAGCGGGAAATAGGTTTCTCCATTTCTAATAAGGTTTACCAAAAATTTAATCAAAGGGCAGGCTTGATAGGGCAACCTATCCTTGTATTGTTTTATATATACCGCAACAATTGTCAGTAAATCTATAGAGGCGATATCTCTGAATACTAAAGGTCACGGGTAGATCGATCTGCAGCGCCATCACTTTGTAAGTTTCTTTTGCTTAAAGCAGCTTTTGAAAAGGAATAAAGCCGGGCCGGATTTTTAATAAAGATATTATCGTAATACTGGCCTAACCCCATCTTTTGCAGCTCATCTTTGAAAGTGGTTAATAAAAAGTTCAGCCCTGGTTTGCCGCCGTAGGATTGCCAGTAGCTGGTTTTGGCTGCATCCATACCCATGGTAATCTGGTCCGGAAATTCAGGCAGTAAGGCCTCCAGAAGCTTATACGTCCAGTTAGGATTTTCTTTCCAGCGAAAGGCGCTGTCGTACTCCACCCTTACGCCTGTTTGCAATAATTCCCGGTTATACCCTAAATCCTGGTGCCGGTCTACATGGGAAATAACCACATGCTGCAGGTCGGCACCCAGTTTCACAAATAATTCTGCCTGGTCTAGGGCATGTTTGCCAAAATTGGTATGGGTTAAGATAGGTGCCCCGGTCTCTTTATGGGTATTGACAACCGCCTGAAATATTTTTTCCTGATGCCCACTAATGGGTTCGTCTCCGGTAGCCAGTTTGACCATACCGGCCTTATGTGTGGTACGCTGCACATAAGGCCCATTATAGTCGTGGGCATCAATGCCTGTTACCACATCTGCTATAAACAAAGCTGTTAACTGCTCTTCTGTATAAGCGTAGCGCCAATGGTTAGGCAGGTAGTACTGCTCGAGATGGATGCCGGTCGGGGCAATGATGTTTACCCTGGTGCGGCGGGACACGTCTGCCAGTTTAAGAACGTTTCTGCCACAATCAGCCGGCATAGTGTCTACCATCGTTCTTCCTCCCGCTTCATAGAAGCGCTGCAGTTCCTCCGATACTTTATCTGTATCATTGAGCAGGAACAAGGGGTTTCCAAGGGTAGGGTAGCTTTTCTCGATTATGATATGCTCGTGAGAATAGGTCAAGCCCATATCTTCAGGGGCTATATCCCCCAGCACCGTGCGTACAAATGGCAAGTCAGATAGCTGGTCCATATGAATAAAATCGATGTTAAAGTGCTGCTGCTTTTCCAGCAGGGAAATTGTTCAACCAGCCGTTCCGGCTGGTGTCTGCCACGGCATCGGGGTACTCCAGAACAGCTCCTAATTGCTCCAGTTTGGCCTGCAGTTCAGAAACTTCCAAGGCATTCGCAGCCATATCGGCATCCAATGAGAGCACTGCAGCCAAACCGGCTGCCTGCCCCATCGACATGGTCTGGGCCATTGACCTGCAGGAGGCATGCGCATCATGGGTAGCAGAAAAACAGCGGCCCACGACCCAGGCACGTTCGCTCCCTTTGGGGACAATTGTGCCATACGGCACCCCGTAAACCCCATTGTCAGGAATGTATTGCCAAAACGTTTCATCTTCCCCGTCTTTCCCTGCCCGATGGTCTTCAATAGGTGCTCCGCAAAGAAATATGCGGTCGGTCGGCATAAGTCCTGAAAGGCAGTCCTCTTTGGTCAGGCGGCTTTCGCCATATACACGCCTGGTTTCCCGTACCCCGATCTGATGGGAAAGGCCAATGATCTTAGATGCTTCATAACCCGGAACTTCCTGGCGGAAAAACGCCTCGTAAATAAAGGCCTGCCTTCTTCCTTCTATCTCCGCCTGGGTCAGTTCCTCTGCCTGCAGGGCCCTGAAATCGCTTACCTTAACAGCCACCGTAGAGATACACCCTGGCTGGCACATTTCATGCGCGGAGCCTTCTTTCCGGGGCAGCGGATGTTTCCCGGTCTCAACAGCTGCTTTCATCTTTTCCTTCAGCATTTGTTTGCCGCCCGCCTGCTTAAACTTCTCTAAGTCCACATGACACATGCGGAAAGTGGTGGTCATACTTTGGGCAGGTTCTGCTTCACCGGCCAGTTCATAGGGATATCCGGCTAAATGGCAAAAGTCAGCATCACCGGACGCATCAATAACCCTTTTGGCTCTTACCTTCCAGAAACCGCCCTTGTTCCAAAAGACACAGATCGTTTCCCCGGCTTCCTCTATTGCTACATCCACCAAAGTAGTGTGCAACAGCAATCGGATGCCAGCCGCGATTAATTTTTGGTCCCAGACCTGCTTCAAACGTTCGGGATTGTAATTGACCCCGGTGCCTGCCCCGTAGGTATTAGGCCTTAAAAAAACATCCCCTGTTCTATAGAGTTCATCCACAATGGTATCCGGTAACCCTGCCACAATCTTTCTGGGTGCCTCACCCGGCGTAAAAAACCCATAAAAGGTATCCAGCATCTGCGTGGACGTGCCGCCGGGAAACCCATAGCGTTCCACCAGCATCACCTTATATTTGCCGCTATGGCGGGCAGCCAACGCCGCCAGGCAGCCAGCAGAACCTGCGCCAATCACCAATATATCGGTTTCGGCCAGGAGGGGTATTTGTTGATGGTTGAGGAATCCAAGCATAGTGTTTGAAATGTTTACCGTTTATGTACTAGACACACCCGCCCCTACGGATTGGTATAAGCCCGCCAGGCGGTGGGCATGCTCATCGTACGCACTTTCAAATAACTGCACAGCCCTTTCAGCACCTACTATCACTGCACCACTGAGTACTTTTGGGGGGTGTCCGGCCTCGGTTAGCAGGCGGGCCACTTCTGCTTTGATAGCATTCACCAGGATAGCCCCGCCTACTGTAGAACCAGGGGATACCGGCGTATCCAGCTTAGGGATTTTCACCATCGCATCGCCTGCCGGTGCGCCTGTGTCCAGGACCAGATCAGCAAAATCACTCAGCTTTTTCCCGTCCTGCCTCTTGCTGGTGCTTCTGGCAGAGTGCTCTTTGGTAACTAAGGCTACTACTTTGATGCCTTTCATTTGAAAATTCTCTGCTATTTCAATGGGGACCACATTGCACCCACTCGAGGAGATAACCAGGGCGGTATCCTGACTGCTTAAGTCAAAGTTGCGCAATATCCTTTCTGCCAGGCCCGGTACATTTTCCAGGAACATCGCCTGCCGTTGCCCGTTGGCCCCCACCACCAGGTTATGAAAGGTAAGAGACAGTTCCACGATGGGGTTAAACCCTGGAAACGAGCCATACCGGGGCCACATTTCCTCTACCATGATCCGGCTGTGCCCGGACCCAAACACATGCACCATGCGCCCGGCAAGAATAGTAGCTGCAAACCAGGCAGCGGCTTCCCTTATTTCCTCCTGCTGTTTCTCTATTACCGCAATAATCTGGCGGCATTTATTAAGGTAATCGTTAACTACATCCATGTTGGCCTGATGACAAATTGTAAAGTTGGAAATTAAACACACATTTTGGCTGAAAACAGGCAGGAGTTACTCTAACTGGGAGCAGAATGCTCTGTCCAGGGCAAAACCCGCAGCGCCCACTGCGCCCGCCATATTAGTGTAGCGGGCTTGCTGAATTGGGGTACTTTTACCTGCGCTTTTCCACTCATATACCGCTATGAAATCAGCCAATGGTTTATAGAGTGCGTCGCCCGCCTGCGTGATGCCCCCGCCTAAAATAATCTGGTCAGGCGACAGTAAGTTACACAACGAACAAAGGCCGAGGGCAAGTTTACGCACAGAATTCAGCCATATATAGGTGGCAAATGCGTCTCCCTGCCGATAGGCCTCTACCAAGGCAAGTGTGGTCTGATATTTCCCAAAAGACCTTTTGGCTACGGTAGCATCCCCAATCGCACTTTCCAGCGTGCCGGGCATGCCGGTTATTCCGGCATCCTCCCTGTCAACATCCAGTGTCATATGGCCCAAGTGGCCAGCCATCTGGTAATTGCCCTGGTACAGTTCCCCATTGATGAGGATACCCCCTCCCACACCTGTTCCCAGAGTGAGCATGACGATATTCCTGAAGCCCTGGCCAACGCCAAACTTTGCTTCAGCCATCAAGGCGGCATGGGCATCGTTCAGTACCCACACTTCCTTTTCATGAAGGTAATCTGACCATATAAGATTCTCCAGGCCTTCGAGCCTTTCCGGCATAATGCGAATGGCCGAATTGGCATCGTTCGGAAGCCCGGGGGCGGCCAGCCCGATCGCGTCTACTTCCCCACTGCTTTGAGATTTGAGTACCCGGACTACCTGCGCCACCACCTGCTGCCAATGCCGCTCCTGTCCATTGCTGCTACCTGCAGGGAGGGCCGTGGCCTGTACTTCCTGGTGGAGGATCTCTCCGGTATCGTTCACCAGAACACCTTTCACATTAGTACCCCCTAAGTCAATTCCTATTGCTGCTGCCATAGCTATATAGGCTTTGTAGCTGTTTGCCCTTCACTCACACTCCACCCTCCATCAACGGCCAGTACCTGCCCCGTGGTAAAGAAAGAGCCGTCAGACATAAAGTAACAGGCTGCCTGGTCCAGATCTTCCGGCCTGCCGATCCTTCCGCCGTCCAGCGGCTGTTTGGTTTGTATATAATCCACAATGGCTGCATCCCGGGCGGCGCGTTGTGCCATGGGTGTTTCTACCAGACCAGGCGCTAACACATTTACTCGTATATTGTCTTTGGCATAATACGCAGCTATAGACTTGGAAAACCCGATAATAGCGGCTTTAGCGGCAGCATAGGCATGTGTGGCAAAGTATTGTGGTGCCGGTGAGTACCCCAGCACAGAACCCATATTTAAAATGGGTCCTCCTTTTTTAGCATCCAGGAACGCCCTCACCGCAGCCCTGTTCGAAAGCATGATGGAGGTAAGATTCAGTTCCAGAGTTTTTTGCCAGCCTTCCAGCGTTATTTCATGCAAGGGCCCGTCCCCCATCCGCCGGCCACTGCCGCCCGCCACATGGTAGAGACCATCGAAGCTCCCCCATTCCCGAAGACAGAGTTCAATTGCCTGGGAAGCCGTGTCTTCCTGTATGGCATCCCCCGTCAGCACCGTCCCCGAACTCCCGAATTCCTGCCGCGCTAGCTGGCTGCTCTCGGGATTCCGGCCAACGGCCACCACTTTTGCCCCCTGCTGAATAAATGCCTTTGCGGCCGAAAGCCCTAAGCCGGTTGTGCCTCCGATGATGACGATTTTCTTGTTCCTAAGCATTGGCGATTGATTTTAAACATGTACACCAGGGATTGCATATGGCTTTGAAGCATTCTATAGCTCCTGCCAATTCCTGCTACTCCGTCACGTGTTGCACCAATTTCCCTCCTGCTTTCTCTTTCAGGATGAGTTTTTTCCTGCCGTCAGGCAACAGCTCTTCCTTAATCAGGTAATGGTCCTGATCGTACTCTTTGTATTGTTCCTGCCTTTCTGCCCCCTCTTTCCCTCTCCAGACTACCAGCTCCACAGGTTCCCATTTTTTTGTTTTGGCCGATTTGTAGCAGGCGTCCATAATGGCATTGACGATATAGCCATCATAGAAGGTTTCCATCGGGGCAACGCCTTTGTCCATGGCATTAAACATATCTTCAAACATCTGGGGGTAACCCAGCGCATGGGCCTCGTCTCCTACCGGGAAAAGCCATCCGGTCTCACTTTCTGCTTTTTCCGCCACATATCCCTTTTCCCCTGTACTGGTAAACATCTCGAATCCTGTCCGCAGAAAATGATCCACCCGGACGGTGCCTTCTGTACCGGCTACTTCATCCCTTAAATCCATGCCGCCCCGGTATGTCCAGCTTACTTCAAACTGGCCCACTGCACCGTTGGCATATTTCACCAGCCCGATGGCGTTGTCCTCTGCCTCTATCGGTTTTACCAAGGTATCTGCCCAGCACATCACCTCCACCGGCCGTACGTCTTTGCCTATATAGTTCCGGCCGATTTCAATGCAATGGCAGCCCATGTCGATGATAGCGCCTCCGCCGGAGTATTGCGGGTCCCAGAACCAGTCGCTGTGCGGGCCCGGATGGGCTTCCCGGGAGCGGGTCCACAGCACTTTGCCCAAAGCACCATTCTTGATGGAGGCTAATGCTTTAAGCGTTTTGGAAGGGTAGGCCAAATCTTCCAGGTACCCATGAAAGACACCCGCCTCCTCTACAATTTTTAACATCTCCAACGCCTCCTGCGCATTCCTGCCCAAAGGTTTGGTGCATAAAATAGCTTTACCAGCCTGGGCGGCTAAACGCACGGCTTCTAAATGAAGGTGGTTTGGCAGGCCAATAACGACCACATCCGTGTCAGGAGATTGAATGGCCTGCGCCATGTCCCTTTGCCAGTGCGGAATATCCCATGCTTCGGCAAACTTTTGTGCCCTTTCCCCGGAACGGGAATAAACGGTGTGGACCCGATCTGCCTTCCGCTGCCCATGCAAACTCATCGTATAAAAAGTACCAATCAGGCCGGTGCCTAAAAGAGTGATTTTGTATGGTTTATTCCCCATGATAGCAAGGTTATGTGTTAGAATAAATTGTGACGATGGTTCCGTACAAAACAGGCATATATAAAAGAGACACTTCTCGCTTCTATATAGCCTACTTATTGAAAGAGGCAAAAACGCGGGAAGCGTATTGTCTATCTTTCTGATGCGCTGCCACCGCATCCATGGTGTTAGGCGATTGCTTCTCCACGCACTGCTCCAATACCAGGTGCGGGCGCACCTCCAATGCCAGAAGCTCTTTGGCTAACCTCATATAATCTATATCCCCCTCACCGAAGGTCTCCGCCCATATGCCGTTTTTTGACTGGCGCAGGTGCACTTCGGCAATCCGGCTACCGTACAGGCGCATGATATCAAACATGGCCAGTTGCGAGTCGCCTGAGCCTCTGTAAATCCAGTGCGCCTCCAGGCACAGCGATACATTTTCAGGATCAGTGGCAACCAGCATATGGTGGAACTCCCGCGCCGCGTGCCGCATCTCCACATCGTGGTTATGGTACGCCAGGGTGAGGCCTTGCTTCCGAAGCTCGGCTCCCATCCGATCCAGGTAAATAGCCTGAACTTCTAATTCCGCATCGGTTTTGTTCTCTGTTCCGCCCCAGCGGATCGGACTGGGGTTGGTTACGATTATCCTGACGCCCAATGGCTTAGCTGCCGCTGCTATCGCCTTCACCTGTTCCAGGCTTTGTTTCGCCTCCTGCTCCTTGTGCAGGGTGCAGCCCACATATATGGACCGCATCTCCAGCTTGTATTTCTTTAGCAGCGGTGCCAGCAGGGTCAGTTCCTCCGGTTTATTAACAGAAGGCTCATATCCTATTATGCCCGACTTGGCGAATTCGCGCAGGGAGGCATCCAGGTCAGCAAACCAATCACGCCCCTGCCGCTCATAAAAGGTGATCCAGGAGTACTCGTTCGAAGCAATGTGCAGTGGGTCGGATAGTGTATTTAGTGCCCACGCCTCCGAATCAGGGAGAAGGCCGGCTGCTGTCAGGCTGGCAAGGGCGCCAAGGAAAGTACGACGGTTCTGTATCATGCGCTTATGTTATAATGGGGAGAGTCTATCTCCTGCTTTCATGTTTTGTATTATCACCCTAAGGCAGGAAATGAACCCAGTTGAGGCTCAGATAACTGTTGCCGTCATGGCCTTCCGGGAAATCGGTGGCTACTATATAGATCGTGTGCTTGCCGCTAAGGGCCTTTATCCTGACAGCCTGTTCCTTCCAGTCGGTGATAACATCGGTGATGTTTCCTTTGGGTGCCTCCGTGGGCTGCAAATCCAATGCTCCTATTTCGGGGCCATCGAATTTATCCAACCTGAAGGACAGCCTGCAGGGGAAAGTAGTGGCAAAAGCCAGGTTCAGGTTTCCGATGCCCGTCATATCGATGTCCCGGAAGGTGATGTAGCTCTTTTCTGTTGGAAATCGGATATAGGCATTATTATACCGGACTGCCCCTGTGTTCTCATCGCAGTATATGGCCCAGACCTTCGCGTTGCGCAGCACATGGCTAGCCTGCCCCACCTGGGGGGAGGTTTTCCCAAAGCCTTTGTCTTTATATATAGCACGGAATATATAAAGCCCCTCCGCTTTTTCATCCGGCTGAAACGTGCCCTTCACCGGTAACCGGTTATCTGCCTGCTGCTCCTTTCCTATATCCAGGATGTATTTCACCATTTCAGACACCTCCTCCTCTTTCAGCTGCGGATGGGCCGACATGGCCGCCTGCCCCCAGTTGCCGCTCCCGCCCTTGATGATTTTTTGGGTTAAGGCATCCACCGCCTCCTCGTTATCTTTATAGCGTTCCGCGACTTGCAGCCACGATGGCCCAACAGACTTTGACTTTTCCTGATGGCAGCTCAGGCAGTCGCTTTGGCTGATGAACTGCTGCCCCGGATGCAGGTAAAGGGAAGCCGACTTCTCCTGTTCCTGGGCCAGTAACGTTAAATCAGTGCCCATGTCGGCTAAGTCAACCGTGACCAGTACCTCCTCAGGCGCAATTTTCCCGGTAGCCAGGCTTCCGTCTTCCTTGTCTTTCACATCCACCTGATAGGCGACCGGCTGCTGCTGCCAGTAGAAGCTCTTATTGCCCATGATGTTGATGGCTACCTCCGGTCGTTCATTCCCTGCCTCAATCCGCATCTCCTGGGTCGTGCTCAGGCCGTGGCTGTCGGTTACCTTCAGTCGTACTATATAGGAGCCTGGTTTGTCAAACTGGTAGCTGGCCTCAGGTCCCTGCCGGAGCTCTCTATCCTGCCCCACCAGTTGCCATTCATATGCCAGCTTATCGTTTTTGTCATAATCGAAGGACTCCGCTGCCGAGAACGTAACCTCAAGCGGCACCGCGCCGGCTGTTTTACTCGCCTGAAGCCTGGCTACCGGAGGCCGGTACCCTTCTATATAGTCGATCCGGACGAGGCGGGCATTCTGGTTTTGGGCAAACCACGCTGTGCCATACTCCAGCACATAGAGCGCTCCGTCAGGACCGAACTCCAGGTCAATCGGGTGGTCGAATTTAACGGACGGCATAAACCGCTCAATGTCCACCAACTTCCCGTTTTCGTCCAGGGTCACCACGTTAATCCAGTCGCGCATCCACTCCGCAATGAACCACTTCCCGTCGTAATAATCAGGGAACCTGCGTTTATCCTTCACCCAGGCAGGCTGCTGCTTATATAGCTCGGAGTGATAGAA
This sequence comes from Pontibacter saemangeumensis, assembly GCF_039541895.1. Classification (NCBI taxonomy): domain Bacteria; kingdom Pseudomonadati; phylum Bacteroidota; class Cytophagia; order Cytophagales; family Hymenobacteraceae; genus Pontibacter; species Pontibacter saemangeumensis. Next base: position 22,545 of record NZ_BAABHC010000020.1, read on the forward strand.
AGGGCCGGCAATGGGGCTTTTGCCGCCCGTACCCAGGTTCTTAAAATCCTTTGACTCATCGTAGGAATACCAGATCAAAGCGCCTACAGCCGGAGGCAGTTCCTGGAGCCCGGTGTTATTAGGCGAATTGTTTACAGGCTTTTTGGGATCGAAGAACGGGCCGATTTTCTCGGTGGCGAAGTCAAAATCCGCATAGGGTTTGTTGTCCCCGGCAAAATAAGGCCACCCGAAAAAGCCGGGTTTCTTTGCCTGGTGCCATTCGTCATAGCTGATCGGGCCTCTGGCCGGATCGTCGATGGTGTTCTGCCCTACGTCGCCCCAGTACAACCACCCGGTCTTCGGATCAACTGTGATGCGGTATGGGTTGCGAAGCCCCATGGCATAGATCTCGGGCCGGGTCTTCGGGGTATTCTTAGAGAACAGGTTTCCTTCCGGGATAGAATAGGTACCGTCCGGCTCCGGTTTGATACGCAGCACTTTCCCCCGCAGGTCATTGGTGTTGCCGGCGGTCCGCTGCGCGTCCCAGTATGCACGGCCCTCTCTTTCGTCAATGGAATTGTAGTAGCCGGGGTTGTGCGGGTTGGTGTTGTCACCCACAGCTATATATAGGTTTCCGTCAGGTCCAAAGGCAAGTGAGCCGGCAGAGTGGCAGCATTCTGTGCGCTGCGTGCGAATCTCCAGCAGTATTTTCTCGGATTTCAGATCCAGTAAGTCGGGCTTCAGCACAAACCGGGACACCCGCTGCATTGGCTTCTCGCCTGCCGGGGAGTAGAAGAGATATATAAAATGATTGGAGGCAAAGTCAGGGTCTAAAGCCAGGCCCAGCAAACCGTCTTCCAGGTCATGAAAAACCGGTAGCTTTGCCAGAACACGCACCTTGCTTTCTTTAGAGTCATATAGCTTCACCGTGCCATGTCGCTCAATAAACAGGACATTCCCATCTGGCAGGACCTGAAGCTCCATAGGCTCATTCAGATTAGAAACCAGCTCTATTTTCTGGAAGCGGGTCTGGTCCGGCACTGCCAACGGTGTCTGCGTGCTGTCGCTCGTTCTTTTGCAGGAAGAAAGGCCTCCTGCCATGGAAATGCAAATACTAAGACTCACAACAAAATGGCTCTTGTAGATTCTGAAGATTTCAGAAGGTTTCATCCTGACTTATTTTATCCTTAAACTTTTATAGGTAGTGATAAAGAAGTAATGCTATGCCCTCGCTCGCCTCTGGCGAGTGTGAGTTATCAGGAGGCGTCCCGCCCGTTTAACTCTATGTTATGGTTTCTAAGCGGCCAGAGGCCGACCTATAGCTCACACTCGCCAGAGGCGAGCGAGGGCAGCCGTAGCTGTATTTTTGAACCAGCATTATTTCTTTATCACTACCCTTTTATAAAGATATATATGCTCCAGCACTCATTCTACATCAATTCTGTTCAAAACTGATACTATTCTAACATAAAAAGCCACATACAGAGAGATTTAAAGCAGAATTGTTTTATATTCATATATACGCAACCAATATGAAGCCCGCACTTGAACATTTACCCCTGGATTCAGGGGAATCTTTTGTAGCTAAGTTTTTTGATTACAACTACTATCCTACCCCCTGGCACTTTCACCCGGAGTATGAATTGGTGCTGGTAACCGAAAGCACCGGCAAACGATTTATCGGTGATAAGATAAGCGAGTTCGGACCGGGCAACCTTGCTTTGATGGGGCCTTATCTACCCCATTTGTACAGAAATGACCCGATATATTATGAGCCGGAATCGGCAAGAAGGGCAAAGTCCGTTGTCATTCATTTTTCTGAGCATTCATTTGGGCATCACTTTCTGTCTTTACCGGAAGCCAAAGCCTTACAAGGGCTATTTTCCCGCTCAGCAAGAGGCTTGGATATTATCGGGGAAACGAACAGGCTCACGAGCGAGAAGATGCTGGAGCTACTTCAATTAAACGGACTGGCCCGTTGGATGAAACTTCTGGAAATCCTTCACTTATTGTCTGTTTCAGATGAATACCAGTTTATTTCTGACGCTACCCTTACCGGCCGGAACGAACTGGAATCTGAGAGGCTGAGTAAAGTGTTTGAGTATGTAATGGAGAACTTCAGGGAAGAGATACACATTGCCCAGGTGGCGAACTTAGTAAACATGGCAGAAAACTCCTTTTCCCGTTATTTCAGCCTGCGGACCAGAAAGACCTTCAGCAGTTTCCTGACCGATATCCGAATAAGCCATGCGAGCAAACTGCTAATTGAAAATAAGATGAGTGTAGCCGACATTTGCTTTGGATGCGGCTTCAATAACCTTTCAAATTTTAACAGACAATTTAAAAAGCTATATAAAGTAAGCCCTTTGAGATACCGGCATCATTACACCAGCACCCTGCGCCGTTAATTATTCGGAGAAATATAATCTAACCAGGATGAGCAGACTCACAGATGATAATATGTCGTGGTCCTATAGATTCGCTACACCTAATGAACCGAATTTTTTAGTATTTCACCTTGCTTGCCATACTTCGGAAGCGCTCCCTCAGTGTATAGAAAGACTAAAAATCAAGTAATAATTGTGGGCTTGTGGGTAACTCGGCAGAGTTACCCACAAGCCCACAATTATAGCAATAGTAATAAATGAAGATGAAATTAAGGGGTAAAGTGTAGCGGATCAATTGAACCTTTACACGTCACGGGTTTTAACCATGTTTAAAACAAAAGGACTTACGTTTATTCGTAAGTCCTTTATTATGAAGTGGGCCCACCTGGAATCGAACCAGGCACCTACTGATTATGAGTCAGTTGCTCTAACCGAATGAGCTATAGGCCCGTTCCCGCTAAAAAGGCCCTTTAGGAGAGGCTTTCTTTGATTTGGGAGTGCAATTCTACATATTTGCATTCAATATTTCAAACAGAAAGGGAAAATTTTTACGTGGATCTGACGCAAATTAAGAATATAATTTTTGACTTGGGCGGGGTCATCATCAACCTCGACTACAACCGGAGCATTCAGGAGCTGCAGAAACTGTGCAAGGATAATTGCCATATCGCTTACAATCAGCGCGAACAGTCGCAGCTGTTCGACATGTTAGAGACTGGTGCCAGCTCCCCGGAGCAGTTCCGCGCCGGGCTGCGCGACGCTTACGGCATCACCGCGCCCGACGAGGAAATCGACAGGGCCTGGAACGCGATGCTGCTCGACATCCCGCAGCAACGCATCGACCTGCTGCTGGAACTGGGCAAGAAATACCGCATCTTCCTGCTGAGCAACACCAACGCCATCCACCAGAAGCGCTTCAACGAGATCGTGGCGCACAGTTTCACCATCCCCAGCCTCGACTCGCTGTTTGAGCAGGCGTATTACTCGCACCTGATCGGGAAGCGAAAGCCTGATGCCCTGGTTTTTGAGGAGATCATCGCCATGAACAAGCTCCAGAAGCAGGAAACCCTGTTTATAGACGACAGCATCCAGCACATCGAAAGTGCGAAAAAAGTCGGGCTCAAGACCCTGCACCTGCAGCCGCCGCTTACCATCAACCAGTTCTTTAAGGATGTTGTCTAAGCAGCAGCGCACCTATACCCTGCACCTGCTGCTTTTCTGCCTGACGCTCATCACCACCACCATTGCGGGCACGGAGTGGCGCTTCGGCAAGCTTTTTTTCCTTGGCCCGCAGGGATTCGACTGGACGGGCACCATTACCTGGGCAGAGTTCCTTGGCGGCCTCTACTTCTCGCTTCCATTTCTGGGCGTGCTGACGGTGCATGAGTTCGGACATTACTTTACGGCCAGATTTTACCGTACCAACGTCACGCTTCCCTATTATATCCCGCTGTGGTTCGGCATCACGTTCTCGCTGGGCACCATGGGCGCTTTTATCCGGATAAAGCAGCGCATCTTCTCGCGGCGGCAGTTTTTCGATATAGGCGTTGCCGGTCCGCTGGCGGGCTTTGTGGTGGCCATCCCGTTGCTGTTTTACGCCTTTACGCACCTGCCACCGCCGGAGTACATCTTCAGCATTCACCCGGAGTACGAGCGCTTTGGGCTGGATTACGCGCAGCATGTCTACGGCGATAACACTGGCAGCTTTGCCCTGGGCCGGAACCTGTTGTTTATCGCCTTTGAGCGCTTTGTGGCCGACCCCGCGCTGCTCCCCAACCAATATGAGGTGATTCATTACCCGCTGGTGTTTGCCGGGTACCTGGCGCTGTTCTTTACAGCCCTGAACCTGCTGCCCATCGGCCAGTTAGACGGCGGACACGTGCTCTATGGCTTAATCGGCTATGCGCGCTTCAACCGCCTCTCTCCCATCTTCTTCACCTTGTTTATCACGTATGCCGGGCTGGGCATCATCTCCCCGTACAGCGAGCCGGTATGGTCAGAGGAACTGCTGCTGGTGTTGGCGCCCTTCACGTACTGGGCCTTCAGCAAAATCTTAGACAATCAACGCTACGGCCTTATGGCAGCCATGTCTATGCTGTTGCTGCAATACAGCCTTGCGGGTATCCTGCCGGAATTCTCCGGCCATATATGGCTGTGGGGTTTTTATGTGCTGTACCTGGTGTTCGTGCTGAAGCCGGCTACCCCCAGACTGTCGTATACGCTGTACCTGGCCGGCACGGTATTGCTCGCCCAGGTGCTGATCTCCTTCGCCTTCCCGGAGGCTGATGGCTACAGCGGCTGGCTGGTGTTTGGGCTGCTGCTGTCGCGGGTGATGGGCATCTTTCACCCCTCCTGCCCCGACGAACGACCGCTCACGCCGCTGCGCAAGGCACTGGGCATCCTGGCATTTGTCATTTTCATTCTCTGCTTCAGCCCTTCTCCCTTTATAATTGAGTAGCGGTTTAGGAAGTTATAGTTTGCCATCATTCCCGTTTTGCAATGATAAGGCAGAAGCTAGCAAAAGGAAAGCGGCAGGTAGCATATAGACTATCTGCCGCTTTCCTTTTTAATGCTGCGCCTTATATATAAATCAGCGCCTATGTCGGCGTGTAGGGTTAAATTGGTTCGATGCCATTCCTTCCTTCATCCACCCCGAATGCTCCGAAGATGGGATTTTCGGCAATATATAATATACCTGGAGATCCTGAGGAGAAACCAAGTGTACGTTAGGTTGCCCTATATAGCAAGACACGCCTGAACAGGACTTGAAAATCAGCCATTATAAGCCAGGATCCCTCCCAGCAGGTTGCGGACGTTGCTGAAGCCCTGCTGCTGCAGAAACGCTTTGGCATTGGCGGAGCGCGCGCCGGAGCGACACTGCACAATCACTTCCTGGTCTTTGTAATCCTCTATATCGTCCATGCGCTGCGGCAGCATGCCAAGCGGTATGTTTTTAGCCCCGGCAATATTGGCTTCCTGGTATTCCCAGTCCTCCCGCACATCGATGATGATCGGGGTCTCGCCTTTGTTCAGGCGCTCCTTCAGTTCTTCTGCTGTGATGTCTGTCGATGAAGTAATCATAGTTTTGTCAGTATTAGTTTCTTGATGACAACTGCTTTCCTTGTTTGAATACGCAAAGTGTAGAGTCCTGGTGCCAGATGGCGCAGGATTATTGGCTGCTGAGGTCCTGCAAAGGTTTGGGCATATACCTGCTTGCCGGTGACATCGAAGACAGTGAGCTGCTCGTAAGGCTCGCTGATAAACACTTCCCCGCCGGATGGGTTCGGGAACACGCGCATGGCGGCGGCAAGCGCCTCCTCCTCGATGCCCAGGGCCTCCCCTACCAGCACAGGGCGCATCATCACGGCGCCTTCCAGGGTTGTCTCGGGTGTCCAGCCCTCGGTTGGGGTGTAGGTAAAGCGGCGGCCTTGGGCATTTTCGTTCCGATCAAACCCGATGTTCACGAAAGAGCTCCCGTTCTGCGACCAGCCGATATAGAAGCTCCCCTCCACCGGCACCAGCTTCGTGAGCTTTACCTCGTAAAACTCGTTGAGCGTGTCAGTGTACTGGATCTGGAAACTCTGCTGATGCAGCACCTCGCCGGGCACGCTGTCGTTGCCGGCCCACACCCGGAAGGAAAGCGGGGAGCCTGACATATCCCTGCCGCCAATGCGCGGGAAGTACACCCGGAAAGCGCTCAACTGGTCCGGCTCGTTCAGGCTGAAGCGTTGCGCCACCTGCGTGTTGCCTGTGCCCACAAAACTGAAGCCTGCCTCTGCCGTGCCGTCGTCGTAGGCGTAGTAGTCGGAGAACACTGTTTTGCGCTCGGTGCTGTCGTTGGCGCGCTGCAGCGGGTCCGGTTCCCTGGTGTCGAGCTGGATGCCGTGGAGCAGGGTGAAATGGCCTTCTCCGGGAATGCGGAGGCTGCTTAAGCCGGGGGTTCCTGTTATTTCGTACTGCCAGGCGGCGGCAGGCACCAGGTCCTGGCCGCGTAGAAACGTGTTTTCTGTGGCTTCGTCTACCTGCTGTATATAGCCGCGCCAGCTGATGGCGCCCGGCAGCCCGCCGAGGTTGTTCAGGGTAGCGCGCACTTCCTGCGCCAGCTCGCCTTCCGGGTTGGCCCGGAACTGCCGTGCGGGCATGGCCGTGTAGTGCTGCAGCAGCTTGCTCACGCCCTGGCTGATGGCAATGTCGCGGGATGTGTTCTGGCCTTTGCGGCGGTTTTTGGCGAACTCTATATAGTCCAGGTTCCACACATCGGCCAGGCCATTGCGCAGCCCCACATTCTGGAAACGGAACTGAAAATCGTTATGGAAATACGCTGCTTCCTTCAGGCCTATATATACCTGCGCAAACTCTGTCACAGCACCAACGGCTGGCTGCCGCCACACTTCGCGCCAGGCGCCGGCTTTGTCTTTAAACTCCAGTTGCAGGTAGCGCAGGTTGCTTCCGGTCAGGTCCGGCACATCGCCCAGCCCCCCGGACTGCCAGTAGAAGCTGAGATACACCGAATCCTGGGAGGTGAGGCTGCCCAGCTGGATGGGCTGCGAAGTAAGCGTATCGGAGGCACCGGCACTGGCTGAGCCCGGGGAATACGGCTGCCCGAGCCCATTCAAGCCGTCGAAGGAGGCCACATTGATGGTGACGGGCGCCAGGGCGTAGCGGTTGTTGATATATACGCCGCCATCTGCCAGCCAGCGTGCCTCGTCCGGCCTGACCGAGGCGGCCGCGAAATCATCGAAAAAAGGAAGAGAGACAGCCGCCATACGCAGGGGCACGCTGTTCCGCTGCGGCTGGCGCACCTCCTGTTGCAGCGGCTGCAGCACGGCCTGTGCCATGGCCGTTCCCGCCCCCCAGAGCATCAAAAGTAAAAGCGCCAGCGTTTTTCTCATCTTCCTGCTTTGCATGTACAACGAAAGCGCCCGCCGTTTTCGGGCAGGCGCTCCTACTATTTTCAGCTTATCTTACTCGATGCCCTGTACCGGCTCCTCGCCCGCCACCCAGAGGTCCACGAACTCCCCGACCCGGATCACGGCGCCCACCTCGGCAAACGGGCGCTGTTTCAGCACGGTGCCGTCCGGTTCTTCGCTGCCCTGCACATAGATGATGTTGCCGATCTGGAGCCCCTGCCCCACCAGCAGCACCGACGCCTCATCCACGGGCATGCCCACCACGTCCGGCACCTCAAACTCCGTGTTGCCCAGGCCGTCGCCCACGTGCAGGTCCACTACCGAGCCTTTCGGGATCAGTTCCCCCGGCTTCACTTCCTGGCCGTTCACAAACTGCTTGAGCACGGCGTTCTGCTGCAGGTCCGGCACCATCGTGACCTCGCCTTTCTTCAGGTCGTAGCTTTTGAGGATGAGCTCCGCATTTTTCACCGACCCGTCGATCAGCTTGGGCATTTTTATCATCGGCGGGTTCTTCATGTTCACGCTGATGTAGATCTTGCGGTTTTCCTTCACCTTCGCGTCCGGCGACGGGTCCTGCGTCAGGATGGTATAGGGCTTCAGGTTGGAGTTGTAACTGGAGTCGTTGATGAAATAACGCAGGTTCTGTTGCTCGAGAAGCTCCTCGGCATCCGTCAGCTGCATGCCTTCAATCCGGGGCACCGAAATGCTCTCGCCGTGGTTGGTGGCAGAGGGCAGGTATATATAAAAGAAGCCTACGATCATGGCAACCACAATAATTGCCATCAGGCTCAGATGTATGAGAACACCTACAAATGATTTCGCTCTAAACATGGGGGAATATAACTCCTAAATTTTTCAATGGTTAGCTTGCCGCTTGTTCACCGCAATTTTAAAATCGCTCCTAAACAACCACATCCATCTTTTCCTCTCTAACCTTCTGCTTTCATCCGGTTGCGCTCGATGCCGAACTGTAGAATCCGGTTGATAAAGTCGTAGGGCTTGTACCCGCTGATGGCCGTCTGGTGGAAGATGCAGGTGGCCGGCGTCATACCGGGAAGTGAGTTTACCTCGATGATGATGGTCTCCACCTCGTCGTTCTCCAGCACGCGCACAAAGGCGTCGATGCGGGCGTAGCCTTCTATCTGCAAAATCTGCGCCACCCGCCTCAGGTCCTCTTTTACTTTGTCGGATATTTTTTGGCGGCGCACCGGGTCGGCGGCATAGCGCGCCGGTGTGATGTTCTGCCCCTCGCCCGCCAGGAACTTCTCCTCCAGCGACAGCACCTCGCCTTCGGCCAGCGCCTCGGAGGCTTCAAACACTTCGTACTCCACCCCGCCGTCAGGGCCGTATTTGGTCAGCAGGCCGCCGGTCACTTCCAGGAAGTGCTTCGCCCCGTTTCGGGATATCAGCGTTTCTACCAGGAAGCCCGCCTTGTTCGGGAACTCCTCTTTAAAGCCAAGCGACAGCGTGCGAGCGCACTCCGTATCCAGTTCCTCCATGTCGCGGAACATCAGCGTGGAGAAGGCCTCCAGCTCGCGGCGGTTCTTTATTTTCTTAACGGCAGAACTGCAGCCATCGTCTGCGGGCTTCGCGATAAATGGATATGGGAAAGCTGCTTCTATCTGCTGGAAAAACGCTTCTTTGTCCTGCAGCCAGTCTTCTTTCAGCGCCATTTGGTGCTTGGCTACCGGCACGCCGTGCTTCGCGAGGATTTCGTTGGTGTCGTATTTGTTGATGGTGATGCGCGACGAACGGATACCGGAGCCGTTGTACGGGATATGCAGCTTCTCCAGTTCCGCCTGCAACGCACCGTCCTCGCCCGGGCGACCGTGCAGGGCGATGAACACCGCATCCACCAGGTTTTTCAGCTGCGCGTACGTAATGCGCTGCGGCTCCTGCAGGCTGCGGCCCGTGTACTTGCGGGTGATGCTCTCCGCCTCCTCTATGATCTGCGCCAGCACCGGGTGCGGCTTGCCCCCCTTCTCGAAGTGCTGGATCTTTTCCTTGATGTCGTCCGCGTTGTCCTTCAGCATGATATTGACCGGGATCGTGTACAGGCGGTGCGCCTCGTTGCTGCCGGTCAGGAAGATGGGCAGCGGCTCGTATTTGGTGGACGAGGAAAGCTTCTCATATATGTTGCGCCCGCTCTCCACGGATATATGGCGCTCCGAGGAGTAGCCCCCCATGATCACGCCCACGCGTATTTTGTCGTGGCGGTGCGCCTGCTCATCCTTGATCGCGCCATCAAGCTTTTGCAACAGCCGCGTCAGCTTCACAGTGTCCTTGCCCGACTTCAGGCGCTCGGCCACCGAGGTGCGGATGATATAGGTCAGGAACTGTGACGGGTTCAGCCCGATCTCCGCTGCCTGGTGGAAGAAGAACGACGACGGCAGCATGCCGGACGTGGTGTTCGGGTCGTTCAGGAAGATCTCGCCGCTGTCGGTGATAAAGCCGTCGAGGCGGGCATACACGTTAAAGCCAAAGGCCCTGAACAGCTTGCTGGTCGCCTGCCGTATTTCCTGTATCTGCTCGGTTGGCAGGTTGATCGGGGTGATCTTGCGGCTCAGGCCGGGCAGGTACTTGGAGCGGTAATCGAACACCTCGCTGCCTTTCACGATCTCCGTCGGAGGCAGCGCGAGCGGCTTGCCCGTCTCGTCCTGCACCACGATGCAGGAGAACTCCTTGCCTTTGATGAAAGCCTCCACCAGGATCTGCTGCTCGTGCTCCACGTTGGTGAGCGTGAGGCTGTCGGTGGCGGTGCTGCTGAAGGTGTAGTTGATATGATGCAGCAGTTCCTCCGGGTGGTATACAATCGTGCCGTCCTGCAGCAGGACCGGCATACCGATCCCCTCCCGGATGTCCACGAGCTGCTTCATGCTGGTCAGCTGCTTCTCCTCGCCCATCGCCAGCCACTGGCTCTTGTAAATGGTTTTGGTGAAGAAGCTGCGCTCCACGCCCGCCTCAAAAGCCGCGAAGTCATTTTCCTTGATGATGGAGACACCGATAGAGGAGCCCTGGTGCGGCGCCTTCAGCACCAGCGGCAGCCCGAGCTTGTCTACCAGTTGCTCGAATATTTTCCCGCGCCTGGTCTTGTCCGACCAGTCACCGTATTGGATGGTGCTGTAATCGGGGGTGGGGAAACCGTGCTGCTTCAGCATCTCCTTCTGCGCGGCCTTGTCGATGCCGATAGCGGAGGGCAGGATGCCGGAGCCGGAATAAGGGATATGGTACCACTCAAGCAACCCCTGTATGCTGCCGTCCTCGCCGTAGGGGCCGTGCAGCGCCAGAAACGCGAAGTCGAAATGGTTTTTGAACTCGTGGGGCAGCAGGCGCCTGCCCGCTTTGGCGATGATGGCGTCCTGCTCGGCAATGCTCAGCTCGCCCAGCGACTCCATATAGATCTGCAGGCCGTGCTCCGTCTCCGGCAGGGCGTCCACGGGCGGGTAAAAGTCCCGGATGGTGCCTTTGTATATATACTGCCAGTCGAGCAATATAAAATTGCCGAAGCTGTCAACAAATACCGGAACTGCCTCAAACAGCGCCTTGTCTAAGTTATCGAAAACCGTACGGCCACCTGCAAACGAAATCTCACGCTCCCGCGACGGCCCACCGAAAATTATTCCTACTTTCATTCCTGCAAAGGTAACAATTCAGGAAGTAAAGTTAAGATTTAAAATAATGAGTTTAAAGTTGTTTTCACGGTTGGCATTGCCCGCTGCTGCCCTTCTGAGGAGGTTACGCGGCAGCAAAGCCCCTGGCCAGCCGGGTATATACATTGGCTGATTTGCAGGCGCAGGAACAGCACCCCTGCTTACAAAATCATGCTCCGCCTCACAACTTATACCCATTTTGCTATATTTGCCGCAGCAACAAAAATTTCTAAATAACGAACAACGAGTATCGGATAACGAAACCAGACCACTTCATGAGAACCATAGACCAGTATAACTTTGCCGGCAAAAAGGCATTGGTGCGCGTAGATTTCAACGTGCCCCTCGACGAGAAATACCACATCACGGACGATAACCGCATCCGTGCGGCAGTGCCCACCATCCAGAAGATCCTCGACGACGGGGGCGCGGTTATCCTGATGTCGCACCTGGGGCGCCCAAAAAGCGGTCCTGAGGAGAAATTCTCACTCGTGCACCTGGTGGACCGCCTGAAAGATGAGTTTAACACCACCGTCTGGTTTGCCAACGACTGCATTGGCCCGGAGGCTGCCCAGATGGCGCATAACCTGAAGCCGGGCGAGATTCTGTTGCTCGAGAACCTGCGCTTCCACAAGGCCGAGGAGAAAGGCGACCCGGATTTTGCCAAAGAGCTGGCCGCTTTAGGCGATGTGTACGTGAACGACGCCTTCGGTACGGCGCACCGCGAGCATGCCTCCACGGCCGTGATTGCACGCTACTTCCCGAACGATAAAGTAGTGGGGTATGTGATGAAGGCAGAACTGGAGAACGCGCGCCGTGTGCTGGAGAACGTGGAGCGCCCTTATACCGCTATCATGGGGGGTGCCAAGATCTCAGACAAAATCCTCATCATCGAGCGACTGATGGACAAAGTGGACAACCTGATCATCGGTGGCGGCATGTCCTACACCTTCATCAAAGCAGACGGCGGCAATATCGGCTCCTCGCTGGTGGAAGAAGACAAGGTAGAACTGGCCCGGCGCCTGATTGCCATGGCCCGCGAAAAGGGCGTGCAGCTGATGATCCCCGTTGACTCGGTGGTAGCAGACGAGTTCAGCAACGATGCCAACATCGATACCTGCCTGAGCCACCACATCAAGCCCATGTGGATGGGGCTGGACATTGGCCCGAACGCCCGCGAAGAGTACGCCGCCGTGATCGCCAACTCGAAAACCATCCTGTGGAATGGCCCGATGGGCGTATTCGAGATGTCGAACTTCTCGGTTGGAACCGAAGCGGTGGCTGAGGCCGTGGTGGAAGCTACCCGCCGTGGCGCTTACTCCCTCATCGGGGGCGGCGATTCCGCTGCAGCCGTGAGCCAGCTGGGCTATGCCGACAAGGTATCCTATGTATCGACCGGCGGCGGCGCGTTGCTAGAGTATATGGAAGGCAAAGAGCTGCCGGGCGTGGCCGCCATCGAGCGGGACGATTATTAATTTATGCATTTAGAAAAAGCATATAAAACGGAAGCCCCTCTGACCAGAGGGGCTTCCGTTTTATATGCAAGCCATAATATGAACCATCCAGTGGAATGTTAAAAACTCTGGATTCACACTACAGTCTGAAGCTCCTGTACATTTAGGATATATGGAATATATGGATATGCTGACCTCGGCTTGTATGACTAAACGAGGCTGAGCCGCCAACTATATTTTCTTAATCTACAAGAACAATTACCTTCCCATTGGTTTTACGGGTTTCTACCTGCTGATGCGCTTTCGCCATATCCTCGAAAGGAAAGGTATAGGCCACATGCGACTTCAGGATACCTCGCTGTAGCAGGTCTGCCAGCTTTGCCATATCCTCGCCACTGGAATGCACGAGGTAATTCTTCGCCTCTATGTTTCGCTTGCTTGCCTCCGCCTGCACCTCCTCTTTTGCACCACCCAGTATGGAGATAATTTTGCCACCGTCTTTCAGCGTTTTCAAGGATCTGCGTGTGTTTTCCTCACCCAGCGAGTCGAGTACTATATCCACGCTCTGCACCACATCCTCCACTTGCTGACTTTTATAGTTAATCGACTCGTCTACTCCTAAGTCTCTCAAGAAGGCATGGTTTTCAGAAGAAGCTGTGCCTATCACGTAAGCTTTAAAGAATTTCGCTATCTGCACGGCATAATGTCCTACCCCACCCGCTGCAGCATGGATCAGCACGCGCTGCCCAGGCTGAATGTCTGCCTCGTGTACCAGCACCTGCCAGGCCGTAAGGGCGGCTAAGGTAGCGGCAGCGGCCTCTTGATGCGAGATGTTGGCCGGCTTATGTGCCAGATGGGCCTCCGGGGCCGCCACATACTCGGCGTAAGCCCTCCCGCTGCCAGGGAAGTTCACCATCCCGAACACCTCATCTCCCGCTTTAAAATACTCTACATCCTCGCCTACAGCCTCCACAATTCCTGAAATGTCCCAGCCTAAGATTACTTTGCTCTCTTCTTTCAGCTGGTTATAAAAGGCTTTGCCCTCGCGTGTTTTGGTATCGACAGGATTGATGCTGATGGCTTTTACTTTCACCAGCACCTCATTCTTCTGGAGCACTGGTTGTTCTATATTTTCAATCTGGAAATTTTCTACGCCCCCCGGCTCAGGTAAAGTAATTGCTTTCATAAGTTCAGTTTTATTTCATGGCTTTCTGTTTCAAACTGTATGAAGCGCAAAAGGTTGTAGAGAGCAGCTACATAGCTGAAATCCTGCAACTACCTTTATAGCTAACCTATTGGCTTTAAGCACAGGGCTTCAACCTATGCATGATCATCATTCACTTCTAGCCAGTAGCCGTCCGGGTCCTGGAAAAAGATCTGCCGGATTCCGTCTGAGCGCATGTTCGGGGTTTTGGAAGTCTCTTCGAAGTTTCCGTAGGGGATGCGCAACTCCTCCAGGTTCGCCATGAAATCCTCCAAACTCGCAACGCTGAAGCAGATGTGGGTGCTCTTCTGGTGCACGATATGGCTTGGGGCGCCTTCTATCAGGTGCAGCTGGCTGCGCCCTCCCATGCTGTACCACACGTGCCACCCGTCTTTGAACGGTTCGGGTATCTGCCGCAGCTGCAGCACCTCCTCATAAAACTTTGTGCTCCGGCTAAGGTCGTGCACGTGCAGGGCAATGTGGTTGATGGTAGCGGAAATCGGATGCATAGGCAAAAGTGTGCTGGGCTAAAAACGATGGTTTATATAGAGCCACAGGGATTATATATAAATCAGGCCTCAAATTTAAAAACAAAAAAGCCAGCAAAACAACCTGCTGTTCTCCCGCCTCTAAACACTTCGCCCAGTTTATAAGTATTCTAAGGTAGAATGGTGCTTCCTGAAAAGGACTTACCTTCTCACAGGCAGATCCTATATGCCTGCTGTTTCGTTTCATCTCTAACTGTACGTCTTATGCCACGATATCCCTCAAACAAATTTTTGAAAGCAGCTTTGGCATGTTTTCTCTTGCTCTTTGGCTTCAATGGCAGGGCGCAGGAGCCGGTGCATTCCAGTGAGCGCCAGATCGTTTTCCGCGCGGTCAACGTCATCCCGATGGACAGGGAGCAGGTGCTGCAGAACCAGGATGTGGTGGTCAAAGACGGAAAAATAACGGCCCTCGGAAGCTCAGGCAAAGTAAAATACAGCAAAGACGCCCTGGTGGTAGACGGCAGCGGGAAATACCTGATGCCGGGACTGGCCGAGATGCATGCCCACGTACCGCCCGTCGATGAGTTTGAGCCGATGGAAGAAGTGCTGCGGCTATTCGCCCTGAACGGCATCACCACGATACGCGGCATGCTGGGCCACCCGCGCCACCTGGAGCTGCGCGAGCGGATACAGAGTGGCGAACTCATCAGCCCCCGCTTCTATACCTCCGGCCCCTCCTTTAACGGCAACACCGTAAAAACCCCGGAGCAGGGCGCAAAGATGGTGCGCGCGCAGAAGCAGGCAGGGTATGATTTCCTGAAGCTGCACCCCGGCCTTACCCCCGAAACCTTTGCGGCAATCTCCAAAACCGCTAACGAAGTGGGCATTCCGTTTGCCGGGCATGTATCCTACAAGGTGGGCATTTGGCCTGCTATTGAGGCGGGCTATGCGTCCATCGACCATATGGATGGCTTTGTGGAAGGGCTGGTGCCGGGCCTGGATACGATTCCGGAGCAGCGGGCGGGCCTGTTTGCCATGTATATTGCGGATCAGGCGGATGAGTCCCGCATCCCCAAGCTTATGACCGCTCTCCGCGAAAACAACATATGGGTGGTGCCGACGCAGGCTTTGGCCGAGCGTTGGATAGCCGCCGATAAAGACCCGGAGATGCTGCGCAAGGTACCAGAGATGATCTATATGGACCCGGGCACTTTAGAAAAATGGACCACTTCCAAAAAGGATATGATGCAGAACCCGCAGTACGATGCTGCTGAAATTGCCAATTATATCAACCTCCGGCAGAAGCTTATATATGAATGCAACCGGAACGGTGTGGGATTACTGCTGGGCTCCGATGCGCCGCAGGTGTTCAACGTGCCGGGCTTCTCCACACACCACGAGCTGAAGTACCTGGTGGATGCAGGGCTAACGCCCTACGAAGCGCTCCGCACCGGCACCGTGAACATCGGTCGTTTTCTGAACCGGCCCGATATAGGCATCATCAAAGAAGGTGCCGCCGCCGACTTGGTTTTACTGGCTGGCAACCCGCTGGAGCAAATCGTACAAACACAAAAAATTGAAGGTGTGCTGGTGACGAAGCGCTGGCTTCCCAAAACCTATATAACGCAGGAACTGAAGAAACTGGAGAAACAGTAGCACCGGCTTTATCTCTGCCTATGCTTAGGTGTTGGGACTTTGGCCGCCCTTGTTGTGTCTTTTGACCAACAAGCTGTTGGTGAGAACACACAACAGCGGCGGATTTAAAATAACACATCGTGTTTCAGACACATACGATATATATAAAAAGCCCTTCTGGTTAGAAGGGCTTTTCTTAGCTTTTTACCGGGTTCAGAATCTTGTCAATCCGGACAAGGGCGTCATCCACGTGGTACCGGCTGAGGTCATTAGCATAGCGGCTTTGGGCACTTTTAAGCTGACGTTGCAGCTTCACCAACTCCCCCCACACAATAGAGCGAATATCGGACTGGCTGATCTCTACCGGCGTACCGTAACTGCTGCGGCTGCGTGGGGGCTCCTCGTTGAGCAGGTGGTGCATGCGGTCGAGGTACGCCTTCTGCAGGTTGCGCCGGTATATATCAATCTTGGCACCGCTGTACACCTCGCTCCAGATGCCGCGCTGGAGTTGGCGCACCATATCCAGCGCATTATAGTTGACGTTGTTCACCTCGTTTTCCATCAGGCGGGCCATCCTGTCTGGAGACAGGAGGTTGTTGAGGTGCCGCACCTGCAAACTACGGATGTTCTCCACATAGCTGGCGTGATGGATGTTGCGCGAGATGTTGGTCTGATTCAGCCACTCGGGCGAGGTAAAGGCGTTTTTCAGCAGCCAGTCCAGTGAAGCAGCCTGTGTTCTGGCCGCCACCGGGGTATATATAAATCCTGCCTGGTCTGGCTTCAGCCGGTTTTCATGCACCCCGCCCACGTTTGTCACCACATGGCCGATGTAGCGGCTCCACACGCCGAGCAGCTCACCATAAAGTTCGTCCAAGTCATCATAGTCGTTGGTTTTGCTTGCAGTCCAGTCATATAGCTTCGGGGCCACCTTTTTCAGGTTCGCCAGCCCATAAGTGCTGGACTTGATTACATCCGCCCCAATGCCCTCTGTCTGGCTCTCCGGGTCGTAGCCGCCGCTGCCGCTGCCAAACTGGTAGATCGGGTTCGCGGACTTTTCATTTATCCATTTCGATAGCGTCGGCACCTCGGCTTCGGCACTTTTCGCATCCGGCAGGAAGCGGTAGCCCCAGTTGATGGCGTAGTGGTCATATGGCCCCAACTGGCGCACAAACCGGATGTTCTTGTCGCCGGGCTGCGCCACGTAGTGGTAGCGGGCGTAGTCCATGATGGTGGCGGCAATACCGTATTCCTGCGTGAACTTGCCGGAGCGGAGCGAGTCGGTCGGGTAAGCAGCACTTGCCTTCATATTGTGTGGCAGACCAAGCGCATGGCCCACTTCGTGCGTGATCACCTCCAGCATCATCTCGCCCAGGTCATCCAGGGGCGTGTCGAGGGTGCGGGCGTTCGGGTTGGCTGCGCCTGTCTCCAACAGGTAGCGGTTGCGGTACGAGCGCAGGTGGTTGTGGTACCAGATGATGTCGCTTTCGATGATCTCCCCGGATCGCGGGTCCGACACGCTTGGCCCCACAGCGTTGCGGGTGGTGCTGGCCACATACCGGATCACGGAGTAACGCACATCCTCGGGGTTAAAATCAGGGTCTTCTGCCGGCGAAGGCGGGTCTTTGGCGAGGATGGCGTTTTTGAAACCTGCCGTCTCGAAGGCCTTGTTCCACTGCTCCACACCCGCTTTTATATAGGGCCGCAACTTAACAGGCGTGGCCGGGTCGAGGTAATACACAATCGGCTTCACGGGCTCCACCAGCTCACCGCGCTTGTAGGCCTCCACATCCTTCGGTTCCAGGCGCCAGCGGCGTATATAGGATTTCTCGTCTGCCTTCAGCGCCTCCGACCCGTAGTCAATCTGCCGGATGTTGAAGTAGCCCACGCGGTAATCGTTGAGGCGGGGCTGCATCGGCACCTTCGGCAACAGCACCATCGACTGGTTCATCATCAGGCTGATGGAGCCCGTGGCGGAGTTCGAGGGCGGCTCGGCGGCGTCGTAGGTAAAGTCCTGCTTCACCTCCAGGTTCAGCGGAAAGCTTTTGGCGCTATATATAAAACTGCGGCTCTCGTCCAGTTTGCTCACTTTGTAATTCTTCCGCATCTCCGCATCCAGCCCACTGAAGGCTTTTATATCGCTGGTGAGGAACTTGGTCACGTCGATCACAAAGCCTGCGGAGTCCTTTGACAGCGCCGCAATGTCAAAGGCATATAGCGTAGGCTGGTAATTGTTGGCCTGCACCGACAGGCTGATGGGCAGCGAATCGGCGGCAAAGGCATTGTAAGACTTCGTTTTCAGCACGATCTTGTTCTCGAACTTCTGCCACACCACCATCTGCTCGTTCACCGAAGAGCCGGCGTTCACGTAGCCGTTCCCGAGTCCGGACGGGAGATTCGCGAACCGACTGATCCACAGGAAGTCGCGCTGCAGCAGCGAATCCGGTATCTCGTAGTAGTACTTGTCCCCAACTTTGTGGATGGTGAACAACCCCTCGTCTGAGATGGCTTCTTTCGTGATCACGTCGCCGTAGTTCCTGATGCCGCTTCTGGCAGCAGGCTTTGGCTTTTCGTTATTCTCGGTTTTAGCAACTTCATTGGTGACTTCAGTCTGCAGCTGCTGTGGCACCTTGGAACCGGAGCAGGAGATATGGGTAGCCGTCATAAGCAGGGAGAAGCCTATGACCTGGTAAATTTTTGGCATTGGTAAACGCAGTATATAAAATTGGATAGAAAGCCGCACAAACCTGACTTGCACTGGTGCAGGTCGGCACTCCAATTTAAGGGTATTTTGAAAATTTATTGTATTATTTTCAAGATACCTGCATCCTCAACGTGTCCTCATTTCTCGCTTATCTGCCCCTTTGGACCTGTATAATCGGTTATGGCCGCCTATATCGTTTCACTCTAATAAGTGCGCAGGTCATAATTCAACCCTACCCGTGCGCTCACGTTCTTGTTCAGGTACGGATTTCCTGCCTGCCAGCCTCTTGTTTTGCCTGCCACGTTTACGAACGATGAAAAATGCCGCCCTAAGCTGTATTTTAGGTTGAGTTCAGCCGCACCGCCTGCTTTACCCTTTTCGTCGAAGAAGCTTTGGTTTTCGGGCTGCACCCACGCATGCAGCACCAGCGAGCCTTGCAACCTGTCGCGTTTGTCCAAGGCTTTCTCAAGCAAGCCTATTTCCAAACCGCCGAAAGTTTGGCGCCGGTTGTTGTACGTGTGCAGGCCCAGCAACAGGTTGCTCTTCCTGTAGCGCACCGGCAAAAGCATCCCAATATCGTTTCCGAAATGCGTGGGCACATACTGCCCAAAGAAGTTAAAGGAAACATGCCGGCCCAGGTTGATGCTGTTCACAAAAAAGACAGCCGGATTAATGAAGTTAATCAGCGACAGCCGTTCCTGCTTTTCCAGGTAGTCCTGT
This sequence comes from Pontibacter saemangeumensis, assembly GCF_039541895.1. Classification (NCBI taxonomy): domain Bacteria; kingdom Pseudomonadati; phylum Bacteroidota; class Cytophagia; order Cytophagales; family Hymenobacteraceae; genus Pontibacter; species Pontibacter saemangeumensis. Next base: position 41,673 of record NZ_BAABHC010000020.1, read on the forward strand.
GCCTCCGGCGACAGATCGCTGAAACCAACTCTTCGGTTTACCCCTTCCCCGTTCGGGAACGGGTCGCGGGTTGTATAAGGCTGGTCAGGGCTGAACATATCATATGCCCAGGCAGTAAAATCAGCGCCCGCATAGTCACGCTGCACCGGATCAAGGTTCTCATGGGGCGGGGCATCCACTTTCACAGTGTTGGAGGCGTTGCTGGTAGAGAACCGGAGGTAGTGCCAGGTATACCAGGCATTATAGAGGTACAAAGCGTTTTTATAGATGATGCGCTTGTGGTAAAAGTCGTTCAGCAGGTTCGTTTGGGTGCTCAGGCTTTGGGCATGCACCCCTGCCACATACGAATACAGCAACCCTTTCAGATCATGCGCTTTCAGTTGAGACAGCTGCCCGTCGCTGACGCCATACACGGTGCCGTCCCAGCGGCTGAGGAGCCAGTTGCCATTCGTGGCGTTTACGCCACTCACCCCCAGCACAGCCCGATGAAACTCTTCGTGCGCCCATATCCCCAGAGTAATGGGTAGCTCGCTCCCATACCGCACAAAACCCAGGCTCAGGAGATACTTTGCGGTTTTGTTCAACAGGAGCTTGCCTGGCGTGGCCCCTGCTTCATCTACTCTTATCAATTTATCGCCCAGCAGATCGATTCCCCTGTAACCAAGGTCGTAAAAGTTGTTGCTCAGTTCCAGGCTTTGCTGCATCGTCGGGTACCTGTAAGGCAAATCCTGGTTCTGAGGCAGGTCGGGCAGGGAGAGCGACAGGCGCAGTTTATAGAGCGCGGTGTCCTGCGCCAGTACCGCAGGGCTGCCTATAGCCAAAGCCAGGGCAGCAGCCAGCATGGCTGTCATGATCTTTTTCATAGTTTTATTTTGTAGGAATTTACAGGGAATAGAGAAGCTGGTGAAGCTATATAGAGCCCAACCTGTTATTCGAAGTTTTTTCTGAAATCAGTAAGTAAGTGCTGCTGTTACTTTGAGTTTGCCTGGGAGGCGGCTTTCTTCCTGATAAGTTCCAGGGTATATAGCAGCTCGCGGTCTGTACCCGTCAGCACATCCTGCACAGTAGGCTCCACGATATGGTGCGGGATGATGCCGCGGTCTTTCACAGGCTCTTTGGCAATGGCCGTGTAGTAGGCCCAGAGCGGGATGCCCAGGTCGATGTTCGTGTTCGGCAGGGGCAAGATAGAGAAGTACCCGCTGTTATCGCCCTGGTATGCGCCGCCCGTTTCCTGCCCTACAAAAGTGGCCCGGCCCATGTGATGCACCACGGAGGCAAACTCTCCTGTTACCGAAAAGCTCCAGCCATTCGTCAGTACATAGACATCACCGGTAAAGGCATCCCTGGCAGGCTGTATTTCCTTCAGATACTTTCGTGGCTGCACATCGTAGGTCCCCTCGTCGTTCTTCCGCATCCTGCTCCGGAAGTAGCCGTAATACCACGGCTCATGTGCCCGATCGGAGAAGCTGAATTTCTTGTTTGACTTTGAGACCACTTTTTTAAAGTACTGAAAGGGTTTATCCGCCAGGTAAGAACTCAGCAGCATGCCGTAGCTGTCCATGCCGCCCTCGTTGTAGCGCAGGTCTATCACCAGCGCCTTGGGGTTGCGCTCTTTGATGGTCTTGAAGGCTTCCGCCATAAACTTTTTGAACTTGGCCTCTTCGCTGTTCATGAACCAGTCCACGTTCAGCACCGCCACGTTCTCCTCGTTAAAAGTGAGGCTGAAGGGAGATTGTTTTGGTTTTGCCTCCTCTTTCTGCTGTTCCGATGCCTTCAGCGTTTCCAAACGGATGGCAGGGTATTCTGCTGTAACCTCCTTGCCATCAGCACCGCTGTATGTGACGCTATATACCGGGGTGGCCTCTATAAAGGAGGCATAGTAACCGCTGAAGTACTTACTCAATTCTATATACTTGGAACTCTGCACCAGCCCATCGGCAAACGACACGTTCGGGAGTAGCTTTTGCAGTATATCACCAAAAGGCTTCCCGTTGATCGCGCGCAGCTCGGCACCGGCAGGAGCCTCGGCTGCCCCGTCATAGCTATATAGGATGTGGGCTTTGCTGCCTGTGATATATAGCTTCAGCGGGAACAACTGACCGGCATGGAACCAATAATTGTACTCTCCTTTTGGGAGGAATTTGGTATGGCCACAGCGGATGAGCGTCACCAGCGGCTTTAGCGCAACATAGAACTCCTGTTCCGATTTGGGGTTGCTGAGCGTAGCAAAGGTGCTGTCGAATTTCGCATCGAATACTGCTTTGGGCGTGTAACGGTACAGGCCGGGGTGCGCTTCTTCGAGGGCGCTTCGGAAGCGGGTGAAATCCTCTCGCAAATGCTCGGGTGTAAACGTCTGCTCCTGCTTCTGGGCGGACTGTGCCACAGAAAGCAAGGGCAAGTATACCAGCAACACAATGGGCAGCAACACGGTTAAAAATTTAGTTTTCATGGCTTTGATGGCTTAATGTTGCTGCAAATCTAAGGGCTGGATACACAGAGATCGTCTGATCCGCTAAGCTCAGACAGGTATTTTTGCTTGCGAGACAAAGGCCGTTGGCGTCAGGCCTGTTTGCTTTTTAAAAACAGCGTTGAAGGTGGGCTTGGAGTTGAAACCTGCCTCCAGGGCTATGCCCAGGGTGGAGTAATGGCTGAAGGCAGGATCGAGCAACAGGCGCTTCGCCTCCTCAACCCGGTAATCATTTACGAAGTCGTAAAAGTTTTTACCAAGCCGCTCGTTCAGGATGCGCGACAGATGGTGTTTGGGTATCGCTACCGCCGCTGCCAGTTCCTGAATCGTCAGCTCGTTTTGCAGGTAAGGCTTCTGCTCCTGCATATAGCCGAGCAACTGCTGCAGGTACGTGTCGGCCGCCTCGTCGCGCAAGCCTGATTTCTGGTACTTTACAGCAACCGTTCCCTCTTTTTCATCCACTGGGCTTTCCTCCTGTATATCCGGACGGACATCATATAGCGGTACAGGCTCTGCTGCTTCCTGCGTTATGGGCTGTACCTTACTGAAAATGGCGGGCTGCGACAAAGCTTTATATCCTATCCAGTAGATGCAGACGATCACACCCAGGTAATGGTAGTGGTATATATCCGTCATCCACGGCACCTGCCACAAACGGGCGTAAAAAACCGCTACGCCGAAAAGAATGATCCCAAAAACCAACCACACAAACTGCCTGAGCCACCGGAGGCGAATTTTGTGCAGGGAAGAAAAATTTTCCTTTATACGCTGCTCGTGTTTCCTGATCAGCAATAAGGCGGCTCCTGTGTAGCCCAGGTGCAGGAAGTTCAGCAGCTGGTTCAGGGTTCCGAAATCGTCTTCCGACGCCTTTTCAAAATCACTCAGGTAAGCGAGCTTCGCTGCCGCAGGCTGTGCAAAGTAAGGCAGGAGGTAAAGCAGGCACAGCACGAACGGGATGAAGTGAAGGAAGTCCCTCCTGTGCCAGGCGGGTTGCTGGCTGGTGAGTTTGGCGGTGAAAAGGTAGACCAGCGGCCCGAACAGCGACGGCAGCAACCACGACACTTTGCTCAGGTGCGGAAATGCCAGGAAAAATTCGCGGGTATCGAAGGCCACCAGCACCGACTGCAGGGACAGCAGCAGCATCAGAAAGCCCAGCATGCGGTTTGCCAGCCTGTTTTGCGGGCGTGTGAAGAGCAGCACAGCAAGGAATAGGCCCTGCACCGCCCCCGCCACCAGAACTACCTGAAGAGCAAATAAAGACATAGCCGTTTATTTCCTCTAAAATAAACTTTTTTCAGATATTTTTGATTTTACCGCCTTTGATAAAAATCAAGCACATCACCTATACCTAAACCCGCCTTTCCCGTTTTTTTCAGGTTCATCGACTTTTTTGAGAGAGCGCGCAATTCTATATATAACTAAGGTTGCGATTTCCGTTCGCAGTTGAGACAAGACCCACCCCTAACTCCTCCGTTAACAAGGGTCCACAACCCCTGGAGGGGAATCTCACATACATGGAATTTCCCTCTTGGGAGGGGTCAGGGGCGGGTTCTCAGTCTTCGAAACCCAAGCAATTTTATATATCGCAGCTTGAGTTATATATAAAATGGTAGAGCGCGATGGGGAAATAAACTGAAGTGCGGCAACAGGGGTTTGCTGCTTTTGCTACAGTTAAGTATTCATACGCTGCTGGTCCTGCTCGCTGTGGTTGAAGGCAGCGTGAGTAGGAAGCGGCTCTAATGCACCTGTGCTCCTCTGCCAGCTCGGGAAATAGTGTTTCTCTCTGTGTCTAAACCGCATGCCATTCTCGAATTCGTTCTGCGACACGATCACGCTGAACTCGTGCAGGTGCAGCTTTTCTTTTTTGTGCTGAAGAATACGCAAAGGCACTTTTCCGTAAAATGAGGCCCACATCGAAAAAGCGCTTGGCACCCCCATGATATAATCCGCCAGACCCAAAGCGTAAAGGTCTTCTATGTCTGCGCGGCGGTTTATACGGAAAGTGTTAAACTGGCTGAAGTGCGCCAACTGAAGCGGCTCGTCGGAGCACAGCAGAAACACCACGGATTTGCCCGCCTCCTTCAGTTCCAGCTCCAGGTTGGCCATATAGGCGCAGTAGGTGGCGTCGTCGAAATAATAGGCGCCCCGCAGGAACCGTTTGTAGTCGCTGCGCCGGATGTGCACGCCCACAACCACATCGTACTTTTCGCGCTGCTCCTGTACCAGTTGCGTCACCTTCTCCACATACACCTGCTTGGGGCGAAACAGCTGCCTTATCTGCTCCTGGTACTCCGGCAGCAGGGCGTTGCGCCTCACGTTCTCCCGGTTCCTGATGAAGATGATATTGGTATTCCGGTCTGCCAGCGCCGCGTGCCCCTGCTCCCAGAACTCGTTATCAGGGTATACATTGAAATAATGCAGCAGGCGCAGCGGCAGCGGCTTCGCGATATGCAAGAAGAGCCATTTCCAGTAGTGGTTCTTCTTGACGACATAGGGCTCTCCTATCCGGATGCCGGGCAGCACGCGCAGGTTCTCGAACTGATGGTAGTACTCATCAAAATGCAGGATAAGCAGCTTGTGATTGTCTTTCAGGCTGAGGGTGATATATGGCACGTAAGCCCAAAGTCTGTTACACAACTGGCCGGGATGTTTATTCAGAACAATCATTTTCTCAGTTTTTAGAACCTATGGGCAGCGCATCAGAATGGGATTAGTGATAATAAGAAACAGCAAGGGGCGGCTACGGGTCTCATCAGCCTTACTATAAACATAATGCATAATTAGCAGAAATGCATATAAACAGGCCATTAAGTTCAAAAAAGCTGCTGCAATTCCGCCAAGGCCTATAAAGATCTCAAAAATACATCCCCAAACTTCAGAAACACTTTTCCATGTTTGCCTAAATACCAGTAGCTTTACATTAGTCTAAAACACGAATACTGCCCATGCGCCCCAGGATTCTCCCGGTTATATATAGCTTGCTCATTCTCTTCCTGTTCCACAGCTGCACCACGCCGCCACACACGCAGCAAACCGCCGCTTCTAAAAAGAAAGCCCCTTTCAGTGTGCAGGAGGCCACCATCGCCGACATACACAAGGCGTTTGAGGCGGGTACCTGCAGCTGCGAGCAGCTGGTGACGGCCTACCTCGGCCGCATCAAAGCCTTCGACCAGCCGACCAAACTCAACGCCATCATCCTCACCAACCCCGAAGCGCTGGCCACCGCCCGGCAGCTGGACCAGGAGTATGCCCGGACAAAACAGCTCCGGCTGCTGCACTGCATCCCTGTGATCGTGAAGGACAACTACAACACCAAAGGGCTACAAACCACCGCGGGCTCGCTGGCGCTGAAAGGCTTTGCTCCCGCCCGCGACGCCTACCAGGTAAAAGCCCTGAAAGAGGCTGGCGCCATTGTGCTGGCCAAATCGAATATGGCAGAGTGGGCTTTCAGCCCGATGGTGACGATCAGTTCCATAGCCGGAGAAACGCTGAACCCATACAACCTGAGCCATGTGCCGGCGGGCTCCAGCGGGGGCACGGCGGCGGCAGTGGCGGCCAACTTCGGCACGGTGGGCTTGGGCACCGACACGGGCAATTCTATCCGCGGGCCTGCCTCACACAATGCGCTGGTAGGTTTCCGCTCCACCCTCGGCCTCACCAGCCGCAGCGGCATCGCGCCCCTGTACCTGCGCAACGATGTGGGCGGCCCCATGGCGCGCACCGTGGAAGACGCCACCAAAGTGCTGGAGGTAATTGCCGGCTACGACCCTACCGACCCCATCACGAGCCACAGCCAGGGCAACGTGCCGGACAGCTACCGCCAGTTTCTGGACAAAAATGGGCTTAAGGGCGCCCGCATAGGCGTGCTACGCACGCTGAGCGAGGATAACCCGGACCCGCAGGTGAAGGCGCTATTTGAACAGGCCATCGCCGACCTGCGCCGGCTGGGCGCGGTGGTAGTGGACTCCGTGGAGATAGAGAACTTTGCCGAGCTCAGCGAGGACCAGTGGTGCTCTGTTTTCCGGCACGACATCAACCAGTACCTTTTTGCCTTGGGAGACAGTGTGCCCGTGAGCAGCCTCGAAGAGATCATCGCCTCCGGCAAATACGCGCCCTATATAGCCCAGAACCTGAAGCGCCATTTAGAGGAGGAAGACGCCATGGACGAAACCTCCTGCGGGGACGCCTATACTGACCCGAGGCGAATCGCCTTCCGGGAGGCAGTGGTAGCCGCCATGGACGCACAGCAGGTGGACGCGCTCATTTACCCGACCTGGAATAACCCGCCTGCCAAAGTAGGAGACTTTGAAGGCTATAAAGGCGACAACAGCCAGGTAATTGCCCCGCATACCGGGCAGCCCGCCTTTACGGTACCCATGGGGTTTACCTACCAGAACCTGCCGGCGGGCCTGCAGTTCCTGGGGCGTATGTTTGATGAACCGACCCTGATCCGGCTGACCTATGCTTATGAGCGAGGCACCGGGCACCGCAAACCACCGGCCCGGTTTAGCGGCAAGTCGCCGGAACCGGTGACAAAAAAGTAGCGTTCGCCCATTCCTCATTTAGAGTGAATTTCGTAAAACAGAAGGCCTGGCATGCATAACTGAATACAGGTGATACCGCCAGGAACCTTTTACCGGGCAAAACGGGGGTGAGATTTTACCTTATTGCCGGTAACACTTTTTCAGTAAAAGAGATTTTTTTAACTTATGCTTTCATACTTTTTTCGCCGGCCCTATATGTCCTGCGTTTGATTTGCAGGCGGCATCATTTGCAACGTATACAGCACCCTTCGCTTGTACCACTTCTCCATCATAATGAAAACAATTCTGATATTGCTGTTTGCCCTTGTCGCCATGCCCACCGTCGGACAGGAGTTCTCGTTCACCTACCACACCGACTACCCGAAGCTGCTGGTCCGCACGCAGGAAAAGGCAGACAGGCTTTATTACCCGAAGCAGCTGAGGCGGTTTGTGCAGAACGACACCAGCCTGACCGATTTTGAGGTTCTGGCCCTGCTGATCGGTTTTACGGCAGACAAAAACTACCTCGCCTACCCGGACCTGGCGGTGGAACGGAGCCTGTACAAACTCAACGACCAGGGCAAATACCGCGAGGCGGCCAGCAAAGGGAGGCTCTTCAACAAAACGCACCCCCTCCACCAGATGACCCTGATCGAGCTCTCGTTTGCGTACCACCAGTTGCACAAGCCCGATTCATCGGCTTACTTCGGGCGGCAGTTCCACCGCATCATGGTTGCCATGGCGCAGTCCGGCTCCGGCCTGCACCCCGACTCTGCCCTGTTCTCACTTACGCCCATCGACGGGCATAATTTCATCAAAAAATACCTTGGCGCAGAAATCGGCAGCATGAGCGCCGGCACCGATTCGCACGGGAACTACCTGGATGTACTGGAGTATGTTTCGGAGGAGGACGGCGCCCGGCTGCCCCTCTACTTTAACATACAGCATGCCGCCAAACAACTGAAAAAACAACTGCGGGAGAGCAACGACAAAGCCGATGCCACAGGGCAGTACCCGGATAGAACCAAAAAACTGTAGATAGCCCCCGTGGCAACTCAACCCGATTATTGAGATACTCCTAACCTAAAGCCAGATTTATGTCAGCCTACGTCCTTGTTGAAGTTGAAGTAACCGACCCGGCCACCTATGAAGATTACAAGCAGCTCACGCCAGCCTCGCTCGTCCCTTACGACGGCAAATTTGTTGTGAGAGGCGGTGCCTACGAAACGCTGGAGGGCGACTGGAAGCCTCAACGCATCGTGCTGCTTCAGTTCCCGAGCGTGGAGCGGGCGAAGGCCTGGTGGAACTCACCGGAGTACGCCAGGGCAAAGGCCATCCGGCAGCGGGCTGCCAACACGAAGATGCTTGTGCTGGAGGGCTTTGAAGGATAACAGGCAGCGGCATGATTGCCTGGTTCCTATATAAGGTGCATATATAAGATAGGTGGCTGTCGTAACAGACCTTAGTACACAAAGAACTGTCGTTCGGAAGCCCTCTCAATTCCATGTACTGGGCAGGAAAGGGTTAAGGGGATGAAGTACGGTAAGGGCCAGGCCTCTGCCTTCCAACGAAAGGAAAAGGCAGCGGACGGCAGGAGACATACCCTGCTCTGAAGCGGAGGCTTACCGTACGATACCGTACGGTAAGCTGTCTGAATCCGAACATCACAGCGCTGCCAAAGCGCCCGTACGCCATATCAGGACAGGTTACAAATGTGGCACATGTATTGGATATAGCCATATATAATAAATCTATATTTGCCACACCTGCCTAACAAGTGCTACCATGTTCCGCCACAGCCTCCTCCTCATCTACCGAAACTTCAAACGGTTCAGAAGCACGTTCTTCATAAACCTGATTGGCCTGTCCACCGGTTTGGCCTGCACGCTGCTCATATACCTGTGGGTGAACGACGAGCTGTCGGTGGACAAGTTTCATGAAAAGGACAGCCAGCTTTTCCAGGTGATGACGAACCACGACAACGCCGAAGGCATCAGGACCTGGGAGGGAACCCCGGGGCTCATGGCCGAAGCGCTGAAAGAAGAAATGCCGGAGGTGACATATGCCGTCAGCTCTTCTATTATCCCTGATATGTTCACCATTTCTGAGGGGCGGAACCATATCAGGGCCGCAGGTCAGTTTGTAAGCAAGGACTTTTTTAATGCCTTCTCCTATCCCCTCATCCAGGGAGACAAAGACCAGGTGCTGTCGGATAAAAATGCCATCGTTATATCCGAATCACTGGCAAGAAAGCTGTTTAACACCACTGAAAACGTTGTTGGCAAAACCATCTCGTGGCAAATTCTGCACTACGGCAAACCAGTGACCATTACTGGTATTTTCAAAGACGCCCCTTCTAACTCCTCCGAGCAGTACGATTTTTTACTTTCGTTCGAAGAGTTCAGAGACATGATCGGAGGCGGCATACATTGGGGCAACCAGAACGCCAAAACATACCTGATTTTAAGGGAAGGCACGGATCCGAAGCAGTTCAACCGCAAGATCGCCGGGTTTATCAAGCGCAAATCCGAAGGCTCCAACGTCACTCCTTTTATCAAGCCCTACTCTGATAACTATTTGTATGGCCACTACGAGAATGGAGTGCAGGCAGGCGGCAGGATAGAATACGTCAAGCTGTTTTCGATGATCGCCCTCTTCATCCTGGTGATCGCGTGCATCAACTTCATGAACCTGTCCACGGCGAAGGCATCCAGGAGGATAAAGGAGGTGGGCATCAAAAAAGCAATGGGTGCCAGCCGGGAGTCGCTTGTGTTGCAATACATGGGCGAAGCGATGCTGATGGCCTTTGCCTCGCTGGTACTTGCCCTCGTGCTGGTAGAGCTTCTACTGTCACCGTTCAACCAGATTATAGGGAAGCAGCTTGCGCTTTCTTTTGACACGCACTTTGTTTTAGCCGCCTTGGGCACCACGTTGCTGACCGGGTTGCTGGCCGGCAGCTATCCAGCCCTGTACCTGTCCGGGTTTAAGCCCGCCGCCGTGCTTCGCGGAAAGCTCGATGGCCTGGGCGGTGAGCTCTGGGCAAGAAAGGGGCTGGTCGTTTTCCAGTTTACGCTTTCGGTGATCCTGATCGTATCGGTGCTGGTGGTATACAAGCAGATCGCCTACGTGCAGACCAGGAACCTTGGCTACAACAAAGACAACATCATCTATTTCAGTGTCGAGGGCAACGTGCAGGAAAGCCTGGAGACTTTCCTGGCCGAGGTAAGGAGGCTGCCCGGGGTTGTAAGCGCCTCGAGCGGGGGCAACATCATCAGCGACTACGGCTCCACTATCGGGCTGGAGTGGGAAGGGAAAAACCCTGACGATGCTGTCGCCTTTCAGACCGTGGCTGTAAATTACGGCATGATCGAAACGCTCGGCATCAGCCTGAAAGAAGGGCGGGCGTTCTCCCGTGACTTCGGAGCCGACACCTCAAAGCTAATTTTTAACGAGGCGGCTGTTAAAACCATGGGCATGAAAGACCCGATTGGCAAAGTGGTGAACCTGTGGGGAGAGGACAAGCAGATCATAGGCGTGGTGAAAGATTTCCATTTCCAGTCGCTGCATGAGCACATCAAGCCATTGTTCTTTAGGTTAGAGACAGAAACCTCCCCAAAGGTAATGGTCAAAATAAAAGCCGGCAGGGAAAGGGAGGCCATTGAGCGGTTGCAGGAGTTTTACACCCGTTTTAACCCTGGCTATGTGTTCGACTACAAGTTTCTGAACGAGGATTACCAGGAACTTTATGCCGCAGAGCAGCGCGTAGCCGCCCTGTCCAGGTACTTCGCCGGGCTGGCGATCATGATATCCTGCCTCGGCCTGTTTGGCCTGGCAGCCTTCACGGCCGAGAGAAGGCTGAAGGAAATAGGAGTCCGGAAAGTGCTTGGGGCGAGCGAGTTTAACATCGTGTACCTGCTGTCGAGCGACTTCACGAAGCTGGTGCTGGCCTCGATTCTGGCTGCGTTGCCCCTGAGCTTCCTCCTCGTCAGCTACTGGCTCGACAATTTCGCGTACCGGATAGAACTGGAGGCGTGGTACTTTATAAGCGCGGGGCTGGCGGCGCTGCTCATTGCCTGGTTCACGGTGGGCATGCAGGCGATAAAAGCCGCGCGGATAAACCCGGCCCAGTGCCTGAAAGATGTGTAGAGGATTCATATATGGCGCGAACATGTCCGCCGGTGACTACTTATTCCTGCGCCTCTGGCCCGACCATGTTTTAAACTTTTATGATGTTCAGCTATAAGTTTAAAACCTGCATCATATAGGGAGGCACGCGTTGCAAACCCGCGCCAGCAAAACATTTGTTCGCAGGTGTAATCATCCCCCTACCCCCTCCGAAGGATACAGAAATTTCATACAAACTATATCAGAGTTTCAGCTAAGTAAGTGGCACCAAATAATATGGGACCATATATCATATATAAGAAAGTATCACATTTAATTCTGCACGAAGTGAAAGCTTCTCCAGTTTTTCCTGGAGGCCCCTACCCCCGGCAGCTTCACTTACACAGCGCCGAGAGGGAAAACGGGGCCGCCCGGACTGAGAGCACCAAAGCCAGCTATAAAACATACCCGATGGCATATACACCGGTTAACAGCATCAGCTAAACAATTACAGCCTTAACCAAAATTTACATTTCCCCTGCCGCTGTACATATTCCGCCGGATTTAATTAATTTTGTGCGGAATATGATGGAAGAGCAAAAGAACAACCCGCTGCATGGCAAAACGCTGGAGATGATCCTCGTGCTTCTGGTGGATTATTATGGATGGGAAGAACTGGGGTATAAGATCAACATCAACAGCTTCAACAAAAACCCCAGCATCAAATCCAGCCTGAAGTTTCTACGGAAAACCCCCTGGGCGCGCCAGAAAGTGGAGGACCTTTACGTGCGTACCTTTCATAGAAATTAACCTTGGCAGCTCAAGGCACTCACACTGTAACGCAGGGAACAACTCCTATATAAACAGCCTGTATCGCACAAACGGGCGGCCCGGTATAAACTATCTTCCCCGCTTTATATACCCGGAGGACGAAATCCGTAGATTAGTAAACAGCGCCCCCTGCATTACCCTCAATTAACCCGGCTCACCCGCCAACATTTTAGATCAGAGACACATAGATATGACCACAGATACCACCACACGCCTGAACAAATTCATTTCCGACTCCGGCTTTTGCTCCCGCAGAGAAGCCGACCAGTACATTGAGGAAGGCCGTGTCACCATAAACGAAAAGCAGGCGCGCATGGGCGCCACCGTGAAGGCCGGCGACAAAGTGGCCGTGGACGGCGAGCCCATCAAGCACCGCAAACCCACTGACCGCCCCGTTTATATCGCCTTCAACAAGCCGGCCGGCGTGACCACCACCACCGATACGAAAGACAAGAACAACATCATCGACTTCATCGGCTTCCCGAAGCGCATCTTCCCGATCGGCCGCCTCGACAACCCCACCGAGGGCCTTATCCTGCTCACCAACAACGGCGACATCATCAACAAGATCCTGCGCGCGGGCAACCTGCACGAGAAGGAGTACATCGTGACCGTCGACAAGCCGGTTACGCCGGAGTTCATATCCCGGATGAGCGGCGGGGTGCGCATCCTCGACACCGTCACGCAGAAATGCTTTGTGCAGCAGCAGGGCAAAAACACGTTCCGCATCATCCTGACGCAGGGCCTGAACCGGCAGATCCGCAGAATGTGCGAGGCGCTGGAATACAAGGTGGTGAAACTTAAGCGCACCCGCGTGATGAACATTAAACTCGGCAACCAGCCGGTGGGGAACTGGCGCCACCTGACGCAGGAGGAAACCGACACGCTGCACCAGCTCCTATCCGAATCTGTGAACACCGAAGACGCCTCTTACCTGGATACAGCGGAAGCCCCGGCACCACCGAAGCGCAGATCAGCCAGGCCGAAAACTGCGGGGGCCGGCAAGCCAAAGCCTGCGTCCGCCAGATTGAAGGGAGGGCCTGTTAAACCAAAAGAGGAGTTATTGAATCCGAAGTCGGCTTCGCTCCGGAAAAAAGGCGCGGGCGGCAGAGGTACCCGAGGCGCCAGCAAGGCAGCCCCTGCCGGGCGCAGCAAAAGCGCACCTGGCAAACCAAGAGAGAACACCGGCAGGCCCAAAGGCAGACGCGGCTAATCAGCCGCCATCTGCTATAGCCCCCTATATACCTGCATCCCCTGCCGCTCCTGAGCGGCAGGGGATATTTGTTGGGGTGAGTGCAGGCAAAAACTTGGGTTCGTTGTTTTATGCAGACAACCGGCTATATTGACAGAGCAAAATCTTATGTATTTAGGGGTGGTCTTAAAAAGGTCAAAGGCTAACCGAAGGACCTCTATATATAGGGTAGATAGCTTGTATTAGAACCATGAAGAAAACGAATAACATCTACTTGTACTTAACAATAGGAGTCGTTCTTCTTCTCGTAATTTCCTTTTATTACCTAACTGATTTCTCTACCAACTGGAAACAACCAGCCTTTCAAAAAGATAAACAAATAGGGAGTACGAGCTTTGAGTTATTAGATTACGAGCAATGCTCCAGCCAGTGCACCCATGTGTCGCCATGTGAGAATTTCTACTTAGTCTCAGTTGACGTTGCTGAAGAACAAGCACTTTATCAGTTCTTGAAGGAGTTCAAGCCAATTAATGGTTGTTCAACAAGGATTCTCTTCCAAATTGGAAATACCACTAATAAGGATTGGAAAGCAGTAATAACTGCAAAGCCGAACGAAGTAGAATTCGATGAAAACTACTTAGCTCTAAGTTACATTGACATCAGTAGCTTTAGCATTGTCGATTTAGCTAATGGAAAAGCAAATGGGAAGTTCAGGAAGTATGGATCGGATGGTAAACTATTCATAGAGCAGGAGTTGGTAAACAACATTTCCGAAGGGAAAAGAATAGTCTATCATCAAGATTATAGGGTTGAGCAAGTTTGGAAGAACAATACTTTAGTATCAGAAGACACGATAAAATAACAAAGGCTAACCAAGCACATGAGCAAAGCTTCGGCTTAGCCTCGCTCACCTCATGTACGAGACCGTTGGGCGGGATGCAAAAACAGATAAACTAAAATAGCGTATCTTTGTATAGGATAAATAATCAAAATCATGGCTACACCAATCCAATTTATTGTAGATAATGAAGGACACAAGAAATCAGTAATTGTGCCTTATAAGCAATGGGAAGAACTGAATCAGCGATATGAGAAGCTGAATAATAAAGTGCATATACTAACAGGAATTAAAGAAGCATTGGAAGAAGTGGCACATTCTCGGAAAACAGGTAAGAAGTTACAAACCCTCAGTGACTTTCTGAATGAAAACAGAGATTAGGCTTACCAAAAACTTTAGTAAACGTGCAAAATCCTTAATAAAGAAATACCCTTCTTTGATAAATGAACTGGAGTTCCTACAAAATGAACTTATTAGTAATCCTCACTTAGGCACACCTCTCGGAAGTAATTCGTACAAAATTAGGTTATCAATCCAAAGCAAAGGAAAAGGAAAAAGTGGCGGAGCAAGAGTGATTACCCATCTTGAAAGCGAAATAGTAGGAATAGTTGAAAAAGATACAGCTGGAAAGGTCACAGTTTATCTGCTGACCATTTATGACAAATCAGAGACAGCAACAATATCCACTAAAGAATTAAAGGAGCTTATCAAAAATAAGGTTTAGTGGAGGCTGTAAAACTAACTGTGTCAAAGGTTCTTGAGTAATACCTTTAACGCAGCTAACATGGAAGAGAAAAACGAGCTGGAT